>JAEZDN010000049.1 GCA_023433275.1 Verrucomicrobiota bacterium
GATGGGAAGACGTGGGCGCTGGCGTTTGTTTGGATCGCCTGTAAACAGGCTCCTACATGGGGCGGGGGCGCGGTTGGGGTCGGCGCGCGCGCCGACCCAACAGGAACGGCAGAGGTGGGATCCGCGATCCCGCCCCAGCCGGATTGGGACTCAGACGTTTTCGAGGAGTTTGTTGAGGCGCGCGAGCATGCGGCTCGGGTCCTCCATGAGGCCGGCGGCGATCAGGGAGTTGTCGAGGAGTTGCTCGGCGACGAGTTCGGCCTTGTCGCTGTCGGAGGTGCGCAGGGCGGCGAGTTTCTTGATCACGGCGTGGCGCGGGTTGATCTCGAGGTTCACCTTGACCGGCTCGTCGGCGGAGTCGTCCTTCTTCATCGCCTTCATCATGCGGCGCATCTGGGCGGTCATGAACTTGTCGGCGTTGGTCGCGAGTGCGGGGGAGCCGACGAGGCGGTCGGAGGTTTTCACCTCGGCGACTTGTTTGCCCAGCGTGTCCTGCAGCCATTTCGCGAGTTCCTTGGCCTCGGCCTCGGGGAGCGCCTCGCCCTGTTGCGGGACATCGTCGAGCTTCACATCGGCGTGGTCGGCGGCGAGGAACTTCTTGCCGTCGAACTCGCGGACGTTGTTGAAGACGTATTCGTCGACGGGCTCGTGGCAGAACAGGACCTCGAGGTTGCGGGCCTTGAAGCCCTCGAGGTAGGGACCGGACTCGATGGCGGCGCGATTCTGGGCGACCAGGTAATAGATCTCCTTCTGGCCGTCCTTCATGCGGGACACGTAGTCGGCGAGGGAAGTGGTCTTGCCCGGCTCCGTGAGCGAGGACTCGAAGCGGAGGAGTTTGACGAGCTGGTCCTTGTGGGTGAAGTCGAGCGCGGCGCCCTCCTTCAGGAAAATGCCGAATTCCTTGTAGAACGCGTTGTAGGCGTCGACGCGGGCGGAGGACTCGTCCTCGAGGAGCTTGAGGAATTTCTTGGTGATGACCTTGCCGAGTTTGTCGAGCAGGGCCTTGTCCTGCATGGTCTCGCGGGAGATGTTCAGCGGCAGGTCCTCGCTGTCGATGACGCCCTTCAGGAAGCGCAGCCATTCGGGCAGGAGGTTCTTGGGCGCAGCGTCGATCAGGACCTTGCGGCAGTAGAGGGCGACGGAGGGTTCGAGCCGGGCGAAGCCGAGCTTCTCGGTGTTTTCCTGCGGGACAAAGACGAGGGCGTTGATTGCGAGCGGGGCGTCGGCCGAGAAGTGCAGGCGGTAGCGCGGCTCGTCGTGGGCGTGGGACTGGAACTTGTAGAATTCGTTGTATTCCTCGTCCTTGATCTCGTTCTTCGAGCGCAGCCAGAGGGCCTGCACGGTCTCGAATTTCTTGCCGTTGAGCGTGATGGGGAAGCCGACGAAGGCGCTGTAGCGGGTGAGGATATCCTTGATGTGCCAGTCCTTCGCGAACTCGTCGCAGTCGTCCTTCAGCTCGACGACGATCTTGCTGCCGCGGCGGAGGTCGGCGACCTCCTCGACCTCGTAGGAGCCGGAGCCGTCGCTGGACCAGACGTGGCCGGGCTCGCTGGTCCGCCAGGAGCGGGAGTAGACCTTCACGGACTTGGCCACCATGAAGGCGGAGTAGAAGCCGACGCCGAACTGGCCGATGAGGTTGGAGTTCTTGGCGCCGCCCTCGCCGAGCGCCTTGAGGAAGGCCTTGGAGCCGGAGTGCGCGATGGTGCCGAGGTTTTCAATGAGCTCCGCGCGGCTCATGCCGAGGCCGGAGTCCTGGATGGTAATGGTCTTGGCGGCTTCGTCGGTGGTGATGGTGATTTCCAGCGGGGCATCGCCGTCCTGAACATCCTTCTCGGTCAGCTGGAGGTGGCGGAGCTTTTCCAGCGCGTCGGAGGCGTTGGAGACGAGTTCGCGGACGAAGATCTCCTTCTCCGTGTAGAGCGAGTGGATGACGATATCGAGGAGCTGCTTGATCTCGGCCTGGAACTCGAATTTTTGCGGAGTGGTGGTGGACATGGTAAGGGTGGTTAAAATGACAGAGCCCGCTAGTTTAGCGGGCTCGGCCAAAAATCAAGCGGGAGAATGCGCGGGGGGTCAGTCGCGCGGGAGCTGGTCGTCGTGGACGGGCTCAATGTGCCCGAGATCGTGGTCCGGCTTGTGGCAGCAGAGCACGCGCCAGATGCAATAGATGAACAGGACGGTCACGAAGCCGACCGAGAAGAACATGGTGAGCCAGCCGCCGGTAGTCATGGGAGGTTTCCTTGAAGTTTGGCCTGCTCGGCCTTGGTCCAACGCTTGCCCGCCTGCGCGATGAGGAGGGCGACAAAGATGATGGTGATAACGATGAACCCAAAGGCGATGCGGGCGGCGCCGCTGGGTTGGTCGCCGACCAGGTCCGTGATATAACCGGTGGGTTTGAATTCGGCGGCGGCGCCGAAGGCGAAGTTCCAGCCGAAGACATTCGCGAGCACGAACATCACGAAGATGGCCAGGAGGTACGTGGGGGTGATGTACTTCATGATCGGCTTGTAGAAGGCCGGGATGCGCATTTCGGCGCCCTCGTGCGCCTCGGCCACGCCCTGGTCGACGCCGATGACCCAGCCGAAGACGATGATCAGGATGGTGCCGCAGATGAAGATGCCCACGGTGCCGATCCAGAAATCGATCGTGTCGAGCGCCTTCAAGTCCTTGGAGAACCACCAGACGAGCGCGGTGCCGAACGCGGTCAGGAGGCCGAGCAGGCCCATGGCCGCCTTCCGGCCCAGGCCGAGGCCTTCCTCGAAGAAGGCGATGCCCGGCTGGAGCATCGAGAGGGAACTCGTGATGGCGGCGAGGAAGAGCAGGAGGTAGAAGATGGTGGCGAAGAACTGACCGAAGGCCATCTGCGCGAAGACATGGGGCAGGACGTTGAAGCCGAGCCCGAAGGTGCCCATGCCGACGATGCCCGCGGCGCCGAGGAAGACGAAGGCGGCGGGCACGGTGATGAGGCCGCCCAGGGCAACTTCGCAGAATTCGTTGGCGGAAGTGGCGGTGAGGCAGCTGAGGACCACGTCGTCCTTTTTCTTCAGGTAGCTGGCGTAGGTGATGATGGCGCCGAACCCGACGGAGAGGGAGAAGAAGATCTGGCCCGCGGCGGCGAGCCAGAGCTGGGGGTTCTTGAGGCCGGCGGCGACCTCCTTCGGATTCCACATGTAACCGAGGCCGTTCAGAACGCTCTGGTCGGGCTTGGTCGGATCCGGCGTGCCCAGCGTGAGGACGCGCCCGAGAATGATGAGGGCGATCACGATCAGGAGGGGCATGCCCCATTTGCACACGAGTTCCACGCCCTTGGAGATGCCGCGATAGATGAAGAAGAAGTTCAGCGCGTAAACGAGCACGACGAACAGCCCCACATCGTGCAGGCTGAAGTGGATCGAGGCGCCGTCCCGGGCCGTGCCGGTGAACGTGGCGAAGAAACCGCCGAAGTCGGTGCCGCGATCCAGGTTGCCGGTGGCGGCGTTGAGGGCGTAGCCGAGGCACCACGCCTCGATGTACACGTAATACATGTAGACCATCACCGGGATGATGAAGCCGAGCAGGCCGAGGTATTTCCCAATCGGGTGCTTCACGATGGCGTGGAAAATGCCCGGTGAGGAATGGTAGCCGGCGATGCCGCCCTTGCGGCCCATGGTCCACTCGGCCCAGCCGATCGGGATGCCGATCACGAGCAGGGAAATGAAGTAGGCGATCATGAAGGCCCCGCCTCCATACTGGGCGGCAAGTCCGGGAAACCGAAGGAAATTGCCCAGTCCCACCGCGCTGCCCGCCACCGCCAGAATTACGCCGAGCCTGGAACTCCAGGCTTCTTGGGTTTTTGCCATGCGCGGATGAAAGGAAAAACAATACCTCGTGCAAACCCCAACTGGTGCGGAGGCGCCGATCGCGGACGATTCGGCTTTGCCACCGGTCAGGGGGCTGGTTCTGTGGGTTCGACGTTGAACCTGATCGACCGCTATCTCCTGTCCGAATGGCTCAAGATGCTGGGCCTGCTGCTCGCGGCGACGCTGGGCCTGCTGCTCATGATCGCGCTGTATGAAAATTTGCGCGACCTGATCCAGGTGGGCGCGGGCGCGGGGGACATCCTGTGGTACTTCGGCACGCTGATGCCGAGCTACCTCACGGTGGTGCTGCCGATCTCGATGCTGTTGTCCCTGCTCTTCGTGCTGGGAAAGTTGCACCGGAACAACGAGCTGACGGCGATCCGAGCGGCGGGCTTGAACATCTTCGCCACGACGCGCGCGCTGTGGTTCGCGGGAATCGCGCTGTCGGGGCTCTCCCTCTGGCTGAACTCGAGCGTGGTGCCGTGGTCGGTGGAAACCTCCCAGAGCCTGCTCGAGAGTTTCGAATTTCGCGCCGAGGCGGAGAAAAAACCGGGGGACACGCTGGGGCTGGTCTCGAGCGTCGCGTTCGACAATCGCCCGCAGAACCGCATGTGGTTCATCAACCGGTTCAGCCGCTTTTCGGGCAAGGCGTTTGGTGTGACGGTGTCGGAGCTGGACCCGCACCGCCGGGAAAAAACCAGGCTGATGGCGCGCGAGGCGTCGTATGATCCGGCCCGCCGCTCCTGGACCTTCCTCGACGGGCGCGAGATGTGGTTTGATCCGGAGCTCGGCGAACTGATGCGGTCGGTGACGTTTGCCGAGCGGACCGTGCCGCATTTCACCGAGGACCCCGGGTTGATGTTGCTGATCGACCGCAAGCCGCAGGACCTGTCGTTCAACCAGCTCCGCCGGATCACGGATTATTTCCACGCGGAGCAGAGCCCGAAGGTGCTGCGGTACGAGGTGCGGTACTACACGGTGATGTTTTCCACGCTCGGTCCCCTGATCGTCATCGCGATCGCCGTGCCCTTCGCGGTGTCGGGCGTGCGCGTGAGCCCGGCCGTGGGCGTCTCGAAATCGATCGGCCTGTTCTTCATTTATTATATCCTGAGCACGCTGGCGACGGTGTTGGGCGGTCGCGGCATCATCGAGCCGGCGTGGGCCGCCGCCATGCCCAACCTGGCGATGATCGGCATCGCGGCGTGGTTCTTTGGCCGGATGCGCTGAGCGGATCGCCTACGCGTGTCGGAATGTAGGGGCGCGGCTTGGTCATGGTGACAGACATCGTTTACAGTTTGGGTGACAGACATCGCTTACACTTTGCAGTGGCGAGCGACTCGCCGCCAAGCCACTCGCTCCAGGCATCCACGCCATCTACTTTCACCAACACATCATTGGCATGCGGCACGATACCGATGCCGCCGACATGCGTGCGGTCCGCCCTAGAAGCGCCTACCGGCATAGCGGGAGGGGCTGCGCCCCTCCCAGCACCCGCCCCGATCTAATTGGATCACCACTCAACACCTGTAAACGATGTCTGGCACCTCAAGTGTAAGCGATGTGTGGCACCTCGCCTTGACCGCGCCCTTTTCTCGCTGCGGGAACCGAGGGCGTGGACGAGCCGCGCCCCTACAACCGTACCGTTCGACCGCGCACACTGCGGAATCGCATTCTGCCTGCATCGCTCAGGCTCAGCTCCCATCTCTCGGCTTTCAGCTCCCAGCTGTCAGCCCTCAGCCCTCAGCTCATCACCTGCTAGCCCTTCGCTCTCCGCAGTCCGCACTCCGCAATTCGCACTTCGCTCTTCGCTCTTCGCTCCCAGCTCTCAGCTCTCAGCTCTCAGCTCTTAGCTCTCAGCTCTTAGCTCTTTTCCCCGCGCAAATTTCCCCTCTGAAATTTCCGCTCACGCGCGAAATTTTTCCGTCAAGAAAATATTCGGCGCCTCTCCGCCGCGCGCGCTCCACCCTGTTTTCCGAGTGAAAACCAACGCGCGCGCGAAAATTTTCGCGCATCGCCGCAAACGCTCACCGCCGCATTTCATGTCGACCCAAAAAGTGACCAAAAATTTGCACGGCGCGCCGGATTTCTGTTTGACGGTGCCAAACGCGATTCCCATTAGTTGTGGTCAAGGTTCCGGGCATCCACATCCTGTGGTGGTCGACAACGTGTTAGGAAGTTTTGGCAACTTGGTCTCGCCAGCGCTTTTTAACCGCCGCTAGACCACAGGAAAGCACGGTGCTTTTCCCCAAAAGATCCGTCCCTCCGCACCAAGAACAAGGCTACCGCCATGCAAAAATCATTTTCCGTCGGCACCAAGACGTTCGTTCTCGACCAAGACAAGGCCGAGGCCGCGTTCGCATCCAAGAAGGTCATCAACGGTCGCCAGGTCCCGTACTTCAACATCCTCCCCCTGAAATTCCAGTGGGCCTACGATCTCTACAAGACGATGAAGGCAAACCACTGGGAGCCGGAGGACATCCCGATGGGCAAGGACATCGAGCAGTGGCGCGACCCGAAGACCGTGTCCGACATCGAGCGCTGGATCATCCGCATGGGCATCGGCTACTTCTCCGCCGCCGAGGGCATCGTCGGTGACAACATCCAGCACGTCGTCCGCGAGATCGTCACCGCCCCCGAGCTCAAGCTCGTGCTCGGCCGCCACGCCCACGAGGAGAACATCCACGCCGATTCCCTCCTCTACATGATCTCCTCCCTCGGCATCAACCCGCACGAGTGCGAGGCCATGTTCGAGGACATCAAGTCCATCACCGCGAAGAACGAGTTCGTGAACAAGGTCTCCCAGGACCTCCGCCGCGACCTCGACATGACCCAGCTGAAGAACAAGCAGCTCCTCGCGAAGAACATCTTCGTCTTCGGCCAGTGCATGGAAGGCACCCAGTTCTACGGCCTCTTCGGCATGGTCCTCTCCCTCTACCGCCAGAACAAGTTCCCGGGCATCGGCCAGATGTTCCGCTACACCCTGCGCGACGAGTCCAACCACATCGAGCTCTTCCGGAATCTCTTCATGGATCTCATCGAGGAGAACCGCGAGATCTGGACCCCCGAATTCAAGGAAGAACTCCGCCAGACCATGGCCGAGGGCGTCCAACTCGAGAAGGACTTCATCAAGGACTGCCTCCCGGTGAACGCCGTCGGCCTCTCGATCGAGGAATTCCTCACTTACATCGACTACATCGCCGACCGCCGCCTCGAGGGCGTGGGCCTCACCCCGCTCAACCCGGGCATCAAGAATCCCCTCCCCTGGCTCGCCGAGATGATGGACATCAAGAAGGAGCAAAACTTCTTCGAGGGCCGCGTCACCGAGTACCAAAAGTCCTCCGCCCTCTCCGGCGCCAGCGACGACGAGCTGTAAGGCAACGCCGCCGCCTCGTTATCAGTTATTTGTTATTAGTTAAGGGTCCGATCCACCAAGCCACCGCTTCCGCCGGATCGCCTCCCAATAACCAATAACCCTTAACCAATAACTGCCGCCCCCCCGCTCCCATCCCTTTCAGCTAGTCGTTATTTCGTTAAGCCGCCCCCCGTTCGGCCCCCAATAACAAATAACAATTAACCAGTAACCTTTCCCCCTCCGTCCCCCTCCCGCCGTCCCTCAGTCCTTCAGCTCTTCAGCCCTTCTCCCCCCATGAGCCATCACGTCGCCCAAGATCTCGCCCTCAAGAAACTCACCACGGCCCCCCAGGATCAGAAACCGAATTATAACTGGCGCGACATCCTCCGCGACGAGGTCGTCGCCGTCCCCGAGGTCCAGGTCCTCTGCCCCCACGGCGAGGAACGCTTCGACCTCGCCGAGGTCGCCGACACCGTCGGCCGCTCCCTCTCCAACCTCCTCCTCGCCAAGGGCGAGAAGGACATCTTCAACGAGAAGAACCAGCGCTTCGTCGCCGACGTCACCCGCGAGGTCGCCTCCAACCTCACCAAGAAAGCCCTCGAACGCGGCCCGATCCGCGTCTCCCTCCACGACCTCTACGTGCTCATCGAAAAGACCCTCGTCGACAACAACGCCCACGACGTCGCCAAGAGCCTCCTGCTCAAGCGCGCTTCCAAGCTCAACGCCTCCCGCGACACCCACGGCGTCACCGTCCGCCTCATCCGCCGCAACAACCAGGTCGTCCCTTGGAACGAGGCCAAGATCGAGATCGCCATCCGCAAGGCCTTCCTCTCCCTCCAAAAGGATCCCGCCCCCGCCACCGCCATAGCCCGCGCCATCAGCGAGCGCGCCCGCCAGGTGAAACAGGCCTTCCTCCACATCGAGGAGGTCCAGGACATGGTCCAGGAGGAACTCATGAAGTCCGGCCACTACAAGGTCGCCGAGGACTACATCCTTTACCGCGCCCACCGCTCCGCCGCCCGCGCCGCCGCCGGCATCACCGAGGAAGCCGCCACCCCGGCCGCCCCCACCGCGCAGCCGACCATGATCGTCGTCCAGCGCCCCGACGGCTCCACCGAGCTCTGGAACGGCACCGATCTCAAGAAGCGCATCGAGTTCGCCTCCATCGGCCTCGACCTCTGCCTCACCGCCGACGAGATCGAATCCGAGCTCCGCCGCGCCCTCTTCGACAACATCGCCCTCGGCGACCTCAACAACACGATCGTCCTCAACGCCAAGACCCTGATCGAGAAGGACGCCGACTTCGCGAAGTTCGCCGGCCGCATCCAGCTCACCTACATCTACGAGGAGGTTCTCGGCTGGGACATCGTCAAGGACGGCATCGGCGCCCTCAAGCGCTTCCACCAGCAGGCCTTCGCCAAATACATCGACCGCGGCATCGAGATCAAGCGCCTCTCCCCCCGCCTCAAGGAGTACGACCTCGCCAAGGTCGCCGCCGCCCTCGACCCGTCCGCCGACCTCGAGTTCGACTTCCTCGGCATCCAGACCCTCTACGACCGCTACCTCATCATCGACAAGACCGGCAAGCGCTCCAAGCGCCTCGAGACGCCCCAGTTCTTCTGGATGCGCGTCGCCATGGGCCTCTTCCTCGACGAGAAGAAGAAGGGCCGCGAGGACTGGGCCATCCGCCTCTACGACCTCTACAAGAGCCGCCGCTTCTGCAGCTCCACCCCGACCCTCTTCAACGCCGGCACCCTCCACAGCCAGCTCTCGTCCTGCTACCTCTACTACGTCGACGACACCATCGAGGGCATCTTCCAGCGCGGCATCGCCGACAACGCCTACCTCTCCAAGTGGGCCGGCGGCCTCGGCGGCTCCTGGACCTCCGTCCGCGGCACCGGCGCGCACATCGCCGGCACCAACGGCGAATCCCAGGGCGTCATCCCCTTCCTGAAGCTCCACAACGACCAGCTCGTCGCCGTCAACCAGGGCGGCAAGCGCAAGGGCTCCGGCTGCGCCTACCTCGAGTCCTGGCACAACGACATCTTCGAGTTCCTCGAGCTCCGCCGCAACACGGGTGACGACCGCCGCCGCACCCACGACATGAACACGGCCAACTGGATCCCCGACCTCTTCATGAAGCGCATGGAGGCCCGCGGCACCTGGACCCTGTTCCGCGCCAACGAGACCCCCGACCTCCACCACCTCTTCGGCAAGAAGTTCGAGCAGCGCTACCTCGAGTACGAGAAGCTCGCCGAGGAAGGCAAGATCCAGGCCCACAAGATCGAGGCCCTTGAGCTCTGGAAGAAGATGCTCTCGATGCTCTTCGAGACCGGCCACCCCTGGATCACCTTCAAGGATCCCTGCAACGTCCGCTCCCCGCAGGACCACGTCGGCGTCATCCACAGCTCCAATCTCTGCACCGAGATCACGCTGAACACCTCGAACGACGAGACCGCCGTCTGCAACCTCGGCTCCGTCATCCTCGACTCCCACCTCAAGCCCGACGGCTCCCTCGACCTCGAGAAGCTCCGCGACACCATCCGCGTCGCCGTCCGCGCCCTCGACAACGTCATCGACATCAACTTCTACCCGACCGAGGCCGCCAAGCGCTCCAACCTGCGCCACCGCCCGATCGGCATGGGCGTCATGGGCCTCGCCAACGCCCTCTACATGAAGGGCGTCGCCTTCGCCTCGCCCGAAGCCGTCGAGTTCAACGACGAGTTCATGGAGGCCATCGCCTTCTACGCCTACGAGGCCTCCTCCGACCTCGCCGCCGAGCGCGGCGCCTACTCGACCTACAAGGGCTCGAAGTGGGACCGCGGCCTCCTGCCCCCCGACACCGTCGACCTCCTTGAGCAGGAGCGCGGCCTCCCGATCAACGTCCCCCGCGGCGGCCGCCTCAATTGGGAGCCGCTCCGCAAGAAGATCGCCAAGCAGGGCATGCGCAACAGCAACGTCCTCGCCATCGCCCCCACGGCCACGATCTCCAACATCACCAACACCTCCCCCTGCATCGAGCCCACGTACAAGAACCTGTACGTGAAGAGCAACCTGTCAGGCGAGTTCGTGGTGTTGAATCCGTTCCTCGTGAAGGACCTCAAGGCCCGCGGCCTGTGGAACCAGGAGATGATCGACGCCCTGAAGTATTTCGACGGCGAGCTGAAGGACATCGAGACGATCCCCGCCGACCTGAAGGCCCGCTACCTGACGGCCTTCGACGTCGAGTTCAAGTGGGTGATCGACGCCGCCGCCCGCCGCCAGAAGTGGATCGACCAGGCCCAGTCCGTGAACCTCTGGCTCAAGACCCCGGACCTGAAGACCCTGAGCCACATGTACCGCTCCGCCTGGCACGGCGGCCTCAAGACGACCTATTATCTCCGCACCCTCGGCGCCTCGAACATCGAGAAAGCCACGGTCAGCGTGAAAAAGGAAGTCCGCGGTGTTGCGGGTGCAGCGACCAGTGAGCAGTCAGCAGTCAGCGGTCAGCAGTCAGTCACGACTCCTCCGATGGCCGAAGCTCAGGTCTCAGGTCTCAAGTCTCAGGTCTCCGACTCTTCCGCCCCCGCCAAGCGGGTGTATTCCGCGGAAGAGAAACGCGTCTGCAGTATTGAGGCCATGAAGAACGGCGAAGAATGCGAGGCGTGCCAATGACACGCCGAGCTGCGACAGTGGCCTCCATAGCCTCGGCGACGGAGGCAGCCTGCCAGTGAGAGCCAACTACACCTCCTAAACTTCCGGGCCGCGGTCGACGAAAGTCACCGCGGCCTTTTTTAACCGACATCCGTTCTCCTCCCAGTGTATAAGAAGCACTCAACGTTGCTGTTCTGACTCGTCAGCTTCGGGTCGCGCCATTCTTCATTATATGACCCTCCCTAAAATTCTAGGCGTATTCCTCATCATTAATTCGCTGCTTTTTTGTGCGATTTGGGTGCTGGGAGCTAATCAACATAAGGGGTTCGCGATCACCGTTGCGACACTCGCATTCTGCGGAGGCCTCTTCCTCGTAGTTTCTTCGCAAGGTTCAGAATTAACGCTAACCGGAATCGGTTCCGTGAAAGCACTCGCAGAAAGCGCACGTGCGGATGCAACTGAGATAGGTCAAATAAGGGAAAGGGTCGAGAATCAGAGCGCCACGATCGACCTCGTCGCGTCTAAAGCACTTCAGGCAGAGAAACTCGCAGCCCGCGCCAGCACCATTATCGAATTTTCAACCGCGGTCCAAGCTGCCCAAACCGATGACAGGGCATCTTACAAGGTCCTATGCCAGCACATTGCCAACAATACTGAATTCGCTCCGATAGCTGCCGCAATTGTCGCAGCTATTAATGGAAACGCTGCGTGGCATCTATGTCAGCCACCAGATCGATGGGTGATGGTTCCGAACGAATACGGCGTTGCAACAGCGACGACGCTGGCTGACAGGTTCGCTGCCTACTTAAAACTCCCACGCCTTTACCGCCCACATGGAGCATGGATGGTGTTGAGGGATGACACGCCTAGCTATGGCACGCTCGATGAGCGACTTGTTGTTGCGGGTAAAATTCTGAAAGAAGATCCCAGTTTGGATGCAACAAGGATCGCAGGGGATTTCATTTCGGATCGACTAACGCCTTATTCAGCATGGAAGCCATTTTCTGAGGCTGAAAATCTCTTGGAGCTACTAAAACAACGCGGCCTTAAATAGGAATTGGGGAAAGGAGGTAGCGGCTTCCACGGGACCCACTGTCCATCCCTCAGCCAACCGCGGAATCCAGCATTGCCAACCATAGGCTCACATAATACGCTCACGCCATCGAGATCGATGATGGGCCGCCGACCTCGTCCTAACTCAAATGAACTATGACGAATGCAGCCCGCACCCTGCTATCCATCAAAATCCTCGGCATCACGCTCGGCGTGATCGTCACGGCGCTTACATTTCTGATTCAATCTGAGGCCGCCAAAACCGCGGATGCACTACCGATTAGCGCTATAAAATGGGATGTCCCCAAACCGCCCGAGGAATCAACTCCTGCAGAGCGCGAACTATTTTTCGCTAAGCTCACGCAGAAGTGGATTTTCGACAATATACAGGAAATTAGAAATGCTCAGAACCGACAGTCCTTCATCAACACGATGCTCAGCTATCCTGCCACTAGATATCTGGCCATACTAGGGGGGCTTTGTTTAATCATCGGTGAGCTTTGGCAATTCTACCGCGGCCCGACGGCCACCACGGAAATAACCGTGGCGCGAAACACAGAGCCTTCAGAAGAAACTTTACCAGCGAATGATGGCGTCGTCGACCATCAGCCGCTTATTGAGCAAGCCGACTACTACCGTAAATTCCACCACTCGCTAATCACATGGTATATCACAATTCAGGGCTTCGTATTTGCCGGAGTTTTAGCGTCAAAACCGGCTGCTGATATGGTAGGAATCATCTGCCTAGGTTTGGTAACCCTTTCGATGGTACTTTTCATTGGTATAATAGGCGTCTTTAGTGACCGCATCGCGATACTTGAACGGTACATTAGTCAGCCGAATCAACCGACAAACTGGAGAGGAACGCATAAACAAGAAGCAGGTTTCTGTCTCAAAGGCCAAGGAACTTGGTTTTTCGCTCTAATCTGCGTGATGTTTGCTACAGCCAATCTAGCGCTTCTGTTGAGCAAAGACATGCTCTAAGCCGAGGAGGCAGAGCCGGCCGAAGACGTAGCCGGGGTATGATCCGGGGACATAGGTAACAGATTGTCCGGGGACATGGGTTACACTTTCAGGCTATGGGCCGCCTACGGGGTCAGGGTTTGGAGCTTGGGGTTTCAACCGGCCTTGCCCGCTGAATTCCGAATCCATGCGCTCACCTTACGGCTCACTTCGTGGTGATTGCCCATCCGTAAATGCTCGGAGAGCCAGCGGTTCGTTACCGTGGTCCTGGCCTTCAACGCCGCTGCCACCGCCAGTTTCCATAGGGGCCGGAGGGGGTCAGGCTGCTTTATTCCCGTTTTCCCTCTGTCCACTGTCCGTCAAATCAGGGCGACCCTATGCTTTACCTTTTACCTCCCTCGCAAAACCGAAGCCGGATCGCCTCTCCGGCGCAACCTCGCGTTCCAAGCCTTTCACACCAATACCGTGGCCACGGCCAATGCCACCCAAATCAAAATACCGACGCCCACCCCTCGATAGATAAGCCTGGCGGTCAAACTTCTCAAAAATGCGATGCTCGCCTCGCGTCCGGGTCGATAGGGTCTCGATTCAAGGTAACGGATATTAATCGCACAAACATGGTGAGGGCACATCGCGAGCCAAGTGCCCACAATCGCCCCAATTACCATCAGAACCAATAGATCAACCTGCACGGCGTGGTTTAAATGGCGACCTGCCAGAGCGTGCAACAGCTTTGAGCGGCCGGAGGGCCGGAGCGACCGGAAGGGGTCAGGCTGCTTTATTCCCGTTTGCATCCGTCGACTGACCGTCAAATCAGGGCACCCTAACCTGACTCCTTTCGATCCCGTCTAGGCTGCGGGTTAAGCTAGAGACGACTTATCGGAGCGCTTTGACGGTCGCGGCAAGGAAGGTTTCGGCGCCTTTGAGAACACCCTCATCGAATTTCTCGCGATCGATCGTGAAGTGGTAGGTACCCGAAGCGCGGTTAATCGATCCCCCGCCGCCGAGGATCGCCAAGCCCTTGCTCAATCCGTTCGCCGCACTGGGGGTCTTGTCCTTCATGCCGGTGAAGCTTCCTGCGTTTTCCGTGGTGTTCACGACGGCGCCCTTGAGCTTGATCAGCACGCCGCCGCCCTTCGGGGTCAAACCCTGCACCATCGCATAATTCATATTCATGCCGGGCAGGTGCTTGATTTCGGCCGAGACGCTCTTGTAGCCGCTGCTCGATTCCGCCCAGACCTGAGGAGCGATGATGTCAACTTGGGGGATAAGGACCGTGGCGTTGCGCTCCTTGCTGACGAAACGAAATGGCCACGTCGGCCCCTGCATCGCCGGCTTGAAGGTCTGCTCGGCTGACGGCGCTACGATTGCGTACACCGCACCGTTGGAATCTTTCTGCACCGGGAAATTCAAGGCGCCCTCCCCGCGCCCACGCTCCATCTTCCTCACGCTTTCGTCGTCGGCGACGTCTGCGTAGGTGAGCACTTCCCAGCCCGCCGCCTTCAATTGACTGACATAGTCCGCTTCGATCTTTTTCGCCAAGGACATCAGCGCCTCACGATCGTGGCCCTCCACGGTGTAGGTCGCCTTCGCCGAGGCCGTCCCGCTCCCTTTTTGTTTCGCCACAAAGACGCTGCCGGACGTCACCACCCGCAGGTAGACGGTCGGCACTAGCACTCGTTTCGAGGCCGCCATGCCCTTCGCGCCCGAAACGTCCAGGCTCGCCGCGGGATTCGCCTTGAAGGCATCGTAGTATGCCCATTGAGCAGAAGCGGTGGCGGCAGCCAGAACCATCACCGCCGCGGCGATGGCGCGTTGAACCGAGTGGAACGGCGAACCGGGGCGATGCATGCGGCAAATCTACCAGCAATCGCGCCGGCGTGAATACGTGAAGCTACGTAAGAGCAGCCGGAGGGAGTCAGGCTGCTTTATTCCCGTTTTCCCTCTGTCCACCGTCCGTCAAATCAGCCCGACCCTAGGCTTTGTAGTTTGTGGTCGTCTTCAGGCGCGGTCCGTCAAATCAGGAGAATGCCGATGGAGCCGCGCTTTGTGGTTTATGGGAATTCGCGACTTCCTATCGACCGGCGACGGCGGTTTACCGGCGTCTATCAGCTCGGCGCTTGCTCGGGCCGGCTCTTTCGGGCTTATTTCCGCTGCAGGCCGCCAAACTGAAGGATCATTAGCACATGAAAACCAAACTGATTATTGAATGCTCTGGTGGCGTCGTGACGGCTGTATACAGTAACCGCGACGCTGAAGTGACGCTGATCGACTGGGATGATGTCGCCGAAGGAGATCGGCCGGTCGAACTCACCGTCGCACCGCTGGATGCGCTGTCCGAGGAATCTCAAGCTCTGCTGCGCGAAGTGTAAGGTGGAGATTGTCACGACACCATCGCACCGCTGGTTGGATCGCGCCGCACGCGTGTGCCGAGAGTCAGCGACCATCGCGAGTCCGTTCGTGGGCGATGAACTCGTCAAGTTCTTGAGCCGGTTTCCCACCTCGGCAAAGGTCACACTACTCACGAGAACACGACTGGTTGATTTTGCGGCTGGCGCGTCGGACATCATCGCCCTGACTAAGATCGCGTCCACCGCCACGGTCCTCGGTCTCGATCGTCTCCATGCCAAGATATACGTCTTCGACGAACGCCAAGCGTTGGTGACCTCTGCCAACGCGACTAATTCAGGATGGTATCGGAATGCCGAGTGCGGCGTGGGACTTGTTGACGCCACTGTCGCACGTCACCTCGCAGCTCTTGTCCACTCTGGCTTCGGCGTGAGGCCCGGACCATCCAAGTGGTCCGCGAGTCAACTCGCCACGCTCGTTGCGTCCGTTGAGCGACTCAAGGCTCGTCTACCTACTCGTCACCAGATCCGGCT
This sequence comes from Verrucomicrobiota bacterium, assembly GCA_023433275.1. GTDB lineage: Bacteria > Verrucomicrobiota > Verrucomicrobiia > Opitutales > Opitutaceae > Lacunisphaera. The sequence continues at coordinate 15,723 of JAEZDN010000049.1, forward strand.
ACTGGAACAGGACGAATCGGAAACCCTCGAAATACCCCGGGACGAAGCGGAGGAATTACTGCCACGGAGCGCAGGTTGGACGCAGCTTGTCTTTCAGCAGCTGATCCGATCGGGCCTTCGCGACTTTTCCACCGACGACGCGTTCAAAGCTTGTGCTCCCGCGATCTTGCAGCGCTTTCCGACAAACCGCCATCCTCGGGAGAAGCTACGGCAACAGCTTCAAGTACTCCGCGACCTCGGACTCGTTCAGTTCCTCACCCCCGGGAACTACCGTCTCAGCATTACGACAAGCCCATAGAGTGGGCCGAGCCGACGGGGTCAGGGTTTGGGGTTTGGGGTTTCAACCGGCCTTGCCCGCCGAATTCCGAATCCATGCGCTCACCTTGCGGCTCACTTCGTGGTGATTGCCCATCCGTAAATGCTCGGAGAGCCAGCGGTTCGTTACCGTGGTCCTGGCCTTCAACGCCGCCGCCACCGCCAGTTTCCATGGCTCGGATTTCCCGGAGGCGACGATTTCATCTGGCTTACGCCGCAGGCGACGCAGCTCCCGCTCTAAGTGTTCCTGCCATCCCGCCTCGCGCGCCTCCCGCAACTCCACGGCCAGTCGCGGCCCATGCCCCACCAGTTCGTCATGCTCCTGAATGATTGCACGGGCGAACGGTTCGGCACCCACAATCCAGCCCCGCGACATCGCCTCAAATCGCTGCTGCTTCCGGGCAGGCTCGTTTTCCGCAAGCCAGGCCAGATACTCGAGGTACTTGTGGCGCCCCGCCGGCGTGTCGGAAAGCCCGCCGGCGTGCCTCAGCGCGGACACAGGATCGTACCAGTCCGGACGCAAAGAGGGTCGGAACAGCCAAAGTGCACTCGTCCATTCATAGTCGTTCAAGCCCAGCGCCACGCAGAGATGTGCCCGCACGGGATTGAGATGGATGTAGTGGCAGAGCGGCCCCTGTCCCGCGTCTGGATCCACGATCAAGCTCTTATAGCGTCCTTGGAAAAGATGCCCGTGCTCACGCCGGCAGCGGTTAAACCGAGCGGCAAAGGTGCCTTGCAACCAGCACATGCCTTCCACGAGGTTCGCCCGCGGCGTGGATATCGCCAGATGATAGTGGTTGGACATGATACACCAAGCATGCACCAGCCAACCCGTGCGCTCACACGTCTCACCAACGCATTTGAGAAAGGCCATCTTGGTGCTGTCGGAGCGAAAGAGGTGTGCACGGTAGTTCCCGCGATTCAGCACATGGTACACCCCCGCCTCAGATTCCAACCGAAGTCGTCGCGCCATGCCGCAGACTCCCAAAATCTTCTACGAAACGAAGCCCTCTGTCGTAATTTTTCCGTAACCAAGAAATCGATCCCCAAGCCCCAAACCCCGGCCCCATCTGCTGCTCTCCCCGACGGCAAGCGCGGGCGCCGGCAGGCTTGCGCCGGCTGGGCGTTCGCGCCTCCCTCGCCGGATGCCCCACCGTCATTTGACCTTCCTGGTCTGTGCCCTGTTTTCGGTCCTCGTGGTTTCCCGCTTGTCCGCTGATGCCGGCGCGTCCCCCGCCCCCACCCGCCTGATCAATCCTCTCCCGCTGCCCAACTATCCCATCGGCCGCCTCGCGCGCGACGTCACCAAGGGCCAGCCGATCACGCAACAGGGCCTCTGGCTCGTCGAGCGCGCGGAACAATACCGCGAACTCGCCGACCCCACCGCGCTCTGGCACGAGGGGAAATGGTACCTCTATCCGTCCGTCGACATGGCCTGGGTCAGCGCCGACGAGGGCCGCACCTGGCAGCATCACCCGCTCAACCTGCGCGACGTCGGCTATGCCCCGACCGTCGTCCACCACCGCGGCCGTTTCCTCCTCATGTCCTCCGCCGAGATCTACGCCAGCGATTCCCCGCTCGGGCCTTTCGCGTCGATCGGCAAGATGGAACTGCCCGCCGTTCCCGGCCTGCCCCCGCACATCGATCCCATGCTGTTCTCCGATGACGACGGCCGCCTCTTCTACTACTGGGGCTGCACGCCGAACTCCGGCATCTGGGGCGTCGAGCTCGATCCGGCCGACCCCACCCGCGCGATCTCCAAGCCGCGCGAACTGATCCCGTTCCTGCCCGACGTCAACAAATGGCAACGCGTCGGCAGCCACAACCAGAACCCCAAGACCGGCTGGATGGAGGGCGCGTGGATGGTGAAGCACAACGGCAAGTACATCCTCACCTACTCCGCCGGCGGCACCCAATACCGCACCTACACCATGGGCGCCTATGTGAGCGACTCCCCGCTCGGCGAGTTCGTGCCCCAGAAACGAAACCCGATCTTCCGCACCACCGAGGGCCTCGTCACCGGCACCGCCCACGGCTCCATCATCCGCGGACCCGCCGGCCGCCACTGGGTTTTCTACACCGTCTTCGCCTGCGTCGTGCACGGCTTCGAGCGCCGCCTGGGCCTGGACCTCGTCGAGTTCGACGAGCACGGCGAGATCTACGTGCCCAAGGCCACGGTCACCCCGCAGGCCCTCCCCGGTGGCGAGCCCGCCATTGCATGGGAAGTCCTCAACGAAAGCGAACCCACCCTCGGCAGTTCCAATGCGCCAAACTCGTACGGACGCTTCGCCGCTGACAATGCCATGACCACCTGGTGGCTGCCGGCCGACGATGACGTCGCGCCGCAACTGACCACCGCCTTATCCAACCGCGCCACGATCCATGCTGCGCGCGTGATCTGGCGCGACGTCGGCCTCGATGTCCCGGGCGGCGTGTTGCCCGGACCTTTCCGCTACCGCATCGAGGCCGAGACCGCCCCCGGCGTGTGGACCACGATCATCGACCGCACCGCCAGCACCGAGGATTTCCTGATCGATTACCGCGAGTCCGCCCCGACCCCAGCCCAGCGCGCGCGCCTCGTCGTCACCGGACATCCGCCGGGCATCCGACCCGCCGTGGCCGAGTTCACCCTCTTCGGCGTACCCGACCGCTGAACCACCCCCTCGTCGACCGCTTGCCCTGAATTATCGCCCGCCCCGTATTGCCGCGCTCGGTGGGGTTGAACGCCGCCGCGGAAACTGAGGGCGGCAAACCGCCGGCGATCAGCCGCGCCGAATCCACCGCGGAACCAATTAGGCGAAGCGCACACCGTAGCGCAGCCGTGAGGCGGAGCATCCGTGGTCCAAAAAGGATCGACTGCCTTTGCCTCGCCGCAGGCCGGCCAAACCGGCGTCACACTGCTTCAATCCCGTTCGCCCTCGCTCACGGCCCATCAAATCAGAACAACCCCACGGCGGGCGGGCTCTTCCGCATTTGTCGGCGTGACGGCGAGGCTGAGGCATGAAAGATTGCGCGAAATGAAACGGTTGATGCTGGGAGTGGCCGCCCTGCTGGGCGTCGTGGCGAACGCCGGGGAAATGCTCGACGCTCCTCCCCGGTCGCCTGACCCGCAGGTCCACTACGTCATCTATCTTCACGGTGCGATCGTGACCGGCTCAAACGGGCGCCCGGTCAGCGAGCACTTCGGCCCCTACGAATACCGCGCCATCCTGGAACGACTGGCGGCCCCGGGCGTGACCGTCATCAGTGAAATTCGCCAGGACGATGCGGACGAAGCCGCCAACGTGCGCCGCGTCGTCGCCTGGATCGACGCCCTGCAACGGGGCGGTGTGCCCAGCCGCCGGATCGCCGTGATCGGCGCGTCGCTCGGCGGCATCATCGCCGCCCGCGTGTCGCAGGCCGTGGCGAACCCCGACATCCGCTACGTTCTCTTGGCCAGCACCTATCGCATGAAGTCGATCGAGCCATTCCCCCTTCATGGCCATGTGCTGGCCATCCACGACGAAGCCGACGCCCGGGATTGGATCGCACACGAATACTTTAAAAATTCGCCCGACCTCTCCTCCTCCCGACAGATCATTACCCAAACCGGACTCGGCCACGCCCTGCTCTACCAACCCCACGACGCCTGGGTGGTCCCCGCATTGGAATGGATTCGTTGACTTGGTCCGACCGCACGGAGTCAGCCTGCTTATTCCCGCCCACCCTCGTTCGAATTCGTCCCGCATCGAACGGCGGGCCCAGCGTCCCGGCTGCCTGACCTTTCGGGCGTTCGTTGTGTTTGGTGGTTTCCTACCCGGTTACATCCGACCCTCGCCTCTGATTCCGCCGGGGATCGGCGTGCGCCTCGCGTCGTGTTGCTCAGGGCATCCCTTAGTTTCCTGTTTCACTTGGGGCAAAGCTTGCGCACGCTCGCGGCGGGCTTTGTTCTCGCCGGATGATTTCATTCCTTCGTGGCGCCGTGATCGCGTGTTTGCTGGCCGCAGTCGCTCCGGCGCAAGTGGAGACGTATCGAATCGATATGAACGTCGATAGATTCGAATACGGCTCGGTCTTCGGGGTGAATTCGGCGCCCTATACGTTCTCGCTCACCTTCACCTTCGACCTCACGACGCATCCCCACATCGGGGTCTTTCCCCAGCACGCCCTGGAAGGGCCCAACGCTACGGGAAACTGGTATGCGTTCTCCGCCGAGTCGGTCACGGCAATCTCGGGCAGCTTCGGAACCCAGTCGTTTGGCTTTGATAGTATAAACTCGAGCACGATCCCGACTTTGGAAGAAGAAGAACCGGACAACGTACCGCGTTACGTCTTTTTGGCCGACACCGACCTGACCACCTCACCAGCGTTCGTGCAATTCGGGTTCGAACTCCCGACCGGGAGTGGTTTTTCGTTCACATCCTACAGCACCGAAGACGGTCCTTTCGCAGATCTGAACACTGCGGATTACAACACTGACGGCAGGGCGTACGGCTCGGCATTTTCAATCACTCGCCTGACCGTCGTGCCGGAACCGTCGACCTACGCAGCGATCGCCGGCGTGTGCGCGCTCGGTCTCGCCGTCTGGCGCCGCCGCCGAGCGTCGTCCGCCGCGCGCGATCAGCGTTGATCACCTGGAAGGGGCGGGCCGTTTTCTTCCCTTCGCCCTCGATCGCGGTCCTCCTGCCCGCTCTTGTTCTCGCACAGAGCCACGGAGACACCGAGAAATCCCCTCGTCTTCATTTTCGTCCCTGTGTCTCTGTGCCTCTGTGCGCAATCTGTCTTCCCGAGGTTCCCCTGCAGCCCTCATAGCGCCGCACTTAGCCGCAGCAGAACCTGAGCACCCAATTCCTGTTCTCGCAAGGAGTCACGGAGACACAGGGAAATCCCCCGCCTTCGTTTTCGCCCCTGTGTCTCTGTGCCTCTGTGCGCAATCCATCTTCCCGAGATTCCTCCGGCAGGATTCCTTTTGCCTCGCGGCATCAGCGGCTCCGAAGCACGTTCCGATCATGCCTAAAAAGTTGTTCGTACTGTTCGCGGCAGGCTTTCTCGGTTCGGTGATCGCAACATCCGCGCAGGCGAGCGCGGCATCGCCCGCTCCGGCCAGGCCGGCTCCGGCGGACGAGCGAGCATCCTTCTTCCCGCCGAAGATGCAGAGCTTCCCGCTGTACGGTGACGCGGCGATTCCGAACTCCAAGCCCGGCCCCGACGAGGAATCGGGCGCCGACAAGGGTTGGATCCAGAAAGTCTCGCGGCCCACGGTCCAGGTTTACTTGCCCGCCAAGGCCAAAGCCACCGGCGCCGCCGTGGTGATCTTCCCCGGCGGCGGCTACGCCGGCCTCACTTGGGAGTTCGAGGGCATTCAACAGGCCAACTACTTTGTCGACCACGGCATCGCGGCACTGGTGGTCAAGTACCGCCTCCCCAGCGACCAAACCATGGTTGATAAATCCATGGGCCCGCTGCAGGACGCCCAGCAGGCGATGCGCTTCGCCCGCCACCATGCGGCCGAATGGAACATCGATGCGGACCGCATCGGCGTGATCGGCTACTCCGCTGGCGGACACCTGGCATCGACGCTGGCCACGCACTTCGACCAGGCCTACATCGACAATCCCGATCGCCTCAACCTGCGCCCCGACTTCCTGGTTCTGATCTACCCGGTCATCAGCATGGACGCCAAGATCACCCATATGGGCTCGCGCGCCGGGCTCCTGGGCAACAACCCATCGGAAGACAAAATCCGGTTTTTCTCCAACGAACTTCAAGTAACCAAGGACACCCCGCCCACGCTGATCCTCCATGCCGCTGACGACCGTCTGGTCGACGTCGCCAACAGCGTCGCATTCTTCGACGCCCTGCGCCACGTCGGCGTGCCGGTCGAAGCGCACCTGTTTCAAAAGGGACAACACGGCTTGTTCCTCCTGCCGCGCGATCGCTGGCAGGGAGCCATCATGGATTGGCTGACGCAGAACGGGTGGTTGTCGCCGCGAGCGAACAAATAGAATCGCCCGGGCGGCGCGTCTGGGCGCCCGCGCCCCTCGCCCCAACGACGCAGAGTTTCCGGTCCTTGGCGGCCCGCGCGGACTCGGCGCGAGGCCGTTCTAGTGCTCCGTGTATCTCGTGGTTTCCCCACGACCGCGCCTAGGGTCCGCTCCGGCCTTGAAAGCGCGGTGCGGTTGCGGCTCACTCGCGCGATGAAATTCCGGGCGATTGGGGGACTCTTGCTTGGGCTGGCCGCCTTGTTTGCGGGGGCGCACGCGCAACTGCCCAATGTCACGGTGGTCGCGGGCGGTGGCGGTGGCGGCGGCAATCCCTACCAGGCGCCGGCGGACCCGACCGCCTCCGTCCTCGAACTCGAGGTGATCGAGGTGGGCGCACGCCTGGACGAATTCCTCGAGCTGAACGCCGAGCTCGGCGGCAGCGTCACCCCGGCCGCGATGACCGAGACCGCGGCGTTGCGGGAGTTGCGCGCCCCGTATGCGTCCGGGGAGGCCCGCCAGATGCTCGACGGCGCCCGGCGCGAGCCGACGCTCCAATCTACCGAACAACTGCAGGAAGCCGCGGCGCGACTCTACGCACGGGGCAAGGGCGGGCCCGCGTTCGCGTGCCTGCTGCTGGCCGTCGAGAAGGCGCCGGCCGACGCGAGCGTCCTCTTGAATCTCGCGGCGGGCGCGCTGGCCGGCGGCCGGGCCAACGAGGCCCTCCCGCTCATCGCGGCGGCCGAACGCGGATCGCTGCCGCCGGGGCCGCTGGGCATCGGCGGCCCGAAATACGTCGCCTACCTCCGGGCCTACGCGCAATTCCTGCGCGGCGAATACGCTCAGGCGCGCGGACCGCTGCAACGCCTCGTCCACGCGGAGCCCAACCTGAGCGAAGCCGCGCTCCTGTTCGCTTTCGTCCAGGCCAAGCTGGGCGAGGAGCCCCGCGTGGCGTTTCTCCAAGGCACCTTACGCAAGCGGGCCAAGCTGATCGATCTCGATCACGATCCCGAAACCGTCGAGGAGGCGCGCGCGGAACGCGACGGTCTCACGCAGGGCGATCAGGTCGTGCCCTCGCTGGCCGATCTCTACGACCTGAGCGGCGGACGCCCCGGCTCCGTACCCAAGGTGCCGCGGCCGCGCTCGGCGGAGGAGATGATGGGCATGATGGAATCCTACATGGTGCGCTGGCAGGCCGCCTATCAGGAGCAGGCGCGGTTGCACAACGAGGTGATCGGCGCGGCTTGGGAAAAATGGCGCGCCCGGGAGGACTCCGTTCCGCCCGCCTATGCCTGGCGCCAGACGGCGCTGGTCAACCGCGCCATGAACCGGCATTCCGCCACGCCGGAACTCCGACGCGTTGCGCAGGAGGTGGATCTGCTCCGGCGAGAACTGGACGCGAAAACCGAAGCCCTCGTGTCCCGCACCCTCGAGCAGCGCCTCCCCATCGCGGAGCGCCAGGCCCATGAGAGCCAGGGCAAGCAGATGACGCCCGCGCTGGTGCGCCAATACGCGAAGGAACTCAACGGCCCGACCGACAACGCGCTGAACAGCATCGAGGGAGCTCTGGCCGCCTACCACGATGCGGTCGGACGGGAATACATCCTGCACAGCGCGATCATGCACGGGATGCTGTCGGTCGTGGGCGCACCGGAGCTGCGCACGGTGCTCAAGACCGCCGCCGAGGAAGCGCGCTTCAAGGCCGAGGCCGACATGCTTTCCGCCGTCACGAACCTGTTCAGCACGCTCGGGGCCGCCTACGACCCGACGATCGTGGGATTGGAAGAGGGCCAGCCCGGCAGCGGCCCGGAGTGCAGCGACGCGCAAGCGGCTTTCTCTGTCTCGCTCGACCTCGGGCCCGCCGGCGTCGAAATCAACTGCAACAGCGTGTCCCTCGAATTGGAGGCGGATGTCATCCCGGAGGTCCTCGGGGTCTCGGGTGAGATCGGCCTGGACCTGAACGGCGAGGTCACGGGTTTCATCGGCCCGAAGCAGTCGATTCCCGGCATCGGCAGTGTGAAGGAAGGTTTCTACGTGAAGGCCGGGCGCGACGGTCTGCACGACATCGGCGTCAAAGCCGAAGCGAAGGCTTCCACGGGCCTCGGCCCGGTTTCCGGCGCCTACAAGGTCGGCGAGCTCGGATGCTCGTTCCTCCCCTCCCCGCGCACCGCCGTGAACACCCCCGGCGCACTGCCCGAATTCAGTCGGTGAAGGCCGGTCGGTCGAAAACGACCCCGCAAAACAGTCCTTGATCGGCAGCCCCGTTTAGCCCCCGCAAGCGCTCAACCATCAGGCCGAACCGCGGCCGCGCTTGGGATTAACTTTCGTTTTGACCACGTAGGCCATCAATCCCGCCATCTTGCCGCGACGGAAGCGCCAGACGTCGCAGTACGCGTGAGGCGCTTCCTTGCCGCGCTCGTCCCTGACCATGATTTGGCCCGTCACCACGAGCATATTGCCCTCGGCAATGGCCTGGACCTGCTTGAAACGCGGCGGCTCGGCATAGGCGGTTTTCATCCACCGCCGCACGGCCTCCTTCCCCTTCAGCCTCAGGTCGCCAACCATCGTCCACTCGATATCCTCGGTGCAGTGAACCAAGAATCCCTCGTGGTCCCTGGCGGAGATCGCTGCGTTCGCCTTCTTCAAGGTCGCCTTGTGTTTTTCGGACATCGGTTTTCCTCCTGAATTGAATTTAGGCAGACAAAATCCCACGCCTCGCTCGTTCATCCGTCCGCCATGGATCATTGATCCAACCGCGGCCTGATGGGTTCCCGTGGATTCAGCCTGATTTTCGCCCCCTGTGTCCCTGTGCCTCTGTGCGCCAATTATCTTCCCGAGGACTCCTCCTCCAGCCTCCAACCCAGTAGCGTAGCCGTCAGGCGTAACAGAAACTGAGTACCCAATCCTTATTCTCGCACAGAGCCACGGAGACACAGAGAAATCCTCCGTCTTCATTTTCGCCCCCTGTGCCTCTGTGCGCCAATTATCTTCCCGAGGATTCCTCCCGCAGCCACTTACCCAGTAGCGTAGTCGTCAGGCGTATCAGAAACTGAGTACCCAATCCTTATTCTCGCACAGAGCCACGGAGACACAGAGAAATCCCCTGTCTTCATTTTCGCCCCCCTGTGTCCCTGTGCCTCTGTGCGCCAATTGCCTTCCAGAGGATTCCTCCCGCAGCCTCTTACCAAGTAGCGTAGTCGTCAGGCGTATCAGAACCTGAGTACTCACTCCTTATTCTCGCACAGAGTCACGGGGACACGGAGAAATCCTCCGTCTGTATTTTTGCCCCCTGTGTCTCTGTGCCTCTGTGCGCCAATTATTTTCCCTAATCACCACGCGTAATCCAGGCGCAGGCCCAAGAGCGGTTCGGCTTCGCTCTCGTCTTCCACCGAGATGCCCCGGCGGTAATCAAACTCATTGTCGCCACTCGATGACGCCGCTGTCACGTTGATGACATCGATAAAGGCCGTGACATCGACCGGACCGATCGCGCGGCGGTAATCGACGCGAACGTTCAACAAACCGACATCGTCCGCGCGACCGACATTACGAGCCGTGATCTCCTTCGAGTAGCGCACGGGTTGGCCGGGCGCCAACACGTCGGAGTGAATGACAAAGGCGTCAGTCGGGCGTCCGGAAAGATACTTGTACCGCGCGGCGACCTTCCAGCGGTCGCTGATTTCCCAGGTCACGCCGAGCGTGGCGACATGCTCGCGACTGAAGTCGGCGGGCATGTCACCGCGACCATCCTTCCGGTCAATGACGATGTCATTGTATGAATACGTGGCGGTCGCGTAGAGGCCCTCGCGAATCGTCCCGTTGACCACGACATCGACGCCGTACGAGGTGCCGTCACCGATGTTGGCAAACGTTCCGCGCACCCGATCCTGGTCGACCACCAGTTTGTCGAGGTTCTGATAATAGAATTCAGTCAGCACCGACCAGCGGCTGCTCGGGTAATATTGAAAGCCGACACTCCCGTGCATGATTTCCTCGTTCTCGAGCTGGTTCGATGAGTCGGCAGCCAGGTGCAAATACCGCGGCGACTGATGAAAGAGACCGGCGGTCGCAAAATACCGGACGCCATTTCCCGGCCGCCAATTGGCGCCAAACCGCGGCGACGCCAGGCTTTCGTCGGCAAAACCGTCCCGTTCAAGCCGCACGCCGGTGCGGACATCCCAATCGCCGCGCTCGAAAACCTGGTCCACGTACGCCGCATAGTTCGTTTCCTTCCGGCGCAGGGAGGAGTTGGTGTTGCCGGGCGTCAGCACGATATAGCGTTGAGCGGGGTTCGGCCTGAAGTCATCGCTGTCGTAGATGAACCGGTTCCAGTCGCCCGCCAGGACCGTGTCGTAGTTCAGATCCAGTTGGGTTGCCTGGATACCCGCGCTGAACACGCCCCACTGATTCGGCCTCACGTAGTCGCTCCGCCAGCCGATTTCCTTCTCATCCTCACGGATGGTGATGATCTTTTCCCTCACGGGATAACTCGACGGGGGGGAATCCGCAGGCACGAGATCAGGAAAGGATTCGCCCTCGGAGCTGATCTTGTCGCTCTTGCGATAGTAAACCTTGTTCGTCAGCACCGCGTCCGCCCCGATCAGGGAGCGCAGCGTCAGGCCGTACAGATCGCTATCCTGTTCGAAATCCAGGAGCGCCACGTCCTCAAAATTCGGCGACGCCTCCACGTGGGTGACCCCGCGCGTGAAGTCCTCATGGGTGTCCATCAGCAGGACTTCGAGCGTGTGGTTCGCGTTGATCGGCAGGACGGATTTCACGATGACGTCCCGCAACACCGGCTCCCCGATGTCCAGTTCCTCGATCATCTCGAACAGGTCGCCAAAATCCAGTCGTCGGGCGGAGACGAGCAACGTGGAGCCTTCCGTGATCCCGGCTGGGCCGTCGTAGCCGATTTCATAACCCGCGAGGTCCAGGCGCAGGCTCGCCGACGGACTCGGGTTGCCCCCGGCGACCTCCAGCTTGAGCAGCGAGGCCGCGCGGCCTCCATACGCAGGGCCCCATCCACCCGGCGAGAATTCTGCACCGCTGATCACATTCGGCGCGAAGATCGAGAAACGCCCGCCGCCGCCGATATCCTCGTCCTCACCCAGCGTCGCATCGAAGTGCACCGCCTTGTCGAAGGGAAAGTCATCCACGAACAACAGATTGTCCCGCGGGCCCCGGCCGCGCACGCTGAAGCTGGCGAACTCGCCCGTGGAGGCCAGGCCTGGCAACCCGTCCAGCGAAAGGAGCGGATCGGCGCCACCGCCCACGGCGCTTTCCAATTCCTCCCGGTTCCGAAAGGTGCTCGACGCCGACGCCGAGACATCCGCCTGCCGGGCGCGCACCACCACCTTCTCGAGCACCACGGGCTCGCGGAGCAGTTCGACATCCAGCTGGATGTTCTTGCGCGTGATCACGCGGACGCTCGGCTCATACGACGAAGCGAACCCGCTCTTCGTCGCGTTCACCGCGTAGAGGCCCGGGTCGAGCGGTTCGACGACGATGCGACCTTGCGCGTCTGTTTCAACGGTTCGCGTGGAACCCGTTTCACGTTCCGTGATCGTGAGCTGCACGCCAGGGAGTGGCCGCGCCGTGATCTGATCCCTCACCAGGATAGTCATCCCACCGGCCGCCTCGGCGGCGTGGGCCAAAAAAGGAAAGCCCATCAGCAGTACTGAAAGGGCAAACCAGGATATCTCGAATTTCCGGGCGCGAGCGTGCGTGTCCATGTTGCTGCAAGCTACTCCAGATCCCGCGAACATGTCGTGAGGCGAACGTTAAAGAAACGCCAAATCCCAATCTCTCAATCGCCGCAGGGACACGAATGGCACGAATAACACCAATCCCCGTGCATCCGCGCCATCCGCGGTCAACCGCCTCCCTCCTTCTCACCTCCCCCTTCCATGCCCACTCGTGCAATTCGTGTCTCAAACCCAGCCGCGCCTCCTGATCGAATTCCGGACCGCAGATCACGCCCACCAACTTTCGCCGAACATACAGATTGAAATGCCGGCGGGTTGCGGCCACCAAGTCCCGCAACCGCGCGGACGATGGCCCGCCTCGCCCCCGCGCGCTTTCCCGGATGACCGACGCTCCCAACACCCCTGTTCTCCTCGTGGAGGACAATTTCGACCTGGCCGGCAACATTCAGGATTATCTCGAGCAACGGGGATGGAGTGTCGACTACGTGCCCAACGGAGCCCTCGCCCTGCACCGCGTGAACGAGCGAACGCACGCAGCGGTGATCCTGGATCTTCGTCTCCCCGTGATGGACGGGCTCGAGGTCTGTCGTCGCCTGCGCAGCAGCATCGCACCCAGGATTCCCGTGCTGATGTTGACCGCCGCCGACTTGCTCGACGACCGGCTGGCGGGTTTCGCGGCCGGGGCGGATGACTACATGGTCAAGCCGTTTGCGTTGCCCGAATTGCTCGCGCGCTTGCGGGCCCTCGTGCGCCGCAGTTCAGCGCTGACCCCCTCCTCGGTGCTGCGCCTGCACGATCTCGAATTGAATCCCTCGACCCGCGAGGTCCGCCGGGGCGAGCGGCGACTCGTCCTCACGCGCATGGGCTACTCGATCCTGGAATACCTGATGGCGCGATCCCCCGCTGTCGTCCCGCGCCAGGAACTGGAGCGTCATCTCTGGGCCGATGAACCGCCCGGCAGCGACGCGCTGCGCACGCACATCGCGACGCTGCGCGCCGAGGTGGATCGGACGGAGCGCACTGCGCTGCTCCATACCCATCGTGGGGTGGGTTATCAGATGGTCGCGATCGAGCCCGCGCGTCGAAATGATTGAATCGCAAAAACGGCCGCCGGGCCGCCTCGCCTCGCGGATTCGCTGGCTGCTCGTGGGCCTGGCAGTCTTGCAGGCCGCGGTGTTCGCATGGGTGGGATGGCTCCTGTTGCTCACCGCCGAGGAGCTCATCCGGAACAAGTATTACGCCCACCTCCTCGAGCACACGGCCCAGGCCGGGCCGACGGCGCCGCTGCCGCCCGGGGTGACCCGCTATTCGTCCAGCGAAGCGATCAGCGCCGCGCTTGGACTGGCAGATCCGCCCACGAAGCAGGGTTTGTATTCAGCCTTCGGCGACGACGGGCAGCATCGCACCGAAGTGATGACCGGGGTCTTCGATTACCTGTACCGGGCCGAGTGGTCCGACTGGGATCAGGAATATGTGATCTGGGTCGACGCGCCCGGACCAGGACAGCCGGTGACCTGGCTCGTCAGTTCGGCCGAGGAATACACCGACGGGATTGGCGGCTGGCTTCACGTCTCGCTCCTGATTGTGGCGCTCGTTGTCATCGGGGTGGCCCTTTCCGTGGGTTCACTGATCACCCAGTGGGCCTTGAAGCCGATCGTCGCACTGGCCGAGCGGGTGCAGCAACGAAACCCCGACCTGAAAGCCGATACCCGTCCGCCGGGCCGAACGGCTCGCGGTGACCATGACGAGGTGGGCTTCCTCGAGCACGCGCTGGAAGCCTACGAGTTGCGTCTGCACGAGGCGCTCACCCGGGAGCGCGACTTCCTCGCGGACTGCAGTCACGAGTTGCGCACCCCGGTGGCCACCCTGAAGGGAGCGGTCGCGTTGCTTCAGACCAGCGCGGACGATTCCGCGCGGGAGCGGTATTTTGGACGAATCGAACGTTCCGTGCATCGCATGGAACGCTTGATCGAAATCTTCCTGATGGTCGCCCGCGAGGGCTCCCATCGGACGCCGACGCAGCCGGTCGACGCGGCCGGGGTCGTCGGCGAGGTGGTCGACGAGATCCGCGCGCTCTATCCCACCCACCCGTTGCGGATCCAACTGGTCGCCGACCAACCCGTGACGATCGTCTGCCACCGCGAGGTCCTGGCCGTGTTGTGCCACAACCTGATCGGGAACGCCTTCACCCATCTCCCGGGTGGCGAGTTGTGCGTGCGCGTGGATTCGGTGGATGGCGATGGGCGCCTCCGCGTCGAGGACGACGGTCCGGGGCTGCCCGAGTTCAGGGACATCCCCGCGATGCCCGCGCCTGGTCATGGGTATGGCCTGACGCTCGTCGAACGGCTCTGCCAAACGCACCGCTGGCGACTGAGCAAGGTGCCCCGCGACAACGGAGGCACGTGCATCGAAGTCATCTTCCCCCGCGCGCGCACGTGAGGCGCCGGCTCAGGGATCGAGACAGACCGCCAGGTCATGTAGGGGCGCGGCTTGACCGCGCCCTTTCCTCTTTGCGGGAAACAAGGGCGTGGACGAGCCACGCCCCTACAACGGAATAGTTCGACTGCGTGCACGGCGGAATCGCATTCTGACTGCATCGTTCCGGCTTAGCCGGAACCATGCAGTTGGATGTAGGGGCGCGGCTTGACCGCGCCCTTTCCTCTCTGCGGGAAACAAGGGCGTGGACGAGCCACGCCCCTACCACGGAATAGTTCGACTGCGTGCACGGTGCGGTTCCGCTCCATCTGCGTAGTTCCGGCTGAGGCGCAGCAAAACCTAAGTACCCAATTCTTAATCTCGCACAGAGCCACTGAGGCACAGAGAAATCTCCCACCTTCATTTCGCCCCTGGGTCTCTGTGCCTCTGTGCGCATCTCATCTTCCTGAGATACCACCACCAGCCGCCCCTCACCAAATAGCGCAGCCGGTAGACGCAGCAGAACCTGAGTACCCAATCCTTGTTTCTCGCACAGAGCCACGGAGTCACAGAGAAATCCCCCATCTGCATTTCGCCCCTGTGTCTCTGTGCCTCTGTGCGCATCTCATCTTCCCGAGATACCACCGCCAACTGCCCTTCACCAAATAGCGCAGCCGGTAGGCGCAGCAGAACCTGAGTACCCAATTCTTAATCTCGCACAGAGTCACGGAGCCACAGAGAAATCCCCCATCTTCACTTAGCCCCTGTGTCTCTGTGCCTCTGTGCGCATCTCATCTTCCTGAGGCGCCACCACGCGTTCCGGCTCAGAACGGCACATCCTCGACTGGCTCGCCCGGCTCCTCGGGCAATGGCGCGCCGTCCGCGCCGTCGGGGGCGCCCGCGCCTTCCGGCGTGATCTTCCAGGCGTTGAGATTCACGTAGTAATTCTCCTTCCATTCCCGCCCGCGCAGGTCGAAGGACACCTTCACCTTGTCGCCGGGCTTCAGGCTGGCGACGAGGGCCACCTTGTCTTTCACGCACTCGAACTTGATGTCCTGCGGGAAACGACCCGACGGGATCGTGAGCACGAACTCGCGCTTGTTGAACCCGCTGCCGAACGTTTGCTCCTCGAAGACCTTCTTGATGGTGCCGGAAATTTCAAACATGCCGCCCACGATGAGCCTCGATCGCGCGCACGCCAGCCTGGAACGCATCCAGCCCCGCCCGGCCTCAGTCCGCCCGATAGAGAATCCGCGCGAGAATCATGCCGACCGCCAGCGCCGGCACGAAGACCAGCGCCTCGGTCCGCCACGCCGCCAGATTGGCCAGCGCCGGGCCCGGACAGAAACCAGCCAGCCCCCAGCCCACCCCAAAGAACACCGCCCCGATCACCAGGCGTCGATCGACGGGGTCGTGATCCCGCGCCGGCAGCAGGGTCCCGAACCAACCCCGACCATCCCGCCAGCGCCGAGCCAGGATCATCCCGCCGCCAAACGTGCCCACCGCGCCCCCCATCACGAACGCCAGCGTGGGATCCCACGCGCCCGCAACATCGAGAAACGCCCGCACGCGCGCCGGGTCGGTCATGCCCGAGAGCACCAGCCCACTGCCAAAGAGGCCGCCAGAAAGCAGAAAGATCGGGAGGCGTTTCACGGGGTGATTCGGTTCATGATGAATACGACCAGCATTCCCGCCGCCATGAACGCGAGGGTCGCGACGACGGAACTCCGCGACCCCAGCCCAACCCCGCACACCCCATGGCCGCTGGTGCAGCCTCCGCCGAGGCGCGTGCCGAATCCCACCAACGCGCCCGC
Source organism: Verrucomicrobiota bacterium (assembly GCA_023433275.1). Classification (GTDB taxonomy): domain Bacteria; phylum Verrucomicrobiota; class Verrucomicrobiia; order Opitutales; family Opitutaceae; genus Lacunisphaera. The sequence continues at coordinate 31,932 of JAEZDN010000049.1, forward strand.
GATCGCCGTCCCCCCGAGCCCCACCACGGGATCGTAGGATGCGTGAGCTCCCCGCAAGGCGAAAATGATACCCGCCCCGCCGATCAGCCCGACCAGGAAGGCCACGCGCCACGCCGTGTCACCCGCGCGCGGACGAAGCACTTTGCTCAACATGCCCGACACCCCGGGGATCCGCCCCGACGCGACGGCCGCGAGCAGACTCCCCGCTCCAATCAACCCGCCCCCGATCAGCGCCTCGATCGTTGTTTGTTCCAAGCCACCCATGCCCCCGAGTCGACATCCCTTGCCCAACAAACGCCAGCCATTCTTTGCGCACGCGTGGTCGACGTGTGCCGCCCGCCCCCGACGCGCGGCGGAAGCGCCGACCCAAGCACGAGGTCGCCGCACGCCGCGACATTCCGGATGGCTTCGGGGTTTGCCTTCATCCGCTCACGCGTTATCATCAAAGTGAACAACCATCATGAACTCCCCGACAACGACCCCCATTGGAGATAAGCTCATCATTCAGGGCATCCGGCTCGAACTGACCGAGGCCATGAAGTCGATCATCTCGGCCAAGGCGGAGAAACTCCTGCGTCATGAGCCGAGCATCGTGCGCATCCGCATCGACGTCCAACCGCAGCAAGCCTCCGGCCTCAAATCCTTCGAGGCGAAGGGGCACATCGAGATCGCGGGCCGCGACCGCCACGTATCAGCTTCCAACCCGGACGCCTACCAGGCGGTGCACGAATTGATCGACAAGCTCGACCGCCAGCTTCGCAAGCGGAGTACGGAATTCAGCAGCCGCCGCGCGGCCGACGACATCCGGAACCACCCCGAGTAAAGCGCACGAGCGCGGAGAGAAGCGACAGCGCCGGCGAAGCCGCTCCCATCCAGCGCCTTGAGGTCAAGTCGCTCGCCCTTCGTCTGCAGGGATCCGGTCTGGAGGGCCCGGCTCCCGCTGGGCCGGGCCCGCGGCTCAGCTGGAGCCAAGCCGGAACAATGCAGTTCGATGTAGGGGCGCGGCTTGACCGCGCCCTTTTTTCGCTGCGGGAAGCAAGGGCGTGGACGAGCCACGCTCCTACAACGGAATAGTTCGACTGCGTGCACGGTGCGGTTCCGCTCCATCTGCGTAGTTCCGGCTGAGACGCAGCAGAACCTGAGTACCCAATCCTTGTTTCTCGCACAGAGCCACGGAGTCACAGAGAAATCCCTCCATCTCATTTCACCCCTGTGTCTCTGTGCCTCTGTGCGCAGATCATCTTCCTGAGATACCACCACCAACTGCCCTTCACCAAATAGCGCAGCCGGTAGGCGCAGCAGAACCTGAGTACCCAATTCTTAATCTCGCACAGAGCCACGGAGTCACAGAGAAATCTTCCATCTTCATTTTGCCCCTGTGTGCCCTCGACCACGGTGCCCTGCACCGACTGAAACTGGTGCCCGAGTATCTGCTCCTGGGCATCAACCACGGTTTGCGTCGCCGCGCGGAGGTTATCGCCGCCGTTCGCCGCTTCGTCCCACCCGGCGCGCTCTTTGTGCCCACCGATCGGCGCATCCCCGACCGGGACTGGCTGCCCGCCCACGTGATCGCGAGGTAGGCGGGTTTGGTATCGAACTTAATCTCCGCGCCCGTGCACCTTCGGCCCTGAGAGATCGACCCGAGCGCGCCTTCAGGCCGATCGCCGTTTTCGCCGAACCGCAAAGACCAGGGCAAGCACGCCCGCCACCATGCCATAAGTCGATGGTTCAGGGACGGGAGTGATCGTGAAATCGCTGAAGCTCACGGCTGAACCATCCGTTATTCCCGAGGCGTAGTTTCTCAGTTCAAACCACACGGGGTCGGCCAAACCGCCCAAGAAACTATCGGCCGTGTCGACCAACAACTGATACTCTCCTTCTCCAGCTGGGCGATACTCGGCCAAAATGGATTGCCCGATCCGCGAAAGGCGCAGGTCAAATGTCACGACGGGCCCCGCATACTCCCCGTAAAAGACCGCATCCTTCCGGAGGAAACCTACATAGCCGTGGCTGACCGAGAAGCCCGCCCACACGAGCGATGAGGTCGACCACGGGTCGGGAGCTTTCATTAGAATCGAAGCGAAGCTTCCGTTGGCCGCTGACAGATCGACGGTAATTTCCGCCACGAAGTCACCGGCATAGGTGCTCACGGTTTTAACTCGTGGCCCCTGCGATAAATAAGGCTGATCGGTGGGTTCGAGGACAACATTCAGCAAACCCAGGCCGGACGTCACCGACCAATGCGGGGCGGTTCCCGGCTGGTAATCTCCATAAAAGATCCCGTCGAAATAGATCTCGTGATCGACTTCCAAATTGGAGTCCAGCGAGGGGGTGCCAAAGTCGGCCACATAACCCTGAGCGCTGGCCTCCGCCGCGCAGAGAAGAAAACCCACGCAGTGAAGCATCAGGGCGCCACGCAAAAGTTTCGCTGGGCGGGTAGTCATGGTGAGAGGTTTCTGAACAATTGCCGCCGGGATTGGCGCATTCGTGGTGGGCGACCTTAGTAAAAGCAGGTGATGCGGAATCCCTGTCGCTGGTGCTCAGCAAGCTTGGCCTCGTCCATGGGAAACCATGTCTGACGGTAAGCGCCGGGCATCCTTGTTCCCACCACGAACCACTCGTTGAACCAAGGGCCAATCCTCTGGAGCTTCGTAATGCGCATCCCCTCGGCCAGGCACTTGTTCATAAACGAACTCGGATCGGACCGAACCACGACTTCCTGCGCGGTTACTTGCGGCATCGCCCGGTAGACGGCGACGAACAACTCGTCATTATAGCCGAAGGGCGTGAAGCTGAGACGAAGCACGCGGCGGCCGTCGTCATCAGGAGTGCTTGCCCAATCGGCCTTGAAATGGCGGCTCTGGCGCACGTCGCCGGGAATTCGGGAAAAGACGGTAATCGATCCCCCGCCGCCTTCCGCATGGTCCGTCACGTAGTACCCGTCCTCTTTCCACTGCTCGAGTGCGAAACCAGACATGTTCGCGCGCGTGGTTTGCGCCCAACCAAGTCCCTTGCGCATCACGACTACCCATGAGTTTCCCAAGTAGGAGAGCCCATCGATGATGAATCCCTCATTGTAACGTTGCTGGACCCATTCGCTCGGGAACTTGTTGGCGACTTGGTAAACCTGCTCGATGCTCGACGACTGCTCGTCCCAAGTCATGAGCACTCCCGATGGCCGGGCTTGAAGTGCTGGGCCGACGAACCCGATCAACAGAACGGCCAAGATAGGGCGGGCGGAGAAAAGCAGCGTCATGTCAGCTCCCATGGTTCCAGCCCCCGCCCCCGCAAGTGGGACAGCGTTGCACCTGGCCCAGCGGACCCACCGTGATCGTGCCCCTCCCGTTGCATTTCCAACATGTCTGGGCGGGCGGATTGATCGATAGCCAACCACCACCCTGGCAGAGCGTACACTCCTCGGTCTGCGTGCCGAATGGTCCAACGATGCAAATTCCATCACCCCCGCACCAAGCGCATTTCTTAGCCTCCGGACGGAGGTTCAACGCCCCGGTCGCGCCGCATTTCCAGCAGTCACGCCGCAACTCAGGGTACGTACCAGCGGGGGTCACCACCACCGTGCCTTTACCCTGACAGCGTCCGCACTTCACGGTCTGGGTGGGGCTGGCTGACGCGCACATGCTGCACGCCAAACTGCTTTGCCCGGGCTCACGGTCAATCGGATTTGCCCGACATCGACTGAGCCGAAACTCGCACGAATGGAGCCGCCGCCAAGTTGGAGCCCTAGCTCGTTGGGAACGGACCGACCAAGGTCGGCCCCTACGGTTTATTTAGTCCCCAAAAACACAAAAGGAGCCGCGCGGACGCAGCTCCTTCGTGACCAATGAACGCATACCCCTGCGCCCACCCCTGACGGGGAATTTCTAGAATTCGAAACGCGTCGTCAGCTGCCAGGTCGTGCCATCCTGCATGCGGTACGAGCCGATGCTGCCATCCGGGTTGGCCGCCACCGCGACGAGCTCCTTGTCGCCCAGGACATTTCGCACGTTCAACTGCACCGTCATGCGGATCTTCTCGGTCAGCGGGCGACGATAGGAAACCCAGGCGTCCACCTTCGTGTCCGAATCACCGAAGATCGGCGACGACAGGTCATCCACCCAGTTCAACACCGGCGCATCGAGGAAGACCTTCTTGAACCCGAGCAGCGGCTTGTCCTGCCAGCGCGCCGCGCCACCCACGCCGAAGCCCTTCAGCTTGCCTTCGCGGAAATCGTACGAAGTGACGAGGTTCACGTGGTACTTGCGGAGCTCGCCCACGTTCTTGCCCTCGGCCGCCAGCGCCTGGAGATACGCGCGCTCGAAGCCATCGGTCCAGATGTAACCGAGGTACTCGCGGCTGTTGTCCCCGAAGGGCGCGATGTGCGCGAAGCCCTGCTTCTGCCAGTAGTTGTACGTGGCCGTGGCGTCAGCGGGCGTGTAACCATCCTGCGCGACCGCCTTGATGGCCGTGTAGTACTTCACGATGTTGCCGCCGCCGGCCACGTTCAGGATGTTGGTGTCGCTCGCTTCCGTGCGCGAGGCGTTGAGCATCACGCGCCAGTTCGGGGTGAGGTTCGCGGCGATCTCGACCTCCACGCCCTTCGACGTCTTGTCCGAGGTGTTGCCATAACCCGCCGGGCCGCCGTCGGCGTTCCACTGGAACGCAGGCGCGGCACTGGCGCTGCTCACCGGGGTCCGCACCAGACGGAAGCCGTCGTTCAAATCCAGGCCCTCGTCGGTGTAAACGTTCCACGGGCGGAACCATTCCTCATCCGTGCGGGCGGCGAACCACTCGCGACGATAACGCAGCTCGGCCTCGGTGATCGGCGGCTCCGAGTAGTTGCCACCGCCCGTCGGGCGCGGCGTGCCTTCCGCGACGTAACCAGGCTGGCCGGGTACGGCGCGGCTGCGAATGCGCAACGGCTGGTTCAACAGCGCGGCACCGTTCTCCTTCGTCCAGTCCTGCGGGATCGGCTGGGCCGCGATGGCCTTGTCGTAATTGTCGCCAAAGAACCACTTGTTGATCAGCCATTCGGGCGTCGTGTTCTGGATGCCCGTGCTGCTGGTGGCGTCGATCATCAAGCCGTTCATCGTGCGGGCGAGTTGCTGCTTGATCTGCGCGCCGGACGGGCCGCCGCCATACGAGGCGTTCTTCTGGACCGTCTTGAACCAGGTCACGCGCAGGTCCAGGCGGCCATCGAGCGTGTTGACGCGGAACGAATGGTCGCGCGAGACACCCGACGGCGTGCCGTTCGGCTTGTGGTACATGTCGAAGCTGAGGCTCTCGGGCCGGAAGTTGCTCGAGCTGTTCAGGCTGTAGCTGAATTGCGTGCCCCAGGGCAGGCGCCGGTTGATGAAGTCGGGCGAGTGCACCACGAGACCCCACGCGCGCGTCGTCTGGATGGCGCGCTTGTCGTTCGCGGGATCAAACTTCCAGTTCGGCGAGTCCGGCAGCGAGTGATAGTTGCCGTTGGGCGCCTGCACCTGCGTGCCGAGGTTGTACACCGTGGCGCCGGTCGCCGTGCCGTTCGGGTTGGTCAGCGTGGTGAAGCGGCTCGTCGCGCCCTTGCTCTGCTGGAAGAAGCTGTCGCGGCGCACCGACCACAGGCCAACGACCTTGTCGTTGAAGAATTTGCTCTGCGCGATGAAGGTGCGGTTGCTGACGCGGGTCAGCTGGTCCGACGGGCCGTTGCGGTACATGTTCGCCTCGTTCGTGCGGTAGTCGTTGATGCCCGTCGCCTGCTGGCGCGAGTAGCCCGGGACGCGCGGCACGGACTGTGTGTCGAGGTAGAGGTCGTTGACCGTGCCCTCACCCGGCTCAGCGTGCTGGATCGCGGTGATGGGCTGGATACCGAGCCCGGCGATCCCCGGCGCCGTGGCGAGATTGCCCAGCGTGTCGAGGTAGTGCAGGCCGATGAAATCCTCGTTGGCCGCGATGTACTGCGAGAGTTCCGGGCCGGTGCCGAGCGTCTGCAGGCTGAAGCTGCGCGAGCGACTGCGGTAGCTCTGGCGCGCGATGTTGCCCGTGAACACATGGTTGCCGAGCAGTTCGCCCAGCCAGCGGCGCTCATTGAACCGTTCCGTGAGATCGAGTTTTTGGAACGCGGTGAGGCGCGAGGCACGGCGATCCGAGAGGTTGCGCAGGCCTTCCGTGTTCGAGGCGATCACGAGGCGCTGGAAACCCGGGTTCGGGATCTCCGGGCCGTAGTTTGCCGGGTTGGAATATTCCGTGGCGCGGCGGATGTTCCGGTTGATGTCGATGTTGATGTTGTTCGGGTTGTTGATCCAGTTGATGTGCCCGTTGCGATATTTCTGCTCGTCGTACGCGACCTCGAGGCCGGTGTTGCCGTTGAAATAGGTCTGCACGGCATTGAGATTGATCGAGCGGTACTTCACGTACTGGGAATTGTTCCGGCCCACGAGGTCACGATTCCAGAAATCGAACACCGTCGGGTCCGTCACCTGACCGGTCTGCCAGGTGTTCCACGGCTTCGTGGTGAACGACTGGCCGGTGATCGCCTCCATCTGGTTGATGCGCGCCAGCAGGTCCGGGTCGCCCGCGAAGGTCTCCTTGCGGGTCAGCGGGTGCACGCCCGGGTTCGAGGCCATGTGGAAATTGTCGTAGTAGTTCACGGGCGCGATCATGCCCCAGTTGCCGATGCGGCTCGTGCTCATGTGCGCGCCGCCGCGTTGGTGGTAGGCATCGGGAAACGCCGGGTTCGCCGGATCGCCGGTCGCACTGCTCGCCGGGTCGAACCACACCATGCCTTCCTGGTCGAACCACTCGCCCACGCCGCCGATGTCGCGGTTGAGATAGGGGCCGTACTGGTACCAGGCTCCGCCGGGCCCGACGGTGGCGCGGTTCACGGGCACGTCGGTCGTCACCTTGTTCAGGCGGTTCGGGTCAAACCAGCTGCTGAACATGTCGTTCGGCAGCGCAAAGCGCGGGCGGCTCGAGTCGGTCTTGCCGATCTCGAAGTTCGCCGTGAGCTGGGTGAAGATGGAGCGGCGGAGACGCGGCTCCCACCGCAGCGAACCCGTCGCGCGGGTCGTGTCGGCAAAGGTGTTCTTCTGCCGGAACTTCTCGTTTTCGTTCAGCACGTTGACGCGGAGGCCGAGGACGTCCTGGACCAGCGGCACGTTGGCATCGAGCGATTCGCGCGTGCCGGCGTAGTTGTTGACGCGGAACTCGGTCACGAACTTGCGCTTGCCCAGGATCGGGCTCTTGAGCGCGCCGTTGATGATGCCGGCCGGGCTGCCGAGGCCGAAGAGGATGGCATTCGGTCCGCGCTGGATCTCGATGTTCTCCGTGTTGTAGGCGTCGAGCGGGATGTCGGTCGCGAAGTAGTTGCGGGTGATGTCGGCGCTGCCGAGGCCGCGCACGCGGTTGCCCGATTGGGGGTTGCGCAGGTTGCCGTTCTGGCTGCCGGCGCCGTCCTTGCCCAGGTCCACGCCGGTGTAGTTGCCATCCATGCCGTTCACCTCGGTGTTGGTCGTGTAGACCAGCAGGTCGTTCAGGTTCCGCGCGCCCGTGTCCTGCATGAACTGCGGGGTGATCACGGAAATCGGGGAGGCGATGTCCTTGAGGTCGGTCTTGAGGCGGCTGCCCGCCAGCGACGAGGTCGCCAGGTAACCTTCATTGCTGCTGGCGGTGACTTCGAAGGGTGACAGCTCGAGGACTTGGTCGTCGGCTTCGGGCTGGGCCGGGGTCGTGGTTTGCGCGGTGGCAACGAGCGCCGACGCAAGGAGCAACGCGGCAACGGCTACGAAACGGGTCGTCGTCTCGGGGGGACAGGACGGGGTGGTGGTCTTCATGGGGTTCGGAGGTGTTGGGCCGGGACCGGGCTCGCCGCCACCTGGGGTAACGGGCGATTCCGGGATCGACAGCTTGTTCGCCCCGCATCGCCCGGACAGGTGTGGGGACCTGGCCGGCGTAAGCTCTGTGGGGTGACGCGCGCATTAACATCGCGCCGGAACCAACCAGACAATCCCGCCGCTTGTAGCACAGGTGACAGAAAGTGAATATCGTCGGTTTGCAAAAGAGTCTCGCTTCGCGCCCGACCCCACAAGTATGGAAGCCGCATGGAAGCGAAGCGCGTCACCCAACAGGATATCGCCCGCAAGGCCGGCGTGCACCGCGCCACGGTTTCAATGGCGTTCCAGGGCCACCCCAACATCCCGAAGGCGACGCGCGAGCGCATCCTCGAGATCGCCGCCAGCATGGGTTACGCGCCGGACCCGATGCTTTCCGCCCTCGCCGCCTACCGGAACCGGCGGCGCCCGAGCACGTACCACGGCACCCTCGCCTGGGTCATCAACTCGGCCTATGGGTTCAACTGGCGCGACCGCACGCTGCGCCCGCACTTCAGCGACTACTTCGAGGGCGCAACCGCCCAGGCGCGCCGCTACGGTTTCCAGGTCGAGATCTTCGACTTCAACGCGCCCGGCATGACGCCCGCCCGCCTCGCCGCCATCCTCGCGGCCCGCGGCGTGCCCGGCATTCTCCTCTGCCCCCAGCCCCGCCCCGAAACCAGCCTCGATTTCCCCTGGCAGAATTTCTCCGCCGTCACCTTCGGCTACAGCCTCGCATCGCCCCGCCTGCACACCGTCAGCGCCACGCAATACCGCGCGATGCGCCTCACCGTGCAGGAACTCCGGCGCCTCGGGTACCGCCGCATCGGCCTGGCGCTCGACGGGGATCACGACCTGCGCACCGACCACAACTACCTCGCCGGGTATCTCGTGGAGGAACACCTCGCGGGTACCCATGACGAGCCCCTCGTGCCCAAACTCTCCACGCCGTACCCGGATCACGGCGCCGTCGCCCGCTGGCTCCGCGCCCACCGGCCCGACGCCATCGTCACGGGCAACTACCACTTCCTCGACGTGCTGCGCGCGCTCGGCCAGAAGGTCCCCGAAAAAATCGGCGTCGCCTGCCCGCTCCTCCCCTCGCCCGACACCGAGCTCGCAGGCGTGATCGAGAACTCCGTCGAGATCGGCAGCGTCGCCGTCGACTTCCTCATCGGCATGATCCACCGCCAGGAACGCGGCGTGCCCGCGAATCCGCAGCGCGTGCATGTCGAGGGCCGCTGGCTCCCCGGCAAGACGCTCCGCCCGCAGCTGCCCTGAGCCGGAACCATGCAGTCGGAATGCGATTCCGCAATGTGCACGTTCGAAAGGTTCAGTTGTAGGGGCGTGGCTCGTCCACGCCCTCAATTCCCGCAGCAGGAAAAGGGCGCGGTCGAGCCGCGCCCCTGCATTCAACGGCGTCGTTCCGGCTGAGCCCGGCCGCCTCAAGTCACCTGTGTGACGGGGCACGGCGTTGGCGACGCCTTTCCGGCTCCCCACGGTGAATTTACCGTAGCGATTCGCCTTTCCGTGGAATCGCGTCTGCTTTCCCCATGTCGCTCCTCCCCCGCCGTGATTTCCTTCAGCTCGCCGCCCTCGCGGGCGCCGGCCTGACCATCCCCCGCCGTCTCTCCGCCCTCGCGGCCGAGCCGGCCAACCTCCAGGGCGAGGCGGCCTACCGCCACTGGCAGTCGCAGGCGCGCCGCCTGCTCGAGCCCCTGAGCCGCCTGTTCGTGCCGGGCCACGCTTCGCTCGCCATCGCGGGCCCCGCCTCCGCCAACGGCACGCCGGCGGACCGCCTCGAATCCTTTGCCCGCCCGATGGTGCTCGCCGCGCATTACCTGCAATCCGTGCCGGAGGCCGGTTCGGCCGCCTTCCGCGAGAAAGTCGCCCGGTGGTTCCGCGAAGGCCTCGTCGCCGGCACGACGCCCGGCGGCCCGCACGCGTGGGGTCCCGATGCCAACTACCACCAGCTGCACGTCGAGATGGGTCTCCTCGCGATCACGCTCCAGATCGCGCCCGACCAGCTCTGGCACCCGCTCTCCCCCGCCGAGAAGGACCAGGTCGCCGCGTGGCTCGCGACCGCCCGCCACAGCGGCTATGTCGACAACAACCACTATTTCATGGGCATCCATGTGGTGGAATTCCTCCGCCGCCACGGCTACGGGCGCCCGACGGACCACGCCCTCGTGGCCGAGTACTTCAGCCGGCTCGAACTGATGCACCGCGGCGATGGCTGGTTTCAAGACGGGATGAACCAGGCCTACGACTACTATAACGCGTACGCCTTCAATTTCTACGGCCTCTGGTGGTCCCACCTCCACGGCGCCGACAATCCCGAGCGCGCGCAACGCTGGCGCGAATGGGCCCGCCAGTTCACCCGCAGCTACCAGCATTTCTTCGCCGCCAGCGGCGAACATCCCGCGTTTGGCCGCTCGATCACTTATCGTTTCAACAGCACCGCCACCTTCGGCCTCACCGTGCTCGAGGACTGCACCGATCTCCCACTCGGCCGCCTCCGCCGGCTTTGCACGCGAAACCTCGATTTCTTCCTCTCGAAACCGATCTATCAGGAACAGGGCTGCCTCGCCATTGGCTGGGTCGACCGCTTCGAGCCGTCCGCCGAACTCTACACCGGCGCGGGTTCACCGTACTGGGCCGCGAAGGGCTTCGCGCCGCTGCTCCTGCCGCCTTCGCACGCGTTCTGGCACGCCGCGGAGGAACCCTTGCCGAGTGAGCAGCGCGACAGCGCATGCGTCATCCGTCCCGCGGGCCTCGTCGTGCGCCACACGGCCGGCGAGGTCGAGATCATCAATGCCGGCTCGCAGGTTGCCCACACCAACCTTCGCTACGGCGCGTGGAAATGGAGCAAGACCGCCTACCGCACCGGCCGAGGCTTCACCTGCGCGTTTCCGGCCCCGACCGCGTGGTCGCCCGATTCCGCCCTCACCCTCCTCCTCGAGGACGGCCGCACCTTCGGCCGCCACGCGACCGTGCCCCTCGAGATGACCGACTCCCATGTCCTCTACAACTGGGCCCTCGGCTATGCCTGGCGCAATGACGCTCCTCCCGAGCAGATCAACGTCGGCCTGAACACCGGCGTGTGGTGGAACGGCGACTGGATCCTCGAGGTTCATCGCTACGAGGCCCACCAGCCTTCCACGTTCCGTCTGGGTGGCTTCGCCCTGCCACTGCCCGATGACCGCGTCACCCGTTCGTCGACCCGTCCGGTGCTCGCCGCGTGGCACGCCGACACCGGCGGCACCGTGCTGCAACCGCTCACGGGTTTCGCGCGCGACGCGTGGGACGAGCGACTCGATGAAAGCACGCCGCGCACGCACCTGTCTGCGCCGTTTCACGTCACGCCACTCGCCGTCAGCGAGCCGCTGCGCGGCGACGGCTGGCTCGCCGCCCTGACCTGGACCGGCCGCACCCGCGCCGCCGCGCAACCCTGGAAGGTCGTGCGCTCCGACGCCGGTTCCTGGGAACTTCTCCATCCCGAACTCGGCCCGTGGAAGATCGCGCACCCGTTCCTTCCCGCCCTCCCCCTTGTTTCCCAAGGTTGAACGGCCCGCGCCGTCGCCTCCCGCCATTAATCCGTAATGAGTATTCTTGATAAACCGCAGGCCCTGGCCGCGACACCGTCCTCCAAAGTCCGCATTGTCGCTGCCCTCACCGCTCGCGAACGGGCTCTCTTCATCGAGGAATCCCTGACCGCGACGGGCCTCAACACCCCCATCACATTTGCCGCCGAGGGCGAGCTCTCGCCCGACGGCTGGGCCCGACAGCTCGAGGCCTGGCAGCCCGAGATTCTCGTCACCGGCTGGAGCACCCCGCCGCTGCCCGAGGCGTGGCTGAACCGCAGCGATTGCCCGCTGCGCTACGTGTGCCACGTCGCCGGCTCGGTCCGCAACCTGGTGCCGCGACGCTTCATCGAGCGCGGCGGCCTCGTCACCAACTGGGGCGAACGCATCAGCGGCCAGGTCGCCGAACATGGCCTCCTCCTCGCGCTCGCCGCCCTTCGCAACCAGGCATCGTGGCTGCCGTACATCCACCGTCCCCTGTCCGGCCGGCAGATCACCGATCTTCGCACCCGCACGCTCTTCGGCCTGCGCGTCGGATTGCACGGTTTCGGCAGCGTCGCCCGCGCCCTCCTGCCGTTGCTCCAGCCATTCGGCGTCACCGTGTCCGCTTTTTCCGCCGGGGTGCCCGCCGCGATCTTCGCCCAGCACGGCGTGCGCGCCATGCCGTCGCTCGGGCAACTGTTCGCGGAATCCGACGTGCTCTTCGAGTGCGAATCCCTGACGCCTTCCACGCGCGGCACGGTTTCGGCCGCGGTCCTGGCCGCGCTTCCGGACGACGCCGTTTTCGTCAACATTGGCCGCGGCGCGGTGGTCGATGACGCCGCCCTGGTCCAGGAAGGCCGCAGCGGACGGATCCGCCTCGCGCTGGATGTGGTGTCGGCCGAGCCCCTGACGCCCGCCTCTCCGTTCGTGTCCGTACCGGGCATCGTGCTGTCCCCCCACATTGGCGGGCCCACGCTCGATCGCTATGCGGACTGCGGCCATCACGCCCTTGCCAATGTCGCGCGCGTGCTCGACGGTGCCGAGCCGGTGGGCCGCATCGATCTCGCCTGCTACGACCGCGCCACCTGAGTTTCATCGCGGCTGGTCCGCGCACCTTTTCCCCATGCTTTCCACGTTCGATTACATCGTCGTCGTTTTCTACCTGCTGTTCCTCGCCGGCATCGGCTGGTTCTTTCGCCACACGGGCAAGGACACCAGCGAGTATTTCCGCGGCGGCGGCAAGATGGCCTGGTGGATGGTCGGCGCCTCGGCGTTCATGGGCGCATTCAGCGCGTGGACGTTCACCGGCGCGGCCGGCCTCGCCTACGACCACGGTTGGGTCGTGATCATCCTCTACTGGGCCAACGCCCTCGGGTTCTTCTTCAACTGGTCCTACTTCGCGCGCATGAGCCGCAACACGCGCGCGATCACCGCGCTCGAGGCCGTTCGCGCGCGGCTTGGTCCGGTGAATGAGCAGGTCTTCACCTGGCTCCAGGTCCCCTTCCAGGTCCTCCAGGCTGGCATCTGGCTCTACGGCCTGGCGATCTTCTGCACGCCGGTGTTCGGCCTCGACCTCCGCGTGACCATCGTCGTCTGCGGCGTGGTCGTCGTGTTCGTGGCCGCCGCCGGCGGTTCCTGGGCGGTCGTCGCGGGCGACTTCATCCAGGCGCTCGTCCTGGTGCCCATCACCCTCGTGGCGGCCTTCACCGCGATCCAATACATCGGCGGCCCCACCCAATTCCTCGAGGGCCTGCCCGCCACCCATCGGGATCTCACAGCGGCGGCGGCGGACTTCGGCCCGTGGTGGATCATCGCCGTCCTGCTGGAAAAGGTCACCAACATCAACGGCCTCAACTACGCGTCGCGCTACCTCTGCGTCAGCGATGGCGCCACCGCCCGCAAGGCCGCCCTGTTCGCGACGATCCTCTTCGTCGTCGGCTCCGTGTTCTGGTTCATCCCGCCGCTCGCCGCGCGCGCCGGCGGCATCGTCCTCGGCAACACCACGGGCGTGTCGAACCCGGCCGAGATGTCCTACATCGTGATTGCCGCCCACTGCCTGCCCGTCGGCCTGCTCGGCCTCCTCGTCACCGGCATCATCTCCTCCACCCTCTCCTCCATGGACTCCGGCCTCAACCGCAATGCCGGCATCTTCGTGCGCAGTTTCTACCTGCCGATCCTGCGGCCGGCCGCGGGCGAGCGGGAACTCGTGCTCGCCGGCCGCCTCACCACCTGGGGCTTCGGCGCCCTCGCGATCGCCATGGCCCTCTTCTACAGCACATGGCGCGATGTCGGCGTCTTCCAGCTGATGATGAACTTCAGCGCGCTCGTGGCCACGCCCTATGCCGTGCCGCTCTTCTGGTGCCTGATCATCCGCCGCTCGCCCGACTGGGCCGCCTGGTCGACCATCGCCATCTGCTGCGTGATCGGGGGCGCGGTCAGCCTCGTGCCGCAATCCGACTGGGCCGCGGCCCTCGCCCCGGGCCCCCTCGCCACCTGGCTCGCGTGGGCCAAAACCCACGGCTACATCGCCATCACCCTCGCCAACGTGGTGCTCGGCACCCTCTGGTACCTCGGCGCCGCCGCGCTCGTCGGCAACCGACACCACTCGCCCGCGCGCGCGGCACAGGTGGCGCAGTTCTTCCGCAACGTCGACACCGATGTCACGCCTGCCGAGCTCGAGCAGCCCGACGACGCGCGCCACCTCGGCATCGCCCGCATGTGCCTCGTTTACGGCGGGTTCATCACCCTGATGGCGGCGATCTCCCCCACGTGGTCAGGTCGCCTCTGGCTCTTCTTCTGCGCACTGTTCATGATCGGCGTCGGTCTCGCGATCCGCCGGTCGACGCGTCGTCCCGCCCCCCCACCTCCCGCCCCCGCGCCATGATCACCTCCCGACTCCCCGGGCGCCTTGCCCTCCTTGCCCTCACCCTGCCCCTCGGCGTCCTCGCGAATCCCGCGACGCTGCCGCCGCCGGAGCCCCTCGACCATTTCATCACGCGCAAGGGCGACCGCCTCTACGACGGCGACCGGGAATTCCGCTTCGTGTCGGTCAACATGCCCGACATCCTGCAGGTCATCACGGACTATCGGTTCGACGGCGAGACCGCCGAGACGCGCCTGCGCGTGCCCGATGAGTTCGAGCAACGCGACGCCATCCGCACCGTCCGCCAGATGGGCGGTCGCGTCGTGCGCACGTTCATGGTCACCGCCCGCCCTGGCCCGCACCCGGCCGCGATGTTCGACGTCTCGACCCGCCCGGTGAAACCCAACGAGTCCGCCCTGCTCGCGCTCGACCGCCTCCTCCAGATCGGCCGCGAGGAAGGTGTGCGCCTCCTCATCCCGCTCATCGCCTACCGCAGCGCGCTCCGCGGCGACCCTGACACCTACGGCCCCGACTTCTGGGTCGTGGGCAGCGAGGCCAATCTCAAGTTCAAGGACACGATCGCCCAGGTGCTCGGCCGCACCAACCCGCTCACCGGCATTCCCTACCGCGACGATCCCACGATCTTCGGGTGGCAGACAGGCAATGAAATCGTCATCGGCACCGACCCCGTGCGCCGCCGCTGGCTCCATGACATCGCCGCCTACATCAAGCAACTCGCGCCGAATCACCTTCACATCGACGGCCGCAACAAGCCCAACGACGTGTACGACCTCTACGACGAGTTCGCCGCCGACCCGAACATCGACGCCGTTTCCTACCACACCTACGTCAACCTTCCCCAGGCCGACACGCCCGCCGGGACGCTGCGCCTGATCCGCGAGCAATTGCGGGGCCGGACGCCGGTGATCGTGACCGAGGTCGCGATGTACACCTCGCCCAAGGCGCTGTGCGCGCTGCTGGACGAGGTCATCGAAGGCGGCGCCGTGGGTGCGCAATGGTGGGGCATCCGTTTCCACAACCGCGACGGCGGTTTCTACAAGCACAGCGACCGCGGCTCCCAATACGAGGACCTCAACTGGCCCGGGTTCGCCGATCCCTCGTTTCCCCTGCCGGAAATCGCCCGCGAACGTGAACTGCTCGACATCCTGCATGATTACGCCGCCCGCATTTCCGGCCAGCCCCGCGTGCCTGTCGTCGTGCCCGCGGCGCCCACGTTGTTGCCCATCCCCGACCCCGGACACATTTCCTGGCAGGGCGCGACCGGCGCCAGCTCGTACGCCATCGAGCGCGCGCCGGCCGCAACCGGGCCTTGGACGCGCCTCGCGGACAACGTTGTCGATCACCTACCCGTCTACACCGCGCTCTATTGCGACACCACCGCAGGCGTCGGCCAATCGTGGTACTACCGCGTCATTGCGCGCAACCGTGCCGGCGATTCCGCCCCCTCCAATGTGCAGGGTCCTGTCGCCGCGGACCGCGCCTGGCTCGTCGACGATCTGTTCGACCACTCGCACCTCGCTTCCTCCTCCGCCAACGTGAAGTTCAAGCGCGCCTACGCGCACGACGCCTACCTCGAGGACATCGCGCTCGCCCAGCGCGAGAATCCCGCCAAGGCCGCGCGCCTCGCGTATCGTATTCCCGGCGCTCTGCGCAGCTTCTCCCTGACTGCGTTCGAAACCCAGGCTCCGCTTCGCTTCCATCTGACGACCGCGGTGGGCGAGCGGACCGAGATCACGCCGCGTGCCACTGCCTACCAAAACGGCCGCCGCACGCGCTACGAGTTCACGGCCGGCGAAACCCTGCCCCCCGGCACCCTCGAGATCGAAATGTCCGCCGGCGCTCCCGAAGGCCAGGCCGTCGGCCGCGTTGAACTCTCCTGGACACCGGGCACCCCCTGAGAACCGGCTCCTCGGTCCAGCGCGACGACCGCAACGCGCGTCCCCCCGTCCGACTCCCATTTCCTCCCATGAAAACCAACCGTCGTGACTTTCTCCGCCTGGCCGCCACCGCCGGCCTCGCGGCCAGCCTCCCTGCCGCGGCCTCCGCGGCCACCCCCAGTTCACCGGCGCCGGTGCGCAACGCGCTTCCACGCTGGCGCGGTTTCAACCTGCAGTATCTCTACCGCACCGGTGAGCAGATGTTGAAGCCCAATGAAGATCACTTCCGCTGGATCTCCGGTTGGGGCTTCGACTTCGTGCGCATTCCGCTCAACTACCGGACCTGGCTCAAGAAGAAGTCGCACGCCCACGACATGATCTCGCCCGAGGATGCCTTCGCCATCGACGAGAGCGTCCTCGCACTCGTTGACCAGGCCGTCGAATACGCGGGCCGGCACGGCATTCATCTCTGCCTCTGTTTCCACCACGCCCCCGGCTATCGCGTCGGCAAGAACGTGCGCGAGCCGTTCGTGCTGTGGCGCGACCCCGCCGCCGTGGAGGCCTTCACGTTTCACTGGAAACTCTTCGCCAACCGCTACCGCGCCGTTGGCAAGGAGCGGCTCAGCTTCAACCTCTTCAACGAGGCGCCGTGGCCGAGCGACAACTTCAACGGCGCCATCTACCACCAGGCGGTGAAACCCGCGGTCGAGGCCATTCGCCGCATCAGCCCCGATCGCCTGATCATTGCCGACGGCGCCGGCGCCGGCAACCTCGCGGTGCCCGAGCTCGCCCCGCTCGGCGTGCACCAGAGCGTGCACTGCTACATCCCTGGCACCCTTAGTCACTACAAGGTCGACTGGATGCGCGACCGCACCGAATGGCCGGAGCCGCAATGGCCCGGCGCGCTCGGCGACGGCGACTATCGCTGGGACCGCGACCGCCTGGCGCTCTACTACGCGCCCTGGCGCGACCTGCTCGCGCGCGGGATCGGCGTGCACATGGGGGAAACGGGCGGCTCGCACCGCGTGCCCGCCGCCATTCACCAGGCGTGGCTCAGCGACGTGCTCGGGGTTTGCCGTGACCTCGGCATCGGCTGGGCACTGTGGGATTTTTTGGGCCAGAGCAAATTTGGCATCCTCGATTCCGAGCGCGCCGACGTCGCCTACGAGGACTGGTACGGCCACAAGCTCGACCGCGGTCTACTCGAGCTGCTCCAAAAAGCCTAAACCGTCTCTTTCTTGGAGGGGCGCAGACTTGCTACGCCCGGATTCGGCCGGACCGCGCCCTCCGTTCACTACCCAGGCTGCGCCCGTTCAATCGCTCAGCCGGAAACAGGCAGGCGGATGGAGGGGCGCGGCTTGACCGCGCCCTTTTTCGCTGCGGGAGGCAAGGGCGTGGACGAGCCACGCCCCTACGACTGAACCGTTCGACCGCGCACGCGGCGGATTTGCATGCCGCTGCATGAGTCCGTATCGGTGTTCCGCCCCCCGACACGCTCACCGTCGCCCGCTCTGCAGCACCTTGATATAATTCGCCCGCTCGTGCGCGGCGGGGTTCGGGCACCGCTTCAGGTTGAGCGTGCCGCGCAGCCGGTCGATGTCATCGAAATCGCGCTGCTCCATCCATTGGCGCATGCCGAGCAGCAGCTGGGTCAGCACGCGCGGGCCTTCCCTCAGCAGCAACGACACGATCTGCACCGTGTGGGCTCCGGCCAGCAACGCCTTGATGATGTCCTCGGCGCGGTGCACGCCGCCGCCACACGAGAGCGACCCATGCACGTGCGGCGACAGCACCGCCAGCCACCGCAGCCGGATCAACAGCTCCGACGAATCGGAGAGCTGCAGGTGCGGCCGCACGTCGAGCTCCTCCAGGTCGAAATCGGGCTGGTAGAACCGGTTGAAAAGGACGATGCCCTGCGCCCCGGCCTTCTCCAGGGACAGCGCAAACTGCGCGAGCGCGGCGTGAAACGGCGAGATCTTCGCCGCAACCGGAATCTTCACCGCGCTGGCGATATCATGCACGGTTTCCAACATGTCGTCCTCAACCTGCTTGCCGGTCATCAGCGGATCGGTGATCAGCTGATATAGGTTCAGCTCGATGGCATCGGCGCCGGCCGATTCCAGCCGGCGGGCAAAATCCGTCCAGGCTCCCGGCCGATGGCCATTGAGCGAGGCGATGACCGGGATCGTCAGCGAACTCTTGAGGTGATCCACCTGCTCCAGATAGGCGTTCGGCGTCAGCGGGTATTCCGAATAGGCCGGGAAAAATTCGCGGGCGGTGTCGAAACTGTCGGCCGGCGTCATGTCCAGCAGCATCGACGCCGCGCGATCGTGCTGCTCGATCTGCTCCTCGAACAGCGAGCGCATGACAATCGCGGCCGCGCCCGCGTCTTCCAACCGCCGCGCGCCATCGACTTGGTCACAATAGGGCGAGGCGCCCACCACGAGCGGGTTCTTGAGTTTCAGGCCCAGATAGCGGGTGGCGAGGTTCATGGACGATTTCTCCGGGGTTGGGCGCGACCCGTCCCCCGGGTCTGCGGATCGCGAGTAGCCTGGTACGTGGAATTCATGGAGCCCGGGGAACGTCCCCATCATCGCACACCGCGGGCCCGTGCACTGCGCGAATCTTGCCATTCAGCCTCTGCCCCTTGCGACGTCCACACGCCGGCCAAACGCAACCCGGCGCGCTGGTACGGCCGGCGCATCCGGGGACGACTCCCAGCTTCCTCCTCGCGCCTACGTTCCCCGACGACGCTCCACCTCCGGCAGGAAGGCCGTGAGCAAACCGATCAGGGGGAAATAGGAACTGACGGTGAACACCGTGCCGATGCCCGCCTGGTCCGCCAGCCGGCCCAGCAGCGCGGAGCCGATCCCGGCCGCGCCAAACGCGAGGCCGAAAAACAGCCCCGCGATCAGCCCGACGTTGCCCGGCACGAGCTCCTGCGCGTACACGAGGATCGCGGAAAACGCCGACGCCAGGATCACGCCAATCACGACCGTCAGCACGACCGTGCCCACCAGGCCCACGTGCGGGAGCAGGAGCGAGAATGGCGCCACGCCGAGGATCGAGATCCAGATCACGCGCTTGCGCCCGATGCGATCCCCGACCGGGCCGCCGATGATCGTGCCCGCCGCCACCGCGAACAGGAACACAAACAGGTAGATCTGCGAGCCCTGCACGGAGACGCCGAATTTATCCATCACGAAGAACGTGTAGTAATTCGTCAGGCAGATGAGGTAGAAATATTTTGAGAAGATCAGCGCAACCAGCACCGCCAGCGCGAGCGCGACCTGGCGCCGTCCGAGCCGAAGGATCTCGAAATTGCCGTGCGCCGCAGCCTTGGCGCCCAGCCGGTGCGTGTTCCGCCGGTACCAGCCGCTGATGCGCCCCAGCAGCACGATCCCAACCATCGCCAGCGCCGTGAACCACAGGATGTGCGCCTGGCCCCGCGGAATGATGATCGCCGCCGCCAGCAGCGGCCCGAGCGAGGTGCCGAAATTCCCGCCCACCTGGAAAAGCGATTGCGCGAAACCATGCCGACCGCCCGAAGCCATGCGCGCGACGCGCGACGCCTCGGGATGAAAGACCGACGAGCCGACTCCCATGCACGCGGCCGCCAGCAACATCAGCGGGAACGTGTTCGCCTGGGACAACAACGCCATCCCCACGACCGACACGCCCATGCCCACCGGCAGCGAGTAGGGCTTGGGCCGGCGGTCCGTGTAGAAGCCCACCACCGGCTGGAGCAGTGAGCCCGTGATCTGGTAGGTGAGCGTGATCAGGCCGATCTGCGTGTAGGTCAGGTGATACGAATCCTTCAGCAACGGGTAGATCGCCGGCAACATCGCCTGGAAGATGTCGTTCAGCATGTGCGCCGTGCCCAGCGCGAACAGCACCTTCAACGCCGTGTCATGCCGCGCGGGGGCGGCGGGCGCGGGATCGGCGAGGCTCGGTTGGCGGCTCATGAGCCCTCCACGGTCTCGCGCGGCAGCAAGGTGTCAAGAAACCCGCCCGCGCCGGCTGCGGCCAACCGACACAGTGCCCGAATTTCCTCGTAGGGGCGCAGCCTTGCCGCGCCCAGGGTTGACCCTCTTCCTCCCCGATCCATCAAACAATGCCTCGCGGAATCTGGTGCTCGGGACAGGACTCGAACCTGCACGCCTTACGGCAAGGGCTTCTAAGACCCTCATGTCTGCCATTCCATCACCCGAGCGGAAGCGAACCGAAAATGCGCATGCCGGGGCGCGAGGCGATAATATTTCCATCGTCCCGTCGAGGCGCGGCGTCTCGCCTGGCGCGAGCTGGATTCGATCGTCAACGGAGCCACCTTCGCACGACCCATGCCCGGGGACTTCTTGCCAATGCACCCGACGCGTTGGTTGTGCGCTCAGATCGCCTCGCCCAACCGCTCGCCCATGCGCGCGTACACCTCGAGCCCGGCGGCCGTCTGCTCGACCAGGTCCGCGTCGAACCGGATCCGGCCCGGTTGAAAAATCGTCACCACGCACGAGCCGCCGAACTTGAACAGTCCTTTCTCCTCCCCCTTCGCGACGGCGCGCCCCGGGATGAACGTCTCGAAAATGCTGCCGACCATGGTCGCCCCGATCTCGCACACCGCCACGGTCCCGAACACCGGCGACTCCACCAACGTGATCATGCGCTTGTTTTCCCACAGGTAGGCCAGGTTCCGTCGCAGCGCGATGGGCGACACCGAATAGAGCCAGCCATTGATCAACCGCGGCTCGCCCGGCTGGCCCGCCACGGGAAAATGGAAACGGTGATAATCCACCGGACACAAACGCGAGATCAACAGCGACCCGCCGGCAAACTTCGCCGCGAGCGCGTCGTCACCGAGGAATCCCTTCAGGTCGAACCGCTGCCCCTTCGCATAAAACCCCGCCGCCGCATCGACATTCTGGATCGCCAGGTGCCGGCCGTCGGCCGGTAGTGCCGCCACGCGCTCGCCTTCCACGATGGGCCGCGCGCCCGGCTTGAGCGCACGATAGAAGAACTCGTTGAACGTCTTGAACGAAAACGGCTTCTTCGCGAACTCGTCGACGTCGAGATTGTAGTCGATGATGAACGGCAGGATGCGGTTCGCACTCGCCCGCATGTTCATCCGCCAGCCGTAGTAGCGCGAGACGATGGCGCGCCTCACGAACGCATTGAGCGCGAAGCGGCCCAGGTTCTTCTCGTAGGTCCAGCGCAGCCACGCGTCGCCATAGACCACTTCGGTCTCAACGGTCTTGGTGCGGCGGTTATAGAAACGGATGGGTTCGGAGGCCATCCGCCCAATCTCCTCCAAAACCTGCCCGCGCCAAGTGGATTCTTGCCTGTGTCCACCGGCACCGGGCCACTTGGCGCCCGGCGACCTCACCGGGGATTGCAACTCGTGCCCGAGCGGGAGCCGGACCGCCCTCGGGCCGGTTGAATTCGTGCGCGTCGCGCTCCGCCTCGAGCCACCGGGGCGGGGGCGCCCCGGATCCATTCCACGGCTACGCCAGCGCGAGTTGCTCGTCCTTCACGGTGAATGTCAGCTCGGCTCCCTCGGCCACCTCGCCCGCGATCAACGCGCGTGCGAGTTGGGTCTCCAGGTTCCGCTGCAGGAAACGCTTGAGCGGCCGGGCGCCGAAGACCGGGTCGTAGCCCTTGTCGGCCACCCATGCCTTGGCCTGGGCGTCGAGCGTCACGCGGACGCGGCGCTCCGCCAGGCGCTTGTTCAAGTCCACCAGCAGAAGGTCCACGATCTTCCCGATTTCCTCGAGCGCGAGCGGCTTGAACAGCACGGTCTCGTCGACGCGGTTCAGGAACTCCGGACGGAAGTGCTGGCGCAAGTCAGCCATGACGGCCTCGCGCGTGCTCTCCTTGATTTCCGAACCCTCCACGCCCTCGAGCAGGTGACGACTGCCGATGTTGGAAGTCATGATGATCACCGTGTTCTTGAAATCCACGGTGCGCCCCTGCGAGTCCGTGATGCGTCCGTCGTCGAGCACCTGCAGCAGGACGTTGAACACGTCCGGATGCGCCTTCTCGATCTCGTCGAAGAGCACGACCGAATACGGCTTGCGCCGCACGGCCTCGCTGAGCTGTCCGCCCTCGTCGTAACCGACATACCCCGGAGGCGCGCCGATCATGCGCGCGACGGAGTGCTTCTCCATGTACTCCGACATGTCGAGGCGGATGAGGTTGGCTTCGGAATCGAAGAGCTGTTCGGCGAGCGTCTTGGCGAGTTCGGTCTTGCCGACGCCCGTCGGGCCGAGGAACAGGAAACTGCCGATCGGGCGGCGCGGATCCTTGATGCCGGCGCGGGCGCGCAGGATCGCCTCGCTCACGAGGCGGACGCCCTCGTCCTGCCCGATGACGCGCGTGTGCAGCTCATCCTCCAGGCGCAGGAGCTTCTCCTTCTCGCCCTCGAGGAGGCGGTTCAGCGGGATGTGCGTCCATTTCGAGATGATCTCGGCGATTTCCTCGGCGGAAACCTCCTCCTTCACGAGCGTGGTCTTGGCCGGGCCGCTCTTCTCGGCGGTCGCCAGTTCCTTCTCGAGCTGCGGGATGCGCCCGTGCTTCAGCTCGGCGATCTTGTTGAGGTCGTAATTGCGCTCGGCCTTGGCCATCTCGAGGCGCGCGGCCTCGAGCTCCTCGCGCATCTTCTGCACGCGGCCGAGGGATTCCTTTTCCTTCGACCACACGGCGCGCAGGGCGGTGGCCTGCTCCTTGGCGTCGGCCAGTTCCTTGCGCAGGGCCTCCAGGCGGCGCTTGGAGGCGTCGTCCTTTTCCTTCTTCAGCGCGGTCTCCTCGATCTCGAGCTGCATGACGCGGCGCTGGAGTTCATCCAGTTCCGTCGGCAGCGAGTCGATCTCGGTGCGGATCATGGCGCACGCCTCGTCCACGAGGTCGATCGCCTTGTCGGGCAGGAAGCGGTCGGAAATATAGCGGTGCGACAACACCGCCGCCGAAACGAGGGCATTGTCCTGGATGCGCACGCCGTGATGCAGTTCGTAGCGCTCGCGCAGGCCGCGCAGGATCGAGATCGCGTCCTCGACGGTCGGCTCCTCGACCAGCACGGTCTGGAAACGACGCTCGAGCGCGGGGTCCTTCTCGATGTACTTGCGGTACTCGTCGAGCGTGGTGGCGCCGATACAGTGCAGCTCGCCGCGCGCGAGCATGGGCTTGAGCAGGTTGCCCGCGTCCATGGCGCCGTCGGTCTTGCCCGCGCCCACGATGTTGTGGAGTTCGTCGATGAAGAGGATGATGCGACCCTCGGCCTGTTTGACCTCGTTCAGCACGGCCTTCAGGCGCTCCTCGAATTCGCCGCGATACTTGGCGCCGGCAATGAGCGCGCCCATGTCGAGGGCGAACACGGTCTTGTCCTTCAGGCCCTCGGGCACGTCGCCGCGCACGATGCGCTGGGCGAGGCCCTCGACGATGGCGGTCTTGCCCACGCCGGGCTCGCCGATGAGAACCGGGTTGTTCTTGGTCTTGCGGGAAAGGATGCGGATGGCGCGCCGGATCTCGGCGTCACGCCCGATGACCGGGTCGATCTTGCCCTTGCGCGCGTGCGCCACGAGGTCGACGCCGTACTTTTCCAGGGCATTGTACGTGGTCTCCGGGTTGTCGGACGTCACGCGTTGGTTGCCGCGCATGGCCTGCAGTTCCTTCAGGACCTTCGTGCGATCGAGGGCAAAGCTGTCGAAATACTTCTTCAGGCCGGCCGGCTTGCCCACCTGGATGAGGGCGAGGAACAGGTGCTCCACGCTCAGGAACTCGTCCTTGAGCTTCTCCGCCTCCGCCTCCGCGTGGGTCAGCACCTCGTTGAGCGCCTGCGTGACATAGATCTTCGAGACATCGACCGCGCCCGAAACCTTCGGGAGGCGCTCGAGCTCGCGGTTGGCCGCCAGGTGCATGGCGCTCGTGGTCAGGCCGAGCTTCTCGACGAGCGACGGCACGATGCCGCCCTCCTGGTTGAGCAGGGCCACGAGCAGGTGCCAGGTGTCCACCTCGTTGTGGGACAGGCGGCGGGCCTCGTTCTGGGCCTCCTGCACCGCTTGGCGCGACATGACGGTCATTTTCTCGGGATTCATAGGTTAAAGGTAATATATCCCTTTGCAGGCGGCGGGCCAGTGAGGCGCCGCTCCCTAGCCCGGGGAAATGCCCTTGAGGGCTTCCTCGTGTGACATCCCGCGTCAGGCGTGTCCCGCCCCGGGCGCCAAATTGGCCATGCCGCGGGCCGGGTCGTTTCGATCGATTTTGCCGCTCCGAGGGGCCGGTCCGAGACCGGCCCTCCGCTCAGCTGCCGCCTGCAGGTTGACTCCCCGGGTCATCCGGGTAGCCATTGACGCTTCATGGCTGATTTCCTTACGGACGAAAAAGTAGTCTCACGCGCCTTCCTGGTGGGCGTCCAAACACCCGGCATGGAGGCCGGCGAGGGCACCGAGCTCCTGGGGGAACTGAAGGAACTCGTGGAGAACCTGCGCCTGACCGTCACGCGCACGACACTCGTCACGCTGCGCGACCGCCAGCAGCCCAAGTTCCTGATCGGTTCCGGCAAGGCCGCCGAGCTCATCGCGCAGGCGAAGGCGGACGGCGCCGACGTGATCGTGATCGACGAGGAGCTTTCCCCCGCACAGCAGCGCAATTGGGAGGAGGAGTCGGGCCTCGCCGTGATCGACCGGCAGGAAGTCATCTTGGAAATCTTCGCCGACCGAGCGCAAACCCGCGAGGCGGTGCTGCAGGTCGCGCTGGCGCGCATGGAATATTCCCTGCCCCGCCTCACCCGCGCGTGGACTCACTTGTCGCGCCAGCGAGGCAAGGGCGCGCTGGGTGGCGAAGGCGAAACCCAGCTCGAGCAGGACCGCCGCATCGTGCGCGACCGCATCGCGCACCTGAAGGAGGAGATTGCCACCGTCATTTCGCAGCGCGCAACCCAGCGTCGCAAGCGCCAGCGCACGCCCGTGCCCGGCGTCGCGATTGTCGGCTACACCAATGCCGGCAAATCGTCGCTGCTCAACAAGCTCACCGGCGCGCAGGTGCTGGCGGTCGACAAGCTCTTCGCCACGCTCGACCCGACCACGCGCCAGCTCGAATTGCCGGACGGGCGGATGCTGCTCGCGACGGACACGGTGGGTTTTATCCGCCGCCTGCCCCACCGCCTGGTCGAGGCGTTCAAGGCCACGCTCGAGGAAGTCGTCGTCGCGGATTTCATCATCCATGTGCTCGACGTCTCGAACCCGAATGTCGCCCACCATTTCGCGACCACGATGGAGGTCCTCGAGGAACTCGGCGCCGCCGACAAGCCGATCATCACGGTCTTCAACAAGGTCGACGCCGCCGATCCGCACACGCTGAAACTCGTGCGGACCCAGCACCCCGAGGCGCTGTTCATCAGCGTGTACACGGGCGAAGGGCTGGACCGGCTGCTCGCGCGTTGTGAGGAGCTGACCGAGGACAACCACGAGGCCGTGGACCTCCTCATTCCGCACAACCGTTACGAGGTCGTGGCGAAGCTGCATGGCGCCGGCCAGGTGAAGAAGCAGGAATCGCTCGCCGAGGGTGTGCGGCTCACCGGCCGCTTCCCGCGCAAGCTGGCCGCGCTGTACACGCCGTTCGTGTACGTGGCGCCGACCAAGCCGAAGCGCGCGGCGCGGAAGAAGAAATAGGCGAAGGTGTTTGGCCGATGGCGTCTCGTCGTGGAGGCCGAGCTGGCTCGGTCCTTGGCAACGCAGCGCAACCGGACCGAGCGAGCTCGGGCCCCTACAGGGTAAAGGCCCTCCAACAATCATGACAGGAGCGAACCTTGGGTCGTCCTTCGACAGGTCGCATCCCAAGGGCGCAACAAGACTGCGCCCCTACCGCCGGACCCGGGACCGCCGCTTGAGCACCACCTCCAACGTGCCGGCGACGAACGCCTCTTTCTGGGCGCGCGTCAGCTGCTTGAGTTGATGCTCGCGGCGCAGCGCGCGGCTGACGGTCATGGGTCCCTCCTGCCAGAGCAATTCCAACGGACCGCGGGATCGGGTGTACTTGGCGCCTTTCCCGGACTGGTGCAGCGCCAGGCGCTGGGCGATGTCGCGCGCCGTGCCGATGTAGAACGTGCCGTCGCCGCAACGGAGCAGGTAAACGTAGGCCCGGGGCGAAGGCATCAGAACAAACCCCGAAGTTGTTTAGCCGCGGATATCACGGACGGACCCGGAATCAGATCGAGGAAACCACCACGGAGGTCTGGCGAAGATGGCGAAGCAATGGACACGAAGAGACACGCATTCTTTCGATCTCCTGCCACCGTCATCCTGAGCGGAGCGAAGGATCCAAGCCGGCTGTGCGTATTCGTGCTTTCCCTTGGAT
>JAEZDN010000054.1 GCA_023433275.1 Verrucomicrobiota bacterium
CCTTCGCCCTGCCTCGCGGGGTGAGGGCACCCCGCCCACATCACCCTGCCGCCAATAAACCCCTCACCCGCCCGCCGCCCGATAGAGCAGGAACACGATCAATTGCGCCGTGAACACACGCAGCAACATCACCAGCGGGTAAACCGTCGCATATGCCACGGCCGGCGCGTCGCTCGCTGTGGTCTGCTGCGCGAAGGCCAGCGCCGGCGGATCGGTCATGCTGCCCGCGAGCAGGCCGCACAGCTCCGCGTAATTCAGTTTCTTCCACGCGCGGGCCAGCAATCCCACGATCAACAGCGGCACGGCCGTGATCATCGCGCCGAACAACACCCAGCGCAGACCGTCGCCGCCGAGCAGCACTTCCATGAATTTCTCGCCGGATTTCAGCCCCACGGCCGCGAGGAACAGGGTGATGCCCACTTCCCGCAGCATGTGGTTGGCGTTGGGCGGGAGGTACCACACCAGCGGGCCGGTGTTGGCCACGCGCGACAGCAGGATCGCCACCACGAGGGGTCCCCCGGCCAGGCCGAGCTTGACCGCCGCGGGGAGACCGGGAACCGCGAACGGGATCGAGCCCACCAGCACGCCGAGCGCAATGCCGAGGAAGAAGGGAATGGGCTGCGGCGAGTTCAAAGCCTGGTTCGAATTGCCAACGACCGCCGCCACCGCATCGATGCGCGGCTCCTCGCCCACCGCCATCAACACGTCGCCGAACTGCAGCCGGAACCCCGGGGTCGCGGTGAACTCGATGCCCCCGCGCGTCACCCGCGTCACCACCACGTCATTCTCCGCCAGCGCCGCGATCT
Organism: Verrucomicrobiota bacterium; assembly: GCA_023433275.1. GTDB lineage: Bacteria > Verrucomicrobiota > Verrucomicrobiia > Opitutales > Opitutaceae > Lacunisphaera. The sequence continues at coordinate 807 of JAEZDN010000054.1, forward strand.
CGCCCAGCTCGCAGCCGAACATCTCGCTGTGCGTCACGATCAACCGGCGATTGGTGATCGTGCCGGGCAGCGACTTGAGGTCCACCCCGGCGTCCGCGCCCACGACGACGCGCAATTCATCGAGCCCTTCCTCCGGCCCCACCGCGTGGAGGATGTCGCCCAGCCGCAACAGCGTCTCGGGGCGCGCCACCTCCACCACCCCACCCCGCGAAAAGCGCGAGACGATCACGCCGGATCCCGCCAGCCCGGGCACCTTGCCCAGGGCCCGGCCCACCAGGTTCGGGTTGCGCACCTCGAAGTTGCGCGTGGCCGGCTTCGGGCGCGCCGGCGCGTGCGCCTGCTCGGCGGCCGCCACTTCCGCCCGCACATCCACGCGGAAAATTCGCCGGACCAACACCATCGTCAGGATGATGCCGAGGATGCCAAAGGGATAGGCCGCCGCGTAGGCGAGCCCCTGCACCGCCGCCACGTCCTCGGCCACGCCCATCTGCTGCAAGGCCTGTTGCGCCGCCGCCAGGCTTGGCGTGTTGGTCGTCGCACCCGACAACAGCCCCGCGCCGGCGGGCAAGCCCACCCAGCCGCCCAGGATGATTGCCGCCGCGAGGCCCGCGCCCAGCAGCACGATGGCGGTCGCGAAACCGTTCAGGACCAGCCCCCGCGCACGCAGCGATCCAAAAAAGCCCGGGCCGATTTGGAGGCCGAGCGTGTACACAAAGATGATGAGCCCGAACTCCCGCACGAACTCCAGCACGTGGTGATCGACCGCCAGCTTGAGGTAACCCAAGGCCAAGCCTGCGAACAGCACGCCCGCCACCCCCAGCCCCACCCCGCCCACGCGAATCTTGCCCAGCGCCGATCCCGCGGCGCCGGCCACGCCCAGCAGAATGACGGTACGGGCCACGGAATCCTCGGTCAGAAGGTGGATCAGCCAGTTCATGTTCAGTAAGACCAAGCGTACCAGCCTCCTGGGTTCTTGGCAGCTCAATATTTGTCGTTTCCTGTGTGGGCGGCCGCACCGCAACGCGGCGGAGCCCGCGCGTGACACCGTGCGGTTTGAATCGGAAGGCATCAGGGCGCCACCCGGCCCGCGCCCGGCCAGGCTTCGGCGACTCTCCAACCAGCACACCGTCAGTCGCTCCACCTCCCGCTCATCATCCCCGGCTGGCATCCGGGAAAATTTGTGCCATCTTCTCCGGCATGTACCCCTCCCGATCCGTCCCGCGGTTGCTGCTCGCCGGGTGGCTCATCCTGCTCGCCGCCTGCTCGTCGCCCACTTCACCGAATGCCATCATGGATCGCGTCGACGCCAAGCGCGACGTCTACGAAACCTGGCCGATCGAGATCAAGGACGCCGTGCTCTCGGGCCAGGTGCTCCGCGGCATGACGCCCGACATGGTTTTTGTCGCGCGCGGCAAACCCAGCGAGAAAGTCGACCGCGGGAACGGCGATGAAATCTGGGTCTATCATATCAAGGGCGACAATTCCGGCAGCGGCGGTGTCCTCGGTGGCGGCGGCGGCATGCTCCCGCGCGGCACCACGGTCAGCGTAGGCACCGGTGGCAGCGCGGGTTATCCCGGTGGGTATCCCGGCGGCTACCCGGGCGGTTATCCTTCCGGTTATCCCGGTTCATACCCGGGCGGAAGCGGTGTTTATATTCCCCCGATCGTGCTCGGTGGCGGCGGCGGTGGCGGCGGCTACGACCCGGTGATCGAGGATGAGATCGTTTTCCGCAATGGCCGTGTCAGCCACGGCGATGGCGTGAAGTGAACCCAAGCGGGGCTCGTCGCTGCGACGCCCCTCGGCCGATCGCGACGGTGGGGCCCACCCTGCCGGAAAAATCGCGGGAGGCCCGTGGCTTTTTGTGCTTTGTGCCGACGGCCTTTCCGTGGATCGTGGTTTGCCATGAGCCTTGCCCGCGCCCGTGAACTCATCGACGCCGCCCACGCCGGCGACCCCAAGCGCACCGCCGACGGCCGCCCGGCAGAACTCGTTTACGCGGACCGGATGGAGGCGTGGGTGGTGCGCGCCGCCGCTGAACCCACGCCACTTCTGCGCCTGGCCGCACGGTGCCAGCACCTCGAGCGCTGGACCGTCCCGCGCATCACGTTTCCCGATGGGAAGGCTGGTTACCTGAAGTGGCGCCAGTCACTCTATCAGAAACAAGCCGGACGAGCCCGCGAGTTGCTGCTCGAGGCCGGCGTGTCCGCGCCCGAGGCCGACGCCGTCGCCGTCTGGGTTTCCAAATCCGCGATGAAAACCAACCCCGGCACGCAGGCGCTCGAGGACGCCGCCTGCCTCGTGTTCCTCGAGAACGAGATCGAGGCGTTCGCCGCGGATCACGCGGAGTACCCCCGCGAGAAGTTCGTGGATATCATCCGCAAGACCTGGAAAAAAATGAGCCCCCGCGCGCAGGACCTCGCGAAGACCCTCGCGCTCCGTCCCGATATCGCCGCGCTCGTCACCGACGCCGTGGCCAGCGGTTGACCGTCGCTCGAGGGCTCACCGGGAGAGTACAAAACACACGCGCCATCGTCATCCTGAGCGAAGCGAAGGATCCAAGGGAAGGGACGGAGGTGTGCCGACCGCTTGGATCCTTCGCTTCGCTCAGGATGACGGTAGCGGCACGAAGTGAGCGCGCGGTTGTTCGAACCGGCCGTCACCGTGAACACCGGAAACGCCGGAGGCGAAAAGACCGTCACCCGGCCGGCATGGATATGAATCCGGGCCGCAGGCTTGCCTCGCCTGACGCGACCGGGTCGTATGTCGGCGGTTGAGCGACCCCGCACACACTGACGCCTTCCTCCGCTGGCGCTGGCTTCTGCCGGCCGCGGCCCTCGTGGCCGTGTTTCATTTCACGCCATTTGCCCGGACGCTGAACTACGCCTTCCTCGACGCGGCCAGCCGCCGCCCGCTCCACTCGCCGACCCTGCCGAAAAACTCGGCCATCGTGCTCGTGGATGAGGCCACCATGGCCGCGATGAGTGAGCGGGGCATCCGCTGGCCGTTCCCGCGCCTGGTGTTTGCCCAGCTGATTGGCAGCCTCCACCTGGCGGGCGCGAAGTTGATCGTCGTGGACTTCACCTTCTTCGAGGAGTCCGACGCGATGCAGGACCAGGCGCTCGCCGCACTGGCTGCCGCGGCCCCGTCGGTGGTGCTGGCGCGAACCGCCCAGCGGCCACCCGTGTTTTGGAACGACGAGTTCGTTGCGGCCCACGCCGAGCACTTTCGCGCGCCTCGCACCATCCCGGTGGATTATCCCGCCGACGAGGACGGCGTGGTGCGACGCTACCGCGATCCGCATTCCTTCCGGGAACGATTTGACGCTCCTCCCCATCGCGCCGGCTATTTGTTGCGGTGGCACGGCGGCCTGGAAGCGATCGCGGCCAAGGGCGTCCCCGTGCTGTCGGCGGCCCCGTTCATTGCCGCCGGAGAGCCGATCATGGAAAGAATCCTGAATGCCGCGCCCGGCCTCGACGTCGAGGGGGTCGCGGCGGCGCTTGCGGCCGAGCCGCCGCTGGCCGGGGCCAGCACGGATTTGATCCGCGACAAGATCGTGTTCGTCGGCGCCAATGCCAGCGGCACCTTCGACGTGAAGCCGATGCCGGTGGGCAACGTCGAGCCGGGCATCCTGCTGCACTGGACCGCGTGGGCTTCCGTGGTCGGCGGTTTCATCAGCGAGCTCGGCTGGCCGTTTATTCTCGGGACCACCCTCGTCGCCGGCGCTTTCGTCCTTTTCGCGGGTTTGGAACGCGCCACCCTCGCCGCTCCCCTCGGTGCGGCGCTGATCGCGACCGCGCTCATCCTCGGTGGTTCGTACGCCGGGCTTTCCTACGGGTGGTGGCTGGCCCCCGCGACGCCGACTGCCGCGGTCAGTTTCATCCTGCTCGGCGTCGTCGCCGAGAACTTCTGGCGCGAACAGCGCCGCAAGCGCGCGATTCAATCCATGTTCGGTGCCTACGTTGACCCCGGGGTCGTCGCGCAACTGGTCCGCAATCCCGCCTCGCTCCAGCTCGCCGGCGAGCGCCGCGAGGCGACCGTCTTCTTTTCCGATCTGGCCGGCTTCACCGACCTCTCCGAAAAGCTTCCGCCCGAGCAAATGGTGGAAGTGGTCAACGCCTACCTCGACGCCACGAGCGAATGCCTTCACCGCCACGGCGCCTACGTCGACAAATACATTGGCGACGCGGTGATGGCCGTGCTCGGCGCGCCGCAATCCCTGCCGGACCACCCGCTCGCCGCCTGCCGCGCCGCCCTGGAGGCCCGCGCCGCGATCACGGACATCAACGCCCGCTACGCGGACCGGGTTGGCGTGCGACTCGAGGTGCGCATTGGCCTCAACACCGGCGAGATGATCGTCGGCAACCTCGGCTCATCCCGCAAAAAGCAATACACCGTCATGGGCGATGCCGTGAACCTCGCCTCCCGCCTCGAGGGCGCCAACAAGGCCTTCGGCACCGGCATCCTGCTCGGCGAGGAAACCGCCCGCCGCGTGCAGGCTACCATGGTGACCCGGCCGCTCGCCCGACTCCGCGTGAAGGGAAAACTCCAAGCCATCGAGGTTCACACGCTGCACGGCGCCCCCGCCGAAGTGCCCGCCGCCGAGGCGGAATTCGTCACGGCCTACCGCGCGGGCTACGCGGCGCTGGTTGATCGTCGTTTCACGGACGCTGTCGTCGCCCTCGATCGCGCGAATGCCCTGCAACCCGGCGACCTCAGCACCCAGCGTTGGCTCGACACGGCCAAAGCCTTCGTCACCACCCCGCCCGGCCCCGACTGGGAACCCGTCATTTCCCTGGATTCGAAATAATGTTTGTAGGAGCCTGCTGGCAGGCGATTCGAAACCCCCGCCAACGAAACACGCGCTGATTCTCCTGCCATCACGCCCCTCTTTCCCAACTCCACCCCGCCCTTGCGCTGCCTTCTCCCGCCTATGAAAAACCCCACCCCTTGGCCCGCTCTCCTCCTGGTCGGCCTCTTCGCCACCACGGCATTCGCCGCGTTCGAAGCCGGCACCGCCGCCTACACGAAGCGACAGGAAACCAACCTGCTCGCCGAACCCCGCCCCCTCGCCGAGACCACCGCCACCCTGCCCCACGGTCGCAAGCTGACCATCGAGGAGGTCAAGGCCCCGTGGCTGCGCGTCACCGATGGCGAAACCACCGGCTGGGTATTCCAGGGCAACGTGTCCGTGACCAAACCCGTCGAGGTCAAGGGCCTGCTCGACGGAGTTCCCCAGTTGGCCAGCAAGACTACCGTGACCGCCGCGGCGCGTCCGCTCTCCTCCGCCGCCGCCGATTACGCCGCGGGCCGGAACCTCACCTCCGCGCAATCCGACCTCGAATGGATCATCACGGAGTGCGCCGCGGTGACGGACGAGGACGTCGAGGCCTACCTGCAGGCCGCCAGGAAAGGAGCCCACCAATGAGCGCTCTCCGCCTCTTCCTCCCCGCCGCGGCGGCCCTGCTGCTCGCGGCGACACCCGCCTCCGGCCAGCTGGATTTTGGCAAGCTCACCAAGGGACTCGACAAGCTCAAGCAGGGGCTCGACACGGCGAAGGACGCCTCGAAGGTCGCGAAGGCCGCCACCGGCATCGGGCCCGTCGAGGAGCGCAATATCGGCGACGCCGTCGCGTTGGAGATCATCGCGAAGTACGGCGGGATCGAACGCGACCCCGACATCATGCGCCATGTCAACCTGGTGGGGCGCGCGCTGGCGCAGTACTCCGACCGGCCCGAACTCGAGTGGCGCTTCGCCGTCCTCGCCTCCGACACCATCAACGCATTCTCCGCGCCCGGCGGCTACGTCTTCATCACCCGCGGCCTGTACGAGCGTGTCGACAGTGACGACGTGCTCGCCGGCATCCTCGGCCACGAGATCGCGCACATCACAAAACGACACGCGCTGAAAATCGTGGAACGCAACGAGGCCGCCGCGGGCGGGAAGAACCTCCTCCTCAAGCGCAGCAGCGACGCGCGCGAACTCGACGCCAAGGTGAAGGAAGCCAACGCGGAACTCGGCGTCGACCTGGGCGCCCTCGCCAAGCAAATCATCGAAACCGGTTTCGACGCGCCGACGGAGTACGAGGCCGATCGCGAGGGGCGCCTCCTCGCCGTGACCAACGGCTTCGCTCCCGGCGGACTTCGCGCGGTGCTCCTCGGCCTCCGCCAGGGCGGGGAGAACCGCAAGACGATGTTCTCCACCCACCCGCCACTCGATGCCCGCATCCAGCGTCTTCCCGATGAACCCGCGCCGCCCGCCACGCCTCCGCCTCCGCGCGCCCTGCCGGAAAAATTCGCGGGCGACGGCGACCCCCGCGTGCTCGCGAGCGTGAACGGCCAGGTCCTGCACCTGCTGACGCCCTCCGGTGAAACCGAGTGGCGCCGGCATGCCGAAGGCGAGATCCTGATCTGTTCGCTCGGCGAGGACTTCCCGGTCGAATTCCGCGAGGGCCCCGTCACGCTCAACCCAGGCGAGATGATCGTCATTCCCCGCCGCCGCGAGTATCGCTTCCCCTCCACCGCGGAAACCCGCGTGCTCATCCTCGCGCCCGCCGGCCTCGATCTGGACTGAGTGTTATCGGCGCCGGCCGACCGCCGCTGACTTGCTGCCGGGAGGCCGCGAGCGCCGCCATGCTCGAGCGCCCATACCGTTCGAAGCGGGGAGCCTCCGCACGGCAAGCAAGCCCGGCCAACCAGAGACGCCGCTGCAACGGCTCGGCGGTCGAACTTGGGCGTACACAGACATTCCCCACGTCATCCTGAGCGGAGCGAAGGATCCAAGGGAAAGGACGGAAGCGCGCCGACTCCGTGGATGCTGCGCTCCGCTCAGGATGCCGAAAGCGAGGGTTTCACTCTTTCCGCTGTGTGCTTCGGTCCGCCAATCCTGAAACCCAATCGCACGCCGTTTCCGCAGGCGTCGCTCCGCCATTGCGCCATCCGCCCAAACCCGCACGCTGCGGCGCATCGATGGAGCCTGTACCCCAATCCAGTTCGTGGCGCGCGTGGTCGTGGGTGCCGTCGTTGTATTTCTGCCAGGCCGTGCCGTACGTGGCGGTCGTGGCCCTCTCGGTGCCGATGTACAAGCAGCTCGGGATCTCGAATGCCGACCTGGCCTTCTACACCAGCTGGCTCTACCTGCCCTGGGTCATCAAGCCGCTGTGGTCCCCGCTGGTCGATCGCTTCCGCACCAAGCGTTTTTGGATCGTGGCGTTGCAATTCTTCGTGGGCGCCGGCCTGGCGGGCATCGCGCTGACGGTGCCCGGCCCGGATTTCTTCCGTTGGACCCTGGCCATATTCTGGCTGATGGCGTTCGCGTCGGCGACGCATGACATCGCGGCGGATGGTTTCTACCTGCTCGCGTTGCCCCCGCATCAACAGGCGGCCTTTGTCGGTGTCCGCAGCACGTTTTACCGCCTGGCCAACATCGCCGGCCAGGGCGGGCTCGTGTGGCTGGCCGGCCGGCTCGAGGAGACAACCGGCGACGTCCGCACCGCCTGGGCCTGGGTGTTCGTGCCCCCCGCGATCGTGTTCGCGCTCGCCGCGGCGTACCATGCCATCTTCCTGCCGAAGCCCGCGGGCGACACCGCGGTGGCGCGGAACTCGAACCTGGCCGTCGACTGGCTCGGGGCGTTCGCCTCGTTTTTCCGCAAGCCCGGCATCGTCGCGATTCTTTCCTTTCTCTTGCTCTACCGGTTGGGCGAGGCGCAGCTCGTGAAACTCGTGCAACCGTTCCTGCTCGACTACCGCGGGCTCGGCGGACTGGGCCTTCCCACCTCGCAGGTCGGGCTCATCTACGGCACCTATGGCATCCTCGCGCTCACCATCGGTGGGATTCTGGGCGGACTCGCGATCGCGCGCTTCGGCCTGAAGCGGATGCTTTGGCCCATGCTGTTCTGCATGCACGCGCCCAACCTCGCCTACGTGTGGCTCGCCACAGTGCAGCCGGCGGACCCGTTCGTGATCAGCGCCGCGGTGGTGGTGGAGCAGGCCGGCTACGGCTTCGGCTTCACCGCGTTCCTGGTGTACATGATGATGGTGGCCGATGGTCCGCACAAGACCGCGCACTACGCCATCTGCACCGGGTTCATGGCGCTCGGCATGATGCTCCCCGGCATGCTCTCCGGCCAGATCCAGGAACTGCTCGGCTACCGCTGGTTCTTCGTCTGGGTCTGCGTCGCCACGCTCCCCTCGATCCTCGCCACCGCCCGCATCAAGGTCGACCCGGCCTTCGGGCGGAAGGCCTGAAGCCCAAGAAGGAAGCGTATCGACACAAAGGGCCGCGGTGCCCGAAGTTGGTTGTGGGTCGCACTTGGCCTGCGCCCGCCTGAGCCATCCACCAGCGGCATCGTCCGTACCTTTCGCCTCCATGGCGTGTTTCTCGTCCATGCAACGCGCCCTCCGGGTTTGACCCCGCCTGCCTGTCACCTTTCAGTGTCGCGGGCCCGATGATCAACTGTCGCCGCGTGAGTGCGCCGGAACGCATTGCTATGCCCAAACCCTCCGCGGCTTCGTCCTTGTCCATCGGTCACCCTCTCCGCGGCGCCGATTGCGGTCGCACCGCGCTCCGCCGCGTCTTGTGGATCCACGAACGCCTCGGCAACCGGCAGCATGCCACCGCCATCAGCCTCGCCCGGGAACTCGACACCTCCGACCGCACGATCAAGCGAGACATCGAGTTCATGCGCGATCAGCTCGGCGCCCCCATCGAATGGGATGGTAGCGCGCATACCTACAGCTACACCCGCCCCTGCGACATTCTCCCGCTCCTCCGGATCGATGCCGGTGAGGCCCTCGCGCTCGCCCTCGCCGGCCGCACTTTCGCCGCCTGGCACGGCACCCCCCTCGGTCGCTCACTCACCGCCGCCCTGGACAAAATCGCCGGTGTCATTGGCGGGGCCGTTTCTTTGCCCGTCTCGGAAATCAGCGACCTTGTCTTCCAACCCGATGACCCGGCCGCCGACACCGAGCTCCGTTGGTTCGGCACCATTCTCGAAACCATCCGCCGCCAGCGCGTCCTGCAAATCGTGTATCAGAAACCACGCGCCGACACGGTTCCCGAAACGCGTCTCGTTCATCCCCTGCACCTCGCCTGTCTCGATCATCGCTGGGTTCTCATCGCCCACGACCCCGCCCGCCGCGCGCCCCGTAATTTCCTCCTAGGTCGCATCCGCGAGGCCAAGGCCACGACCGCCACTTTCACCCAACCCGTCGGTTTCGATTTGAAGACGTACCTCCGCGGCAGCCTCGGCCGCTTCACCGGCGGCGAGGAAACCGAGGTCCGTCTCATTTTTGATCCCACGCTCGCCCCTTATCTCCGCGAGCGCCCCTGGCACGTCTCCCAGGTCATCGCCGACCGGCCCGACGGCGCCATCGAAGTCACCCTCCGCCTGAATAACCTCACCGACATCCGCCGCCACATCCTCGCCTGCGGTCGCCACGTTGAGGTCCTCGCCCCTGCCGAACTGCGCGAAACCATCCACACCGAAGCCATCGCCATGGTGAAACGCCATCGTGGGAAAGCCCGAACGACTGAAAGTCTGCAAAGCTGAATCTATCCGAACGCCCAACTGCAACCGACGCCCCCCTCCTCCCCCTCGCTTTCACTTCTGCAGTTTCCAATTGCTCACAACTTTTCCACCGGGACAGCCAATGGCGCACCCCCTTCGGTAATCTCGGTGCATTCACTGCACCCCCGGCGGTGCCCTTCAATTCCCTCAACCCATGGTCGCCCCGCACGAACTCCGACTACCCGCGCAGAAGCACACGCAACCCTTCCAACCGCCGCAACCGCTGAACGCAGCCCAAGATTGATTCCTCCCCAGACCTGAGACCCCAGACGCCAGACCCAATTCAGCCTCCGCGCATGCCCCCGACCTTCGACACCTTCTTCCACGCCGCCACGAGCCTACGCCGTCCCGGAGAGGCTACCGCCCCGCAAGCCCGCGGCCAGACACCCTACCCCTACCAGCGCCGCCTCGCAGGTGCAGATCAACAGGAGGGCTCGACTCCGTGCGAGCCGTTCCCCTGCCGTTCCCAGCTCATCAACACCCCACGGGCCTCGGCAAAACCGTCGCATAACCCAACTTCTCATGAGCTCGCAGAACTTCCCTAGGACCTTCAGCAACCTGACCGGCGTGCCGCCGTTCCCTTGGCAAACCGCACTCTACGAACGCTTCATCAGCGGCTATTACCCCGAGTCGGCCTCCCTACCTACCGGTCTTGGCAAAACATCCATTATCGCGATCTGGCTTTGCGCGTTGGCCGCTAAACCCGATACCACACCACGCCGTCTCGTTTACGCGGTGAACCGTCGGACCGTGGTTGATCAGACCACCGCCGAGGTCGTGCGTCTCTGCGAATCGCTGAAGCAAGAGACCGAACTTTCCGAAATCCGAAATACGCTCACATCACTCTGCGCGCTACCGTTGCCCACACCCGACGCGTCACCACTGGCCATCAGCACGCTAAGAGGCCAGTTCGCTGACAACGGTGCATGGTGTGCCGACCCTGCTCGACCCGCTGTTGTCGTCGGCACCGTAGATATGATCGGCAGCGGGCTCCTTTTTAGTCGCTACACTCGTGGTTTCAAAACCCGCCCGCTTCATGCCGGGTTGCTCGCTCAAGATGCCCTTATCGTTCACGACGAGGCGCACCTCGAACCATGTTTTCAATCCCTGCTCGAAACCATCGTTGCGACGCAGAAAGCCGACGCTGAACTGCGCAAGCTGCACTGCATAGCCCTGACCGCGACCAACCGCGCAGAAACCGAAAACAGCGCCGCGCCATTCACGCTCACCGAGGCGGACCGGGAAAACGAAACAGTCCACAAACGCATCAATGCCACCAAACGGCTCTCGCTAGTTCCGCTCGAAGAGCCCGACACGTTGGACGCAAAGCTAGCCGCCTTGGCGAAATCCAAACCAGCCGGCCGCGCCGTCCTCGTCTTCACTCGCTCCGTTGCAACCGCCCTGAAAGTCGCCGCGGAACTGAACAAGGGCGAACACAAGCGCATGGTTGCCGCGCTCACCGGAACTATGCGCGGCAAGGAACGAGACGCGCTGGCTGACGAGAATCGCATCTTTCAACGCTTCCTTCCCGAGAAGGATCGAGCCAAGACCATCGAACCACTCAACGGAACGGTTTTTCTCGTGGCCACCAGCGCCGGCGAAGTCGGCGTCAATCTCTCCGCGGACGACATAGTGTGCGATCTCTCGGCTTACGAAAGCATGGCCCAGCGCTTCGGCCGCGTGAACCGCTTCGGCCTCAGCAACGACAGCGAAATCACCGTTGTTCACGAAACGAAGTTCGACTCCGCCAAACCCATCGAAGCCGCCCGCGAACGCACGCTGGCACTGCTGCAAAAACTAAACGGATCCGCCAGCCCCGCCGCGCTCGATACACTGCCGGCCAACGCTCGCGCCGCCGCGTTTTCACCGCCGCCCACTCGTCGCGAGGCCACGGATATCCAGTTTGATGCTTGGGCGCTCACATCAATTCGCGAGCCCATCGCCGCCCGTCCGCCTGTCGCGCCCTATCTTCACGGCGAAACCGAGTGGCAACCGCCGGAAACGCACCTCGCTTGGCGCGATGATCGTGACTTCACGCATATCGCCGCCGAAGCCATCGAGGGTTTTCTGGAAACCTTCCCCCTGCACCCCCGCGAACTCCTGCGCGACACCAGTGATCGAATCTTCGACACGCTGGGCGAGGTCATAGCCGCCCGCCTTCAGACCGGGAATCCACTCCCCGACGCTTGGTTGATCGACGACTTCGGATGCGTGAGTCCGCTCCCGCTTGCCCCCTTTGCCCTGTCGTCGAAGCCCAAGAAAGACCGCTCCTGGGACGAGGAAGCAGAGCTCAAGCGCGCCAAAGAAATCATCTCTGATGCCACCCTGCTGCTACCCGGCAGCCTCGGCGGTCTCGACCCGATGGGGATGTTTTCCGCCGCCGCCAAGGTTCCTGCTTACGATTGCTCCGGCATCGTGCGCCGCGAAAACGACACTCAGGATAACTCCGCCGACCTCTCGCTTATCATCTCCGATGAAGATGCCGAGCAGCCATGCTACCTTCATTGGTTCGCACCAATATCCGAAACCACCCCCAAGCGCAGGAATACCGCCACCGCTCCCGAAACCCTCGATGCGCACACCGACGCGGTCACGGCGAACGCCGCCGCGATTGGCGCGAGACTCTTTCCCGGCACGCCCCCGGCCAATATGCCAGACCTGCGGCGTTGCCTCGTTGTCGCCGCACGACTGCACGATCTCGGTAAAAATCGCGCCCCGTGGCAACGCAGCCTCGGCAACCTCGCTTATGACCCCGCCAATCCGGCCACCGTCTTCGCAAAATCGGGAGGCAAGATGCGCCCGCGCAACGTCGCGGAACAGTATCGACACGAGTTCGGCTCGCTCATCGATGCGGAGCGCCATTCGGATTTTGATAGCCTGACCGACACCGAGCGCGAAATCGCCCTGCACCTTATCGCCGCACACCACGGGCGCGCCCGCCCATACTTTTCCGTCGAGGAATCTTTCGACTCTTCCGGCAATAGCACCGCCCCCATTGTCGCCGCCGACACCCCGCGCCGCTTCGCCCGCCTGCAAAAACGCTTCGGCCGCTGGGGACTCGCTTGGCTGGAGTCACTCCTCCGTGCCGCGGATTACGCCGCCAGCGCCGGCTTGGTCGCTTCATCCGCACCTTCTTCCGGTGAGCGAAGCTCGGTTCCAGTTCCCGCCGCACCCGCCCCAAGCACACTACCTCCAGTCCCCACCGCGACACTGGTGGTCAACGCGGCCAACCCCGGACACTACTTCGCCTGCTGCGGCCTCTTCGAACTCGCCGCCCGCCCCCGACTCTTCCCCGACGCCGTAGCGTGGTTCGAACGAACCGACACCGGATTCCAATTCCATCTATCGAATACCCCGTCGCTCGCCGAATTCCTCGAAAAAGTTACTACCGCTGACATCACCGCCCTTGAGCCGGCCGATGCCACCGCCTCGCCGATCCTAATCGGTGCTCCATTCGATCTCCGCGTCGATTGGTGGAAAACAGCCAATGCCGACACCTCCGCTCTCAAGGTCTGGGCGGGCAGAATGGAAGCCCCTCGCATTGCCCGTGCCATGCAAAAGGCAATCCAGCCTGAAGATGGAGAAGGCATACTCTCCGGCCTGAGGATCGCCTACGAACGGGAAGACCCGACGAAAAAAGTTGAACCGTTCTACTTCGATGCCAACCGAGGCCCGAACTCAGACGCGCGCGACGTCGGCTTCTCAACCAACGATCTCGGCCTCGAAACGCTCGCCGCCCCCGCCGTCGAGTTCCTCACACTCGCCGGCCTCCAACGAGCCATCCCCGAGCCCTCCGGCGACCGGCTCTTCGACTATCATCTCTGGCAAAAGCCCGTCCCTATCGCGCTGCTCGCTGCCGCCATCAATGGACTCACGGACGCATGTCCGCAGCCATCATTCCGCTTCGAAAGCTGGTATCGAACCAGCCAACGAAAACACAAGGCGTTCCTTCCCGCCAAACCTCTCTGAACAATTCACCGCACCTCCAACATCAACCCGACAACTACCCATCATGAGTAATACCACCGCACTAGCCCAATTCGACCACCTGCTCGCGACCGACGGCCCTGCTGCCCTCGTCGTTCGCGAGCATCTTATCCCCGTGGAAGGCGCCGACGCCGTGCTTTTCCCGGCAACCTACGCTGACATCGGCTACAACATCGACTACGAGAACCCACGCGAGCGCACCGGCCGCAACGTCTGCCTCATCGACAGTGTCGGCTCTCAAGCCAACCGCATCGAACCGATGTTTAGATCTACGGGTAAAGATGAGAAAGGCGTTGAGCTGAACCCCTACGCCGCGCTCGTCCCTCAAATCGTCATCAAGGCCGGAGAAAAAGAAATCAACCTTCTCGATGCCGGACATCGCGCTGGTGACGCCCTCGCTCGCTGCTCTGCTCTTCAGGACGACCTCAAGGCCGCCTTTGCCGCCGTCCTTAAGGGAAACGCCGTCCCGCTCGCCAAAATCGCGCCCACCTCGCTCGTCTTCGGCGTTTGGGATTCCCGCGACAGCCAAGCCAAGCTCCCGCGCCTCATCGCCTCCACCATCCGCGCCTACGACGTTCGCAAGCTCACTCGCTCCGCCCAATACTGGGCAGGCGGCAGCAGCTCGCCCAATCCCATCTACGACGACGCAGCACTGCTCGGACCCATCACCGATAAGAACGACAAAGAGAGCCGGTCAACCGCCGGTTTCACACACGTTCCGTCCACCGGTGACCATGGCGGCGTGATCGCCGATGGCGGTATCCGCCGCGACGCCGTTCTCGCCCTCTCTGCGCTGAAACTTCTCCGCGCCGATACACCCGAGAATACCACAAAGCTCCGCCGCTATATTCTCGGCCTCGCTCTCGTCGCGTTCACCAAACTCCCGCTCGAATACTATCGCCAAGGCACGATTCTCGTCCGCGACCCGGATCCTGAAAAGAACCGTGAATTCAAGACCGTGCATGCCGACGGCACCCGCGCCGACGCGGCCATCACCCATGAAGCCGCGCTCGCGTTCGCACAGGTCGCCGCCATCGAATTTGGTGTGGGCGAAAGCAAGTCCGTGCCCTTCGAAGCCACCAAAGCCAAAGCCGACCTCAAGGGCGGCGATGACAAGAAGGCCAAAAAAGCCGCCAAGGGCAAAGCTGCATCAACCACCACGGACGCCACCGCGGAATCGGCGGCGAGCGAGTAAGGCCAACTCATCGCACCACCACCCATGCCCACCTTCCTCAAAATCTCCGTCCGCTTCTTGCTGGACGAGTTTGCCGGACGCGGCGACGGCGGCGAACCGGAATGGCCACCCTCGCCGCTGCGCCTGTTCCAAACGCTCACGAACTCCGCCGCCCGCCTCGGAATGGACGCCTTTGCGCCCACCTTGGAGCACCTCGAAAAACTGCCGCCGCCCACCGTCGTCGCCAGCAAACCTGCCGCCGTCAAGCCGCGCTACGGCTTCAAAACATTTGTTCCAAACAACGTCGGCGATCTCGTGGCGAAATCCTGGGCCGGCGGACGAGACAACGACATCGCCAACTATCGCGCGGCCAAAGAAATTCGCCCCACGCGCCTGCCAGAAAACGCCATCGTCGCTTACTTATGGGAAATCAACGGCGAGGCACCTCCGCATTTCTTGGATCAACTTCGGCAGCTCGCCCACGCCATTTCTGCGTTCGGCTGGGGCGTAAATATGGTCGTGGCCGACGCCGTTGCCGTCGAATCAGACCCCGCCACTGACGCCAATGGTGACACCGAAAAATGGTTTCCCGCCGAAAACGGCGTGGCCTCGTTGCGTGTGCCCATAAGCGGAACGCTCGCCGCCTTGGAGGATCGACATCAGGCGTTCCTCGCCCGCCTCCCCACTGCGCCCGACGGCAGCCAGTTTTTCCGTCCTGTCCCAGCGTTCGAACACTTCCGTGTCTTTAGCTATCGCCGCGCATCCGACCCAATCAGTCCACCCTTCGCCATCTTCGCGTTGCGCCACTTGGACGACTCCGGTTTTCGCGCTTTCGACCCCGTCCGCCGCGGCGTGCACGTCTCCGCCATGCTTCGTCATGTCGCTGGCACGCCCGATATTGCACGCTCGCTCGGTTGGAACGACGCCCGGATTGCCCGCCTCGTCCACGGCCACACTGCTGAAGAGCCGTCCGCGTCGCCGAACACACGACTGCAGTTCATACCACTGCCCAGCATCGAAGAACGGGGCGAAGGCGAAGCCAGTGCTGTTGGCCCCATTCGACGCGTCCTCGTCTCCACGCACGGCCCTATGGAGCGCGCTGAATTTCGCAGCCTAGCGCAGCGCCTGGATGGACTCGAATTGATCGACGAGAAAACAAACGCCCCTACCGCGCTGCTCTCTCGCCTCCCCGATTCCGATAAGCTCACCAAGAGCAACTATCTCGCATCATCCGATACCTGGACGACAGTCACCCCCGTCATCCTACCCGGCTACGACGACCCGAGGAAACTCCGCCAGCGCCTTCGTGAAAAGTCCGGACTCTCAGCCGACGAAAAAAACGCGCTGGTGGAGAAACTCGACCTGCGCATCGAGCGCCTCATCCGGAAGGCACTTCGCCAAGCCGGATACTCCGAGCCAATCGCCCGGCACGCTCAACTCGATTGGCGCGACTCCGGATTCCTGCCGGGTGTCGATCTGGCTTCACGTTATATGGCCGGCGACCAACACCGCCGGTATCGGAAACTCCATGTGTGCATCCGGTTTCGTGACGAACAAGGCCATCCACTGGCCGTCACGGGACCGATTTGCCTCGGTGGCGGCAAGTTCTCCGGCGCCGGCCTGTTTGCTGCGATCACATGACTCTCCCCGCCTCGGCCTGTTCACTCCGGCGGACTGAACCCCCGGCCCGCCCGATCTCCTCACGTCGAACCCGCGCCGTGGCCAAAACCAGAACCCCCGTTTCCAATCCGCCCCGGACGCCAGACCTTGGACCCCACCTTGACACATTCCCACAGTTTCACAGTCTCACAGTCATGAAGAACATCACCCTCTCCGTCCCCGATGAGGTCTACCGCAAGGCCCGCCTGGCTGCGGCGCGGCAGGACACCTCCGTGAGCGCCCTCGTCGCCGACATCCTCCAGGAAATCGCCTCCGGCCGATCGCGGCACGCCAGCCGCGCGGCCACCATTGCCAAGGCCTTTGACGCCGTCCCCGGCTTCCGCGCTTCCGATCGGCTCACCCGCGCCCAGGTCAACGACCGGGCCTTCATGCGCGAACTCGACCAGCGCCAACGCCTCCTCGACTCGGCTTCAGCGTCATGAAGGCCGCCTGCTTCATCGACACCAACATCCTGCTCTACCGCGCCTCGACCGACGAGGCCGAGCGCCCCAAGCGCCTCATCGCGGAGGCCATCCTCCGGCGCGACGACATCGGCCTGTCCGCCCAGGTGCTCGCCGAATTTTATCACAACGCCGTCAACAAGCCCGGCGTGCGCATGGCCCCGGAGATCGCGGCCGCCGCCGTCGAGGCCCTCGCCCTGCTTCCGGTCGTGCCGGTCACCGCCGAGATCGTGCAGGCCTCCATCCGCCTGCAGCAACGCTACCAAATTTCCTACTGGGACGCCGCCATCCTCGCCGCCGCCAAGGAACTCACCGCGACCACCGTGTTCTCCGAGGACCTCGCCCACGGCCAGACCTACGACGGCGTGACCGTGCTGAATCCCTTCCTCCCCGGCGTCGAACTTCCGGCCTGAGCCGCCGCCCGCCCCCCCTGCCTGATCCCCGCCGCGCCAAACTTCGATCTTCGCTCCCAGATTACGATCATCCGCGCATGTCCTCCGCCTTGGACCAGCTCATCACCCTGAAGCAGATCCAGCACCTGGCCGGCGAACGCGCCTTCCGGCGAGGCCGGGACTACTGCGACAGCGACCACGTCCGCTCGCTCGTCGTCCATGGGGACACCCTCACCGCCACGGTCTGTGGCACGGACAACTATGCCGTGCGTCTGGCGGCCAAGGACAGCGCGCTGCAACACCGCTGCTCCTGCCCGGTCGGCACCGATGGCGGATTCTGCAAGCATTGCGTCGCTGTCGCGCTCGCGTGGCTCGGCGCAGGCGAAGACTCCGGCAAAAAGCGCAAGCTTGGGTCTGACACGGCCACGCCGCTCGTCAGCCTCGACGACCTTCGTCCCTGGCTGCTTGACCAGCCGCCCGCCACGCTGGCCGGTTATTTGCTCGAGGTCGCGGAACGCGACGACCGCCTGCGCGAAAAACTCCTCCGCGGTGCCGCCCGCGCCACCGCGAAGGGTGTCAACCTGGGCGCATACCGCCGCTCCCTGGAGCGCGCCACCCGCAGCGGCGGCTTCATCGATTATTACAGCGCTGGCGGCTACGCCGAAGGCGTCCGCGAGGCCGTCGAACCGCTCCGAGAATTGCTGGCCGACTCCCCCGAACAGGCCGCCCCGGTCATCGAACTCACCGAGTTCGCCCTGGAACGCGTCGAAGAGGCGATGGAGCAGGCCGACGACTCGAACGGCGAAATCGGCAGCCTCCTTGAAGAACTCCAGGAGCTGCATCTGGCCGCGTGCCGGGTGGCCAAACCCAACCCCGAAGAGCTGGCCCAGCGCCTTTTCGCCTGGGAGATCAACGACCACTGGGACGTGTTCTACAACGCCGCCGAAACCTACGCCGAACTTCTGGGTGTCGACGGCCTCGCCACCTACCGCCGTCTCGCCGAAGCGGAGTGGGCCAAGCTGCCCGCGCTCAAACCCGGCGACCACAAAAGCTACGAAGGCCCGCGCTTCCGCCTCACCAGCATCATGGAGGCGCTGGCGCGCACCAGCGGCGACGTGGACACCCTCGCCGCCATCAAGGCGAAAGACCTGTCCTACCCGTACAATTACCTGCAGATCGCCGAACTCTACCGGAATGCCAAACGCCCCGATGACGCCCTCACCTGGGCCGAACGCGGGCACAAGGCTTTCCCCGACACCGACGACATGCGGCTGCTCGAGTTCCTGGCCGACGAATATCTCCGGCGCAAGCGGCCGGACGACGCCATGGCCTTGGTCTGGCGCCCCTTCACAAAACCACCGTCGCTCGAAGATTATCAACGCCTCAAGCGCTACGCCGGCCGCACGCACACCTGGCCGCGTTGGCGGGAGCGCGCCCTCGCCGAGCTGAGCCGGCCCCTCGCGGCGGGTGCCGCCGGCAAGACCACGCACACCCCCCCGCGGTGGGCTCGCACCGCCCGGGACACCCTGGTGCAGGTTTTTCTCTGGGAAAAAGATACCGAGGCCGCTTGGGCGACCGGCCACGGCCACCCCCTCGAACGCAACCTCGCCCTCGAACTCGCCGCCGCCCGTGAAAAAACGCACCCGGCCGACGCCATTCCCATCTACCTGCGCGAGACCAGCCTCCTCATTGACCACAAGAGCAACCGCACTTACGAGGAAGCCATCCGGCGGCTAAAGCAGCTCAAGACCCTGCATCTCCGTCTCGGATTGGTCGAGGACTGGAGCGTCCTGCTCAGCCGCTTGCGAACCCAGCACAAGGCCAAGCGCAACTTCATCGCCCTCGCAGCCGGTTTGTGAACCGTGGCCATGATCCCGCTCGACTCACCATGCGCCTCCAACCAACCTGAGCCCATCGCGAGCGGGCCACTCGCAGCTTGATGCTGCCATGAGCAAACCGGCCGACGCCACCGCTGACCTGCTGCCCGCGCGGATGCTCAACGAGTTCGTGTACTGCCCGCGGCTCTTCTACTACGAGCACGTCGAGGGCGTTTTCCTCCACAGTGCCGATACCAAGAAGGGCACCGCCGAACACACTCGCGTCGACGCCGGCAAGGGCGACCTGCCGAAACCGAAGAAAAAATCCGCCCCGGAGACCTCTGTGACTGACCTCGCTGCTAGCGCAAGTGCACTCGAAGCCCCGGCCGCCTCATCCCCCGATCTTCCATCACCCAACTCCGAGATCCTCTCGTCGGCTCCGTCCGACGAAGTCATCCACGCCCGCTCGGTGATGCTCGGCTCCGAAACCCTCGGCGTCGTCGCCAAGCTCGATCTGGTCGAGATCACGCTCGACGCCCCTTTGTCCGCGACCACGGCGGCCACCGCCCGCGCCGTCTGCCCCGTCGAATACAAAACCGGCGCTCCGCGCGAAAGCGACAGTGGCCGCGAGCTCTGGGACGCCGACCGCATGCAGCTCGGGCTGCAGATCCTGCTGCTCCGCGAAAACGGCTACACGTGCAACGAAGGCGTCATCTTCTACCGCCAGACCCGCCAGCGCGTGCGTTTCGAGCTCACGCCCGACGATGAAGAGTGGATCCGACGCGGCATCGCCGCCGCCCGCGCGTGCGCCAGCGGCCCGATCCCGGCGCCGCTCGACCACTCGCCCAAGTGCCCGCGTTGCTCGCTCGCGCCCGTATGCATGCCCGACGAGACGCAGTTCCTGCACCAGATGGCGCCCGACGACGAGCTGCCGCCGCCCGAATCGCAGCTCGCCCTGCCCGGCCTGCAATCTGCGGCCGAGGCGACGGATGAGTCCAAGGTCGCCCAAATTGCCGACGCCCTCGCCAGCGAAGACCCCGCTTGGGACCGCCTGCCCGAGCCGCGCCTGCCCCGCCTCGCCGCCGAGGGCGAGGTCCGCCGGCTCATCACCCCGGATGTCGACACCAAGGTGCTTTACGTCAACACGCCCGGCGTCGCCGTGACCAAGAAGGGCGAGACCGTCGTCGTGAAGGAAAAGGGCGACGAGATCGCCGAGGTGCGCATCAAGGATCTGCACCACCTCGCGCTCTTCGGTTCTGCGCAGGTTTCCACCGCGCTCATCCAGACCTTGTGCGAAGCGGAGGTGCCCGTCTCTTATTTCTCGATGGGCGGCTGGTTCTACGGACTCACCCGCGGACACGGCCTGACCAACGTGTTCACCCGCATCAAGCAGTTCGCCCGCGCCGCCGAACCCGCCCAGGCGCTCGTGCTCGCCCGGCTGTTCGTCTACGGCAAGATCCGCAACCAGCGGACCCTGCTCATGCGCAACCACGTCGAGCCGCCGCCGCTCGCCCTGCGCGCGATGAAGCACGCCCAGAGCGCCGCGCTCTCCGCGCCGACCCACGCCACGTTGCTCGGCATCGAGGGCGCCGCCGCGCTCGTGTATTTCCGGAACTTCCACGGCATGATCAAGGGCCCCGACGACGCCGACGACATCCCCGGCCTGGAAGAGGCCCCGGCCGACCGCACGCTCGCGACGCAGACCGCGTTCAACTTCGACTTCAAGACGCGCAACCGGCGACCACCGAAGGATCCGGTGAACGCGCTGCTTTCGCTCGGCTACAGCTTGCTTGCTCGCGACTGCACGGTCGCGGCGCTCGCGGTTGGATTCGATCCCTACATCGGACTTTACCACCAGCCCCGCTACGGGCGTCCCGCGCTCGCCCTGGACGTGATGGAGGAATTCCGTCCGCTGATCGCCGACTCCGCCGTCCTCACCGCCATCAACACCCGCATGCTCGCACCGACCGATTTTGTGCGTGCCGGCGACGCCGTGAACCTGACCCCCACAGGGCGAAAGCGATTTTTCCAGGCCTACGAAAAACGCATGAGCGACACCGTCACGCACCCGCTGTTTGACTATAAAGTGAGCTACCGGCGGGCGATCGAGTTGCAGTTCCGCCTGCTCGCCCGCACGCTCACCGGCGAGATCGAACGCTACCTGCCCTTCACCACCCGCTGAGCCGCATCGCGATGAGCCGGACCAATTACATCGTCACGTACGACATCAGCGACCCGAAGCGGCTGCGGAAAGTATTCAAGGCATGCAAAGACTACGGCCTGCACCTGCAACTGTCGGTGTTTGAATGCGACCTGACCGGCGCCGAAAAGATTGATTTCGAAAGCCTTCTGCGCGGACTAATCGACCGTGAAAAGGACCAAGTGCTCTTCATCGCCCTCGGCCCTTCGGAGAGCCGAGGCGAACGCGTCATCACCGCGCTCGGGCAAAGCTACGTGAAATTGGACCCGCCCTGTTACGTCGCCTGACGGCCATGCAAACCGCCCGGACCGCCACTCAAGCCACGCCACACTCCCCCTCCCGTTCTTTGACATCTCCGCGCGAGCGGCGGGGTGATACGGACACCCCGTCACCCGCTCGCATGCTAAATATGAGCAAGTTAAATCACGATCGTAGCTTGTGGCAAGCGATGGCCAACGGCCATCCCGGCCCGCTCGCGCAAATCAGGAATTGCCGTTGGCCCTTCGCCACTTACCCATGAGGACTCTCCGCGCTCGAAAG
>JAEZDN010000146.1 GCA_023433275.1 Verrucomicrobiota bacterium
CCCAGCGCCACCTTCAACCGCATCCTGGCCACGATCTGAGTCGCGGCCCGCATGCATGCCGGTGCGCAGGTGCTGTCACTTCCGTGACCCGTAGGGGCGCAGACTTGCTGCGCCCTTGAGCCCCGCCGCCACCTCACGACTCACCATCTCGGTAGGGGCCGAGATTGCTCGGTCCTTGGTCAATCACGCACTTGGCAAACACGGGATTGGCGCGCCAACTCATAGTTGGAGACGCGCGGTAATTCACCCGCGTCATCGCATTTCACCTTTCGTCGGAGGTGTCCCGGCGGATTCGTGATCCGCCTGCATCGATCCGCCACTCGCGTCATCCTGGGCAGAGCAAAGGATCCACGAGGTCATCGTGAGTCGCGCTTTCCCTTGGATCCTCCGCTCCGCTCAGGATGACGCAGGCGCGGTTTGACCATGCGCGTGGGCACAATGGCGAACCAGGAGGCCAGCGAATGCCCCCCTTGCTGAAATCATCCATTGCGTGGACCTTGCCGCCGCGAGACGCAAAGACTAAAACCGGAAATCCACCGAAACCCATTCACCGCCCCTGGCTCGCGCCAACGCTGGCCATGGGCGGCAACGGGGAAGAGGAATTACTCCTTCGATTCGAGTTTGGTGCGCTGCTCCGGCGTCAGCGCGGCGCGGACCTTCTTCGCGGATTTTTCCCGGACTTCGCGGATCAGGTTCGCGCGCTTTTCGGGCGAGATCATGCGCTTCGTGCCGATCAACCGGATATCGTTCCGCTCCCACTCCGCCAGCTTGGTCAACTGCTTTTCCTGCTTGGGCGTCAGGGCGAGCTCCTGGCGCAATTCCGTCTGGAGCACGCGTTCCGCCAGACTCGCGTTCGAGTCGGTCTGGGCCAGCGCGGATCCGGCCAGCAAGCTGAGGCTCACGATAATCATACTGATAGCACGTTTTGTAGTCATACGATTTTCATCCTATAAACACCTGCGTCGGATCGCAAGGGATCCGGCCCCGCTTTTTCCTCGTGGGAATCAAAAACAGGGAATCCCCGAGTCACTCATAGGGAACCACCGTTCCGCGCCTCGAGTACGTTTCACCAACTCGCAGGATCGTCGTGCGCGGTCGAACGGTTCCGTTGTAGGGGCGTGGCTCGTCCACGCCCGTGGTTCCCGCAGCGAGAAAGGGGCGCGGTCAAGCGCGGCCCTATCTCCAATTGCATCGTTCCGGCTCAGACAAACCCCGTCCGTCCCGCGACGACACCGCACCAAACCCAGTTTTTCACGCCTCCGGTTTCACGTCGCTGCCATCGCGCGCCACGTGCGCCAGCGTCACCGGAAAAATTCGCCGCCGCTTCGACCCCACCGCTTTTGCCACCGGTGCGTTGCCGAACGATGGCTTGCGCGCATGCCGCCGAATGCCGAGTCGCCGATTCTCCTCCGTGCGACGAATCTGAAATTCCTGCATGCGCTGGAACAGGTCGAGCATCTGCGCGGGCAGCGGATACCCGTCCAGGCCCGCCCGCTCCAGCGCCAGCAGGAGTTCATGCGTGGCCTCGAGCGTCGACAAGCAACCCGGCTCCGGCTGCCGCTTGATGATATAGCGGCTCGGCGCGGCATTCGAAAACATGACCTTGGGCAGGCCCTGCAGACTGAGGCTGGTCCGCAACATCGGCCGCACCAGCCGCCAGGTCGCGTCGAGCAGGAATACGACCAGCCGCCGATTCGCCAGTTGGGAGTTCAGCTCGGAAAGCTGTGGGTCATCCCTCGCGACCGCCGAGAGATCCAGGGCGTCGCGGCCCGGATAAAGCAGCACCGGAAAATTGGCCGGGTCATTGATCAACGCCTGCACCGCCTCGTGGCGATCGAAGGTCTCGCCGATGTGGAGTTCGCTGTCCGCCAGGCAAAGATGCGTGAGCCGCCCCGTGTTCGCCTTGATCCGCTTGAATTCGTACGGATGCATGAGGATCACGAATTTCGTGCGCGTCGCCATCGGCGTGATCGACCCACACCAGCAGTGCGCCTGCGGCCAGTAACAGCGATAACACATCGTCCTCATCAACGCGCCACGCTTGCGCCCCCGCCGCACCATGGCCAGAGGCATTTTCAAGTTTCCCCTGTCTGTACCCGATGCACCTTCTCGAATAGCCATCTGTGGTTTCCGTGACGGCTGAAAGACAGGGTGTGGTCGCCGGCCTGGGAAATGAGCCTTCCAGAATACCAAAACACACCCGCCACCGTCATGACGAACCCGCCAGATGGCGATTGGGCAAGTTGGTCACCGAACGATCCTGAGACCAGGAGCATCCGCTGGGCGGTGACATAGTGAGCGGAGATGAAACTCGGGAGAATGGAAAATTACACCCGCCACCGTCATCCTGAGCAAAGCGAAGGATCCAAGGCAAAGGACGGACCTGCGCCGACCCCGTGGATCCTTCACTGCGTTCAGGATGACGGCGACGGAGGTTTAGGCATTCCGAATATGGGGCGGCTCACCGCCTCAAGACTCCTTCGAGTTCATCAGCAGCGCAGCGAAGGATCCCGGAAGCGGGACGAACGCGCGCCACCCTCTTTGATCCTCCACTGCGCCCCGGACCACGCAGGTGATTTGAGTCGGTAATCGAGGACGCCGCAGCTCCGACAATTCCTTGGAGCCGGGGCGCCCTCGCCCCGGTTGGGCGGTGGCCCACGCTTCCCCGCCGCAGTCTCCTCCGGTCCCAGAAGCCGGTCCGCTTCGATCACCGTCCAAGCCCCCGCCCTCCAATGTCCCCGGTAGGGCCGGTCTTCGACCGGTCTCCTGTTGCCCCGCCCACGCCGTCACCATCCGCCCCTCTTTTCACTTGGCAGCGATTCGGCCCGCCGGAAGAGTCCGCCCATGAACTATCGGACCAAGGCGGAATATTTCATCAAAGGCATCACGGAGGGCTTCGTCGAAGCGTCGGAAGTCATCGCGTGGTCCGACGAGGTGGTCGTCGACGCGAATCCCGTCGAGGACTGGATGCTCGAAATTTCCAGCTGCGGCCCCGATGACCGCATGGTCGTCCTCAGCCACTTGAACACCGTCAAGGGCGTGGCCGATCCGGTGGAACTCGCCGCCCTGCTCAAGGCCAGGGGCATTGGGTAAGCGTTCCTCCGCGGTTCCGCTTCACTGAGGAAGTTCGCGGCAGCGCGATCGAAGCCCCCTCTGGCGAGCAGCCGCGCGAAGGATCCGAGGAAACGTGAGCGGAGCTCGCAGCCACCGCGCCGTCACGGGAACCGACTCCTTGCTCCGGGACAGGGCTTGGTTATGAATAGGCCGGTATCGCAACCGGCTGCGCTGTCCTGCCCCATGAATCCGATCCGCCTGCTCCTCGCGTTCGCTCTCACTGCCGCATTTTCATCGGCCGCCCCGCTCCGCGTCGGCATCGCGGGTCTGACCCACGACCACGTCCACTGGCTGCTCGGCCGCGCTGACCGCGGCGACGTGCAGATCGTCGGCATCGCCGAGGCCAACCCCACCTTGGCGAAACGCTACCTCGACCAATACAAGCTCCCGGCCTCGCTCCTTCATTCCTCGCTGGAGGAAATGATCGCAGTGGCGAAACCCGAGGCGGTCACTGCCTTCGGTTCCACCTTCGACCATCTCGCCGTCGTCGAGGCCTGCGCGCCCCGGGGGATCCATGTCATGGTCGAAAAGCCGCTGGCCGTGAATGGCGATCACGCCCGGCGCATGGCCGCCCTTGCGGCCGAACACCACATCCACCTCCTCACCAACTACGAGACCACGTGGTACGCCAGCAATCACCGGGCCCACGCGCTCGTTCGCGAGAATCACCTCGGTCCGCTGCGCAAGATCGTTGTCCACGACGGACATCAAGGTCCCCAGGAGATCGGCGTGAGCGCGGAGTTTCTCGCCTGGCTCACCGATCCCGTCCTCAACGGCGGCGGCGCCGTCACGGATTTCGGCTGCTACGGCGCGAATCTGATCACCTGGCTGATGGAAGGCCGCCGGCCCCTCGCCGTCACCGCGGTTCTCCAGCAACACAAGCCGGCCATCTATCCCCAGGTCGACGACGAAGCCACCATCCTCCTCGAATACCCGGGGACCCAGGGTGTCGTTCAGGCCTCGTGGAACTGGCCTTTTGGTCGGAAAGACATGCAAGTCTACGGCGCGACCGGTACCGCCTTCAGCGATGATCGCGCCACTCTCCATGTCCGGTTGCAAGGGGCCCGCTCCGCCCAATCGGAAACCCTCCCGGAACGCGCCGATCCCCACGACGACCCGTTCGCCTACCTGGCCGCCGTCGTCCAAGGCCGCATCTCGCCCCAACCCCATGACCTTTCCTCCCTGGAAAACAATCTGGTGGTCATGGAGATACTTGACGCCGCTCGCGAGAGCGCCCGCTCCGGCCGCCGCATCGCGCTACCCTGACCGGCAAACTGCGTGGATTACGGTGATTTTATCCAAATTCCGGGCACTTTCCCTCGTCGTCGCGGACAATCTTCACCGGCATGAACAATCGACCAGTCTCCGGTCCAGGAAGCGGTCCCGTTCCCAACTCGCCTTCGATGCCCGCGGTCCCGGCGCAACCGAATCCCGCACGCCCCGCCGTCGCGGACGAAGTGACGTTCTCCGCGCTCCTGGCGCAGGCCCCCTTTCGCCTGCTCACGCTTGGTCTTGATGGCCGGGTGAAAACCGCGAGCCGGTCCGCGGTCGAAGCGTGCGGCTATCAGTCGGACCAGGTCATCGGCCGGCTGTTCTGGGAATGCCCGTGGTGGAGCGACTCAACCCCGCTCCAACCGCCGATCGAAGCCGCCTTCCATCAGGCCCGCCAGGGAACACCGACAACCGGCGAATGGCCCTGCCGGGCCGCCGATGGCCGCGAGCAATGGGTGGGTTTCGAGCTCAGCGCCCTGCGCAACGAATCCGGCACGGTCACCCACGTCATCGCGCTTGGCACCGACCACGACCGACAACGCCGGATCGAAACCCAGTACCGGACCGTCCGCCAGCGCCTCGACTCCGCCCTCGTGGCGGCCGACATCGGCACGTACCAATGGGACGTCCAGTCCGACCTCCTCTACCCCGACCAGAACCTCGCGCGCCTTTTCGGTGTGCGCCTGGCGGAGGACGGGGCCGCCCCCCTGGACACGTTCATGGCGGCGATACATGAGGACGACCGCCGCCGCGTCGCCGCGCGGGTGCGGCACTCGGTCGAAACTGGCGAGAACTTCGCCGAGGACTACCGGGTGACCGACGCCGGCGGCGAGCTCCGCTGGGTGAACAGTCGCGGCCGCGTGACCCGCGACGCGCAAGGTCGCGTGGATTCGTTCTTCGGCCTCGTCATGGATATCACCGACCGCAAGAAGGCGGAGCACGAGCGCGAGGCCATTGCCGACCGGTTGCGGCGCCTGACCGCGATCCATGAAACCGTGCTCTCCGGCATCAAGGACTTCGCGTACGTCTTCGATCTGGAGGGTCGCTTCCTGTATGCCAACCGGCCATTGCTCGAGCTGTACGGACGCCCCATCGATCAGGTGGTCGGGCGCACCTTCAGCCAGCTCGGTTATCCCCCTTGGATCGCTGAGAAACACCTGCGGGAAATTGCGACCGTCATCGCCACCCGAAAACCTGTCCAGAGCGAAGTCGCCTTTCGCGGTGAGAGCGGGAACTCGGGCCTGTTCGAGTACATCTTTGCCCCGGTTTTCGCCGCCGATGGCGCGGTCGAGGCGGTGGTCGGCTCGACGCGCGATGTCACGGAGCGCCGGCGCGCCGAGGTGCGTGACCGCCTGCTGGTCGGTCTCGACGACGCCACTCGCCCGCTGACTGATCCCCAGGCGATCACGCAGGCGGCGGCACGCCTGCTCGGCGAACACCTTGGCGTCAGCCGGTGCGCCTACGCTGACGTCGAGGAGGACCAGAACACCTTCAACCTGACCGGTGACTACAATCGCGACGTCCCGAGCATCGTCGGGCGCTACCGCTTCGACCAGTTCGGCGACGAATGCCTCCGCCTCATGCGCGCCGGCCAACCCTATGTCGTCGAGGATTCCGAGACCGACCCGCGCACCGCGGACGTGCGTGAGTCCTATCGCGCCACCTTGATTCGCTCGGTGATCTGCGTCCCGCTGGTCAAGGACGGCCGGTTCGTCGCCGCCATGGCCGTGCACCAGAACACCGTCCGGGCCTGGCGGACCAGCGACATCCATGCGGTGCTGCTGGTCGCCAATCGTTGCTGGGAATCGATCGAGCGCACGCGCGTCATCCGCGTCCTGGCGGAAAGCGAGCAACGCCTCCGCCTCGCCATCGCGACTGCGCGCCTCGGCGTCTGGCAGCTGGACCTGCCGGCCCGGGCGCTGACCATTTCGGCGGCGGCCCGCAGCCTTCACGGCCGCGACTCGGGCGAAACCTTTACGTACGCGGACTTCCTGGCGAGCGTGCACCCCGAGGACCGCGCTCGCCTCGAGGCGGCGATCGAGGAGTCAATTGCAACGTTCGGCGACTTCGACCTGGAATACCGCACCCTCTGGCCCGATGGCTCCGTGCACTGGGCCCTGGTCCGCGGCCAGACCAGCCAAGGCGCGGACCTGCGTCCGCAACGCACGATCGGCGTCAGCCTCGACATCACCGCCCGCAAGGAAACCGAGCGCGAACAAATCCGCCTGCGCGACGAGGCCCTCCGCGCCTCGCGGGCCAAGGATGAGTTCCTCGCCACGTTATCGCATGAACTGCGCACCCCGCTGAATCCCATTTTGCTGATCGCCAGCGACGCCGTCCATGATCGGACCCTGGCCGAGGAAACCCGCGAGTCGTTCGACACCATCCGGCGCAACGTGGAGCTGGAGGCCCGGCTGATCGACGACCTGCTGGACCTCACGTCCATCGTCCGCGGCAAGCTCACGATCCGCCGGGAGCTGCGCGATCTGCACGCGATTCTCGGGGACGCCATCGCCGCGGCCCAGCCCACCTTCATCGAGAACGGCATCACCCTCAAGCTCGCGCTGGGCGCCCGTCAGGCGGGCCTCATGGCGGACGGGCTCCGGATCGCCCAGATTCTCATCAACCTGCTCAAGAACGCGGCGAAGTTCACCCCGCGCGGCGGGACCGTGACGGTGGAAACCCTCCGCGAGCCCGACGGCACGCTCGTCGTCCACATCGTCGACTCCGGCATCGGACTGACCGCCGCCGAATTGGAACGCGTCTTCGATGCCTTCGAGCAGGGCGAGCACGCGCGGGAGCACAGCACGCATCGCTTCGGCGGCCTGGGCCTCGGGCTCGCGATCGCCCAGCGCCTGGCGCAGCTCCATGGCGGCAACATCACCGCCGCGAGCGCGGGACGCGACCAGGGCGCGTGCTTCACCCTGCGCCTGCCGGGCAGTTCCCTCGCTGACTCCGACGCCGCGGGATCGGCGGTGGGCGCGCACCCCGCGGCCCCGGAGGCAGCCCGTGCCGCGGGCGCGCGAATCCTCCTGGTCGAGGACCACGAGGGCACGCGGCATACCCTCCAGCGACTGCTCGAGAAGCGAAACTATCGCGTCATGGCCGCCGGTTCGATTGCCGAGGCCCGCGCCTGCGCGGCGCAAGCGCGCTTCGACATTGTCGTATCCGACCTCGGCCTGCCCGACGGCGACGGCACCGTTCTCATGGCGGAACTGCGCAGCCAACACGGCCTGCCGGGCATCGCGCTGACGGGTTTCGGCATGGATGCCGACATCGCGCGCTGTCGCGAGGCGGGCTTCGTTGCCCACCTGACGAAGCCCATCGGCGTGGACGCGCTCGACGACGCCCTCCGCCGCGTCGCCCCGTAGCGGGCACGCCGGCATCGCTTTCGCGCTCGGTTTCAAGAAGGCTGGAATCATGAGCTTGAAGGGGAAATTCCGGATCATCGCATTTCCCTCCTGTGGGCGCACGGCTTCGCGCTCGGTTTCATGAAGCTGGAATCATGAGCTTCGAGGGGAAGCGGAAATTCCCGATCGTCTCATTTCCTCCTGTGGGCGGGGTGCCCCCACCCCGCGAGGCATGGGCCGCGAGGCTGAAACCCGCGGGGTGAGGGCAACCCGCCCACAACAAACCGGCCCGCTCCGGGGCCATGAGCGTCGGCCGGCACCACCCGTCCGCAGTCGAGGGCCAGTGCCAGCAAATGACGGCTGAAGCGGGACGGTTTCGAAGGCGTGAATATTCCCGACCACGCCCCACAGATGAGTTGTGCCGCCCCCCTAGCACGCCGGCATCGCTTTCGCGCTCGGTTTCATGAAGGCCGGAATCATGAGCTTCGAGGGGAAGCGGTGATTCCCGATCGTCTCATTTCCTCCTGTGGGCGGGGTGCCCCCACCCCGCGAGGCATGGGCC
>JAEZDN010000079.1 GCA_023433275.1 Verrucomicrobiota bacterium
GGCCTCCACGAGGCGCCGCGCCGCCTCGAGCCCGTCCATCTCCGGCATTTGCATGTCGAGGAACACGATGTCGTATTCCTGTTTTTCCACCGCCGCCAGCACCTCCAGCCCATTCCAGGCGACATCCGCCTGGTAGCCGAGCGTGCGGAGCAGATTCACCGCGACCTTCTGGTTCACCGCGTTGTCCTCCGCGAGCAGCAGCCGCGTGCCTTGGGCCGGACGCTGCGCCACCACCTCCGCTTCCGCCGCGCCACCGGTTCGCGATCCGAACAACCCGGCCAGCGCGTCAAACAACACCGCAGGCTTGAGCGGCCGGGCCACAGCCGTGGCCGTGAGTCCCTCGGGCACCCGCTGGCCCACCATCGCCAACAACAGCAGCGGCATCTGCGCCGCGGGCCGA
Source organism: Verrucomicrobiota bacterium (assembly GCA_023433275.1). GTDB lineage: Bacteria > Verrucomicrobiota > Verrucomicrobiia > Opitutales > Opitutaceae > Lacunisphaera. The sequence goes on from JAEZDN010000079.1 coordinate 401, forward strand.
AGCCGCTGGATCGCCCGCGCCACCCCGGCGCCATCCTCCCCGGGGAGCTGCATGTCCATCAACGCCACATCAAACATGCGCTCCGTGCCCATCAGCGCCAGCGCTTCCGTACCGCTTGCCACCGCCTGCGGTTGCATGCCCCACCTCAGGGCCTGGTCAATCAGCAGCATCCGGCTCGTGGCATTGTCATCCACGATGAGCACGCTTCGTCCCGTCAACAGCCTCCGCGCCACCGCCACCTCCGGCCGGGCCGCGCCGGGGCGCGCCTCCAGCGTCACGGTGAACAGGAAATTCGACCCCGCGCCGGGCTCGCTCTCCACCCACATCTCCCCACCCATCAGTTCAGCCAGCTTCTTGCTGATCGCCAGGCCCAGACCGGTGCCGCCGTACTTCCGCGTGGTCGACGCGTCCACCTGGCTGAATGATTGAAACAGGCGCCCGATGCCCTCGGGCGAGATGCCGATGCCCGTGTCACGCACGGAAATTCTCAAATGCACGGGCCCGCTCTCCACCATCACGCCGTCCACCGGCTCGATGCGCACCACGATTTCCCCGCGCTCCGTGAACTTGATGGCATTGCCAATCAGGTTCAGCACGATCTGGCGCAGGCGCGTGATGTCGCCCTTCACCCGGGCCGGCGTGCCGTCCGCAATCTCATAAAGCAGGTCGAGATTCTTCTCCGCCGCCCGCGCCGCCATCAGGTCCAGCGCACCCTCCACACAATCGCGCAGCGCGAACTCCACCTGCTCCAGTTCCAGCTTTCCCGATTCGATCTTCGAAAAATCCAGGATGTCGTTGATGATGGTCAGCAGCGCCTCGCCACTGAGCCGGATCGTCTCGGCAAAATCGCGCTGCTCCCGGTTGAGCGGCGTGTCGAGCAACAGCCCGGTCATGCCAATGATGCCGTTCATCGGCGTGCGAATCTCATGGCTCATGGTGGCGAGGAACTGGCTCTTGGCCACGTTCGCCAGGTTCGCCTCCACCGCCGCCTGCTGCGCCCGATCGATCGCAATCTCGATCTGCTGGTTGAGTGACTCCGCTCCTTCGAGGGCGAGGCGCATTTCCTCCTGGTGCTGCTTGCGTTCGCCGATGTCGGTGACGGTCAGCAGCAGGTCGGTCTCAGCCCGGGCGGGATCGCGGAAAACCTGCACCGTGGCGAGGCGCCAGGCCGGCTTCCCGTCCGCCACGCAACGGACTTCGAAGCTGAGTTCATCGGTGAAGCCCAAACGCACCTGGCTGACCCCGGCCGAAAAGGACACCGCATCATCGGGATGCAGCCGGGCCGCCAGGCTTTCGAGGGCGTGAATCTCCTCCCGCTTCAACCCCGTGAGTCGCATGAATGGCTCGTTGGCCCAACAAGGCAGGTTTCCACCCAAGCGTTCCCAACACACCCCCACGGGCAGCGTGTGCAGAATCGTATGCATGAACGAACCCCCGGCAGCCGTCTCCGCGGGGGCGTCAGGCGGCGGCCAGCCTGACGAACGACAGGCCGAGGCGGGGATGTCCATGCTTGCCTGCTCATCGGCACCGCAGCCGTTTACCGAAGGCCTTTTTAAGCAGAGCATCCAGTGCCCCTTGGTGCCGCCACCTCCTTCCCCTGTAGGGTCGTCGCTTGCGACGACCTCGCGAGTGAGGACGGACCAGGGTCCGCCCCTACAACTAAAGATCCCGGAGCATTTGATTGAACTACCTCAACCTGGAGCCGGCCCGCCCTCGGGCCAGTCTGCCCAAGCACGGGGCGAGGGCGCCCCGACTTTAGTTCAATCCAAGCCGAAGCAAGCTTCGGGGTATTGCACCCAACTCTCCCTACTCCCCCAGCTGCCGTAGCATCCACTCCACCGCGGATCCGGCCGTGGGCTGCGCCAGCAAGGCGCGCAGATGACCTGCCTGCGCCGCCGTGCGTTCACGGCGCACGGGATTCTCGAGACAATCCTTGAGCTCACGCGCAAAGACCTCCGCCCGCGCCGCGCCCTGGATGTACTCGGGATACATCGCTTCCTTGAGCAACAGGTTCGCGATGCCGATGTGCTCCACCTTCACCAGCATCCGCCCAATGAAATAGGTCAACGGATCCGTCCGGTACGTCACCACGCCGGGAATGCCGGCCAGCGCGCAATGCATCGACATCGTCCCGCTCGACGTCAGCACCGCCGAGGCGGCCACGGCCCGAGGTAGGGCGCGGACTCCGTTCCGCGCCGCTTCGGCCTCGACGACAACCGGACTCACCGCCCCACCCTCCGTCACCGTTCGCAGCTGCACTCGGTCGTGCAATTCCGGCCACCGGGCCATCTCCGCCTGCAACACCTCGCGGATTTTCTCGCTCGGGTACAACACGACCGCCGGACGCTGCGCACCCCAAGCCTTGTACCCCGCCAGCAACACCGGGAAGATCCGCGCCACCGGTCCCTTGCGGCTTCCCGGCAACAACAGGACCGGCCCGCTGGGATCGTAGCTGACCGGCGCCACATAATCCGGCGCGACAAACGGGTGACCCACGAATTCCACCGGCAGCGCCGTGTCACCGTACACCGCCGGCTCAAAGGGGAAAATCGCCGCCAACCCATCGAGATGCTTCGCCATCTCAAACCGACGCCCGGCGCGCGACGCCCAGATCTGCGGGCTGATGTAATAGAGTGCCTTGGTGGGCCCGCCGGCCTTGGCCGAGTAACCCCGGTCGAAAAGGCCCTGGGCGATGCGCAGGTTGAGCCCCGATGAATCGACAAAACACACCGCCCGGGGCCGGTGCCTTCCGATCCAATCCACGATCGAGGCGATCAACGCGCGGTAATGGGAAATCTTCGCGATCACCGCGAACCCCATGGCCGACGATCCCGTGAGATCCCGCAGCAACTGCGCCCCCGCCGCCGCCAACCGCGGTCCGCCCAGCGCGCAGACCTTCAAGGCCGGATTCCGCTCGAGTAATCCCCGCACCAGGCGCGCCGCGTGTTCGTCCCCCGAGTGCTCCGCCGCGACGATCAACAGATCCACGGATCCCGACTGCGGCGCGGAAAGCGTGCTCATCAATTTCTCATCACTCATGGCGTCCTCGTCCGTCATCCTGAGTGCGACCAGGGATCCACGAGGTCGACGCGCTGACGTGCATGCATCTCCATCGCGTTTCTGTGCCTTGGCCGTTCACTTCTGTTGGTTCTTCCGAATCTGCTCCGTCACCGTGATCGCCACCTCCAAGGCCGACTTCCCCAACGCCCCGCCCACCTTGGGCTGGGTCGCCTCCCGCACGCTCTCCAGAAAGTGCGCGAGCTCGATCGCCAGCGGTTCGCCTTTCTCGATTGGGATTTCATGCACGGGGACCTTGTCCTCGCCCGCCTTCGCCAGCCCCACCTTCAACTTGAGGCCATAGGCGATGATGTCGCTTTTCTTAACCAGGTGGCCCTTCTGGTTCATGAAATCGAGCGACAGGTAGGCGTTGTCCTGGAAAACACGGATCTCCCGGTTCTTCTTCAAACTCATGCGCGATGCGCTCAGGTTGGCCACGCACCCGTTTTCGAATTCGATGCGCGCGTTCGCGATGTCCTCGGTCTTGGAAAGCACGTTGATGCCCACCGAATCGATCTTCCGGATCGGCGACTTCACGAGCGCCAGCACGATCCCGATGTCATGGATCATGAGGTCGAGCACCACGCCCACCTCGGTGCCGCGCGTCTGGTACGGGGCCAGGCGCTCGGTCGTGATGTATTGCGGACGCCCCGTGTGCTTCTCGAGGTAACTCATCACCGGGTTGAAGTGCTCGATGTGGCCCACCTGCACCATCCGACCCGCCTTCTGCGCCGCCGCCAGCACCTGCGTCGCCTCCTCCAGCGTGGCGCAAAGCGGCTTTTCAATCAGCAGATGACAACCCTGCGCCAGTAGCGGCAGCGCCACCTCGGCGTGCTTGTCCGTGGGCACCACCACGCTCACCGCATCGCAGGCCGCCCCCAACTCGGCCATCGTGGCGAAACGCCGGCAATTGAACTTGGCGCAGATCTCCGCCGCGCGCGCGTCGCTCGTCTCATAGATGCCGGTGAGCTCCGCGCCTGGCAGCGAGGCATAAATGCGCGCATGGTGCTGTCCGAGCGACCCCACCCCGACGACACCACATTTGATCTTGGACTTGGCCATGCGCGCGAGGTTTCAGGATTAATGAGTACGAGGCAATCCTGCCGTAGGGCCAGTATGCTTGATATTCACCCGAGATCGCGACTTCAGCCATCGGGCATCTGGAATCGAAAAATCCAGTTTCCTGATTCCCGATTTGAAGATGGGTTCGCCGCCCCCGCCGTAGGGGCGCAGTCTTGGCTGCGCCCTAAGCCGGAGCGATGCAGTTGGATGCAGGCGCGCGGCTTGACCGCGCCCTTTGCTCGCTGCTGAAACCGAGGGCGTGGACGAGCCACGCCCCTACGACTGAAACGTTCGAACGTGCACGCTGCGGAATTGCATTCCGACTTCATGGGTCTGGCGAAGCCGGATTCATGCAGTTGAACCACAGATGAACACGGATAAACACGGCTGGGGACCGAAGTCGCGTCATCAGTGAACCCAAACTTCATTTCACTGATCGGTGAAACAAACCGCGAGCTCTCAACCTCTGTAAGCCATTCTGATCTGTGCGTATCGGTGTCTATCTGTGGTTTCTCTGTGAATTATTCCGGCTCCGATCGTTATGGAGCCGGGGCGCCCTCGCCCCGGAACGAACACCGGCCCGAGGGCGGGCCAGCTCCAGGTCAAACCACGGCGCAACAAGACTGCGCCCCTACCTCCATTTTCAACGGCTGTTCACTCCAACTGCGACGGCAGCCGCGGCGTCGAGATCAGCTCGGTGAAGATCTCCCAGCGGCGGCCGGCGTCGCCCGCCGCCTGCGCCTCGACCCAATCGCTGACCAGCTTTTGCCCGTGATTGTAGGTGATCACGTAGCTGCGGTACTTTTCGACAAACTTGATGCGCTGCTGCGCACGCGCGGGCTCCATCAGCGAGTATTTCTCAAGCCACGCGGCGGCCTCGGCCGCGCTGATCTTGCCGTCCAGATAATCGCGGGCGGCTTCGTTGCCGGCAAAGCCAAGCTGCTTGGTCAGACCCTGGATGCGGTAATATTCGTCCGCCAGCGCCGGATCCAGTCCAGCCAGCGGAAACAGCACGTCGCGCTCGAACGCGATCCGTTCCTCGCCCGGGAACGCGACGTCGATGCCGTAGTTCGCACTGCCCTCGGCGATGATGCCATTCGGACCGAAGAGCGGGTTGACGGAAAACTCGATCCAGCCACGGCCGCGCAGCAACTTCTGCTCGAGGAGCGTGCCGTAAACGTGGTGGCCCGGATAACCTTCGTGCGCGGCGAGGTCGACCGCGCGGTCGATGAAGATGGGCAGGTCGGTGTTGATTTGGATGACACTGTGCGCGTTGCCCTGGTACCAATTGTAGCCGCTCCACGACTTGCCGGTCACGTACTCGAGCGTGAACTTCTCGTGCGCCGGCAGCGGGATGCGTTTCAATGTACGCTCGCGCGCGGCGGCGATGGCGGCTTGAAACACGGCGTCGAGCTTTGCCGACGGGATGACGAAACGGTTGCGGAACGCCTGGAAACGCTCCGACACCGTGCCGCTCCCCGGCAAAGCCTTGTCCAACTCGGCGAGGACCGCGTCGTAATGCGCCGCGCCGTGCTTCGGCGCAACGGTGTCGTAGATCAACCGCGATTCCTCGTCGAACGGCAGCTTCTCGCCCGCCAGCACCGCCAGCCGGGCCTCGAGGGCGCGGACGAGTCCGCTGAGATAGGCATGCCGCCACCGCGCCATCTCGTCGAAACCACCCCGATCGACGCGCGTGAGATCCGACGCGAGCGCCCGCAACCGTGCACGCACCTCTCCCAGCGGAACCTTCTCGGCTTCGGCCGCCGTCCGCCACTCCGGCGGGCCGGAGTACGCATCGACATAGTCGCCGTCATGCACGCCGGCAGCCAGGGCCAGTTTCACATACGTTTCCGCGAGGGGATTCATGGCTTCAGGATTCGCGCCCGCCGCCGAAAGCCACAGGGCGCTGAGGAGTGACAGGACGGTCCATTTCATAAATCCTCAGGCGGCGCCCAGCGTCCCATTGTGCAGGTTGAACCGGCGCGCCGCGCGCGCCGCGTGGGCGGGGTTGTGCGTGACGAGCACCAGCGCCGCGCGTTCCTCCGCGCACACTTCCAGCAACAGGTCGATCACCTCGTCCCCCGTGCGCTCGTCGAGATTGCCCGTCGGCTCGTCCGCGAGCAGGACCTGCGGTCGGTTCATGAGCGAACGCGCGACAGCCACCCGCTGGCGCTCGCCGCCGGAAAGCTGCGAGGGAAGGTGGTGCCCGCGCTCGCCCAGCCCGACCCGCCGCAGCAGCGCCGCCGCCCGCTCGCGCTGCGCGGCGCCGATCCCGCCGACCAGCCTGGCCGCCATCACGACGTTGGCGAGGGCATCGATCTCCGGGATCAAATAATACGCCTGGAAAACCATGCCGAGGAACCGTCCGCGCCGAGCCGTGAGTTCACCGAGGCTCAACTGGTGCGCGGCTTCGCCCGCCCAATACAATTCCCCCGCATCGGGCCGGTCGAGCCCGGCCAGCAGGTTCAGCAACGTGCTCTTGCCCGAGCCGGATTCGCCCCGGATCGAGACGCTTTCCCCCGCCGCAATGTCGAGGGTCACGCCACTCAACACCCCCAGCGTCTGGTCCCCACTCGGATACGTCTTGGTCAGCTCGCGTGCGGCGAGGACCGGCCGGCCAAGGGCTGAGGGAATGGAGGACTGCAGGGCGGAATCTGTCATGCGGCGGTCAGTGTTTGGTATGTTCAGCCTTTCAGCTTTTCAGTCCTTCAGCCTCTACTCGCTGCGCAGCGCCTCGACGGGTTTGAGCCGCGCCGCGCGCCACGCCGGGATCAACCCGGCCAGCGTCGAGGCCAGCACCGAAAACACGATGATCGTGATCACGTCCTGCATGGTGGTGTGCCGCGGCAGGTCCGCGAATTGGTAGAACTTCACGAAGGCCTCGCGCCCCATCGTCAGCTTGGCAATCAGCTGCACGATCGCATTGCGCCAGTGCAACACGACATATCCCCCCGCGAGGCCCACCGCGGTGCCGGCCAGGCCGACGAAGAATCCCTGCGCGCAGAAGCAGGCCGCCACCGCGCGCGCCTTCCCGCCCATCGCCCCCAGCAGGCCGATCTCGCGCGTCTTGCGCACCACGGTCACCAACAGCGAACTCGTGATCGAGAACGCCGCCACGATCACGATGAAGGTCAGGAGAAAGAAGATCATGTTGCGCTCGAAGTTGAGCACCGCCTGGAAATCGGCGTTGGACTCGAACCACGTCAGCGCGCCCGCCTCGGGCGGCAGCGCCGCATTCAACGCCACCGCGACCTCGTAAGGATCCGCGCCCGCTTTGAGCCGCAGGTTGTAGCCATGGACCATGCGATCCAGGCCGTAAAGGTCCTGCATGAGCCGGAGCGGGCAGATCACCGTGGAACTGTCCAGCTGCTGGTGCCCGATGCTGAAGATCCCGGCCACCCGCACCTCGCGCGGCAACAACACCTCGTCGCTTTTCATCCGCTCGAGCATCAGCGGCGTATAAACGCTCACGGTGTCCCCCACCCTCACGCCGAGCCCGCTCGCGAGGAGATGGCTGAGGATCACGGAATCGTCGTCGAGGTCATCCAGCGACCCGGCGGTCAGGTAGCGCTCGAGCGGGATGACCTCCCGGATGCGCTCGAGGTCCACGCCCTGCACGGCGGGAAACGCGGGCCGCCGGGCGAATTCCAACATCACGACCCCCTGCGCATACGCCGAGAAAGCCTCCACGCCAGGGGTGCTTTCGATCGCGCGGGCCACCGCGCCGTCCGTCTCGATCAGGCCCCGCGCCCGCACCTGGACCTCGCCCTGCGTGTCGATGATCATCCGTTTGATCTGGTGGCCGAAGCCACCCATCACGCTGGTCGAGACCAGCATCAGGCCGACCCCGAGGCCTACTCCCAACACCGAGATGACCGTGAAAAAGGAAAGACGCCCCGTCGGGAATAGCTGCTTGAATGCAAGGTAGATGGGCCAGGGCATGGGAAAAGCAGGTCAGCTATCAGCACTCAGCAGTCAGCTTTTGGCAACCCCCGGTTCCATGCATTCTGAGCTGAAAGCTGATCGCTGACAGCTGGTCCGGCTCACTTTGCGTCCTGCGGACGCAGCGACGGGAACAGGATCACATCCCGGATGCTCTCCGCGCCGGTGAGCAAGATGCACAACCGGTCGATGCCGACGCCCATGCCGCCGGCCGGCGGCATGCCGTGCTCCAGCGAGAGCAGGAAATCCGTGTCCATCTTCTGCTGGTCCTCGCCCACCTGTTTCTCGAACATCTCGCGCTGCACGAACGGGTCGTTCTGCTCGGAATACGCCGGCGCCACCTCCATGCCGCCAATGATGCACTCGAACACGTCGATCAGGCCCGGGTCCTCGGCGTTCAGTTTCGCCAGGGGACAAAGCTCCTTCGGCAGATGCGTCACGAACGTCGGCTGGATCAGCGTGGGCTCGATCTTCTTGCCGAAGATCTCGTTCACGATCTCGTGCGTTTCCCAGCCCGGATGGATTTCCAGTCCGAGCTTCTGCGCCGCCGCGGTCGCTTTCTCGCGGTAGTCCGGCGCATGGCGCTCGGCACTGAGCTTTGAACCAACCGCCTCGTCGATCAGGTCGAAATACCGCGCCTCGCGCCACTCTCCGGCGAAATTGATCATCTGGCCGCTCGCCGCGTGCTTGATCTCGGTCGCGCCAATGACGTCGCGGCACAGGTCGGCGAAGATCGCCTTGAGCAGGTCCATCATGCCGCGGAAATCGGAATACGCCTGGTACACCTCGAGCATCGTGAACTCGGGGTTGTGCTTGCGCGACACGCCCTCGTTGCGGAACACGCGTCCGATCTCGAACACGCGGTCATAACCGCCCACGAGCAGGCGCTTCAACCGCAACTCGAGCGCGATGCGCAGAAAAAAATCCGCGCCCAGCGCATTGTGATGCGTGGTGAACGGCCGCGCCGCCGCGCCGCCCGCCACGCCCTCGAGCACCGGCGTCTCCACCTCCAAAAACTTTCGTCCGGCCAGCGTCCGGCGCACGCTTGCCACGATGTGGCTGCGTTGCATGAGCCGCCGGCGCGACTCCTCGTTCACGATGAGATCCAGGTAACGCTGGCGGTAGACCTGCTCCATGTCGGACAGGCCATGCCACTTCTCCGGCAGCGGGCGCAGCGCCTTCGACACGAGCACGTACTTGTCCACGCGCACCGTGATTTCGCCGCTCTTCGATTTGAACAGGTTGCCCTCGGCGCCGATGATGTCGCCCAGGTCGAGTTTCTTGAACGCCGCGTAGGCCTCGTCGCCCACCAGGTCCTTCTTCACGTACAGCTGGATCTGGCCCTGCTGGTCGAGGATCTTGACGAACTGGCTCTTGCCCATGTCCCGAATCACGACCAGGCGACCGGCGACCTTCACGGGCACGGTGTAATCCTGCCCGTCCACGTACGCCTTCAAGGCCTCGCCGGAAAAATGCGTCTGCTCGCAATTGGCGCGGAACGGATCCGAGCCCGCGGCACGCATATCCTGCAGCTTCTTGAGCCGCACGGCATGCTGGTCGTGGGAGATGTCCTGGGGAATGTCGCTCATGGAAAAAACCGACTCAGCCACGCCGTTTCGCGGAGCGCAAACGGAAACTCTTCCCCGGGCCCCGCGGGCGAGGCCGCGGCACTAGTGTAATCAGGAAAACAAAACAGCCGCCCTCGCGGGCGGCTGTGAAAAGTACGGCGATGAAGCCGGATCAGCGGGTGGAGCGGCCGACCGAACCCATGATGTCCGTCTTCAAGGTCTGCAGCAGCGCCTCGTCGGTACCCAACGCCCAGCCGCCGACCTCGCGGAATTGCGCCTCGGACTTCACCTCGAGCTTCGTGTGGTCCGGCGAGAACTTCACGGTCACTCGCACGCGATAGTCTTCGCTCATGACACCGGTCCAGGTGTACAGCCAGTTGGTCCGGATGTAGCCATTGTCCTTGGACAGAACCTCGAGATCAAAGCGGCGCGCCAGCAGGTCGACGACGGCGTTCCACGCGTTCTCGAAGCCGAGTTCCGGCCGCACTTCAATCCCCGCCCAGGTGGGCTCCATCGTCCGCGTGAAGGTGGTCGGCGCGGTCTTCTCGAGTTCGAAGTGCAGGGCGTAAGGCGACTGCGCGCTGATCGCGCTATTGATCGTTTTGAAACCGGTCTTCTCGAGGGAGATCTGGGCCGATCCCAGGCGGTTGAACGTCGCTGGGGTCGTTCCCACGATGGCCCCATCCAGTTTCACCGTGGCTCCCGATGGCGTGGAGGTGACGTTATAGATCTTGGACGGCGCCGGCGCCGAGTTGCACGCCATGCTCCACAGGGCAACCACCACGCAGCTGAGCGAGAATACGAGAAATGGACGTTTCATTTGTTAATTGTTTCTTTGTAACGGAGTGAACTCAATGGAATTACCAAGCCCGCGCCCACGCAAAAACCCAAGGGCAATGCCGTCAAGCATCGAATCCCGTTCCCCACTTCCCAGCCGGATACCTTCTCAACAGCCATCGCTGCGATGGTGACTCCGGCCAACAACGCCCACTTGCGGAAGGGAACACGCACCAGCCGCGGATAAACGAGCATGAGCACCACGCCCAACGCCATGGCTCCATAAAAGCCGGTGCACCGCGCACACAGCCACGGCGGATCCCACAGCCAAAGAAAGCTTCGCTCGGGTATGCGGTGACAGATTGAGGCGATCATCCCCGGGACTTTTGCTCACCTGAGCGAGCCGTCGCGCCATCACGACTCCAGCGCCGTTCAGGCGAAGGAACGGCTCCCGGCCAGGCACATTCGAATGGCGTCGTCATGCCGGCTTTTTGGCTTCAGGTTCCGGAACGGCAATTGAATTTACCCTGCCGCAACCCCCGCCCACCCTGCCTGTCTGGAACATCATGCACCCCCTGATGCTCGCCCTCATCGCCAGCGCCGCCCTCGGCGCCAGCATTGGCCTCATCCGGCAGTGGAACCAGCAAAGCGAGGACCAATCCGGGGAATACGCCGGGGTGCGCACCTTCACCCTCTGGAGTGTGCTCGGCTGCCTCTCCGCCTTCCTCTCCGACCAGTACGACCAACCTGCGGTGCCCATCGTCCTGGTGCTCGTCGCCGCGCAGATCGTCCTCGTCCGCAGCCGGCCATCCTCTGCCGGCGGCGGCACCACCACCCTCGCCGCGGCCATCCTCACCGTGCTCGTCGGCACCCTCGTGTTCTGGCAGCAACACCAGGAAGCCGTGCTCGTCAGCGCCTTGATGGCCGTGGTCCTCGGTCTCAAGCGTCCCATTCACGCCTGGACGCGCTCGTTCACCGAGACGGATATCCGCGCCACCCTCCAGTTCGTCGCGGTGACCGGCGTCATCCTGCCCCTCGTGCCAAACCAGGCGTACGGCCCCTACGATGCCTTCAATCCCCGCTCCACGTGGATGATGGTCGTCCTGATTTCCAGCGTCGGCTTCATCGGCTACGTGCTCATGCGGCTGCTCGGCAGCCGCGCCGGCATCGTCCTGACGAGCATCTTCGGCGGCATCGCCTCCAGCACCGCCACGACCCTGGCGTTCACCCGGCAAAGCAAGGACGACCCGGCCCACTCCGAGGCCTACGCCCTGGCGGTGGCCATCGCCTGCACGATCATGCTCCCGCGCGTGCTCGTTCTGGTCGGGCTGGTGAACCGCGACCTCGCCATGCAACTCATCCTCCCGTTCGCGTGCATGGCCGTCCCCGGCGTGCTCTACGCCGGCTGGACCTGGTGGCGCCAGCGCAAGCAACGCCGCAAGGCCGCCCACCCCGCCATCAGCAACCCCCTCAGCCTGATGACCGCGGTGAAATTCGCGCTCATCTACACTGTCATCAGCTTCCTCGTAAAGGCCGCCGCCCAGCTTGGCCACATGCAGTCCAGTCTCCTCCCGCTCGCGTTCGTCTCGGGCCTGACCGATCTCGACGCCATTTCGCTTTCCGTCGCGGGTAACATCTCCTCCGGCGAGGTCACCTTGGGTCTGGCCGCCCATGCCGTGGTCATCGCCGCCATCGCAAACTCCGTGGTCAAGGCGGGTCTCGCCGCCGCCTTCGGTTCGCCCACCCTCCGCTGGCATGTCGCCATCGTCATGGGCCTCACCATCGCCTGTGGCGCCCTCGGTTTCATGCTCCTCGGCGACGCCGCCCCGTCCGCTCCCCCCGCGGAAACGCCACAATAATCCCGGCGCCCGCCCCCGCCGGTCCCGCCCGACCGACCGCGTCATCAGGGTCATCGCTTTTTCGGATCGGAATCAGCCTTGCGCCTTTGCGCCTCTTTGCGGCCCGCCGGAATTGTCCGAAGATTGAGATTCTGGAGCCCGATTCCCAATTTGACGCTTTCCGTATCCACCCCGAAGCGCCCGGCGTCACGCCCTACCTCAAGGCACCCCCTCGCGTCCTCCCGCCTCGCGACCAACCCTTGGGCGGCCCGCTAATGTCGCCCATTAATTGACACCCGGATCGGCGTCGCCGCCGCAGATTGTCTTTGCCCTGATCGTGGTTTTTGTGGCCCCATTCCCGTCGATGTCCGCCCTCCGCAAACCTGACTGGCTTCGCGCCAAACTGCCTTCCGGCCCCGCCTACCAGGCGACCCGGCGCATGGTCGAGGACAACAAGCTGCACACGGTCTGCCAGAGTGCCCAATGCCCGAACATCGGCGAGTGCTGGTCCCGCGGAACCGCCACCGTGATGATCCTCGGGAACATCTGCACCCGCTCCTGCAATTTCTGCGCAATCCAGAACGGCCGCCCCACCGAACACGACCTCGGCGAACCCGCCCGCGTGGCCGATGCGGTGGCCAAGATGGGCCTGCGCCACTGCGTCATCACCTCCGTCGCCCGCGACGACCTGAAGGACGGCGGCGCCGGCGTCTGGGCCGCGACGATCCGCGCCGTTCGCTACAAGAATCCCCAGTGCGCGATCGAGGTGCTCACCCCTGATTTCGTCGGCCGGACGGAGCAACTCGACATCGTGCTCGCCGCCAAGCCCGACATCTTCAACCACAACCTTGAGACGGTCGAGCGCCTGCAGCGCGCCGTGCGGGTGCAGGCTCGCTACGACCGCTCCCGCTCGATGCTCCAGCACGCGAAGGCCCGCGGCTTCACGACCAAGACCGGCATCATGCTCGGCCTGGGTGAACAGCAGGCCGAGATCGAGCAGACCCTGCGCGACATCGCGGCCGACAAGACCGACATCCTCACGCTCGGCCAGTATCTCCAGCCCACCCCGCAGCACTGGAAGATTGACCGCTGGGTGACGCCGGAGGAGTTCGCGCATTGGAAACAAGTCGCCCTCGATCTCGGCATCGGCGTCGTCGAGAGCGGCCCGCTTGTCCGGTCGAGCTACCACGCCGACGAGCAATCCGCCAAATACGTCGGCGAGGAACACCTGAACATCCGCCCGGCCCTGGCCGGAGCTTGATTCGGAATCGCCGCCCGCGGCGGGCCATCCGGGATGATTTTGTCCATCCCTACGCCGTCGCTTTCATCGAATCGGCAATCGGCTGCTCAGCCCTCCAGCCCGGAGGTCATCTCATCTCCCGCCCACCCCTCGACGCTTCATCTCTGTCCGGAATTGGAACATTGCCTCTGGCGGTACGGCTTAGCCGGAGTGATGCAGTTGGATGTAGGGGCGGCTTGACCGCCCTTTTCTCGCTTCGGGAAGCAAGGGCGTGGACGAGCCAGGCCCCTACGACTGAACCGTTCGACCGCGCACGCTGCAAAATTGCATTCCGACTGCATGAGTTGGCTTAGCCTCGTGACCGGCGAGCCAGGCTCCATGCGAGCGTCCCGCACAGCGCAAACCCGAGCGCGTTCACCGTGCCGTGCAGCGCGCGCATCCACGGGATGTCCAGCCAGGGCAGCGGCAAAGTGTGCGCCCGCGCCGCATACAGCAGCGCCATTCCCATTCCGAACATCAAGGATGTCCCCGAAACAATCCACAACACCTGCACCACGCGCGGCCACCGGCGCTGGAACGCCAGCCGCAGCTGCAGGAACCCCACCAGCATCGCGCTCGGCGCCAGCACCAGCGCCGCGACCAATTCGCCCCAGGAGCCGTGGCCTGCCTGCGCCGCCGTGATCCCGATGGCCACCAATGGCACGCCGGCCAGCACGCCCACGCCGGCGGTGGCGGCGGAGCGCGAGTTGGGAAACTCCGCCAACACGCACGCCGCGACCACCGGCAACACCAGCCCGGCGTAATGAAAATGAACCGCCGTGAGCTGCACGATGTCGGCCCCGAACCCCATCGGGCGCAGCCCGAGCCGGTCCGCCACCGTCCAAGCCCCGCCTACGACCAACATCACGAGCCCCGCATCGCGTACCAACGATGCCAGGGGCCACACCCCTCGCCGGCCGATGCGCACCGCACCAGCCACCGCGAGCATTCCGGCCAGCCCCAGCCAGGGCATGACAAGCGCCGCCGCCACCCATCCAGGCTCAAGGCGCAATGACACCGCCAGCATCACCGCAGCGGGCATGTGCAACAACCGCGCCCAGTCGAGCAAGCGCCGGGAAATCCCTCCCTCCCCCACCTCCCCCGCCAAGTCCAGCACCAGGGGTGCCAGCGCCAGCGCCGCCAACCCAAGCAATGCCGCCGACCATGCCATGCTGCGCAACCCTTCCACTTGCCAGGCCAACGACAAAACCCAGAAGGTCGCGCCGACCGCCGCGCCAATCAATCCGGTCCGCGGTCCCGCGTTCATCGCTGCGTCGCGTCCTCCACCGCCTTTCGCATGGCCCGCTTTGAATCGGCAATGAATCGCCGCTGCAGTCCCCGCGCCAGCGGTTTTGCCAGCCGCACCGGCCAGTAACGCGGGCGCGAGAACGCCCGGAGGTCATACCACACACTGCCATCGGGCAGCATTTCCACCGAAAAGCGTTCCTCCCCGCATTCGACGTGGGCCGCCAGCGTGCCATACGCGAAACCAAAGCGTCGAATCGGCCCGGCCTCGTCCAGCGTATATACGATGCGACAGGCATTGAGCCACCACACCCCGTAGATGTGCGCGATCATGGCCACGACCTGCCCCCGCGCCAGCGGAGCGTCACGCGGCTCGATGCGCGTCCACGGCGACGGAAACATGACCCATCGGCGCAATGCGTCGCACGCCGCCCGAAAATCCGCGTCGCCGCGCCCGAGGCACTCGCGGTTGTGATCGAGGTTGTAGCAGGCCGGCGAGCGGTCGAGCGAGTGACCCACCTCAGCATAACTGAACGATTGCGCCTGCTGTTCATTCAAAAAGGCGCGGATGCGCTCGGGCGAGGGCGGTACCGTGGACCACATGCCGCAGCCTGTCCGCCGGCGAACCGGGTGTCGATGCCAGCCGCCACCTATTAAGCCGGGTTGTGCTCACGATAAAACTTCCGCCCCGCCCGAGGTGCTCGCCCTTCGCAACCGCTGGTTTGCATTTGCGCGTGAGCCCGGTTTCCTGCCCCGGATGCGTGAGTCGCCCCACCCGCGTTTGTCCCGTTCGCCCCGCTCCGGGAGGATCGTGGGCGCATTGCTGCTCGGTTTGCTGGTTCTCGGTATCGGCGGCACCGTCCTCCTCCAGGTCGAAAAGCAACCCGAGGACTCGCCCGTTTCCCGCGGCGCCCGCCTTGCCCACGAAGCCGGCTGCTTCGCCTGTCACGGCCGCGGCGAGGAGGAACCCCGTTTCAACCTCCGGCTCGCCGCACCCAACCAATGGCGCGACAAGACCAACCCCTCGCTCTGGGAAAGCGGCATCACCGACGTCGACGAACTCGTGGACTGGATCACCAACGGCGTGCCATCCGACGAAGTCGAAAAACACCGGCAGCTCTTTATCCGCATGCCCGCCTACCGGGACCGGCTCACCGCGCAGGAGATCGAGGACATCGCCGCCTGGATCCTCGCCGAGGGCCTCAAATTCACGGTCCAGCCCGGGCCCCGGGCGGCCCCGAGCGCCGCCGCCGAATCCCGCTCCATGCCGGCCCGAGCCCCCGACCAACTCTTCATCGCGGGCGATCGCCTCGCGCGCCAGACCGGCTGTTACCAGTGTCACGGCGAACTCGGCCAGGGCGGCGTGCCGAATCCGGACTCCTTCAAGGGTTACATCCCCGGATTCCAAGGCCGGGATTTCCTGAAACTCACCGCCGGCGGCGATCGCACGGAAATCCTGCATTGGATCGACCACGGCCGCGGGCAGGACGTCGAGTCCGGCCTCACGGGCAGGCTCGCGAAGCGATACCTGGACGGCCAGGCCATCCCGATGCCCGGCTACCGCGACCAGCTCTCCGCCGCGGAAAAAGAGCTGCTTGCCGACTTCCTCCTGCTGATTAACAAAACGGGGCCGCTTCCCGCCCGCGAAATCGAGCGTCTGGTTCCCCTCCTCACGGAGGACTGAATCCCCGGCTGATCGCGAACATTAGTTCATTCCGTCGAAACCTCCTCCCCTTCCAGACGTATTATAGAGCGCCCCTTTCACTGACTTATCGCACCATGAAACTCGTCCTCCCCTGCCTCACCCTCCTCGCCCTTGGCGCCACCCGCCTGTTCGCCGACGCCGCGGTCGACAGCCTCCTGCCGCTCAAGCCCGAGGTACGCAAAGTCATCAACGAGAGCTGCGTGATGTGCCACGGCGAGGTGATCGAGGGCGAAAAGGAAATCCGCGACGACCTCGACTACAGCACCGATGAAACCATCCGCGCCACGCTTTCCAATGCGGGCAAGCTCAAGCAGGTGATCCTCGAGGACAAGATGCCTCACAAGCCCCGCCTTTCCCGCCGACTCCGGAATAACGTGGCCCTGCAGGAGCGCCTCGCGGCCCTCCGCGCCAATTACGACGCCGCCGGCCACAAGGAGATCCTGCTCGACTGGCTGAAGGACGTGACCGCGACCACGAGCGAGAAAAAGGAATAGGCGCGGTCGCCAGGCGCGTCGGGATCCCCAACCCTCCACCGCGTACTGGCACGGTCCTGGCCCGCCACTCGGCCCGCCCTTGGAGCGCGGGCGACCTCGCCCGCGAAAATCCGCGGCAACCGCCCGGTCCGACGCCGGGGTTTGACGCGCTTCGCTCCGTCTGGAATTGATGACGGCCCCGCATGATCGCCCGCGCAGTTCATTTTTGATTACATGAAACCGGCCCTCGCGCGCGTGGTTCATGTGTCCGCCGTCGCGGTCGTGGCCCTCCAGGCCATGGCCCTGGCGACCCGCTATTTCCAACCCTGGCTCGACGGCGACTATCTCCTCCCCGAGCGCTTCGCGGCCGATGTGCTCGCCGGAACCTACCCGCTGTCCGGTTGGACCTTGAGTTCGTCGCCGTACCTGTTTCCCGATCTCGCACTGAGTGTGGTCTGGCGCACCCTTCTCGGCGACCTGCCCCTGCTGCCCTATTACGTGGTGATGAGCTATGTTTCGCTCGCCCTGATCGCGGGTTGGTCGTTGCAACGGGTGCTTGCGCCGGAGGGCACACCCGTCTCCACAGAACATGGAGGAAGCGAGGCCGCGCCGCGAGCGACCGGCTGGATCGCGGGTGCGTTGATCGTCAACCTCCTGCTTGCCTGGCAGGGTTTCGCGGACCACGCGCGATGGCTGTGGTGGCTGGGCACGGCCACTTTTCATGGCGGGGCGGTGCTGATCGGCATGGCCCAGTTTGCCCTCTGGGCCGGACCGCCGGAAACGACGCCCTCCCGGCGACGCTTCCTTTGCGGAGCCGCACTGCTTTTCCTGGGACTCGTCTCCGATACGTTGCTGCTCACGCAATTTGTCGCGCCGCTGGCGATGGCGCTGTGGGCAACCGCTCCCGGTTCGCGCTGGCGCGCGCCGCGTTTCCGCTCCTTTCTCGGCGCACTATTCCTGGCCTACCTCCTGGTGCTGATGCTGCGCGGCGCCCTGCTGGTCGCCGACTGGTGGAATTTCCCCAACGTCGTGCGGTACGCGCCAACCCCATCCGCAGTCGCGGCGACCGCCGCCCGGATGGCCGCTGATCTGGCGGGCCCGGTCGCCGCCGCCATCCCGGGCTTCCTCGCCCTTGGCCTCAGCGCCACCGCGCTCGCGATCGGGCTATCAGCCCGGGGTCACCGTCAGAAGCCCTTTTCGATTGAGCGACGCCAGGCCGGTTTTTTCGCCAGCCTCGGCTTGCTGAACACGTCATTGCTGCCCGTGGTGGCGGTGTATTGGCAAAATCCCCAGCACGGACGTTATCTCCTCCCCTGCCTGGTTTTGCCGCTGTGGTGGCTCGTCACCACCCTTCCCCCGTCCAGGCTCCGCTCTTCCTGGCCGACCGCGCTGATCGCCATTGGCTTGGTCGCATTGGCCGCCTGGCGCGTGCCGGCCATCGATTTCAGCCGCTGGGCCTGGCCTTACCCCGATCGCGTGGCTGCATTGGATTCACTGCTTGCGCCGGCGGACCGCGGCCGCGTGCGCGGCTTGGCCGACTTTTGGCATGCCAATTACCTGAATGCGGTATCGCGCTCCCTGAACCTGAACCAGCTTCGTCCCGACGGACGCGTCCAATTCTGGGGTAACAATGCCTTTCACCACTACGATTCCGCGCCGGACGGGACAGAGCTCCGGATCCCGGCCTATTCCTTCATCGTGACCAACGGCCTCGATCCCGCCGCGTTGCGAACAAAGTTCGGCGAACCCGCGCGCGCGGTTTCAATGGGTGAATACGAGGTCTGGTTGTACGACGAACCCGCCGCCCGGCGCATCGGCGCAGTCGTGGACTCCGAAGTGCGAGCCTTCCTGCGCGACCGGCCGGGGACCGCAAGAATCGCGGCTCCCTGACAACGCGCGACCACCCAGCTGGTGTCATTGGTATGGGCGTCGCTTGCGACGACCGCATACGTGAGGCCGGGCCAAGGCCCGCACCTACATCCAGCTGCATGATTCCGGCTGAGCGTACAAAATACACCCGCCACCGTCATCCTGAGCAGAGCGAAGGATCCAAGGGAAAGGACGGACGTGCGCCGGCTCCGTGGATTCTTCACTGCGTTCAGGATGACAGCGGGGGTGGTCTCAGCCGACTCATGCAGTCGGAATGCCATTCCGCAGCGTGCACGGTCGAACGGTTCGGTTGCAGGGTCGTGGCTCGTCCACGCCCTCGGTTCCCGCAGCGAGAAAAGGGCGCGGTCAAGCCGCGCCCCTACATCCAACTGCATCGTTCCGGCTGAGCGTACAAAATACACCCGCCACCGTCATCCTGAGCAGAGCGAAGGATCCAAGGGAAAGGACGGACGTGCGCCGGCTCCGTGGATCGTGCGCCGGCGCCGTGGATCCTTCCCTGCGTTCAGGATGACAGCGGGGGTGGTCTCACCCGACTCATGCAGTCGGAATGCCATCCCGCAGCGTGCACGGTCGAACGGTTCGGTTGCAGGGTCGTGGCTCGTCCACGCCCTCGGTTCCCGCAGCGAGAAAAGGGCGCGGTCAAGCCGCGCCCCTACATCCAA
>JAEZDN010000126.1 GCA_023433275.1 Verrucomicrobiota bacterium
GCGGGCGGTAACTCGCGGGGCGGGCGCTGCCCGCCCTCGCCACGATCGACCGGGCCCAGCTCGATCCGCAGGACCGCGTGAGCTACGACATTTTCAAACGCCAGACCGAGGAAGGCGTGGAGGGCGAACGCTTCCCGACCGAATTGAACCAGCTCAATCAACTGAGCGGCATCCATCAGGACGCCGCCCAATTGCTGCGCGGCATGCAGGCCGACAACGCCGCGCACCTGGAAAACCAATTGGCGAGACTCGAGGCGCTGCCGCGCGTCGTTGATCAGGTGATCGACCTGCTCGAGGAAGGGCTCGCCCGCGGCATCACCCCGCCGCAAATCACCCTGCGCGATGTGCCCGCGCAGATTCTGAACCAGATCCCCGAGGAGCCGCTGAAAAGCCCGCTGCTGGGTTCGTTCGTCAACCTGCCCGCCGCCGTCTCGGGCGAACAGGGACTCGAGCTCCGCGCCGCGGCGGCGCGCACCTACACGACCGCCGTGCGCCCGGCCTTCCTCCGCCTGGAAAAATTCGTCCGCGAAAAATACCTGCCCGGCGCGCGCACCTCCATCGCCGCCTCGGACCTTCCCGACGGTCCCGCCTGGTACGCCTGGCGCATCAAGACCCAGACGTCCACCGACCTCACCGCCCGGCAGATTCACGACATCGGTCTCGCCGAGGTGAAACGCATCCGCACCGAGATGGAGCGGGTGAAGAACGATGCGGGCTTCGACGGCACGCTCCAGGAATTCTTCGTCCACTTGCGCACCGATCCGCGCTTCTACTTCACGGACAAGGAGGAGCTCCTGCGCGCCTACCGCGACATCGCGAAACGCGCCGACCCGCAGATGATGAAACTTTTCAAGACGCTTCCCCGCACGCCCTATGGCGTCCTGCCTGTCCCCGAGTACGCCGAGAAATCCCAGACCACCGCCTATTATTACCCGGGCGCGCCCGACATCGGACGTCCGGGTTATTTTTTCGCCAACACCTACGCGCTCGAAACGCGCCCAAAATGGGAAATGGAAGCCCTCACGCTCCACGAGGCCGTGCCGGGTCATCACCACCAGATCGCCCTCGCCCAGGAAACGGCCGACCTGCCCGAGTTCCGCCGCCACGGCGGTTACACCGCGTTCGTCGAAGGCTGGGGCCTGTACTCGGAAAGCCTCGGTGAGGAAATGGGCTTCTACACGGACCCCTATTCCAAGTTCGGCCAGCTGACCTATGAGATGTGGCGCGCCATCCGCCTCGTCGTCGACACTGGCATGCACGCCCTGGGTTGGTCCCGCCAACAGGCCATCGATTACTTCAAGGAAAACGCCGGCAAGTCCGAGCACGACATCGTCGTCGAGATCGACCGCTACATCGTCTGGCCGGGTCAGGCCCTCGCGTACAAACTCGGCGAGTTAAAGATCAAGGAACTGCGCGCCCACGCCACCAGGGAACTCGGCGCGAAGTTCGACGTCCGCCTCTTCCACGACGAAATTCTGCGCAACGGCGCCGTCCCGCTCAGCGTCCTCGAAACGCACATCCAGGATTGGATCGCCGCGCAAAAAGTCACCAACCGCGGGTGAATTGACGTGTAGCCGCGGGCGAAACTTTTTTTGTCAGGTCGTCGTTTGCGACGAGCTCACACGCGGCCCGGACCCCCTCCTCCCCCTGTGGGCCGGCTGCCCCCACCCGGCATCCCCTCCTCCCCCTTGTGGGCCGGGTGCCCCCACCCGGCATTTCCCCCTGTGGGCCGGGTGCCCCCACCCGGCATCCCCCTCACCACTCCCCACATTCCCCGCAGCCTTCCACAAGATATGCGGAGCTGGCATCCATCCCGTGGCTTACACTGGCAGCACAAAAGGACACACCATGAAAACAAACATCGGATCATTCGACATTGGCGCCCGGTTTCTTGGCGGCTGCCTCATCGGCCTGTGGGGTGTGCACACGGAAACGTGGTGGGGCTTGATTGCCCTGCTGCCCGTGCTGACGGCGCTGACAGGTTTCTGCCCGCTCTACGCCTTGCTGCACATCGACACGACCGCCAGCGATCACTGAGACCACCCGCGGTTCACCACCTGCCCTACGCGTTTAGCGGTCCGGCCGAACCACGCCGGCGTGCGCCTTCGCCACCTCGACGTATTTCTCGGCCCAAGACCGCAGCCCGAGCAATTCGGCCTCCTTCAACGGCCGCACCACTTTCGCCGGCGACCCCAGGATCATCGAGCCGGGCGGCGCCACGAACCGCTGCGTCACCAGGGCATTGGCTCCGACGATGCATCGGTCTCCAATGACGGCGCCATCGAGGATCGTCGCGCCCATCCCGATCAGGCATTCGTCGCCGATCTCGCAGGCGTGGATGATCGCGCTGTGCCCCACCGTCGTGTACCGGCCGATCTTGACGCCATAATCATCGGCCAGGTGGACCATCGCCAGGTCCTGGATATTTGATCCCTCGCCAATCTCGATCGTGTTGATGTCGCCCCGCAGCACGGCGCCGTACCACACGCTGCTCAATTGGCCCAGCCTCACGTCGCCGAGGACCGTTGCGTTCGCCGCCACAAATGCGGCCTGCGCCGTGTCGGGTTTCCGGCCGAGATGTCGCGCCAGTCGTTCCTTGATGTCCATCACCGCAGGCTAGGACTTCTCCCCCGGAGGGCAAACCTCCGTTGGCTCGTCCGGCGCGCTCCCCGCGATCCAAACCACCAGCCCGACCACCAGGCCGGCGGCCACGGCGGCGGCGGCGGCCATCGCCACCACCAGAAAGATCAGGTCAAGCGCATCCATGCTCTTGGGGGTTCCGCTCAGACGCCCAGGGCGGGCACTTGTTTCATCTCCCGAAAACATTCTCGCGCCGTTTCCCCTCCCTGCTAGCTATCACGCCGTCCCACCCGCTTTCATGGAGCAACTTACCCACATCCTGCGCGGCGCTCTCGGCGTCGCCGTTTTCGTTGGCCTCGCCATCCTGTTCAGCGAAAACCGCCGCGCCATCAACTGGCGCATGGTCGCCATCGGGCTCTTCCTCCAATTCGCCTTCGCCGGTCTCGTCATCTACGCCGCACCCGTCCGCTACGCCGTCGAGGCCGTGGGCAACTTCTTCGTCCAGTTGCTCGCCTTCACCGGCGAGGGCACGAAATTCGTCTTCGGCACCCTCGTCGACGCCGACAAGCACGGCGTCGTCTTCGGCCTGAGCATCCTGCCCTCGATCATCTTCTTCTCGGCCTTCACTTCCGCGCTCTACTACCTCGGCATCCTCCAGAAGATCGTCTGGGCCTTCGCCTGGGTCATGACCAAGGCCATGCGCTTGTCCGGCCCCGAGACCCTCAGCGCCTCGGCCAACATCTTTCTCGGCCAGACGGAAGCCCCGCTCCTGATCAAGCCGTACCTCAATACCATGACGCGCTCCGAGATCCTCTGCGTCATGATCGGCGGCATGGCCACCGTCGCGGGCGCCGTCCTGATCGCGTACATCAGCTTCCTCGGCGGCACCGACCCCGCGCAACAGGTGATCTTCGCCACCCACCTCATCACCAAGTCCGTCATCTCCGCCCCCGCCGCCCTGATGATCGCCAAGATCCTCGTGCCCCAAACCGAGGCCGTCAGCACCGACCTCGCCGTCAACAAGGAGAAGATCGGCGCCAACCTCCTCGACGCGATCTGCCTCGGCACCACCGATGGCATCAAGCTTGCCGTCAATGTCGGCGGCATGCTCATCGTCTTCACCGCGCTCGTCGCCCTGGTCAATTTCGTGCTCGCCCGCTGGTTGGGCGATCCGCTCGGTCTCAACGCCTGGGTCGCATCCTTCACCAACGGCACGTTCCAAACGTTCTCGCTCGAGTTCCTCCTCGGCATGCTCTTCGCCCCCGTGGCCTGGCTCATGGGCATCAGCAACGACGCCCTCCTCCAGTCCGGCTCCCTCCTCGGCACGCGCACCGTCCTCAACGAATTCGTCGCCTTCATCGATCTCGCACGCCTCAAGGACGCCGGGCTCTACACCGATCCGCGCAACCTGATGATCATGACCTACGCGCTCTGCGGCTTCGCCAACATCGTCTCCATCGGCATCCAAATCGGCGGCATCGGCGCCATCGCCCCCGCCCAGCGCGAGAACCTCGCCAAGCTCGGCGTCAAAGCCCTCCTCGGCGGCAGCCTCGCCTGCTTCATGGCCGCCGCCATCGCCGGCATGCTGGTCTAGAAGATTCTGTCGGGGCCGCTCCACCTGCCTTCCTGTAGGGGCGCGGCTCGACCGCGCCCGCGGGCGACATCCGCCTGCACCTCGCAACGTGGCGCCACGGCGACCCCGCCGTGATCCGGCACCGAACCCGATTTATCGATCCCGACCATCGTGTCCATTCGCGGTTTCCTCCTGCATCCCCCCGGCCTCCCACATCCCACATTCGGGACAGACAAATTTCATTTCCAGAATCCCCGCGCCCGACCCGCTCGCGCTTTGATTTTCTTAATACTTGGAGTCAAGCGGTTAACAACTGTCCGAAACCTTGGCATGCCGCATGCGAATAGGCGCGCATGCCCCTCGTTTCCCACGTCCGCGCATTCCGGCTCCACTCCGACGTCTTCGTCACACTCGCCGTCGCCGTGGCCGCGGTCGCCTCCTTCCTGACCGCCCTGCTTCCGGGTTTCTGATGCCATGAGCGATTTCATCTATCGCTGGCTTCTTGCCGCCCCGCGCCCCGGCCTGGCCACCATCGCCGTCGCGGCCTTCTGCGTTTCCGTCGCTCTGCTCCCCAACTCCACCGCTATCTCCACCGCGGCCGTCTCCGCTTTCACCGCGACGCCCGATCCGGACACCACCGCCGCCGCGTCTGCCGCCGACTGGCCCCGCACCGCGCTCCGCCTCTGGTTCCTGCTCCCGCAACTCCACCTCTGAAGCCGAGCCCGCCGCGCCCTCTGAATAAGTCCGAAGGATGAATTAAGAATTAAGAAATCAAACCGTGTCACTGCTCTCCCCGTGCCAGCCAACTCGTTCTCTTTCTCTTAATCTTTCTCTTTCTCCGCGCCGCACCCCACCCCGCTCTGTTCCTGATTCCTGATTCCTGAATCCCTCCCCTCCCATGATTCTCGAAACCTTCCTCCAGGACCTTCGCATCGGCCTCCGCGTCCTCATCAAGGAGAAGTCGTTCTGTTTCCTCGCGGTGTTCGTGCTGGCCCTCGGCATCTGCGCCGTCACGACCCAGTTCACCGTCGTCAACGCCTCCGTCCTGCGCGGCTTCTCGTTTCCCGAAAGCCACCGCCTCATGGACGTCCAGCTGGTCAACCCCACCCAGCCCAATGGCGGCAACAATTTCAACGGCCGCGTCACCGCCCTCGACTACGAGGACATGCGCGCTGCCCAGACTTCGTTCAGCGCGATGGCCGCCTACCTCAACGGCTCCACCGTCAACCTCACCTGGAAGGGCAACCCCCAGCGCCACACCGGCGCCTACGTCACCGAGCAGTTCTTCTCGATCCTCGGCGTCTCGCCCATCCTCGGTCGCGATTTCACGGCGGCCGACAACCTCCCCGGCGCCGAACGCGTCGCCCTCATCAGCCACCAGCTCTGGGAACGCGACTTCGGCCGCGATCCCGCGATCGTCGGCCAGGCCGTTCGCCTCAACGGCCGCCCCGCCACCATCATCGGTGTCCTCCCGCCCCGCTTCAATTTTCCCGTCAACGAGCAGCTCTGGATCCCCCTCTACAACGAGTTTCCCGTTCGTCCGCGCTCCGACCAGGCCGCCAACAACGTCGCCATCCTAGGCCGCCTGAACCCCGGCGTTTCCGTCGAGCAGGCCACTGCCGAGTTCACCGGCATCGCCGCCAACCTCGCGCAGGCCAATCCCGACACCAACAAGGACATCTCCGCCGCGCTCGTCCAGCCGCTCATCAACAATTTCACCGGCCCCCAGATCCGCGGGCTCATGTTCACCATGCTCGGCTTCTGCCTCGGCGTGCTGCTCATCGCCTGCGTCAATGTCATGAACATGCAGTTCGCACGCGCCACCCTGCGTGCCAAGGAACTGGCCATTCGTTCCTCCCTCGGCGCGACCCGCGTGCGACTCATCCGGCAGATGCTCACCGAGAGCCTCCTGCTCGCGTGCCTCGGCGCCATCCTCGGCGTCGGTGCTTCTTACTGGAGCGTCGATCTCCTGAGCGAAGCCACCCGCGCCCTCCCGTTTCCCCTCCCGTACTGGATCGTCTTCACCATCGATGGCGAGGTCCTCGCCTTCACCGTCGCGCTCACGATGCTCGCCGCCATCGGCTCCGGCCTCATCCCCGCGTGGCTGGCCTCGCGCGCCAGCGCTACCGATGTCCTCAAGGAATCCGGCCGCGGCAACACCGGCCGCCTCACCCATCTCCTCACCCGCGGCCTCGTCGTTTTCCAAGTGCTCGTCACCAGCATCCTCCTGGTCGGCTCCCTCCTGCAGCTGCAATCCATCCTCCGCCAGCAGGCCATCAACTACGGTTACGATACCGCCGCCATCTACTCCGCGCGCCTCGGGCTCTTCGAGGCCGACTACCCAACCCCCGCGGCCAAGCGCCAGTTCTACGACCGCATCCTCCGCCAGCTCCGCGCCAATCCCGGCGTCGAGGACGCCGCCGTCAGCTCCCGCTTCCGCATGACTTTCTCGGGCAATGGTCCCATCGAGATCGAGGGCCGCACCTACGCCACCGAGGCCGACCGGCCGGCCGCCAATTTCGAGAATATCTCCGGACAGTACTTTTCCACCCTCGGGCTCCGCGTGACCGAGGGCCGCGACTTCACCTCCGAGGACGACGACCTGAAACTCCCCGTCGCCATCGTGAACGCCGCATTCGTGCGCAAGTTCTTCAACCAGGAAAGCCCCCTCGGCCGCCGCTTCCGCACCGTCGGGCCCAACAATTTCTACGGTCCCTGGCGCACCATCGTCGGCGTCGCGCCCGAGGTCCGCATGACCGGTCCTTTCAACAACAACCTCCAGCTCGGCGAGGAGGGCTTCTACGTTCCGCTCTACGCCAACGTCTTCGGCCCGGTCCCCGCCACGCTCCCCGCACCCCAGTTCGCCACCCTTGTCGTCCGTCCGCGCGGCAACCAATCGGGTGACGCCGCCGCCGATCTCCTCCGCCGCGAAATGCAGGCGGTCGATCCGAACCTCCCGCTCTATTTCGCCGGCACTCCCTCGCGTCTGCTGGATGAAACCCTCGCGCAAAACCGGATCATCGCGACCATGTTCACGATCTTCGGCGTCGTCGCCCTGATCCTCGCCGCCGTCGGACTCTACGGCGTCACTTCCTTCTCCGTCAACCAGCGCACCCAGGAATTCGGCATCCGCCTGGCCCTCGGCGCCGCCCAAGGTTCCATTCTCCGCATGGTCCTCCGCCAGGGCGCCATCCAACTCGGCCTCGGCCTCGTGCTTGGCCTCGGCGCCGCCCTCGCCGCCGCCTACCTCGCCGCCGCCGGCATTCAAAACTTCCTCTTCGGCATCAAGCCCCACGACCCGGCCACCTACCTGGCGGTCTTCGCCATGCTCAGCCTCGTCTCCTTCCTCGCCACCTTCATCCCCGCCCGCCGCGCCACCCGCGTCGACCCCATGGTCGCGCTGCGTTCGGAATAGCCATCAGCCGTCAGCTTTCAGCACTCAGCCAACGCTCCCCATCCACTTTCTTTGCCAACCCGCTGACAGCTGATCGCTGAAAGCTGACCACTCCCCTCCCATGCACGACCTCCGCTTCGCCCTCCGCCAACTCTTCAAGGCCCCGGGCTACACGCTCATCGCCGTCGCCACCCTCGCCCTCGGCATCGGGCTGAACACCTCGATGTTCAGCCTCATGAACCTCCTCATCCTCCGGCCGCTGCCGTACCCCGAGAAGGACCAGCTCGTCCGCGTCTTCCGCACCACCACGCAGAATCCCCGCACCAATCTCAACGCCTCCTCGTTCCTCGACCTGCAGCGCGAGACCGCCGGCTTCATCCGCCTCGCCGGCTACCGCACCTGGGGCTACACCCTCACCGAACCGGGCCGCAGCCCCGAGAATCTCAACGGCCTGCGCGTCTCCGCCGATTTCTTCCCCACCCTCGGCCTCCAGCCGATTCATGGCCGGTGGTTCTCCCCCGACGAGGACCAGCCCGGCAATCGCGTCGTGATGATCAGCCACGCCACCTGGATGGCGCAATTCGGCGGCGATCCGTCGCTCGTCGGCCGCACCATCTCGGTCGACAGCGAGCCGCTCACCGTCGTGGGAATCTTGCCCAAGGAATTCTCCTCCCTCTTCCTGTGGGGTCCCGACGACATTTATCGCCCGCTCGGTCTGACCGATGCGGAGAAGGCCGCCCAGGACGAGGCCTCGGTGCAGGTGCTAGGACGCTTCGATCGCTCGCTCTCCCTCGCGCAGCTCAATTCCCGCCTGTCATCTGTCTTTGCCAATCTCGCTGACTCTCGCCCGCGCGAGCAGAGCGAGGATGGCCTGAACGCCATCACCCTCCAGTCGTCGACCATGCCCCCGGGCACCGATCTCGCGACCGTCATGTTGCTCGGCCTGTCCGGCTTCGTGCTCCTCATCGTCTGCGGCAATCTCGCCAATCTCCAACTCGCGCGCGCGGTCGCCCGCGGCCGCGAGTTTGCGGTCCGCGCCGCCCTCGGCGCCTCCCGCTCCCATCTCCTCCGCCCGCTCCTGCTCGAGAGCGTCATCCTTTCCCTCGCGGGCGGCCTCCTGGGGGTCCTCGTCACCCTCTGGGGCAACGAGTGGATCGCCAAGCGCATGAACGAGAGCCTGCCCATCAACTTCGAGCTCTCCATCGACTGGCGCGTGCTCGCCTTTGCCCTCGGCCTTTCCCTCGTCACCGGTTTGTTCTTCGGCCTGGCACCCGCCTGGCTCTCGTCGAAGGTCAGCGTCAACGACGCGCTCAAGTCCGGCGGCCGCTCCTCCACCGGGGATCCCTCGCAGCACCGCCTGCGCAATGCCCTCATCGTTCTCCAGTTCGCCTCCGCGCTCATCCTGCTCAGCTGCTCCGGCTTCTTCCTGCGCGGCATGAAAATGCTGCTCGACCGCAACCCCGGTTGGAATCCCGTCGGCATCACCCACACCGTCCTCAACCTCCCGCACTCCCGCTATTCGACCCCCGAAAAGTCGCTGGCTTTCTACGGTCAGCTCGAGGACCGGCTCCGCGCCCTGCCCGGGGTCGAGCACGTGGCCATCGGCTGGACCGCTCCCCTCTTCCAGCTGCTCACCACCCGCACCTACGTGGTCGAGGGCCGCGAGCGCCCGGCCCCCGGCCACGAACCCGTCGCCAACCTCAACTCCGTCAGCCCCGACTACCTCAAGACCCTCCAGATTCCCCTCCGCTCCGGCCGCCATTTCACCGCCGCCGACAAGTCCGGTTCCACCCCGGTCGTCATGATCAACGAGTCCATGGCCCGCACGCTTTTCCCCAACGCGGACCCCGTGGGCCAGCGCCTCTCCTATTCCGTGCCCGGCGGTCCCATCACCGCCGAAATCGTCGGCGTCTTCGCCGACGTCGGCATGGCGGGCAACCCCTCGCCCGTCGCCAATCCCTTCCAGGTCTTCCAACCCCTGGCCCAGGAATCCTGGAACTACGTCGCCGTCATGGTCCGTTCGGCGCAACCGATGACCGAACAGCTCCGTCGGACGGTGCAGGAACTGGATCCCAACATTCCCCTCCAGTTGCTGAACACCGCCGACGAACTCGCCAAGCTCGGCACGCGCGCCATGGACCTCATCACCACGATCTTCATCTCCTTCAGCGCCCTCGGCCTCTTCCTCGCCGCCCTCGGCCTCTACGGTGTGATCATGCGCCTCGTCATGCAACGCACCCCGGAGATCGGCGTGCGCATCGCCCTCGGCGCGCAGATGCGCGACATCCTCACCCTCATCATGGGCGCGGGCCTCCGCCTCGCCCTCATCGGCACCGGCATTGGCCTCCTTGGCTCGATGCTCATGAGTGTCGTCCTGAGCGCGATGTTCAGCGGCGAGGCCGGCTTGGATTTCGTGGTGATCCCCATCACCACCACGCTCCTCGTGCTGGTCGCACTCTTCGCCTGCTACCTCCCCGCCCGCCGCGCCGCCCACATCAGCCCCGTCGAAGCCCTCCGCGCCGACTAGGGAAGAAGGACGAATCAAGAACTAAGAAATCCATCACCCGACCCGCCCATTTTCTTAATTCCTCCTGCCTAATTCACAATCCTCCCTCCGCCCCGCCAACTCGTTCTCTTTCCCCTAATCTTTCTCGTTCTCCCTCTTTCCACCCTAACCACCGAACAATCCCCCAACCCCGAGATTAAGAGAAAGCGTAAGAGAACGAGAAAGATCCCGCCCAAGCCGTCTACCGTCCACCGTAGCGCTCCACGCCCCTTTCTTCCGAGATCTCCCATTTAGATTCCAGACGCCCGATTCCATATCTCCGCCCCGCCAACTCGTTCTCTTTCTCTTAATCTTTCTCGTTCTCCTTCTTTCCCCCTAACCACCGAACAATCCCCCCCACCCCGAGATTAAGAGAAAGAGTAAGAGAACGAGAAAGATCCCGCCCACCGCCTACTCTCCACTGCCCACCGTCTACCGTCCACCGCCCTCCGCCCCCCGGAAATCATAAATCATCAGCCATAAATCATAAGTCCCAATGATCTCCGCTCTCCGCATCCCCTTCCGGTCCCTCGCCCGCTCGCCGGGCTACAGCGGTGTCATCATCCTCACGCTCGCGCTCGGCATCGGCGCCAACACCGCGATCTTCAGCTTCTTCAACGGCGTTCTCCTCCAACCGCTGCCCTACGCCGAGCCCGAGCGCGTCGTCGTGCTCAAGAAGGCGGCCGGTGACTACAACGATCCCGTCGGTGCCGAAACCGGCCTCTACGCCGCCGACTTCCGCGAACTTCAGCCCGCCGTCCGGACGCTGTCCGCCGTCGCCGCCTACACGCTCGACTCCGCCACGCTCACCGGGGACGGCGCCGCCGAACTCACCAGCGCCGCCATCGTCTCAACCAACTTTTTCACCCTGCTCGGCTCCGCCGCCGCCCAAGGCCGCACGTTCTCGCCGGAGGACGTCCGCGCCAACACGCCCCGCCTCGCCACCATCTCGCACGACTTCTGGCAGTCCCGTTTCGGCGGCGACCACTCGGTCATCGGAAAAACCATCACCGCCAACCAGGTCCCGTTCACCATCGTCGGCGTGATGCCCGCCGACTTCGATTTTCCCCGTGAAGCCAAGCTCTGGGTGACCCCCGCCGGCGACGTGCCGGAAGCCGCCATCGGCCAGCCTCCCTGGGATTTTGCAGGCCGCGGCGCGAGCCTGCGGACCATCCTCGGTCGACTCGCTCCCGGCGTCACCGTCGCGCAGGCCGCGACGGAACTGAAAACCGTCCTCGCCGGCCTGCCCAATCCCAACCAGGTCAAGCGCGCGGAACACCTCGTCAACCTGCGCGATCACTCGGTGGGCGAAGTCCGTCCGGCCCTTGCCATCCTGCTCGCCTGCGTCGGTCTCGTGCTGCTCATCGCATGCCTGAATGTCGCCAACCTGATGCTGTCCCGCGCCATCGGCCGCGAACGCGAGATCTCCATCCGCCTCGCCCTCGGCGCGGGCCGCTGGCCCATCGCGCGCCAACTGCTCGCCGAAAGCCTGCTGCTCGCCGGCGCCGGCTGCGGTCTCGGGCTGCTCCTCAGCGTCTGGGCCCTCGAATTGCTCATCCGCGTCGCCCCGGCCGACCTCCCCCGCCTCACCTCCATCAGCGCGGACGGCTATGTGCTCGGTTTCACCATCCTCATCTCGCTCATCGCCGGCGTCGGCAGCGGCCTCGCCCCGATCCTCGGCACCGCCCGCACCGGCTTGAGCCAGGGACTCAACTCCGGCGGCCGCACCGGTTCCAGCGGTCCCCTCACCCGCCGCCTCCGCGCCATCCTGGTCGCCGGCGAGGTCGCGATCTCCCTCGTGCTCCTCGTCGCCGCGGGCTTGCTCGTCCGCAGCCTCATCCAGATGGAATCGCTGTCCTGGGGCTTCGCCCCCGAACAGATCGTCTCCGCCCGCGTCTCGTTCCTCGACGAACGCTACGCCACCGACGCCGCCCGGGTCGCTTTCTACCGGACCTTGCACGATCGTCTTGCGTCCGAACCCGGCGTCGAGGCCGCGGGCACGAGCCTGGATCGCGTCGGGGTCAGCTGGATCAACCTACCCTTCACGCCCGAGGGCCAGACCTACGCCACTCCCGCGGACCGCCCGATCGCCAACTACAAGATCATCAGCCCCGATTACCCCCGCGCCATGGGCCTCAAGATTCTGCAGGGCCGTGCATTCAACGACAACGACGGTGCCCGCAGCCCCGGCGCCATCATCGACGCCGCCATCGCCCAACGCTATTACCCGGCCGGCGACGCCGTGGGCCGGTCCATCAAGATCGTGGCACCCCAAGGCGACATCGATCTCCCCATCATCGGCGTCGTGAGCAGCGTGCGCAGCGACGGACCGCTCGGCGCCGGCCGCCCTGACATCTATTTCCCGTACCTCGGTTTCCCGCAGAATAATTTCTTCCTCCATGTTCGCACCACGCTCAGCCCCGCCGCCGCCGAGGCGCTGATCCGCCGCACCGTCCAGGCCATCGACGCCAACGCGCCCGTCACCAATTTCGCCACGATGGCCCAGGTGGTCGCCTCCCCGGCCGCCGCCCGCCGTTTTCCACTCGGCCTGCTGAGTGCGTTTGCCCTCCTCGCGCTCACGCTCGCCGCCGTCGGCATCTACGCCGTCACGGGCTACGCGGTCACCCAACGCACCCGCGAGATCGGCGTCCGCATGGCCCTCGGCGCCCAACCGACGTCGATCGCGCGCCTCGTCCTGCGCCAGGGTTTCGGCCCGATCCTCGCCGGCCTCGCCGTCGGTCTCGTGGCCGCAGCCCTCACCGCTTTTGCCATGCGCAAGCTTCTCTTCGGTGTCACTCCGCTCGACCTGCCCACCTTCCTCCTCGTCCCGGCCGGCCTCGCCCTCGTCGCCCTCGCCGCCTGCCTCATCCCCGCGCAGCGAGCCACCCGGGTAAGCCCCATCGAAGCGCTCCGTACTGAATAACGCGAAAATGAACCGCGGCGGGCAAGTAACGAGTATCACGTACCAAGCGCTCCTGATCGCCCCACCCAACTCGTTCTCGATCTCCCAATCGTTCTCGTTCTCCTCCCTTTTCCCGCCGAAACCAACCCCGAGATTAAAGAGTACGAGAACGCGTAAGATCTCGACCAAGCCGTCTTCCGTCCACCGCAGCGCTCCACGCCCCTCTGAAATCTCCATTTAGATTCCAGACGCCCGATTCCATATCTGCGCCCCACCCAACTCGTTCTCGTTCTCTTAATCGTTCTCGTTCTCCTCCCTTTTCCCGCCGAACCAACCCCAACCCCGCGATTAAGAGAAAGAGTAAGAGTACGAGAAAGATACCGCCCGCCGCCCACCGCCGACCGTCCACCGCCTTCGGGCCGCCGCGGAAATCATAAATCGTAAATCATAAATCGTAAGTTTCCCCATGCTTTCCGATCTCCGCTTCGCCTTCCGCCAGCTCCTGAAATCCCCCGGCTTCACCCTCATCGCCGTGGTCACGCTGGCCCTCGGCATCGGCCTGAACACCTCGATGTTCAGCCTGATGAACCTCCTCGTCCTGCGGCCGCTGCCCTTTCCCGAGCGCGAACAGCTCGTCCGCATCTATCGCACGACCCCCCAGTCGAACGACGCCGAGCACTACTATGCCGATTTCATCGACCTGCAGCCCGAGGTCGCGTCCTTCGCCGATCTCGCAGCCTTTCGTTTCTGGAACTACGCCCTCGCCGTCGAGGGCCGCCCGGCGGTCAACCTGAACGGCTACCGCGTCTCCACCAACCTCTTTGCCACCCTCGGCGTGCAACCCGCCCTCGGCCGCTTCTTCACCGCCGACGAGGACCGCCCGGCCAATCACGTCATCGTCCTCGGCTACGCCACCTGGCAGACCCAGTTCGGCGGTGATCCGTCTGTGGTCGGCCGCACCGTGACGCTCGACAACGAACCCACCACCATCATCGGGGTCGCGCCCGCCTCGCTCACCTCGGCTTCCCTTCTGACGCCGGGCGACGTTTTCCGTCCCCTCGCGCTGACCGATGATGAAAAACGCAGCTACGGCTCCAGCGAGACCCGCCTCCTCGCCCGCCTGCGCCCGGGCATCACGCTCGAGCAATTCGACGCCCGGTTGAAAACCATCGCCGCCAACCTCGGGCCGCTGCGCCCGAAGGAACACGCCCGCGACGGCCTGCGCGCCATCTCTCTCCAGGCGTCCACGCGCGGCACCGACACCGTGGGCATCACCACCATGCTGCTCGCTCTATCCGGTTTCGTCCTGCTGATCGCGTGCGCCAATCTCGCCAACCTCCAACTCGCCCGCGCCATTGCCCGCTCCCACGAGCATGCCATCCGCGCGGCGCTCGGCGCCTCCCGCTCGCGCCTGCTGCGCCCGCCGCTCATCGAGAGCATGCTGCTCGCCGTCGGCGGCGGCCTGCTCGGCGTCCTGGTTGCCCTCTGGGCCAACGACTGGCTCTCCACCCAGCTCGTTGCGACCGGCTCGGTCAACCATGCGCTGGCGCTTGACTGGCCGGTGCTCGCCTTTGCGCTCGCGCTGTCCCTGCTCACTGGCGCGGTGTTCGGCCTCGCGCCGGCCTGGCTCACCTCGCGCGTCCGGGTCAACGAATCGCTCAAGGTCGGCACCCGCGGCTCCACCGGCGACCGCGTACAGCACCGCGTCCGCCACAGCCTGATCGTGCTCCAGTTTGCCAACGCGCTCGTCCTCCTCGCCGGCGCGGGTTTCGTCGTCACCGGCGTCGACAAGCTCCTCTCGGTCAACACCGGCTGGAACCAACACGGGCTCGCCGAGTGCGTGCTCACCCTGCCCCAGACCAAATACTCAACCCCGCAGCAGACCTACCTGTTCTACACCCGGCTCCAGGAACGCCTTTCCGCCCTGCCGGGCGCCCGCGAGGTCACGGTCGGTTGGACCCTGCCGTTCTTCGGCTACCTCGCCCACCGCGCGATCCTCGTCGAGGGCCGCGAACCGCCGCCGGCCGGACAAGAGCCGATCGCCGGCGTGAATGGCGTCGAACCGTCGTACCTCGACACGCTGCAGGTCAACTTGGTCGCCGGCCGCCATTTCACCCGCGCTGACGAGTTCACCTCCCCGCCCGTCGCGATCATCAACGCGTCCCTCGCCCGGGCTCTGTTTCCCAACGGCAACGCCCTTGGCGAACGCATCAGCATTTCCGATCCGCGCAACCCGGTCTGGGCCGAGGTGGTTGGCATCATGCCCGACCTCAAGATGGCGCTCGACGGTCTCGTGGACCCCATCCCCTTCCAGGTGCTGCGCCCGCTGGCGCAGGAGCCATGGAACTACGTGACCGTGGCCGTGCGTTCCGAGCGTCCCGAACTGCTCATCGAGCCGATGGGGCGGACCATCGCGGAACTGGACCCCAACCTCGCCGTGCAACAGCTCGACACGGTCGACCAGCGAATCGCGGCGGCCACCGGCAGCCTCGGCATGATCAAGACGGTTTTGATCTGTTTCGCCGGCCTCGGTCTCTTTCTCGCCGCACTCGGACTCTACGGCGTGATCGCCCGCCTCGTCCTGCAACGCACGCCGGAGATCGGCATTCGCGTCGCCCTCGGCGCCGAGGCGGGCGATGTCATCTGGCTTATCCTCGGCTCCGGTTTGCGCCTCATCGCCTATGGCGCGGCCATTGGTCTGGCCGGTTCCCTCGGCCTCTACTTCCTCCTGAGCCGCTGGTCGCAGGCCCCGTCCATCAATGTCCCCGCGGTCTTCGCCATCATCACCGGCATCCTGGTCGTCGTCGGCCTCATCGCGTGCTGGCTCCCCGCGCGTCGCGCCACCCGCATCGACCCCATCTCGGCGCTCCGCGCCGAATGAGCCCTCAGCCCTCAGCGGGACTCATGCAGTTGGAAAACCACCGATGGACACAAATGCACACAAATGGCCCGGACAAGGCAGTCCTTGGTGGCCGAAATAGCGGCGCATCGATTGGCTCCGAACCTGAATTGTTCCACTCCTTATCCATCTGCGTGAATCCATGTTGATCTGTGGTTGATCTGCATTCTTCCGGCTCAGCTTACCGCCCACTCATTTTCAATCATCTAGCTCCTTCCTCCTGCTGACAGCTGATCACTGAAAGCTGACGGCTCCTTCCACCCACCAACACACCACGGGTTGCTACGAACAAACAACCCATGTTCACCGACCTCCGCCATGCCCTCCGCCTCCTCCTGAAATCCCCCCTGTTCTCGCTCATCGCCATCGCCACCCTGGCGCTCGGCATCGGCGCGAACACGGCGATCTTCTCGTTCATCAACGCGTTTTTCCTGAAAAACTTCACGGTCCGCGCGCCGCAGGAACTCGTCACCCTCTACACGACCGACGAGCGCAACCCGGGCCTCCTGCCGGTTTCGCATCTCAACTTCCGCGACTACCAGGACCGGAACGAGGTCTTCAGCGGCCTCGCCTGCTACGGCTTCGCCGCCGCCACCTGGGTGCGCGAGGGCGCGGGCGAACCGGTCCAGCTCAACGGCGAGATCGTGTCGGGCAACTTCTTCGATGTGCTCGGCGTGAAGGCCACCCTCGGCCGCACTTTTCTGCCCGAGGAATACGCCGCGCTCGGCACGCACCCCGTCGTGGTCCTCGGG
>JAEZDN010000058.1 GCA_023433275.1 Verrucomicrobiota bacterium
CCCTACATCCTCCGCCGCACCAAGGCATCCGTCGCCCCCGAGCTTCCCGAAAAAATTGAGCAGACCATCTGGTGCGAACCCACCGCCGCGCAGACCGCCCTCTATCGCCGCACGCAGGAGGACAGCGAACGCGAGCTCATCGACCTCGCCGCCCAGGGCAAATCCGAGAACAACCTCCGCTTCGCCGCCCTCACCCAGCTCCTTCGCCTCCGTCAGATCTGCTGCGACCCCCGCCTGGTCGAGATCGGGCGCGACCGCCGGGCGCGCCGCGACGACGCTCCTCCCCGCATGAACCTGCCTGCCGGCGATGAGGCGCAACCTTCGCCGGCAGGCAAGCCCCTGCACGAAGACCGCCCGCCCTACCCCGACTCCGCCAAGCTCGACGCCTTTCGTGAACTTCTCGCGGAGAGCATCGACGAGGGCCACCGCATGCTCGTGTTTTCCCAATTCACATCGCTGCTCGGTCTCCTCCGCGAGGAACTGGAAACCCAGGGCGTTTCCTTCTGTTACCTTGACGGTTCGCTCACCCCCAAGGCCCGCCAGGCGGCCGTGGATAAATTCCAAAGCGACGCGACGATCCCCGTCTTCCTCATCTCGCTCAAGGCCGGCGGCACCGGTCTCAATCTCACGGGCGCCGACGTGGTCGTGCATTTCGATCCGTGGTGGAATCCCGCCGCCGAGGCCCAGGCCACCGACCGCGCCCACCGCATCGGCCAGACCAAGGTCGTCACGAGTTACAAGCTCATCTGCTCCGGCACCGTCGAGGAAAAAGTCCTCGCCCTGCAGGACACCAAGCGCGCCCTCCTCGCCGACGTCTTCGAGGCGAGCGACGCCGCCGCCGCCAAACTCACCCTCACGGAACTCCGCGACCTCCTCCGGTAGGTCCGAGCTTCCTTGGAGCCGGCACGCCCTCGTCCCGGAAATCCAAGTCCCAAGACGCGTCTTCTCCAACGCGACACCTCCAGCCGTTCCGGGCTTGCCCGACAATCCGTCCCGACGAGACTGCACCCGCTTCGTGGGCCGCCGAAGCGCACACCCCACCCCATGATGAAATGCATCGCCGCGGCCCGCCTCGCGCTGGCCTTTGTTCTGTCCGCCCCATTCGCGTCCGGCGCCGAGCCGATCGACCTTAAGCGCACCGCGCCCGTCCCCGCCGACCAGCCGATTCCGATTCAGGATTTCTTCCGGTTGAGCGCGCTTCAGGAACCGAAATTGAATCCCTCGGGTTCCCACATCGCGGCCCTCATGTCGGTCGTCGGCCACGACAAGTATGTGCTCACCGCCTATGACCTCGCATCCCGCAAGACGGAAACCGTGGGCGGCGTGTTGATGCAGGACATCTACGACTTCACCTGGCTGAGCGACGAACGGCTCGTGTACCAACTGGCCAACAAGAAAATGTATTCGGTCGGCCTGATGGGCGTCGAATTGGGGAAATTTCGCCAAAACTACCAGGTGCAGGCGTACAATGGAGCCCGCATCATCGGCGTGCCACCGGACGACCGCCACCGTCCCCTCGTGCAAGTGATCTCGAATGCCCTGCAGGATGGCCCGCGGGACCTCGAATTCGAGGCTGTCACCGTCAATACCGACATCAAAAGCATCCGGATGGCGGATCTGACGAAATCGATCACGAACGACGACTACTTCAAGGCTCGCGAAAACAACCGTCGGAATCTGGTTCAATCGCAAGCGGGTCCCAAGACCATGCTGCCCCGCGGGCTGATGGCGGATCGCCTGGGTCGCCTGGAATATGCCCTGAGCATGGAGAACGGCATTTCCGTCCTCCACTACCTGCGTGGGAAGGAATGGCATCGCAGTCCCCTCGCGCTGGAATACGTCGATGTGATCGCCCCGGGACGCCGCGCCGGTGAGGTGGTCGCCCGCGGTCCTTCCACCAGCCAACAACCGGCGCCGCTACGGTTTTGGGATGCGGTGAGCGGCGACGCGGGCGATCCGCTCGTGCAGGACAAGGAATACGATTTTGACGGCTCGCTCTACCGCGATCCCAAAACCCGGGAGATTCTCGGCGCCTACTACCATCGCGCCGGCCCCCAATCTGTCTGGTTTCACCCGCGTTACCAGGAGCTCCAAAAACTCTTCAATGCCCAGTTTCCGGGCCAGGTCGTCCGCATCGTGGGCAACAACGAGGATGGACAAATCTTCCTCCTCGCCACCTGGTCGGACCGTCAGCCGGTGTCTTACCACTGGGTGAACATGACCTCGAAAAGCGCCGGTCTCATCAAGAATTCCGCGCCCTGGGTGGATCCCCAGCGGTTGCGCCCGATGGGCATCATCAAGTTCAAGACCCGCGACAGCCGCGCGCTCGACGCCTACCTCACTCTGCCCGCCGGTGCCTCCAAGGAAAATCCACCGCCTTTGGTCGTCCTGCCCCATGGCGGGCCATGGGCGCGCGACTACTGGGGCTACAATGGCGAGGTGCAATTCCTGGCCAGCCGGGGCTACGCCGTCCTGCAACCCCAATACCGCGGCTCGACCGGCTACGACTGGCTCTTCCCCTTCGAAGACCGGTTCGATTTTCGCAAAATGCATGACGACGTTACCGACGCGGTCCGCACCGTGATCCGGGCCGGCTTGGTCGACGAAAGCCGCGTGGGCATCATGGGCGCCTCGTTTGGCGCGTACCTGGCCCTCTCCGGCGTCGCCCATGAACCGGACTTGTATCGCTGCGCGGTCACGAACGCTGGCGTTTTCGATTGGGAGGAAGTGCTGCGCGACCGAAAGTTCAACCAGTTCGATGACCCTGGGTACTCCTATCTGGCTCGATACTTGGGCGACCCCCGGAAGGAACAGGAAAAATTTGTCGCCATCTCCCCGGCCCGCCACGTGGCAAAAATCCGCGTCCCCGTTTTTGTCGCCCACGGCAAGGATGATCCCATCGCGCCCGTCGCTGAATCGCGCCGCCTCGTGTCTGAACTAAAAAAGCACCACGTCGTGCACGAAACCCTTTTCATCGGCGACGAAGGCCACGGCATGGGCAATCTCGACAACCAGGTCGAACTCTACGGCCGCATCGAGACCTTCCTCGCCAAGCACCTCATGCCCAAGCGCTGAGCCGGAACGGTGCAGTTGGATGGAAGGGCGCGGCTTGACCGCGCCTTTTCCCGCTGCGGGAACCGATGGCGTGGACGAGCCACGCCCCTACAACTGAACCGTTCGACCGTGCATGCGAGTCCGGCTGAGCCCCTGCCGCTCCGTCAGCGCACGGCCCTCGGCACCTTCGGCGCCAGCCTGGGCGCTCCCGGGAGACGACCAAGTTTGGTCATCAGAGTCCCAATAACCAATAACTCCTAACCAATAACCGCGGGGCGCAGCCGCGGCGCCGCGCCCGGCCGCCGCTCCGCGCTACCGGTCGTAAACCTTGTCCGCGTTCACCCACGGCGTGACCTTCTCCAGCGCGGGGGAAATCGCCCGCCGCAACTTGAGGAAGTTGATCGACCCGCTCTCGCGGTAAAGCACCTCGCCCTTCGTGCCGATCAATAGCGTGTACGGCAGCTCGCCGTTCCACTCGGGATCGAACGCCTCGATGAAGGCATACTTGTCCGTCTCGCCGAAGATCAGGTTCCGCACCGAGGATTTGTGCTCCTTCAGGAAATTCAGGACCTTCGCCTCCTCGTCGGGAAATTGCGCAGCCACCGTCACCATCTCGAATCCGCGGTGACGGAAGCGCAGGTTCTGCTCGAGCAACTCATCGAACTCCGACACGCACGGGCCACACCACGTGGCCCAGAAATTCACCAGCCGCAGCTTGCCCGAATCGGCATTCGCCCGCAGCGCCTTGATGCCCGCCACGTCCACCTTTTCCAGGGTCACCGGCTCCCGCGCGACCTTGGCCCGCCAGCGCACGTTGTCCTCCACGCTCTCCTTCCACTTCACCGAGCAGCCGAACACGCGCGTGGTCGTCACCGCCGGGGTCTTGCCCGCCAGCACCGCGTCCAGCGCGTCGCGCGTGTCGTGCGCGTTGGCCAGGTCCTCGCGCTCCGAATTATCGATGCGCCCCTGGAAGGCCAGCTTGCGCTCCTGGTCGAAAATATAGACGTGCGGCGTGGCGATCGCGCCGAACTTCCGCGTCAGCTCCTGCGTCTCGCCGTCGTCCAGGTACGGGAAATTCCAGGCGTGGTCCTTGTGCCTGATCACCATCTCCTCGAACGTGTCCCCCAAATCGCCGTAGCCCTGCTCATCCAGTCGCACCGCCGCGGCATGGTTCGGATTGATCGCCACCACCGCCACGCCCTTCGGCGCATACGTGGCCGCCAGCCGCTTCAACCGCTCCTCGTACGCCTGCGCGGTCGGGCAATGGTTGCAGGTGAACACGATCATCAGCGCCTTCGCGTGGGCGAAATCCGCCGGCGTGTAGGTTTTCCCGTCCACCCCGGGCAGCGAAAACTCCGGCAACGGCGAGCCGATCGGCAACACCGGCGGCTTGGCCGCGGCCAGCGCGGTAACCGCAGCCAGCAAACCGAGGGAAGAAAGCACAAGACGACGCAAGGCGTGTGGGGTAGTCATCGGGCGACAGCAAAGCCACCTCCCGTCGGGGCGCAAGCGACGCCGTGGTCTATTGTGATGACAGGTTGCACGTCACACGTTCCTGCGCACGATGCTCGCATGCGTCCCCGCCACCCCCTCGCGCTCGCCGCCACCTGCCTCGCCCTCCTGTCCTCCGCGCTCGCCGCCGACCCCGCCGCCCCGGCCGATGCCCAGCTCAACCCCCGCGGCCGCGCCATCCTTGCCTGGTTCCAGCAACTCCAGGCGGCGCCCGAACTCCGCCTCGTCTCCGGCCAGTTTGCCGGCTGGAGCGGCACCGCCAGCATCGGTGAACTCGGCCGCATCCACGAGGCCACCGGTCGCTGGCCCGCCATGATCGGCCTGGACTACTGCGGGTGGAACGAAGGCGAGGCCATCATCGCCGTGCGTCACCCCAACGAACTTGCCCGGGAGTACTGGCAGGCTGGCGGCTTGGTGAACTTGTCCTGGCACGCTCCCAACCCCGGCAAACCCGAGGGCGGCGGCCTCAAGGAACGCGGCATCAAGCTCGCCGACGTCCTGAAACCCGGCGCCACCCACGATCGCTGGATGAAGTCGCTCGACGAAGTCGCGACCGCGCTCGAGGAGCTCCAGCAGGCCGGCGTGGTCGTCATCTGGCGCCCGCTCCACGAAATGAACGGCGCCTGGTTCTGGTGGGGCGCCCAGGAACCCGCCGACTTCATCGCGCTGTGGCGCCACATGTTCGACTACTTCACCCACACCCGCAAACTCCACAACCTCATCTGGGCCTTCGGACCCAATCACGGGCAGAAACCCGCCGACCTCTATTACCCGGGTGACGCCTACGCCGATCTCGTCGGCCTCGACGCCTACACCGATCACATCAATCCCGACAAAATCCTCGGCTTCGAGCGCTTCGCGAAAATCAAGAAACCCATCGGCCTCACCGAATTCGGCCCCCACGGTGCGTCCAATCCCCCCGGCGACTACGACTTTCGCCGCCTCCTCGACGGCATTCAGAAACATTTCCCGCAGCTCCGTCACTTCCTGGTCTGGAACGAAAAGTGGAATCCCGCCTCGAATAAATTCGCGAAGGAATTCTACACCGACCCGCGCGTGATCACCCGCGAGTCCCTCCCCCCCGGCCTCGCCGGAGACTGATCACCACCTCGCGCCGCGATCGTTCTCGTTCTCTTAATCCTAATCTTTCCCTGTTTCAGCTCGGAATCGAGAGAACGGGAACGATTCAGCGAACGAGACGATTTTTCGACCCCGCCTTCACCGGGACTGCTCGAACCACTGGCCCTCGTCACGATTCGCGCTGGCGGCGCCGGCGTGACGCCACGCCCGTCCCTCGCCCCGACCGGTCGGGCCGAGCCCGCTTGGTCCTTCGACCCACACACCCGGACCTCCCGCAATCTTTCTCGTTCTCTTAATCCTTCTCTTTCTCTCGCCGCCGATTGCCGCCCCGCTCCTCAATTCCCGATAACGATTAGGATTGGGATAAGATTCCCCAAGCCCCTCCTCCCGCTCCCCCGAATCTCCGCATCACTTGGAGCCGGGGCGCCCTCGCCCCGG
>JAEZDN010000107.1 GCA_023433275.1 Verrucomicrobiota bacterium
GAGGAGTTGGGCGGTGGGCGGTGGACGGGAGGCGAGGCGAACGGGCTGGGAGAACGAGAAAGATTACGATAACGAGAAAGATTGGGGGGACGGTGGCGCGGAGGGACAGGTCTCATGTGGGACGGTAAAGGAAGTCGCGCATCGCGGGGAGGTGGTTTCGGTTGTTTGAAACCCGTCACCCCACGCGTGCTTTGCCCCGGCCTTACCTGACACTATTTCCGTTCGTCGCCGTCCTCACGGGCGGGCTGCTGTCTGCCGGCGAACCGCCGGCGGCGACGGTGCGGTTCATCGACCGTTATTGCGGGAGTTGCCACAATGAGGAGGAGCGCAAGGGGCGCCTCGATTTGGAAAGCCTCGCCTACGACCCTGAGAACCGCGCCAACCTCGCGCTGTGGGTGAAGGTTCATGATCGGGTGAAGGCGGGCGAGATGCCGCCGAAGGAAAAGCGGCGGCCCGAGGCCGAACAGGCGCGCGAGTTTCTCCAGGCACTCGCGGCCACGCTCGCCGAGTCGGAGCAGGCGCTGACCGCCCGCGATGGCCGCGCCATGCAACGGCGGCTCAATCGTTACGAATACGAGAACACCCTCCAAGACCTGCTGCACGTGCCTTGGGCCCAGATCAAGAACCAGCTGCCGCAGGACGGGGAGGCGTTCCGCTATAACAAGAGCGGGCAGGCGCTCGATGTCTCCCACGTCCAGATGGCCCGGTATCTGAGCGCCGCGGACTACGCGATCAAGCAAGCCATGCGGCAGCAGCTCGACCGCCCGGCGCCGGAGGTTCGGCGCTACTACGCGCGGGACGAGCCCAGCTTGCGCAGTTTCATGCCGCGCGAAAACGGGACTTTGCCTGATCGCCTCACCTTTCCCGTCCTCGACGGGCGCGCGCAACCGGACGTCCGATCGGGACGCGCGCCGTTCTCGAGCCCGGAGACCCGGGAGCGCGAGGCGGTGGGGAAAGTGTCGAGCACCTTCAGCGATGCGGGCGCCTACAGTTGGGGCCAGTTCCGGGCGCCGATTGCAGGACGCTACAAACTGCGCTTCAGCGGCTACTCGGTCTGGGTGAGCGGGGGCGGGATCGGTCGCTGGTTCTTCGAGGGCCAGGGCGAACAGAAATCGCCGGTTTACTGGCTGCCCGTGTGGCATCGCCCGAACCTCGATGAAGTCTGGCCGGGCCGACGACCGGAACCGATCGGCGTTTATGCCTCGAGCCAGGGCCAGCGGCGTGCGGTGGGTGCCTTTGATTTTCAGCCGGAACCGACCGTCAATGAGATCGAGGTGTTGCTGGCGGCCGGCGAGGTCATGCAAACCGACGGCTCGCGCCTCTTCCGCACGCGCGTCAACGGCACCGACGAGCAATACGTGAATCCGCTGGCGCAGTCCGACGGCATGCCGGGTTATGCGGTGCAATGGATGGAAGTGGAAGGGCCGCTCGCGGACGAGTCGACGGGCGCGGGCTATCGGCTACTTTTTGACGACCTGCCGCTCCGCCGGCTGGAGCCGGGGGAACGCGGTGTGATGCTCGAGACCGTGCCTCCGCCCCCGCCGCCCGATGCGCCGCGTCGGCCGGGACCGCCGTCCTTCAAGATGACCGAGGTGCCGGTCGAAGTCGTGTCGACGAATCCCGACGGGGATGCCGAGCGTTTGCTGCGCCGGTTCATGGCGCGCGCCTACCGTCGACCGGTGCGTGAGGAGGACGTGCAGCTTTTCCTGTCGCTCTTCCGGTCGCAGTCCGCGCTCGGCGACGGGTTTGCCAAGGCGATGATCGCGACCTACACGGCGGTGCTCGCGTCACCGGGCTTCGTCTTCATCGAGGAAGCGCCCGGGAAGCTGGACGACCACGCGCTGGCGACGCGGTTGTCGCTGTTCCTGTGGAACGCGGGTCCCGACGAGGCGTTGCGGGCCCGTGCGGACCGGGGCGAACTGCATCGTCCGGAGGTGCTGCGGGAGGAGACCGAGCGCCTGCTCAGCGATCCGCGGGCGCGCCGCTTCGTGGATGCGTTCACCGACTACTGGCTCGACCTGCGGAAGATCGACGAGACGTCACCGTCGGCGACGCTCTACAACGATTACGAACTCGACGATCCGCTCAAGCAGGCGGCGCTCGAGGAGACGCGTCTCTTTGTGGCGGAGTTGTTCAAGGCGGACCTGCCGGCGCGGAACTTGGTGAATTCCGATTTCACCTTCGTCAACGAACGGCTCGCCGAGCACTATGCGATTCCGGGTGTGAGCGGCCCCGCGGTGCGGCGGGTCGCGTTGCCCGAGGGCAGTGTGCGGGGCGGATTGCTGACGCAGGCGAGCGTGCTGAAGGTCACGGCCAACGGCACGAC
The DNA here is from genome assembly GCA_023433275.1 of Verrucomicrobiota bacterium. Taxonomy (GTDB): domain Bacteria; phylum Verrucomicrobiota; class Verrucomicrobiia; order Opitutales; family Opitutaceae; genus Lacunisphaera. The sequence continues at coordinate 2,327 of JAEZDN010000107.1, forward strand.
GACCTCGCCGGTGTTGCGTGGTTATTGGATCACAGAGCGCATCCTCGGCATCGAAACACCGCCGCCGCCGCCGGTGGGCGCGGTGGAGCCGGACATTCGCGGGGCGGTCACGATTCGCCAGCAATTGGAAAAGCATCGGGCTGATCCGAGTTGTGCGTCGTGTCATGCCACGATGGACCCGCCGGGGTTCGCGCTGGAGAGTTTCGATGTGATGGGCGGCTATCGGGAACGCTATCGGGCGGTGAAGGAGGACATCGCCCCGGAGCCGGGCGTGGGGCTGAACGGCCAGCGTTTTGCGTTCCATCATGCGCTGCTCGTGGATGCGGCGGGCGAATTGCCGGACGGGCGGCCGTTCCAGGATATCCGCGAGTTCAAGCGTCTGCTCCTGGCGGACGAGCGGCCCATCGCGCACGCGTTTGCGCGGCAGATGGTCACCTTCGCCACGGGGCAGCCGATTCGCTTTTCCGAACGCGGCCAGCTCGATGCCATCCTGGATCGTGCCGAACCGAGTGGGTATGGCGTGCGGGCGCTCGTGCATGAATTGGTGCAGAGCGAATTGTTTCAGATGAAGTGAGATTACCATGGGTTCGAACGATTATATTGCGAACGAAGGGCCGGAGGGCGTGTCGCGCGGGGAGGGCGCAGCGAGGGTGCGCCCCTACATGGATGGAAACGGGTGCGGTCGAGCGGTGCGGCCCGCAGGGACGCGGGGCGTACGGGGGATGCCGGGTGAGGGCACCCGGCCCACAGGGTCGGAGGTGCGGGTTTCGGTCGGTAGTCCGGCGACGCAAAGCCCCTGCGAGGGAGAATTTGAGGAGGTCGCGGTTTTGCGCGACGGGAGGACGGAGGGCGTGGTCGAGCCACGCCCCTACAAGGATGGAAATGGGCGGGGTCGAGCGGTGCGGCCCGCAGGGGCGCGGGGCGTCCGAGGGATGCCGGGTGAGGGCACCCGGCCCACAGGGTTGGAGGTGCGGGTTTCGGTCGGTCGTCCGGCGACGCAAAGCCCCTGCGAGGGAGAATTTGAGGAGGTCGCGGTTTTGCGCGACGGGAGGGTGGAGGGCGTGGTCGAGCCACGCCCCTGCAGGGGGAAGGAGGGTGGAGGCGCGTGGCGCGGGGAGGGCGCAGCGAGTCTGCGCCCCTACAAGGTTGGAAGCGGGTGCGGTCGAGCGGTGCGGTCCGCAGGGACGCGGGGCGTCCGGGGGATGCCGGGTGAGGGCACCCGGCCCACAGGTTTGGAGGTGCGGGTTTCGGTCGGTAGTCCGGCGACGCAAAGCCCCTGCGAGGGAGAATTTGAGGAGGTCGCGGTTTTGC
>JAEZDN010000094.1 GCA_023433275.1 Verrucomicrobiota bacterium
GGCCTCTCCCCTGCACCCCTCTCCAAAGTCCATGGATTTTGATCGGCGGAACACCAATACGGACTCATGCATCGAGGACCCCGATGGGTTGCGGCGGCCAGGGAGCTGCGGTTTCCCAGACTAAAATTGTCGGGCGACGTCTTCCACGGCGGCGTGGAGGTCGGGAGGAAGAGGCCCGCGAAGGAATGCGGCCACATTTTGTTCCACGTCCGACGGCTGGCAGGCGCCGGCGAGAATGGTCGCGAGACGCGGATCGGCGGCCACGAAGCGCAAGGCGAGTTCGGCCATCGGGACGCCGCTGTCGCGTTGCAATTGCCGGAGCGCGGCGAGTTGGATGTCCGAGCGCGTTCCGAGGTAGCTGCCCTCGGTGGCCCAGCCTGGGGGCAGCGACGTCGTGAACGTGAATAGTCCCGCGACGATCACGGCCATGCGCTTGGCCTCGGCGACCGGGAGAATGTGCTCGCGGGCCGTGACATTGAGGGGCGTGTAGTTGTAGGCGATCAGCACCGCGTCGAGGCCGTCCACGGCTTGAATGACGCGTCCGACGTGTCGCGCGTGATTGCCGGTGACGCCGATACAACGGCAAAGCCCGCGGGCCTTGGCTTCGCGGAGGAATTGGATGACCGGCGCATTGGCGAAATCGATGCGGTCCTGAAGGTCGAAGAGCCGGCACGGGGCGACCACCGGGCGGTCGTGCCACCAATTGTCCCAATCGGCCTCGTGCACCTGCAGCAGGTCCACCGATTCACGGCGCAGCAGCCGGAGATTCTCGCGCAGCTGCACGTGCATCGCCTCAACCGACCGATAATGGGCGGCTTCCCGGAAGTACCCGATCTTCGTGGCCATGAAAGATGGAGCCGGGGAATTCGCGAGAGCCTCGCCCAGGATGGCTTGTGAGGCTCCATGACGGTACATGACGGACGTATCGAAATACCGCACCCCAAGTCCAAGGGCGTGACGGACGGTTTCAACCGACCGATCGAAGCCGGCGAAATTCACGAAGCCCGCACCGAAGCCGAGGGCGGGGAGTGTCAGGCCAGTTGCGCCCAAAGGGCGGTGGGGCAGGGGCGGCATCGGGATCCTGCGAACGTGCTTCGTCGTCATTCGCAGTCAAAGCCCCCCGCCGGCTTCCATTAGAGCAGTGCCTCCCCTGCGTCTTGCTGTGCGCATGCCTGACAATTCCCTGACAATTGGCTGACGACGTGGTGACAACCGGAGGGCACGATTGTGGTTGAATGGGACGTCATTCGAATCCCATGAAATCATTCATCCCCTATGTCATTCTCGCGGTCGCGCTTTCGGGCGTGATTTCGCTTTTCGCCAAGGACGCCGCCCAACCTGTCCGCGTCACCGTCGATCTCGACCGCGCGGTCCTGCCCGCCGACGAAGCCAACCGCTCCGTGGTCAAGATCGGGCTCGATTGCATGCGGCTGCCAACCCGCGCCGCGCGGCCGCCGGTCAACCTCGCGCTCGTCATTGACCGGTCGGGTTCGATGAGCGGCGCCAAGATCGCGCGGGCGCGGGAGGCGGCGCTCGAACTGGTGAGCCGGCTCGGACCCGATGACATCATCTCGATCATCGCCTACGACACGACGGTGGAGACGCTGGTGCCGGCGCAACGGCTGCGCGACGCCGATGGAGTGGAGGCGGCCATCCGGGGAATCGAGGTGCGGGGCAATACCGCGCTCCATGGCGGTGTCATCCGCGGGGCCGCCGAGGTGCGCCGCCATCTGGGCGAAGGCCGCCATGTGCCACGCCTGATCCTGCTGTCCGATGGCCAGGCCAACGTGGGGCCCAGTTCCCCGGAGGAACTCGGCCGCCTCGGCGCCTCGTTGGTGAAGGAAGGAATCTCGGTGACCACGATCGGCCTGGGCCTCGGCTACAACGAGGATCTCATGACCCGCCTGGCCGAGCGGAGCGACGGGAACACGTATTTTGTGGAGAACAGCGACGATCTCCCGCGGATCTTCGCGGCCGAACTGGGGGACGTCCTCAATGTCGTCGCGCGCCGGGTCGTGATCGAAATCAATTTTCCCGAGGGCGTGCGGCCGCTGCATTTTGTCGGTCGCGACGGTTCGATCCGCGGGCAGAAGGCCGAGCTGACGCTCAACCAGCTCTACGGCGGCCAGCAAAAATACGCGCTGCTCGAGGTCGAGATTGCACCTTCGGCGGCAGGTGCCGAGCGGAAGGTGGCCGAGGCCAAAGTCCATTATGAGGATGCGGTGAATCAGCGCACGGTGACGGCGTCAGCGAGCCAGAAGGTTCGGTTCAGTGGGGAAGCGCGGGTGGTCGTGGCATCGGCCAATCATCAAGTCCAAGCGGACTTCGCTTCGAACAGCATGGCGCTCGCGAAGGACCGCGCGGTTGAGCTGGCGGATGCGGGTCGGTTGGACGAGGCCGCAAAGACGCTGCGCCAGAAGGCGGAGGAGCTCAAGGCGGTGGGTCAAACGTACCGGAATTCCGCGGTTTCCAGTCTCGCCGCGGCGGCCGAGCCCGAGGCGGAGCGCCTGGCCCGCGACGGCCTGAGCAATGCCGAACGCAAGGCCTACCGTAGCGAGAGCGCGAACATCCGCAATCAACAGGCGGCGCAGCCTTGAATGCATTCCAGAATTCGCCGTTGACCCGCCTGCAGTTGGAGCCGGGGCGCCCTCGCCCCGGAGCATTTCAGAAACCGGCCCGGGGGCGGGCCGGCTCCAAGGCGCGGGGCCTCAACGGGCCGCTCCATTTCGTAGCTTTCCAAACTGTCGAGACAGCCTAGCCTCGCTCCCGTGTCTCCTGTCACCCGCCGCATCGTCGCCTATTGGCTGCTCCTGCTGGTGGCGACGCTGGTCGCCGGCGGCGGAGGGGTGCTGCTGCTGCGGCGTGAACAGGCTCGGTTGACGGAGCAACGCTTGGACACGGCCGGGGCGCGCCAGGCGGCGGTGGTGGCAAGGGCAGGGCTCGTGGCGGAGAATATCGAGCTGCTGGTCGGTGACATGCAAGCGGGTTTGCTGGAGACGGTGGCGGCGCTCCCGGATTCCGACCTGAACCAGGCGCTGGTGGACTGGCAACGGGCCAATCCGCTCGTGCGGACCGCGTTCCGATGCCTCACGGAGGGAACGATTTTGCATCCGGCGCGCAGTGCGACGGATGAGGAAGCGCAGGGGTTTCGGCGGCGCTTCGGCGGTTTGCTGGTGACGAACGCGCCCTGGGGCGCCGCCCCAGAAAAGCTGAATGCGGACACTGCCTTGGCCCCGATGGAGGAAGCCGAGGCCGCAGAGAAGAAAGCAGCCATGAACCAGGTGCTCTCCAATACCGCGCGGACCCAGAGTGCGCGCCGCGACGCGCGTGAAGTCGCAAAGATCAGTAACGTGGCGCGCGGCGAGCAATCCTTCGGCTTGTCGGCTCGCGCCTCAGCAAGCCCGCAGGCCGACGCGAGCCTGCCTCGCGCCAAAACCGAATCCTCGCCGGCCACGCCCGGCCGGAGCGGCTGGGCGACGGGCGAAAGCGGGGGACGGCCGTACCTGCTCGGTTGGGTGGAAATGCCGGCCGCCGGCGAGGTGCGCGGCGTGGAGGTCGAGTTGGCGGCGCTCATCGCGCGCCTCGCGGGAGGACTGCCGGCCGTGACCGGAACCGGCGAGGGATTCCTCCTGCGCGATGAGCGGGGCCGCGTGATGCATCAGTCCGGCCGGGTGCCGCCGGATGGCGTCGGTGCGATCGTGCGACTGCCGGTGGCCCAGGGCGCCCTGCCGGGTTGGGAAGTCGCGGCGTTTCTCGAGGTTCCCGCGGGTTCCATGGGCGAGGATGGCGGGGGATTCTTCCTGTTCGGGTCACTTCTCCTTGCGACGCTGGGGGTCGCGATCCTCGCGGGCGGGTCACTGCTCTTGTGGCAGGCGCGGCGCAGCGAGGCGGAGGCGGCGCAGAAGACCTCCTTCGTGGCCAATGTTTCCCATGAATTCAAAACGCCGCTGACGACGATCAGGCTTTACGCGGAGCTGCTGGAGCAGGGGCGCGTGGCCGGGACGGAAAAGCAGTCCGAATACCTGCGGACAATCGGCCGCGAAACGCAGCGCCTGGCGCGGTTGGTGGGAAATGCGCTGGAATTCAGCCGGCTCGAGCAAGGCCGGCGAAAATTCAAACCAGGTTCAATCGACGCCGTCGCGGTGCTGGCCCGGCTGCTCGACACGCACGCCCCGCGGCTGGCGGAGGCCGGCTTGCGGGTGGAACGACGCTTGCCGGAGTCGCCGCTGGCGGTGGTGACCGAGGCCGACGCGGTGGAGCAGATCGTGCTCAACCTGCTCGACAATGCCGCGAAATACGCCGCCGCCGGCGGGGAAGTGACCGTGACGCTGGCCGCGCGCGCCGCCGGCGGGGCACGGGTGGAAGTGCTCGATCGAGGACCGGGCGTGCCGGCGGTGCAACGCGAACGGATATTCGAAAAGTTTCATCGCGTGGACGACGCGCTGACGGCGGAGCAATCGGGGACCGGCCTCGGGCTGAGCATCGCGCGACAGCTGGCGCGGGGCTTGGGCGGCGACCTGCGCTGCGAAGCACGCGAAGGCGGCGGCGCGGCCTTCATTCTCGAACTCCCATGAAAGCCCGACTGCTCATCGCCGAGGACGACGCCAATATCCGCCACGGTCTCGTGGCGACGCTGGAAAGCGAGGGCTACGACGTGACGGCCGCCAGCGATGGCGCGCAGGCGCTGAAGCTTTTTCCGCAGGGAAAATTCGACCTGGTGATGCTCGATGTGATGATGCCAAGACAGAACGGCTATGACGTGTGCCGCGAGCTGCGGCGCCAGGGTGCGACCGTACCCATCCTGTTCCTCACCGCCAAAGGCGAGGAGGTCGACAAGGTCGTTGGGCTCAAGCTGGGCGCCGATGACTACGTGTTGAAGCCGTTTGGCGTGCAGGAGCTGCTGGCCCGGGTGGAAGCGTTGCTGCGGCGGGGCCGGCTGGGCGCCGCGGCCGAGAAGGTGGAACTGCCCGCGGTGTTCCGGCTCGGCGAGGCGGAGATCGATCGTCGCAAATTCACGGTCACGCGGGCCGGAGCCAGCTCCAATCTCACGGCGCGCGAGCTCAAGCTGGCCGAGGTTTTCGCCCGCCATCCGGGCGAGGTCTTGACGCGCGATGCGTTGCTCAACGCGGTTTGGGGCGTGGGATACTTCGGCACGACCCGCACCCTCGACCAACACATCGTGCAACTGCGCAAGAAAATCGAACCCGAGCCGGAGGCGCCGCGGATCATCGTGACGGTGCACGGGGTGGGGTATCGGCATGATGCGTGAGGGGTACGGCGGCGATCAAAGACAACCGGGGCGGGGGCGCCCCGGCTCCAGGGTCCCGGCTCCAGGGTCCCGATTTCGGGGGCGCCGGAGGGGCGGGGCGACGGGGAGGAAAATTGATTGTAACTTTGGGGTGGGAACGCGGGTTATCGGGCGGTGCGCACCCTGATTCCCCTGGCCGATATTCGGCAAATTCTACGCCGGCTCGCTCGTGAGCGCGGATTTACCCTGACGGTCCTGCTCACGCTGGCGCTTTGCATCGGCGCGAACGTGGCGATCTATGCGGTGGTCGACGCCGTGCTGGTGCGGGCATTGCCTTACCCGGAGCCGGACCGGCTGGTTACCGCGGTCAACGCGTATCCGGGCGCGGGGGTCGAGCGTGCCGGGGCATCCCTGCCGAATTATTATGATCGGAAGGAGCTGATCAAGGCGTTCGCCTCCACTTCGATCTGGCAGTCCGGCAGTGCCATTGTGGGTGGGGCGAGCAACCCGCGGCGGGTCGAGCGGGACCGCGTCTCCCCGGAATTTTTCGCCACGCTTGGCGTGCCGCTGGCGCGGGGGCGCACATTCACCGAGGACGAGATGTTCTACAAGGACAGCTCCCGGGCGATCCTCACGGACTCGTTCTGGCGCCAGCAGTTCAACGCGGATCCCGATGTGCTGGGCCAGACCTTCGTGGTCGACTCGCTGCCCGTCACCGTCATCGGCGTCCTGCCGCCGGGCTTCCGCTACCTTTCCAGCAAGGCGCACTTTTTCGTCCCGCTGGCCTCCGATCCCAACGATCGGAAACCGGATCGCCGCCATTCGAACAATGTCCAGTTGATCGCGCGGCTGGCGCCGGATGCGAGCATCGAGGTCGCCCAGGCCCAGATCAATGCGCTCAACCACCAGCAGATCGAGGACGATCCGTTCTCGGGCCTGCTCAAGGGCGCGCAGTTTCGCACGGATGTGTTTTCGCTGCACGCGGACACGGTGCGCGACATCAAGCCGATCCTCCTGTTGTTGCAGGGCGGTGTCTTCTTCCTGCTCCTGATTGGCGGGGTAAACCTGGTGAACCTGCTCCTGATCCGCGCGAGCGGCCGGTCGAAGGAACTTGCCGTGCGGCAGGCGCTGGGCGCGGGCGCCGGGCATATCGCGGGGGAGGTCGCGCTCGAGACGGTGCTGCTCGCCCTCGGTGGCGGTTTGCTGGGCCTCGCGGCCGGCGCGACGGGGGTGCGGCTCCTGGCGGTGCTGGGGACCGAGCAGTTGCCCCTCGGCGCCATGATTGTCTTCGACACCCGCCTGGCGCTGATCTCGCTCGCGGTGTCGATCGTCGTGGGCCTCGTGCTCGCGCTGCCCATCATCTGGTTCAGCCTGCACACGCGGCTGGCCGCGGTATTGCAGGCGGAGTCGCGGGGCGGAACGGTCAGTCGGGCGGCCCATCGCGTGCGCCATGGATTCATCATCGCGCAGGTGGCGCTCGCGTTTGTGCTGCTCAGCGGCGCCGGCATGCTCGGCCTGAGCCTGCAGAAGCTGATGGCGACGTCCCCGGGGTTCCGGCCCGACCATGTCCTGACGGGCAACATCGCCCTGCCGTGGAAGGGGTACCCCGAGAACGAGCCGCGCCTTGCGTTTATGGAGCGGCTATTGACCGAGCTGCGCGCGCAGCCGGGCGTGACGGCCGTGGGATTGGTGGCCGGCCTGCCCATGGGGGGCGGCATCAACAACAGCGCCACGTCGATCGAGGGCCACGAGAACACGGGCAGCGACGCCGTGCGGGCGCATTACATGAGCCCGGCGGCGGGCGAGTACTGGCAGGCGATGGGAATCCCGCTGATCGAGGGCCGGTACCTGGAGGACGCGGACAATCACCGGGAGCTGAAGGTATGCCTGGTGGATCAGGATTTCGCGCAGCGCTACTGGCCGGGGCAGAGCGCGCTGGGGCGGCGGATTTCGCCCAACCCGAAATTCGAGGAGAAGGAAGCGTTCACGATCGTGGGCGTGGTGGGCAGCGTGAAGCAGACGGAGCTGGCGGAAACGAAGGCGCAGGGGGGAATCTATTTTCCGATGAAGGCGAACTATACGCCCAACGGGTTCTCGGTGGTCTTGCGCACGGCGATGGAGCCGACGGCGCTGGCGCCGATGCTGCAGAAGGTGGTGCTCGGGCTGGACCCGGAGCTGCCGGTGGACGAGTTGAAGCCGATGCAGGCGTGGATTGACGAGAGCATGGTGACGCGTCGCTCGCCGGCGTTGTTGGCGGGGATATTCGCCAGCGTGGCGCTGTTGCTGGCGGCGGTGGGGACGTACGGCGTGTTGGCTTATGCGGTCAACCAGCGGCGTCGCGAGATCGGTGTGCGCATGGCGCTGGGAGCGTTGCCGGGGCAGGTGCTCGCGCAATTCCTGGGCCTGGGCGCGAAGCTGCTGCTCGCGGGAATCGCGCTCGGCGGCCTGGGCGCGTGGGCGGCGGGACGAGCCATGCAGAACATGCTTTTTGGGGTCGGCGCCGTGCATGCGGGCGTTCTGGTGGGCGCCGCCGCCGTGATGATGACGGTGGTGTTGCTCGCCACGCTCCTGCCCTCGCGGCGCGCGTCGCGCGTGTCGCCGATCGAGGCGTTGCGGCAGGATTAGTTGGAAGGAAGCCGCAGGAAGTGGAGTACCTGCCAGGGGAGCTGGATGCGAGGGTAGGGACCGGGCTTGGGCGAGGTGCCCTGGTCTGAGGGGGCGTACGGCGTGCGACGCAGGGTCGTGCGTCAGGTGGACGCGCCACCTTGGGGTTGCTTCGGGCGGGCGGCATGCAAAGCTCCGGGCGCTTTATGAACCTACCCCTGTTTGCCCGGTTGCTCATCCTGTGTGTCTGCATCGCCCCTCCGGTTCTCGCTGAAACCGCGACCCCTTTCAGCGCCCCGCCGGCGGAGGCCCGCGCGACGGCCATGCTGCCCGTCATTGCCGTGAAAGGAAATCGCTTTGTGAACCCGCAGGGTGAGACGGTGGTTTTCCGTGGCCTGGCGTTTTCAGATCCGGCTGAACTGGTGAAGAAGGGGCAGTGGGGACGGAAGCATTTCGAGGAGGCGAAGAAGTGGAACGCGAACATCGTGCGCATTCCCGTTCATCCGGCGGACTGGCGCCGGACAGGTGAAGCCGAGTATCTCAAGCTGCTGGATCAGGCGGTCCAATGGGCGGGGGAGCTGGGCATGTATGTCATCATCGACTGGCACACGATCGGCAACATGCTGACGGGGGTTTATCACCTGCCGATGTATGTCACCTCGCGCGACGAGACCTATCGCTTTTGGCACACGATCGCGGAGCGGTACAAGAACAACCCCACGGTGGCGTTATATGAGCTCTACAACGAGCCCACGAATCGCGACGGCAACATGGGACCCATGCCATGGGCCGAGTATCGCGAGCTGATCGAAGGGCTCACATCGATGGTTCAGAAGATCAACCCGCGCGCGATCGTCCTCGTGGCCGGCTTCAACTGGGGCTATGAGCTGACGCATGTGCGCTTCGATCCGGTGCGGGCCTCGAACGTGGCGTATGTGACGCATCCCTATCCCCAAAAACGCCGCGAGAACTGGGAGGCGACCTGGCAGGCGGACTGGGGTTACCTGGCGGAACATTATCCGATCGTCGCGACCGAGTTCGGTTTCATGCAGGATGGGGAGCGGGGATCGCATGTCCCGGTCATCGGCGACGAGAAGTACGGCGAGGCGATCATCGGGTTTTTCGAGAAACGGGGCATTTCGTGGACGCCGTGGGTGTTCGACGTCCAGTGGACGCCCAATCTGCTCGCGGATTGGGATTACACGCCGTCGCGGCAGGGGCGCTTCTTTCAGGAAAAGCTGCGGCAGCTGAACAAGTGACGGCCGCCGTGGGTTCGGCGGGTTCAATTCAGAACGCGCGCTTCGTCTGGGGGCAGCGCGTGCAAACATAACTCATCGTCATCCTGAGCCGGGCGAAAGGCCCACGTTGGTACCCAAACCATCGCTACCGTCATCCTGAGTGAAACGAAGGATCCAAGCGGTCGGTGACGTCCGTCCTTTCCCTTGGATCCTCCGCGTGGCTCAGGATGACGGCGGACCTATTTGTGCTCTCCAAAGCTTGTCTCCGTTTACTATGCAATCGTACAGCCGCTGCTCCCGGTCTCAGGAAGACAGGGGCAACTGATGGCCTTCTTGGCGGGACTACCCGGTTGCTGAAACGCTGGGAGGGGCGGCGGGCGTGGGTTTTTGCCGGGTGAGGGCACCCGGCCCACAAGGGCGGAGGGGCGTGGACCGCGAGTCAGCGCGAGACCGCGGAAGAAATTTCATTTAGGACATACAATGCGATTTCATCTGGCGCGATTCAGGCTTCAACTGGGCGCACATGGATCAACTGACCGCCCCTGACGTTATCCCCTCAGCCCCCATTCGCATCGGCCTGACCTGCTGGCGCTGGCAGAAGACCAAGGCGCAGGCGATTCTCGGTCTGGGGCAGAAACTGGGCGTGACGGTGCAGGTGACGGAACGGATCCACGGCCTGCGCCGGGAAATCGAGGCACAGGTCTCGGGGCACAACACCGACCGGTTCATCGGCGAGTTCGTGCGGGATTGCTGAGGGCACGCGATCGGAGCGGTAGGGCGGGATCGCAGATTTCACAGGTCGAGCGTGCTCGGTCCTTGCGCCGCCGGAGTGCACCAGGACCGATCAAGCTCGGCCCCGGCAGCTTTGCGGGAATCGGAAGCCGTCTCAGCCGGAAATAGGCAGTCGGGATGTAGGGGCGCGGCTTGCCCGCGCCCTTTCCTCGCTGCGGGAACCAAGGGCGTGGACGAGCCACGCCCCTACAACGGAACCATTCGGCAGCGAGCTCCCACTCCATGGTTCCGGCTCAGTCGGAACAATCAGGGGGAAACCACAGACGGACACAGGCACGCACAGATCAGAATGGCTTACAGCGATTAAGAGGTGGCGGCTTGTTTCACCGTTCAGTGGAATGAAGTTTGGGTACACTGATGAAGCCACCTCGCTCCCCATCCGTGTTTATCGTGTTCATCTGTGGTTCAACTGCACGAAGCCGGCTCAGAGCTTCTGCTCCTTCCATTTGCCGCGGCGGAGGAGGATCGCGCTCCAGATTGTCAAGGCGGTGAATGAAACGGGCACGGCGACATAGACGCCCAGGGGCCCGAGCCCGACGGGGACCGCGAGGAACCAGGCGAGCGGGACTTGTCCGAGCCACAGGCAGAAAAAATTCAGGCGGGTTGGCGTCCAGGTGTCGCCCGAGCCATTGAAAGTGGCCTCGAGGCACATGCCGGCCGCATAGAGTGGGAAGGCCAGGCTTATAATCCAAAGCGAACGCACGGCCTCGGGGAACACGGCGGGATCGCTGGTGAACAGGCCGGCGATGAGCCGGCAGCCGACGATGAAGAGGAGGCCGACGGCGCCGAGGAACATGACATTGTAGCGGACGGCGATGCGGATGGATTCTTCGGCCCGATCGGGCCGGCCGGCGCCCAAGTTCTGGCCCACGAGTGTGGCGCCGGCATTGGCGAGGCCCCAGGCGGGCATGAGGGCGAAGATCACCACACGGATGGCGATGGTGTATCCCGCCAGCACGGGACTGCCGAAGACCGCCAGAATCTTGAAAAGGCCGACCCAGCTCGTCGTCGCGATCAGCATTTGTGCAATGCCATTGCCCGAGGTCTTCAAGATGGTGACCAGCGAGTCGCGATGAGGCTTGAGGTCCGGGAGGTGGAGGCGGATGCGGCCGGCGCGCGCGGTGAGATGCCAGAGCTGGTAGGCCACGCCGATGCCGCGGCCAATGTTGGTGGCCACGGCGGCGCCGGCGACGCCCATTTCCGGGAACGGGCCCCAGCCGAAGATGAAGCATGGATCGAGGACGATGTTGAGGGCGTTGGCCAGCCACAGCGTGCGCATGGCGATGACGGCGTCGCCCGCGCCGCGGAAAATCGCGTTGATCAGAAAAATAAGGAAGACCGTGGCGTTGCCGCCCAGCATGATCCGGGCGTAGCCCGCGCCGAGTGAGACGACGGCTTCGTCCGCGCCCATCAGCCGGAGGATCTCCGGCGCGAACCAACCGAGGCCGAGGCCGAGCGCGGCAGCCACGCCCGCGCCGAGCATGATGATCTGGCCCGCGGCCTGAGCGGCGTGGGCGGGATTCTGTTCCCCAATCCGGCGGGCCACGATGGCGGTGGCGGCGAAGGAAATGCCCAGGGCGATCGCGTAAACCAGCGACATGACCGACTCGGTGAGGCCCACCACGGCGACTGCCTCACTGCCTAGGCGCGAGACCCAGAACACGTCCACCACCGCAAACAGGGACTCCATGGTCATTTCCAAGACCATTGGCACGGCCAGAAGCAGAACGGCGCGGTTCAGGGGCAGTGTGGTGTAATCGCTGTGGGTGCCCTTGATGGCCTGCCATACGCCCGACCAGAAGGTCGTCGGGGGAGGCGAGGGCGAGGCCGGAGACGGAGATGAGGCATCGGTCATGCGGGGAAGGTGAGGAAGGCGGGAGTGTAAGGCCGGCGGGTGACAGCGGGGTGGTCAGGAAGGTTTCGATGGAGTGTCACTATTCCAACGAGCGATGGCGCAAGGCGCGGACAGTGAGACGTTCTTTGGGCCCGGACAGAATGAAATGCGGCACGAGGAGCGATGGTGGGGAGTCGGGATGGCCGAGGCGGTGGGAATGGCTTTAGGTCCCGACTGATGCCCGTGACAGAAAAGTCGGGGCGTAAAGCCCCTCCCACGCAAAGCCAATACCCTGCCTTTATCGTGCCCCCCAAAACCTTCCCCATACCATTCGTGGAACAGGGCGACTTGGGGGCGGTCCACGGGGGCCGCGTGACAGCGTTGCCTTACCCCTGGTCCGGCCATAGTGATGATGGCGTGGGCGTGCGCGCTGAATCCCGGCGGTTGGTGGGTGTCGTCATTTCGACGATGTGCCTGGGCGTCCTGCCCGCGGCCGAGGCGCCCGGCCCGGAACCGGCCGGAAACCGATCCCCGAGCCGCTCTGCGGAAATTGCGGCGGCGATCCGGGTGAAGTTGCCCAAGTACCAGCCGAAGCCGGACGAGGACGAGGTCACGATGAAAGAGTCCGCCGAAGCCGCGGTGGAGCGGGATGGTGTTCTCAACCTGCCGACGGTGCTGGTGCAGGCCAAAAGACAGCCGCCGATGACCGAGTATGAAATGCTCACGCCCAAAGGACGGTTGGAACTCGCGCTAAGGCGGCGGCCGGGGCTGAGGATCGGGAATTTGTTCGGCATGAACAACGGCGTCGCCCTTGCCTTGCTGCATGAGGATATCGAACGCGAAAAGCGGGAGAGGCTGACGGAACAGGTGGAGCGCTTGTCGCTCGACGACGGGCCCGAGACGCGGGCATTGAAGGCATTGCTCAAGGACGCCGTGGCGCGGCCCAATACCGACTGGATGAACGGGCGGGGGAGATAGCGTTCCGAATCGCCGGCGAGCGGGCTCCTGCCGGCGAGCGGGTTTCGCTGGCAGAATGAAACCGCGCGACGGCCGCCTATTTTTTTCCGGCGGGCTTCAGGGGCAGGACGCCCTGAATGGCTTCGAGCAGGGCGGCCTCGGTGAAAGGCTTCATGAGCGTGGCGGCCGCACCCATGGCCAACAGCTCGGGAATGACGGGGCGATCGGCCGGAGATGTCAGCATGATGACGGGTATGTCGGCGAGCTCGGGAGCTCCCTTGAGGCGGCGAAGGGTTTCGGTGCCTTCCATGACGGGCATCAGCACGTCGAGGAGGATGAGATCGGGCCGGGAGCGCTCGATGACGAAGAAGGCGTTGAAGCCGTTGCTGGCCTCGTCGGTTTCGCAGTCGAAGGCGGACAGGGCTTTGGCGATGAACAGCCGCAGGGACTTGGAATCGTCGACGGTGAGAATGGCGGGGCGCACGGCGTCAAAGGACGCGGTTTTGCGGCGCGAATAAACACAATTCCTCCATGTCAGCCGCGGATGGCGCGGATCAAGGCCGGATGGAGGCAGGACCGCGTGCAACCGCGATAGCGGCGGTCAATGGATCGGGCGGGTATGTCTCACACGCTTCTATGCCGACCCCACACCCCCGTCGCTACGGGCCACGGCTCTTCATCCGGAATGATGCAGTTGGATGTTGGGGCGCGGCTAAGGCGAGGTGCCACACATCGCTTACACTTGAGGTGCCAGACATCGTTTACAGGTGTTGAGTGGTGATCCAATTAGATCGGGGTGGGTGCTGGGAGGGGCGCAGCCCCTCCCGCTATGCAGCTAGGCGCTTCTAGGGCGGACCGCACGCATGCCGGCGGCATCGGTATCGTGCAGCATGCCATTGAGGTGTTGGTGGAAGCAGATGGCGTGGATGCCTGGAGCGAGTGGCTTGGCGGCGAGTCGCTCGCCACTGCAAAGTGTAAGCGATGTCTGTCACCGCCTTGACCGCGACCTTTTCTTGCTGCGGGAAACAAGGGCGTGGACGAGCCACGCCCCTACAACGGAATAGTTCGACTGCGCGCACGCTACCCGTATTTCGCTTTAGGAAGGACGTTTTCTCAAGGCGTCGCCGTCAGGTTGAGCGACGTGACGAAAATGTACATGGCGACGCCGATGGACAGAGCCGCGATCCAGAAGAAGGGACTGCGGTGAATCCGCTTCCATGCGGGCTGGGTGGAGTGATGGTCGACAAATTTCGGGCCGCCGCCGCGCGGAGGGAAGGGATTGCTCATATCCTCAGGACAGCCGCCCGCGGAAGAGGTGGCGGCTTGATATGGGGAATTGGCGGGAAAACAGGCGCTACGCGGGACGTAAACCGGCGGCGTCTCAATGAGCCGGACCGCCCAGCAGGCGGGCGGGGAGGAAGAGTAGCGCCTTGATGAAAGCGAACACCGAACTGATGCATAGGCCGGCCAGGCGGAACGGCAGGGCGATGAGCCAAACCAGCGGAGCGAGAACGAGCGCCAGCAGGGCCACCGGCCAGCACAGCACGAGAAGGAGGCACCAGATAAAGAAGACGCCCAGGGTTTTCATGGCTTAAGGACCCTGATCGGACTGGATAAGTTGCAGGAGAGGCGGTGGGGTTTTGGGTTGTGCGCGGGGTGCCCTCACCCCGCGAGGGAGTGGGCGGTTCAGCTGGGTATCGCCGGGTGAGGGCACCCGTCCCACATGACGGGAGAGGGGGGCGATCGGGGGCGCCCGACCGCAATGATACCCCGGGATATGGAAATTTGCCTTGAGCCGGCATGATCACAGGGTGAGGGCATGAACAAGATTCAGGAACTCCAGCGCCGGGCCTCGCCGGTGCCCAAGCCGCAGGCGTTGGCGTGGGACGGCGCGAGGCTCTGGGTGGGCTCGCGGCAGACGAAAGTGATTCAAAGCATCGATCCCGTCGCGTGGACCTTTGGTTGGCAGGTGACTGCCCCCGGCACGCCTTATGGCATGGCGGCGGTGGGCGGCGACCTGCGGGTGCTTTGCGGCGAGACGTCCGAGGACAACCGAATCATTCGCCGCTGCGTGCCCGGGCAAGGCTTTGACGCGGCGTATGGCGTGCCGTGTCCGGATGACACGGGTTCACAATTGAGCCACGAGGGAGCGACTCTGTTCGTCAGCCAGTGGTATCCCAAAAAACTGATTGAGCTCGGGACCGACGGGAAGCCGGGTCGGGTGATCGAGGTGCCGCATGGCATCTGTGGGCAAACGCGGGTGGACGGCGTGTTTTACCTGATCACGACGGACGCCGAAGAAACCACGGATTATTGGCTGACGCGCGTGGACGCACGGGAGGAAACGCCGCTAATCGAGGACATCGCGCATGTGCCGTTTGCGGCCCGAGCGCTGGCGTTCGACGGAAAGAATTTTTGGACAAATCACCGGGAGCAGGACCAGATCGTGTGTTTCGCGCGGGTGGATTGAGGTGCGGGTGGAGAGGGAGGCGCGCCGGCGGGAGACGGGTCCGAGGGATCGGACAAACTCGCGCCGCCCGCGTCGATCCGTCGCTTCGCTGCTGCTGATTAACTGGACAAGTTCTGAGGCTGTGAACCGCGCTCCCATTCGAAACTCTGCAGAACTCCCGCTACCGTCATCCTGAGCCGGAACGTTAAGAATGCGTTTCCGCAGCTGCGCGGTCGAATTGTTCGGTTGCAGGGGCGCGGCTCGTCCACGCCCTCGGTTCCCGCAGCGAGAAAAGGGCGCGGTCAAGCCGCGCTCCTACATCCAACGGCAAGATTCCGGCTGAGCGCAGAGAAGGATCCACGGAGTCGGCGCACGTTGGTCCTTCCTCTTGGATCCTTCGCTTCGCTCAGGATGACGGAAGCGAAGGTTTTGAGGATATTCGGCGGGCGCTTCCGCGCGGGTGACGGAAGTTTTCCCCGTCAGAGGGACGCGGGATGCGCGGATGCGTGGCTTTCGGAAATGCCGGGCTCAGCCGACCCACGCGCGGGCGTTGTAGAAGAGCTTCATCCACGGGCTGTCTTCCGGCCAGTCCTTCGGCGACCAGCTCATGCAGGCGGAGCGGAAGACGCGCTCGGGGTGCGGCATCATGATCGTGACGCGGCCGGTGGTCGTGGTGAGGGCGGTCATGCCCAGCGGCGAGCCGTTCGGGTTGAGCGGATAGTGCTCGGTGGCGCGGTGGTGGTTGTCCACGAAGCGGGCGGAAACCAGCCCGGAAGTGCTGAAGCGCTCGGCGGCGGCGCGGTCAGGGAATTCGGCGTAGCCTTCCCCGTGTGCGACCGCGATGGGGATGACGGACCCTTCCATGCCGGCGAAAAGAATGCTCGGGCTTTTCTCGACCTTCACCTGCACGAAGCGGCCCTCGTAGCGCTCGCTCTGATTTTGCACGAAGCGCGGCCAGTGGTCGGCGCCGGGGATGATGGATTTGAGATTGCTCATCATCTGGCAGCCGTTGCAAACGCCGAGGCCGAACGTGTCGCCGCGGGCGAAGAATACCGCGAACTCGGCGCGGGCGCGCTCGTTGAAGAGGGCGCTCTTGGCCCAGCCTTCGCCGGCGCCGAGCACGTCGCCATAGCTGAAGCCGCCGCAGGCGATGAGGCCGCGGAATTCGTCGAGTGACACACGGCCACCGAGGATGTCGGACATGTGCACGTCGACGGCGCGGAAACCCGCGCGGGTGACCGCGGCGGCCATCTCGAGCTGGCCGTTGACGCCCTGTTCGCGCAGCACGGCGACGGAAGGGCGGGCTTTTGACGCAGAGCGCACAGAGGATGACGCCGAGGTCACGGAGGGTTGAGTTCCGGACTCCGTGGACTCGTCGCGTTTCCCTGTCGCCTCGGTGACAAACGGTTTGGAAATATCGAAAGTCAGGACTGGCCGGATGCCCGGGTTGTCCTTGTCGAGGCGGACGGCGTGTTCCTGGTCGGCGGCAGCGGGATTGTCGCGGAGGGCGGCGATGCGGTGCGTGACGTCGGACCACCAGCCGCGGAGCGTGACGAGGCTCTCGTTGAAGATTTCCTTGCCCGACTGAGTGATGCGCAGGGCAAAATGAGGATTCAACGTGCCGATGCGGGACACGCAGGCCTTCAGGCCGTGCTCGCGCAGGACGAGATGAACATCGTCGAAATCCTCCTCGCGGATCTGGATGACCGCGCCGAGTTCCTCGTTGAAGAGGGACGCGAACGCGTCGTGGAGGCGGGGAATCTCGAGGTCGACGCCGGTGTGGCCGGCGAAGGCCATTTCCGTGACCGCGGCGAAGAGGCCGCCGTCGGAGCGATCGTGGTAGGCGAGGAGCTTGCCCTCGCGGCCGAGTTGCTGGATGGCGTTCCAGAAGTTCTTCAGGTCCGTCGCACTGTCCACGTCGGGCGTGGCCTCGCCCATTTGGGAGACGACCTGCGCGAGGATGGAGCCGCCGAGACGGTGCTGGCCGCGACCGAGGTCGATCAAGAGCAGAACCGTCGCTGCGCTAGTTTCTGAGTTTAAGTCGGAAGTTGAAGTTGCAGCCACGGTGGCGGGACTTGAACCTAAACCGTCAGCTTCAACTGGCTTCAGCGCGGGGCGCTGAAGTTGTGGCGTCAGGGTCCTGCGGACGTCGGTGACCGGGGCGAAGGCGGAGATGATGAGCGAAATCGGGGCGGTGATGCGCTTTTGTTTACCTTCGTCCTGCCAGACCGTGGACATGCTCATCGAGTCCTTGCCGACGGGGATGGTGATGCCGAGGGCGGGGCAGAGTTCCATGCCGACGGCGTGCACGGCGGCATAGAGGTCGGCCGCGTCGCCCGGTACGGCGGGTGCGGCCATCCAGTTGGCGGAGAGGTTGACCTTGCCGAGGTCGCCGATCTGTGCGGCGGCGAGATTGGTTAGGGCCTCGCCGACGGCGAGGCGGGCCGAGGCGGCGGCGTCATTGACGGCGAGAGGGGTGCGCTCGCCCATGGCCATGGCCTCGCCGGTGTACACGTCGTAGGTCGCGGCGGTGACGGCGCAATCGGCCACGGGGACCTGCCAGGGGCCGACCATCTGGTCGCGCGCGATCAGGCCGCCGAGGGTGCGGTCGCCGATCGAGATGAGAAAGGTCTTGTCGGCGACGGCCGGGTGCATGAGCACGCGCTTGGCGGCCTCGAGGAGCGTGACGCCGCGCAGGTCGAGCGGGTGTTGCGGGCGGGCCAGCGATGTTTCCTTGCGGTGCATGCGCGGCGGCTTGCCGAGCAGGACGTCGAGGGGGAGGTCGATGGGCGTGTTCTTGAAATGCGGATCCTCGACGACGAGTTTTCGTTCCTCGGTGGCCTCACCGACGACGGCGAAGGGGGCGCGCTCGCGGGCGCAGAGTTGCTTGAAGGTCTCGATGCGGGCGGCGGGGACGGCGAGGACGTAGCGTTCCTGCGACTCGTTGCACCAGATGGCGAGCGGCGACATGCCGGGCTCGTCGTTGGGGAGCTTGCGGAGATCGAATTTTCCGCCGCGGCCGCCGTCGTTGACGAGTTCGGGCAGGGCATTGGAAACGCCGCCGGCGCCGACGTCGTGAATGAAGGAAATCGGGTTCTCATCGCCGAGGGCCCAGCACCGGTCGATGACTTCCTGGCAACGGCGTTCCATCTCGGCGTTGTCGCGCTGGACGCTGGCGAAATCGAGATCCTCGCTGCCGTGTCCGCTGGCCATGGAGCTGGCCGCGCCGCCGCCCAGGCCGATGAGCATCGCGGGGCCGCCGAGCACGATGAGTTGGTCGCCGGGATTGATTTTTCCCTTCTGCACGTGATCGGCGCGGATGTTGCCGAGGCCGCCGGCGAGCATGATGGGCTTGTGATAGCCCCGCAACTCCGTCGCGGGGAGCTTGGAGCCTGGAGCTGAGGGCTCGGAGTCAAAGACCGATCCGCTGCTCCGGGCAGATGGCACCTCTTGCTCAAAGGTTCTGAAATAGCCGTTGATGGCGGGACGGCCGAACTCGTTGTTGAAGGCGGCGCCGCCCAAGGGGCCCTCGATCATGATATCGAGGGCGGAGACGATGCGGCTGGGTTTTCCGAAGTTTTTCTCCCACGGCTGGATTGCGCCGGGCAGGCGGAGATTGGAAACCGTGAAGCCGACCAAGCCGACCTTGGGCTTGGCCCCGCGGCCCGTGGCGCCCTCGTCGCGAATCTCGCCGCCGGAGCCGGTGGCGGCGCCGGGGTAGGGGGAGATGGCGGTCGGGTGGTTGTGGGTCTCGACCTTGCACAGGATGTGGATGTCCTCCTCGTGCGCGGCGTACTCGTTGGTCCGTGGATCGGGATAAAAACGGCCCCCGCGCGTGCCGGTGAAGACGGCGGCGTTGTCCTTGTAGGCCGAAAGGATGCCGTCCGGGTGCAGGGTGTAGGTGTTCTTGATCATCTGGAACAGCGACTTGTCCTTGGCGGAGCCGTCGATTTCCCAGGTGGCGTTGAAGATCTTGTGGCGGCAGTGCTCCGAATTGGCCTGCGCGAACATCATCAGTTCGATGTCGTTGGGGTCGCGGCCGAGCTTCGTGAAGGCGGCGACAAGGTAGTCGATTTCGTCCTCGGCGAGCGCGAGGCCCAGGTCGGTGTTGGCGGCGACCAGGGCGGCGCGGCCCTGGGCGAGGACGGGCACGGACGTCATCGGCTGGGGCTGTTCGTGCCGGAAGAGCGCGGCGCAGGCTTCGAGATCGTTGAACACGGCCTGGGTCATGCGGTCGTGCAGGCGGGAGGAGAGCACGCGGAGCTGTTCCGCGGACAACGCGTCGCCACCGACGTCGATGGTGTAGGCGATGACCCGCTCGATGCGCTTGATATCCGTCAGGCCGCAGAGGCGGGCGATGTCAGTGGCCTTGGAGGACCAAGGGGAGATGGTGCCGGGGCGGGGCCCGACGACCTGGACGAGGCCGGACAGCGGCGCGGCGGCGCGGCTCGGACCGTAGGTGAGAAGTTTTTCCAGCGTGGTCCTGTTCGCGGGGGACAGCTCAGCCTGGGTCTCGACGAGGTGAACGAACTCGGCGCTGACGGCCCGGGCGGGAAGGCCGGCGGCGGAAAAGTCAGCCAGCAGTTTTTGGAGTCGGAAGGAGGAGAGGGCAGGTGAGCCGCGAAGGATCAGCATGGTCGGACAGCGATACTCCTCAAGGGGCCCGGTGCGTCAAGCGGGGTCAGGCGCCGGGAATGTCCTAATTTGTGGAATGGGTTGAGCCGGCTGCAGCCGCGCGGCACAAGGCAAACGAAGACGGGCGCGGTCGGGCCGCGCTCTCCAGGTCGGAAACGGGGACGTGGAATCAGCCGCGATGGGCCGGACACAGAAAGCCGTTGACGAAACCCCGGGGCTGGGCGGAATAAACGACTTTAATGCTGTGACCCATTCCGCTGCCCGCCCAACGTCGCGTAAAAACCTTCCGGCCGGGCGCAGTGTGACCAGAGATTCGGGCGCGGAGAAGCTTGGTGGCGAGTATCGAGCAGCGAGCAGCGATCTGACTGATCCGGCGCGGCTACTACCCTCCTTATTCCCGCTAGCCCCTGCTCGCTCCTCGCTACTGCTTATTCACCCATGAGCGAATTCATTTCCCACGAATGCGGCATTGCCTTGGTGCGGCTCAAGAAGCCCATCGCCTATTACCAGGAGAAGTACGGCAGTCCCCTCTGGGGTTTCAACCAGCTGTTCCTGCTGATGGAGAAGCAACACAACCGCGGCCAGGATGGCGCGGGTGTGGCGTGCGTGAAGTTCGACGTTCCCCCGGGCGAGCCCTACATGTTCCGCGAGCGCAACGTGGAGGCCAACCCGCTCGACAAGATCTTCCAGGCGTTGCTGACCCGGTACAACCAACTCGTGAGCGAGGGCGCGGTGCACCCGGAGTTTCCCGAGACCGCGAAGCAGGAGTTCGATTTTTGCGGCGAGCTTTACATGGGTCACCTCCGTTATGGCACGTCGGGCGGGTACAACCTGAGTTCCTGCCACCCGTTCTTCCGCCGCAGTTCGTGGCCCACGCGGAACCTGATGCTGGCGGGTAATTTCAACCTGACCAACACGGCCGAGCTAAATGACAGCCTGATCGCCATCGGCCAGCACCCGATCTTCGCCACGGACACGCAGGCCATCCTGGAGCGCATCGGGTTCTGTCTCGATGACGAGCATGAGCGCCTGTACCGCGAGTTGCGCGGCCAGGGGCTGCCGGGGGGGGAGATTTCCCGTCGCATCAATGCCGAGCTCGACCCCGCGCGGGTGTTGCGGACGGCCGCGGCGAATTGGGACGGTGGCTATTCGATCGTCGGGGTGGTGGGGAATGGCGACGCCTTCGTCGCGCGCGACCCCTCGGGCATCCGCCCGTGTCACTGGTTCGAAAACGACGAGGTCGTGGCGTTCGCGTCCGAGCGCGCCCCGCTGTGCACGGTGTTCGACCTCGAGGCGCAGGAGGTGAAGGAGGTGGACCCGGGGTGCGCGGTGGTGATGAAGAAATCCGGCGTGGTGCAGGTGGAGCGCATCACGGCGGAGTTGCCGAAGACGCAGTGCACCTTCGAGCGCATCTATTTCTCCCGCGGCAACGACGCCGACATCTATCGCGAGCGCAAGGCACTCGGCGCCGGCCTGGCCGACCAGATCCTGGCGTCCATCGGCGGTGACCTGGAGAATTCGGTCTTCAGCTTCATCCCGAACACCGCCGAGGTGGCTTACTTCGGCCTGATGAGCGAACTGCGCTTCCGCCGGCGGGCCGAGGTGAAGCAAACCCTGCTGGACGCGGCGAAGGCGGGGAAGATCACCGAGGCGCTGGTCGATGACCTGATCCTGCACAACTGGCCCCGCGGCGAGAAGATCGTCAGCAAGGACGTCAAGCTGCGCACGTTCATCAGCCAGGAGAAGTCGCGCAACAATCTCGCCTCGCTCGTGTACGATGTGACGTACGGCCTGGTGCAGCCCAAGGACCACCTGGTGTGCGTGGACGATTCGATCGTGCGCGGCACGACCTTGCGCCGCTCGATCCTGCGGATCCTGAAGCGCCTGAACCCGCGCAAGATCGTGATCGCCTCGACGGCGCCGCAGATCCGCTACCCCGATTGCTACGGCATCGACATGTCGGAGATCGGGAAATTCGTGGCGTTTGAGGCGGCGATCACCCTGCTCAAGGAGCGGGGGCAGGGCGTGGTCATCGAGGACGTCTATCGGCAGTGCCGCGAGGAGTTGAGAAACCCCGGGAAGGTGCCGGTCAACCACGTGAAGAAAATCTACGAGCCGTTCACGGCCCAGGAGATTTCGGCGCGGATCACGCAGCTGGTTTCGCCCAAGCCCAATGGCTGGAAGGGTGAGATCGAGATCATCTTCCAATCCATCGAGAACCTGCACCGTGCGCTGCCCAACCACAGCGGCGACTGGTACTTCACGGGCAACTACCCCACGCCGGGCGGCTTCCGCGTCGTGAACCAGGCGTTCGTGAACTATTTCGAGAAAGCAGAGGGCCGCTCCTACTGAGCGGTCTCAACTTCGAATGACGTCGGCCCCGCCGAGGATGGGGAAATCACAGATCAAAAATCGTAATTCATCAATGAGTCTCTCCTACGAATCCTCCGGCGTGCGTTATGACCAGCTCGATGCGTTCAAGCGGGCGTGTCAGCAGGCGGCGCGGACAACGGCCAATGAACTCGAGTCGCACGGTTATGCGGAGCCCGCGACGACCCGCGGGGAAAGCTGCTATCTCATGGAGGCGGGGGACCATTACCTTGCGCATGTCGAGGAGGGCTTGGGCACCAAGAACCTGGTCGCCGATGTCGTGTACGCGCAGACCGGGAAGTGTTTTTACCGGGAGATCGCGATCGATACGGTCGCGACGATCGTCAACGACCTGATCACCTGCGGGGCGCGCCCGATCTCCGTGGCGATGCACGCGGCGGTGGGCGCGTCCGAGTGGTTCACCGACGCCGTGCGCATGCAGGCGCTGGTGGATGGGTGGGCGGAGGGCTGTCACCGGGCGGGCGCGGTATGGGGTGGGGGCGAGACGCCGACGCTGAAGGGGATCGTTCATCCCGACGCGATCGTGCTGGCTGGCTCCGCGGTGGGCAAAATCGCGCCGAAAGCGCAGCGCATCACCGGCGACGTGCAGGACGGCGACGCGATCATCTTCCTGGCCTCGACGGGCGTGCAAACGAATGGGTTGAGCCTGTGCCGGCTGATTGCCGAGAAATTGCCGCAGGGTTACCAGACCCCGATCGGGCATGGGGACGAGCGCACGTATGGCGAAGCCCTGCTCGCCGCGTCGGCAATCTATGTGGATTTCGTGGTGAAGTGTCAGCAGGCCGGCGTGAAATTGAATTACGTCGCGCACGTCACCGGCCACGGCTGGCGCAAGCTGATGCGGCTGGAGGAGCCGTTTGTCTATGAGATCAGCGAACCGCGCGGGATCCCGGCGTTGTTCCAGTTTTTGATGGAGGCGGGACCGATCGACCTGCGCGAGGCGTACGCCACCTTCAATATGGGCGTGGGTTTTGCCGCCTACGTGAGCCCCTCCGCCGTCGAGGCGACACTGGCGGCCGCGAAGGCGGCCGGGCACGAGGCTTGGGTCGCGGGCAAGGTGCGCAAGGAAGGCGGGCGCAAGGCGGTCCTGATTCCGTCGCTCGGCCTCGAGTACGCGGGCGACACGCTGCAGGTGCGGTGAGTCGGCGCTGGTCTGGGACTGGCGTTACTGAACCAAGGTGGTGCGGGGATCCTGCCCTGCGCATCCGAAGGTCATTTCGCAGGGGCGTAGTCTTGCTGCGCCCTGCGTGCGTGGTGCCGCCGTCAAGGGCGCAGCAAGTCTGCGCTCCTACGGGATTGAAGGTCGGGGGATCGACCTAGCGGCGGTTCCAGCGGCCGCGGGAGAGGCCGCCGAATTTGCGTCCGCCGCCTGGCTGACCCTGGCCACCGCCGTGGCCTTGCCCCTGGCCGCTGGGGCGCTGGGGCGTGAACTGGCCGGGCTGGGCCGGGCGCGGAGCCGGCGCTTGGGTCTGCGTGGACGGTTGGAAATAGCCGGGGTCGCGCGGCTTCTGCTGGCCGCGGTTGCCGCCGCCACCGTGTCCGCCCTGACCGCCGCGTCCGCCACCGTGTCCGTGCGAGCGTTGCTGACCGTGGCCTTGGCGCTGGCCGTGGCCCGGGCGTTGGCCGTGGGAGGGCGCGGCGCCTTGGAAGCCGATGGGGGCACGGGGCGCGGCGGCGTAGTTGAAGCCCTCGAGTTTCAGTTGCGGAACCTTTTGGCCGATGAAGCGCTCGATGTCGCGGATCTCACCGGCTTGGTCGGGCGTCGTGAGGGTGTAGGCGTCGCCGACGGCGGCGGCGCGCCCGGTGCGGCCGATGCGATGGACGTAGTCCTCGGGATTGGCGGGAATGTCGTAGTTGATGACGTGCGAGACGCCGGCCACGTCGATGCCGCGGGCGGCGATGTCGGTCGCGACCATCACCTCATACTTGCCGGACTTGAAGCCCTCGAGGGCCTCGACGCGCTGGTTCTGCGAGCGGTTGGCGTGGAGGACGGCAACGGAGTGGTTGGCGGCCTTGAGCTTGCGGGCGATCTTGTCGGCCCCGTGCTTGGTGCGGGAGAACACGATGCAGCTCTGGAAATCGGTCTTCTGCAGGAGGGCAACCAGCAGGTCGAACTTCAGGTGCTGGGCGACGGGATAAAACGCATGGGTGACCGACTGGTTGACGGTGCGGGAAACGCCGATCTCGATGCGCGCGGGATTGCGCAGGGCGAAGCGGGCGACCTCCTCGATCTCCGGCGGCACGGTGGCGGAGAAGAAGAGCGTCTGGCGCTCCTTGGGGCAGAGCCCGATGATTTTCTTCACGTCCTTCACGAAGCCCATGTCGAGCATGCGGTCGACCTCGTCGAGGATGAGGATCTTGAGGGCGTCGAGGCGGAGGGTGCGCTCGTTGAGGAAATCCATCAACCGGCCCGGCGTGGCGATGAGGACGTCGGTGCCGGCCTGGATTTCGCTGCGCTGGCGGCCGTAGCCGACGCCGCCGTGGACGACGGTGGCGCGGAGGTCGGTGAAACGGCCGAAATCGCGAAAGGCGGTCTCGACCTGGGCGGCGAGTTCGCGGGTGGGCTCCAGGATGAGCACGCGCGGACCGCGCGCCTCATGTTTGCCGAGACGGGCGAGGGTGGGGAGGGCGAAGGCCGCGGTCTTGCCGGTGCCGGTCTGGGCCGAGCCGATGAGGTCGCCGCCGCCGAGCACGACGGGGATGGCGCGGAGCTGGATGGGCGTGGGATCGGTGTACCCCATGGCCTTGACTCCGTTGACGAGGGCGGGCGGCAGCCCGAGCTTGGAAAATGGCATAGCGGGTCATTAGCCGGGGAATCGGGGGTTTTAGCGAGGTAATTGTAGAGGGTGGGCGGACTGCGGGGATCGGCTCGTCGGGATGACTCGCCCTACCCGGAGCGCAGGTGGGGAGTGGCGGCGAGGTGGATTAACTTTGGGCTCTCTTTTCGCCGGGGGGCGCGCATTGTCCGACCATGGAAAAACGTCCGTTCAGTGAATTGGGGCTCTCCCCTGAAATTTTGAAGGCCGTGGACAAGATGGGATTTGAGGAAGCCTCGCCCATCCAGACCGCGGTGATCCCGTTTGGCCTGGCGGGGCGCGATGTGGTGGGCCAGTCGGCCACCGGCTCGGGCAAGACGGCGGCGTTTGCCATCCCGGCGATCGAGAAGGTCGATGTGACGCTGAAGAAGGTGCAGGTCCTGGTGTTGTGCCCGACGCGTGAGCTCGCGGTGCAGGTGGCCGAGGAGTTCGGCAAACTGGCGGCCTTCAAGAAAGGCCTGATGGAAGTGCCGATTTATGGCGGCCAGAGTTATGACCGGCAATTTCGCGCGCTGGCGGCGGGGGCCCAGGTGGTCATCGGCACGCCCGGCCGCGTGATGGACCACATGGAGCGCGGCACGCTGCGGCTCGATGCGTTGAAGGTCATCGTGCTGGACGAGGCGGACCGCATGCTGGACATGGGTTTCCGCGACGACATCGAGCACGTGTTGAAGGCGGTGCCGGCGGAGCGCCAGTGCCTGTTTTTCTCCGCCACGATGCCGCATGCGATCCAGGACCTGATCAAGCGGTACACGCGCGATCCCGAGTGGATCCGCATCGAGTCGCTGGCGCAGAATGCGCCGCAGGTGGAGCAGATTTATTTCGAGGTGGACCGCCGGTCGAAGATCGAGGTGCTCACGCGCCTGATCGACCTGCACGATTTCCGGTTCGGCATCATTTTCTGCAGCACGAAGATCATGGTCGACGAGCTCGACGAGCACCTGCATGCGCGCGGGTATTCGACCGACCGGTTGCACGGTGACATCACGCAGGCGCAGCGGACGCGGGTGATGGACAAGTTCCGGCGCCGCGGTTTCGAATTCCTGGTGGCGACGGACGTCGCGGCGCGCGGCCTGGACGTGGACGACCTGGAGGTGGTGTTCAACTTCGACCTGCCAAACGACGCGGAGGATTACACGCACCGCATCGGCCGCACGGGGCGCGCCGGCAAGCGGGGCATGGCGTTCACCTTCGTTTCCGGCCGGGAGATCTACAAGCTGCAGGGCATGATGCATTATGCGCGGCTGAAGATCCGGCGCGAGCGAGTCCCGTCGCTGGACGAAGTCGAGGAGGCGAAAGGCAACGTGTTCTTTGAAAAGCTGCGCGCCACGCTCGAGGAAAAGAAGTTCAAGTCGCATGACCAGATGGTGGACCGGCTGCTCGAGCAGGGTTACACGAGCACGGACATCGCGTCGGCGTTGATTCATTTGATGCAGGGCGAGACCGAGGAGCCCGCCAAGAAGACGGCGAAGGTGCGGGCGGCGCAGATCGCGGCCAATGAAAGGCCGGCACCGAGCGCGCCGGCGAAGGCGGCTGGCCGGGAGGCCAGCCCTCCGGTCTCGAGCCCGGCCCGCAGGGACGCAGGCCCTCCAGCCAAGACGGAACGGGAGATGGAGTTCCCCAAGGGCGACAAGTTTGCGGCGCAGAAGCGCACTTATGAGCGAAAGCCGCGGACCGGGCGCGAGCCGGGGTTCGCGGTGGTATCGTTCAACGTGGGCCGCCAGCACCTGGTCACGCCCGCCGACCTCGTGGGCAAAATCGCCGGCGTGACGCGGTTGCCAGCGAACGTGGTGGGAGCGATCGACATCAACGAGGACCACACGCTGGTGGATGTGCTCAGCGAGCACGCGGAACTCGTGGTGGCCAAGCTGGCCGGCATCCGGATCAAGAACCAGTCGTTGAAGCTGGCGATTGTTCCGCCGTCGGCGGGGTGAGCGGTGGTTTTTTGTGGGACCCTGGGCACCGGCGATCCGGCAGTCGCGTCGTCGGCGCAAGTCTTGATCGCCTGCGAGCAGGCTCCTACAAAGGGACGAAATGAAGACCGCGCCCTTATCGCCTGACACCCATACGGCGGAGGAGGTGGCGCGATTGCTCGATCTGGCGCCGCTCGAGCAGGAGGGTGGTTTTTTCCGGCGCAGCGCGGAAGCGGAGGAACTCCTGCCCGGGGGCGGACGCCGCGCGTACTCGGTGATTTATTTCCTGATCACGCCGGCGGGCTTTTCGGCCATGCACAAGCTGGAGACGGATGAGATCTGGGCGTTTCATTGCGGGGATTCGTTGGAATCGGTGCGACTCGCGCCGGGTGGATCGGGCCGGGTCGTGAAGTTGGGGTTGGACCTGGCGGCGGGAGAAACGCCCCAGGACATCGTGGCCGCGGGCGTGTGGCAGGGCACGCGGCTCAAGGCGGGTGGACGCTGGGCGTTGGTGTCGTGCGTCGTGGCGCCGGAATTTCGCTGGAGCGAGTTCACGCTGGGGGACGCGCGCGAGTTGAGCGCGGAGTATCCGGCGTTGGCGGAGGAGATTCGGGCGCTGACGCGGTAACGGTTGGGCGGCACGAGCGGGCGTTTTGATCCCGCGTTTGTCTTTAAGTTTTGGGGGGCCGGGTGGCGCCGACTCAGCCGGACTCATGCAGTATAACCACAGATGAACACAGATAACACAGATACGGAGGGAGATTGGTCTCACCAACGCCCTCTCATTTCTCCTCACTGGATGGTGAATGCACCGCGAGCTCCTAACCGCTCCGAAACGGAACCATGCAGATGGATGGAGGGGCGCGGCTTGGGCGCGCCCGTTCTTACGGCAAAAGGGCGTGGTCGAGCCACGCCCCAACAAAGGAACCGTTCGAACGCGCCCGCTGCGGCGGCGGTTGCTGGCGGACAATTCTCCGAACGCACGGCGGGGTCGCCGTGGCTCCAGGTGACCCTGGGCGGTCATGCGTGTTCGACGAGGCGCGCGCCTTGACAGGGGAGCGGGGCCGCCGTATCTGAGTGGCCCGTTGCCTATGGAAGCCGTGCTCGACCAACCGGTCCTCGTGCTGAACCGCCTCTGGCAGGCGGTGAACGTCATCGCCGCGCGCCGGGCCTTCGCCTTGCTGGCTCGCGAGCACGCCCAGGTGGTGCACCAGACGGACGACAATTTCCGCACGTTCTCGCTGATGGACTGGATAGATTTCTCGGCGTACAACCCGCCGGTGGAGGAGGTGGAGACGGTGCGCACGATCAACCGCAACATCCGCCTGCCGCGGGTGATCCTGCTGACGTTTTTCGACAAGCTGCCGTGCAAGGAGCAAAAGCTCACCCGCAACAACGTGTTCGAGCGCGACGACGACAAGTGCCAGTATTGCGGGCAGGTCTTCGAGCGCGAGGAATTGAACCTCGACCATGTGATCCCGCGGCACTACGGCGGCAAGACCACGTGGGACAACATCGTGTGCTCGTGCATCAAGTGCAATTCCCGCAAGGCCAACCGCCTGCCGCATGAGGCGCACATGCGACTGATCCGCAAGCCGGTGCGGCCGAAGTGGCGGCCGGTCATCAGCATGGTCATTGGCAACCACAAGCACGAGAAGTGGAAGGATTTCCTCGACGTGGCGTATTGGAACGTGGAGCTGGAGGAGTGAGGCGGGCGCGCGGCGCGAACACCGGGGTTGCGCGCCCGTGATCCGGCGTGTAGGTATCGGGCATGATTGAAAGTCTTGTCATGACCATCATCGCAGCGGATCGGCCGGGCCTGGTGGAACGCGTGTCCGCCTGCGTGGCCGACCACGGCGGAAACTGGGTGGAGAGCCGCATGTGCCAGCTCGAGGGCCGGTTTGCCGGCATCGTCCGCGTGGATATCGCGGGCGAGAAGCTCACGGTGCTGAAGCGGGCGTTGCACGGCCTCGAGGCTGACGGCATGCGCATTGTGATCGAAGCCGGCGGCGCCGCGGCTCCGGCGCGCGGGCTCGCGGCGACGCTGGAGTTGGTGGGCAATGATCGGCCGGGCATCCTGCGGACCGTGACCGGGGTGCTCGCGGCCCACGGCGTGAATGTGGAGGAGCTTTCCTCGGAGTGCGTGAGTGCGCCGATGGGCGGCGGGGATTTGTTTCAGGCACAGGCGCGGGTTTTGGTGCCGGAGGCCGTTAAGCTGGAGAATGTGCGGGCGGATTTGGAAAAGATCGCGGCGGACTTGATGGTCGAACTGAAGTTAAAGGCGACCGAGTAGGGCGGGTCCGAGCCGGAATCATGCAGCTGGATGTGGCGCGGCTTGACCGCGCCCGTTTTCGCTTCGGGAACCGAGGGCGTGGACGAGCCACGTCCCTACCACTGAACCGTTGGACCGCGCACACAGCGGAATCGCATTCTGACGGCATCGTTCCGGCTGAGGCTGAGTCGAACCGCCGGGGCGGGGGCGCCCCGGCTCCAGTTACAGGTCGCTGCGCAGCGGCCACCCGGGAAAGCACCCCTCGCTTCCGGCTTTGATTTAAATCGGCTGGACGGGTGCGACGGGGAGGGTCACGCGCATGGTCGTGCCGCGGGGGCCGGTTTCGCGGAGTTGGAGGAGCCCGTGGTGATCCTTGACGATGCGCAGGGCGATGCCGAGGCCGAGGCCGGTGCCGCCGGCGCGGGTGGAGAGGAAGGATTCGAAAATGCGGGGCTGGACCTCGGGCGAGATGCCGCTCCCGGTGTCGGCCACGTCGATGTGGACCATGGCGCCATCGGGATGGCAGGAGATGCGCAGCTCGCCGCCCTGGGGCATGGCGTGGAAGGAATTCAGGGCGAGGTTGAGGAAGACCTGCTGGATCTGGCCCTTGTTGACGTTGACCGTGACGGGGGTGGCGGGCGGCGTGTACTGGAGCTGGACGCCGGCTTGCGCGAGCTTGGCGCGGAGGAGGTGATTGGTGTCGCTCAGGATGTCATCGAGCGACCAGTGCGAGTGGAGGCTGGCGGGGGTCCGGGCAAAGGAGAGCACGCGGGTCACGAGGCCCTCGAGCTGCTCGATCTTCTCGGTGATGATCTCGAGGTCACGGCGGCGCGGGTCGGTGGCGGAGAAATCGGCGCCGAGCGGGCCGTGGAGCAGCTTGATGACCGTGAGCGGATTCCGGATCTCGTGGGCGATCTCGGCGGCGAGGAGCCCGAGGGTGGTGAGGGTTTCGTTCTTGCGGAGGATTTCCTCGGAGTGAAAGACGCGGGAATAGAGCCTGGCGTTGTGGAGGGCGACGGCGGCGAAATTGGCGAGCGCGGTGAAGAGGCGCTTCTCGTCATCGCTGAAGCGATGGGCTCGATCGTGGAACACCGAGAGCACGCCCGCGGGCTTGCCCTCGAGGATGAGCGGGGTGGCGAGGGCGCTGCAGAGATTGGGATCGCGCGGCAGATCGGCGGCCTCGCGGTAGCGGGGGCTGTCGAGGTGCTGGTATTCGGTGGTGCGGCCGGTGTGGATGGTTGAGCCCAGGAGGGCCTCGTCGATGGAGATGGCCTGTTGCTGCAGGGCCAGGCCGGCGGCGGCGAGGTCGCCGGACGCGGACCAGGCATGGAGCCGCAGGGCGCGGTCGGCGCCATCGTAATCGTGCAGCAGGCAGAGGCGGGCGTTGAAGAAGGCGCGGCCGCTCTCGGTGATGGCGTGGAGGAGTTCCTCCGGGGCGAGTTGGGCCACGAGGGCGTGGCCGAGTTCGACGAGGGTGGTGAGCTGCGTGGAGTTCGCGCGCAGGCGGTCGAATTGCCAAAGGCGGTTGAGGACGGTGCCGGCTTCCTCGGCAAACCACGCGAGGCGGTCGAGATCGCCCGAGGTGAAGGCGCCGGGAAGGTCGGCGTCGAGGTTCACGACCCCGATGGTGTGGCCCTCGATGATGATCGGCGCGGCCATCTCGCAGCAGACGCCGCGGCGGGCGGCGATGTAGCGGGGTTCATGGCTGACGTCCGCGACCAGCAGCGGGCGTCCGTGGAGTGCGACCCACCCGGTGATCCCCTGCCCGGGTCGGAGCGCGAAGTCGCCGGTTTCGGGGGGCAGGCCTTGTTGCGCGCAGATTTCCAGATGCGCGCTTTCGGGCGTGAGCAGGGAAAGCGAGCCACTATCCGCCGGGAAGGCGGACATGATGGCGGCGAGGATGCCCGCCTGGGCGGAGGTCGCGTCGGGGGCGGTGATCGCGAGGGTGGCGAGCGCGTGGTGCGCGGCCATGTCTTTGGTCTCGTCCAGGCTCATTCGGCTCAAGCTGACAGGAAAGCGGCGGGGTTGGGGAGGCTAAATTCCTGCGGGGGAGGCTAGGGTAGGGGTGAAGGAGACTGATTGCGGGCGAGGGGAGATTCACGCGGCCGGGTGACATGTCCCATCGCTTGCAAGCAAGCTCCTACAGGGGCGAGCGCGGCCGAGGCGCGCTCCGCATCGATCAATTTAACCGGTCGCCTCGGACTTGGCGGGGGTGATGACGGCGCGGAGGGTGTCGCGTAGCTCGTGAAGTTCGGCCTCGTCCACCGCACTGTCGGCCTTGCGCGGCTCGATGTAGAAGGTGTCGAGGGCGATGCTGCGTTCGGTGTTGATGCGCGCGAAGGTGACATCGAAGCCGTGGTCGGAAATCGTCTTCACCAGCTGATAGAGCAGGCCGATGCGGTCGTGGGCCTGGACTTCGACGATGATGCGCTTGAGGGAGAGCTCGTGGTAAACCTCGACGGTCGGCGGGAAGGTGGCGGGCAGCTCGGAGGTGCCGGCCTTGTAGCGATTGGCGTTGGCGAGGCGGACCGCCTGGGCGTTGATCTCGGGGAGCAGGTCCTTGTCGCTGACGAGGGCGTCGTCGACGGTCTTCGCGAAAGTTTCCATCGCCTTCTGGTTTTGCACGATGCCGCGGCCGGGTTCGACCACGTGGAAGGTGTCGATGGCGATGTGGTCGGAGCGCGTCGTGATGCGGGCCGAGAGGATGCTGAGGCCGGCGACGCTGAAGGCGCCGGCGAGCTTGTAGAAGAGGCCGGCACGGTCCCAGGTGACGACGTGGACGGTGGTGTAGCTGCGGTTGAGGTCGTCCTTCCACTCGATGACGGGGCGGAGGGGATTCAACGAGTCCGCGGTCGAGATCGACTGCAGGAGCCGGTTCACCATCTGGATGTGGAGGGTGATCTCGGGCTCGTCGGTCTGGATGAAATAGCGTTCCGGGAGCAGGTTGAAGTGCGCCGTGATCTCGTCGGGGCTGATGCCCTCGATGGTGCGGGCGATGAGGTGCTGGCGGATCATTTCCTTGCGCTCCTCCAGGCGGGATTCGACCTTGTCGCCGAGGACGAGGCGCTCGAGCGTCGTGTCGAAGAGGCGGCGGTGGAGGGAATCCTTGTAGCTGTTCCACAGGCTGGCCGACGTGCCGTTGGCATCGCAGTAGGTGTGGACGTACAGGTAACGGAGAAGGTCGGCATCGCCGACCAGCTCGGCAAAAGCGGCTGAGGATTTGGGATCATCCAGGTCATGCTTCTGCCAGAAGCGTGCCATGATGAGGTGATTTTTGATGATAAAGTTGACGGTCGCGCGCCGATCGGGCGGAACCCCGAGGCGGGCGAGCACGGGGGCGGCGACGGTCACCCCGGCCTCGGCGTGGCCCTGGATGCCCTCGCTCTTGCCGATGTCGTGGAGGAGAAGGATCAGGTAGAGCAGCGTGGGCTTGGCGGTCTCGTGGAGGACCTCGCGATATTTTTCCGCGCGCGGATCGGAGGCGGTGAAAATGATGTCGAGCTGCCGGATGGTGCTGAGCGTGTGGATGTCGGCGGTATAGCGGTGATAGTATTCGTGCTGGACCAGGCAGGTGAGCGGCGCGAACTCGGGCATGAACCGGCCGAGGACGCCGAGTTCGTGCATGAGGGAGAGCGTGGGATGAACCTGGCCGGCCTCCTCGAGGATGGTCTGGAAGGCGAGGTTGGCGTCGGTGGACTCGATGACCTGGCGGGTGATCAGCTGGCTCGAGCCGCGGATGAGTGAGGCGAGGTCGAGGTCGGGGGTGCAGCCGAGTTGCTGGCAGTGGCGGAAGACGCGGATCAGGCGGACGGGGTCCTGCTGGAAGATGTCGCGATTCTCGTAGGCGAGTTCCCGGCCGCGGATGAGGAAGCCGTCGATGCGCTTGGTGCGCTCGGAACGGCGGGCGAGCATGAGGTTTTTTAACGACCCGACCAGGCCCGGGCCGGTGGCCACGGTGAGGGCGAGGCGCTGCTCGACGGTGCGCGAGACGCGGAAAATGGCCTGGGCGTGACGGTAGTAGTCCTGCATGAACGCCTCGACGCGCTCGAGCAGGCCGATCTGCGGGTAGCCGAGGCTGGCGGCGATGCGCGGCTGGATCTCGAGGTTGAGCACATCGGTGGGATGCTTGCTCATGTAATGGAGCTCGTTGCGGACCCGCAGGAGGAAATCGTAGGCGTCCTGCATTTCGCGGAGCTCGGCGGGCTGAAGGTAATTCTGCTGCGCGAGTTCATCGAGCCGGGTGATGCCGAGGCGCACGCGGGACATCCAGAGGGTGTTCTGGTAATCGCGCAGGCCGCCGACGCCGTTCTTGATGTCGGGCTCCTGCAGGAAAACGGTGTCGCCATGCTGGGCGCGACGGCTGGCCTGGTCGGCGAGGCGCGCGACGATGTACGCCTTGGGATCGTTCTGGAGGTAGTGCTTGCGGTAGGCCTGGGCGAAGTTCTCGAAGAGCGAGGTGGTGCCGGCGAGGAAGCGCGATTCGAGGAGGGCGGTCTTGGTCTTGATCTCGCGGCCGGCCTCGGCGAACACCTCGCTGAGCGTGCGGGTCGAGTGGCCGATCTTCAGTTTCAGATCCCACAGCGGGTAGAGGATGCCGTTGGAAAGGTGTTCCTGGAACTGGCCGAGCTCGGGGGTTTTGGGTGTTTCCGGATAGAGGAACATCACGTCCACGTCGCTGAGGGGATTGAGCTCCGCGCGGCCGTAACCGCCGAGGGCGACGAGGCAGACGGGGGCCGGGGGCTCGCCGTGCTGGTTGCGCCAGGCGGCGATGGCGGTGGTGAAGAGGGGCACGAGGAGGCCGTCCATGCGGTCGGACAGGGCTTGGGCGATCTTGTGGCCGGTGGCGCCGTCCTGGTGCTGCAAGCGGATGCGAGCGCCTTCCTGATCCAGATAGGCCCGACAAGCGGCGAGCCGGGCGGCGGCGGGCGTGTCGGCGGTGAACACCGGCTGGTTCGCGTTCGGGGAGGCGGGGAGGACGGACATCGGTCGCTAGACCATCAGCGCCCCTCCCCCGGGGGAAGCTGGAAATATTCTGCGCGGAAGGACGGGCAGAAATGAATAATTCTGGTTGACGGGTAAAAATTGAGCCGAATACTCCGCCTCTCTCTCGCGGGTGTAGCTCAGTTGGTAGAGCACCACCTTGCCAAGGTGGACGTCGAGAGTTCGAGTCTCTTCGCCCGCTCCATTTGACTGAAGGCCGCCGGTTAACCCCGGCGG
>JAEZDN010000160.1 GCA_023433275.1 Verrucomicrobiota bacterium
ACGCAAGAGGTGGCGTGCCATTTCGTCGGGACGATTCGGCCATCGGGCGCGCGCGAGGCGCGCCCTACCGGGAGGGCGGGGTCAACGCGACGTGTGTGGGTTGGTTGCGGTCGCAGGTGAGGATGCCGTTCTCCTCGATGAGTTCGACGACCTGAATGGAACTGCGGCGGAGTTCGAGGTTGTCCTTGTCGTCGGGGCTGATCGTGCCGGAGCGACCCGGGTGCGTGAAATAGAACAGATACGCGCGGTCGCCGCTGACGACGACGCCGGGGTGGCCGCCGTTCACCTTGTCGTCGAGGCCCTGGCCGGGGATGCCGAGCAGGTTGTTCGATTGGGCGGTCCAGTGCAGCAAATCGGAGGAGCGATAGACGCCGAGGCCCTTCCACAGGTCGACGAGCATCCAGTAAGCACCCTTCCAATGAAAGACGTAGGGTCCCTCGCCGGGGCGCTCGCCGACCCCGGCGGCCTGGCCGCGATCGGTCCAGGTGTGGAGGTCGGGGCTGTCGGCGTAGTAGATGGATTTGCGATCGCGCTCGTTGTTGTACCACATGCGCCAGCCGCCACCGGGGAGGGCGTGGACGCCGGCGTCGATCACGCGATCGGAGGCGAGCGTGAGGGCGGATTGGTATTTCCACTTTCTCAGATCGGTGCTCGTGAGGTGCACGATGCGGCGCGGGTGTTGCCAGTTCTCGAAGATGCCCGGCACGACGGTCAGGTACATGTGGTGCGTGCCGTCGGGCGCGGTGAGCACGTCCGGCGCCCAATGCGTGGGCTCGGCGCCACCGATGTCGGGCGGCAGCTCGATGTCGGCCGTGCCGACGTAGGACCACTTTGCGCCGTCGGCCGACTCCGCGATGCCGATGCGACAGCCATGGACCCACGCCACGCCCGAGAGGCCGGGGACGTTGGCGCGGCGGTTGGTGTAGAACATCCACCAGCGTTTGGCCGTGGGGTTCCAGAGGACGACGGGATCGGCGGCGCCGTCGTAGATGGGATCGCGGAAGAGGGGCTTGGGCGCCAGGGGCGCGGCGGCGGCGGCGGTGTTGCCGGCGAAGAGCGCGTCCGTGGTCGCAGCGAGGAGAAGAGAGAGAACGAGAAGGCGGGCGAAGCGGGGCATGGGTGGCGGTGAATTCGTCAGGGGAAGTGCGACGGAGGAATCGACGAGACGTGGCGTGCGATGGGGTTCCTGGATCCTTCGCGCTCAGGATGACGGGGTGGGGACGACGATGGCGAGGTCGTGGCGGTTTGCGACTCCGGGCGGGAAAAAATCACCGGTGGGTGGGCAGATATTCGTCGGACGGTCGGAAAGAAGAGAAGGGCTGGCCCAAGGGACCGCTCGCGTGGCGGTTGTTTTTCTGTAGGTCGGTGCTGGCGCCGACGTCAGGTGCGAGGTCGCCGCAACGAGGCGACCCTCCGGGATTTGGTCAACCGATCGGGATGTCTGACGAGGGTAGGGGCCGACGTTGGTCGGTCCTTCTTCCGATCGCGGCTTAGTGTCCCGAGGACCGAGCAAGCTCGGCCCCTACGATGAAGGGAAAGGGCGCAGCAAGGCTGCGCCCCGACGTGGGGAGCGGAGGCGGAAGCCGGAGCGGGGGGCGGAAGCGGGGCGAGGGCGCCCCGGCTCCAGGGAAGGATGGCGCGGGCGATGCGCGCAGGCCGCATGGAGGTGCGTCCTGCCGCAATCAGATTTCCAGCACGACCACCGACTTCGCGGGCAACTCCACGGTGAGCTGGCCGTTGGCGAGCTTCGCGCCGGTGAAGGCGACGGGCTTGATCGTCTCGGGCGCCTCGAAGGTGTTGCGCGTGTTCAACTCGGGGCCCGTGAGAATGCGCCCGCTGACCGTGCCCGCGGCCACGCCGGTGAGCGCGGCGGCCACGTTAATCGATTCCGTGGGGTGAAGGTTCACCAGGGAAAGGTGGATTTTCCCTGCGGCGTTGCGCGAGGCCGAGGCGCTGACGGCTGGGAGCTTTTCGGCGCCGAAGACGTAGTCGGGCGTCTTGAGGTCGAGCTTCAGGCTGGTGGCGCCTTGGTGCACCTTGAACATCTCGAAGACGTGGTAGGTGGGCGTGAGGATCATCTTCTCCTTGTCGGTGAGGATGACGGCCTGGAGCACGTTCACCATCTGCGCGATGTTGGCCATGGTCACGCGGTCGGCGTGTTTCTGGAACACATGGAGGTTCAGGCCGGCGACGACGGCGTCGCGCAGGGTGTTCTGCTGGCGGAGAAAGCCGGGATTCGTGCCGGGCTCGACGTCATACCAGGTGCCCCACTCGTCCACGACGAGGCCGACCTTCTTCTGCGGGTCGTACTTGTCCATGATCGCGCTGTGCTTGGTGACGAGGGTCTCCATGATCAGCGTGTTGCGCATCGTGGTGAACCACTCGCGCTCGGCGAAGTCGGTGGCCGAGCCCTTCGGCCCGCTCCAGCTGCCGCTGGGCAGGGTGTAGTGGTGCAGGGAAAGCCCGTTCATGTGGCGCGCGGCGCTGTGCATGAGTTCCTCGGTCCAGGCGTAGTTGTCGCCGTTCGGACCGCACGCGATGCGCTGGATGCGATGTTCGCGGTCGTAGTTTTTGATGAACGTGTTGAAGTGCTTGTAGACGTCCGCGTAGTACTCGGCGCGCATGTTGCCGCCGCAGCCCCAGGTCTCGTTGCCGACACCGATGTATTTCACGCGCCAGGGCTTGTCGCGGCCATTGGCGCGACGGAGGTCGGCCATGGGGGACTTGGCGTCGCTGGTCATGTACTCGACCCATTCCTGGGTTTCCTGCACGGTGCCGCTGCCGACATTGACCGACACGAACGCCTCGCAGCCGAGCATCTCGACCAGGTCCAGAAACTCGTGCGTGCCAAAATGGTTGTTCTCCACGACGCCGCCCCAGTGCGAGTTGTAGATTGCCGGACGCTTTTCGCGCGGGCCGATGCCGTCCTTCCAATGATATTCGTCCGCAAAGCAGCCGCCCGGCCAGCGCAGGACCGGGATCTGAAGCTGCTTCAGCGCCGCCACGACATCGTTGCGAATGCCGCGCGTGTTGGGGATGGCGGAATCGGGGCCGACCCAGAGCCCCTCGTAGATGCAATGGCCGAGATGCTCGGCGAAATGACCGTAGATTTCGGGGCTGATCACAGCGCCGGGCTTGCCGGCGTCGAGGGTCAGGGTGGCGGATGGGCCGGCGCGGAGCACCGGGAGCGCGGCGAGGGCCAGAAGGCCCAGCAGGGGTAGGGAACGTTTCATGGGGGAACGAGGGGTGAAGGAAGCGTTGCGGAGGTGCGGGGCGGCGCAAATCGGAGAGCTCTTGACCGTCATACGGGCGAACCACCGAGAACAGAAGCCAGGACGGCCGGTTCGACCAGCGTGCCCGGCGCGAAATCCGCCGTGGCGGCGTAGCGCAGCAAGCTCGCGAGCAGCGCGCGCGCCTCGGGGTGACGCGGCGCCAGCGCGGGCAGGTCGAGACCGCAGACCAACAGCCGGCCCGGGCCGACGCGCACTTCGAAAATCAGCCCGAGCCGCTGCGCGCGCTCAGGGTTGTCGATCACTTCGACGATGGGGGCGAGGCCCGCGGGCAGCCCATCGAGCCCGACCGGTTGCGCGGCGCGGGCGAGATGGAACCACTGCCAGTTGGAATGTGTTTCGGAGGGGAAACCCGCGAGAGCGGGATGCGTGGCGTCGATCGCCAGGCCGAGCGTGCCCGGAACGTTCTTGAACATGGACCAGCACCAGAAATCAGGCGTGAAGCCGCCACCGGGCGTGCCGGGAAACGGTCGCGCCGCATCGGCGCAAAGCAGGACCGTGCCGCCGGCGGCGAGCGCGGATTGCGCGGCGGCGTCGAAGGTCCGCGTCAGCGCGACACCGTCCGGCGGCTCCGGCGTGACCGCCGGGTAAATCCAGAGCGGGTAGGTGCTGGCGGCGCCGGAGGGCACGTGCGTGAGCATGAGTTCCAGTCGCCGGGCCTGCGCGGCCTTGGGCAAGCGGCACTCGAGCCGGCCGAGCGCGCGCAACCCGCCGCCCGCCGCGCGCGGCACGGCCAGGG
>JAEZDN010000057.1 GCA_023433275.1 Verrucomicrobiota bacterium
GTCGGGCGGGAGCCCGACCCTCCACGGATCAGAACAAAAAATACCGCTGCGCCATCGGCAGCACCTTCGCGGGCTCGCAGGTCAGGTGCACGCCGTCGGCTTTGACCGTGTAGGTCTCGGGATCGACTTCGATCCTCGGCATGGCGTCGTTGAGCACCATGTCCTTCTTGCCGACTTTGCGGCAGGACTTAACCGGCTCGAGGCGACGCGACAGCCCGAGTTGCTTCGGGCCGGTCTTGCTGCGCAGCGAGGCGGCGCTGACGAACGTGATACTGGTCTTGCCGATGGCCTTCCCGGCGGCACCGAACTGCGGACGATAGAACGTCGGCTGCGGCGTCGGAATCGAGGCGTTCGGGTCGCCCATGTTGGCCCAGGCGATGAAACCACCCTTGAGCACGACCTCGGGTTTCACGCCGAACAACGCCGGCTTGAAGATCACGATGTCGGCCAGTTTGCCCACCTCGATCGAACCAACGATGTGCGAGATGCCGTGGGCGATCGCCGGATTGATCGTGTATTTCGCGAGGTAACGCAGGGCCCGGAAGTTGTCGGCGGCCGCGTGCCCTTTGCCCGAAAGCGTGCCGAACTGCTGCTTCATCTTGTGCGCGGTCTGCCAGGTGCGGATAATGACTTCCCCAATGCGTCCCATGGCCTGCGAGTCCGATGACATCATCGAGATGGCGCCGAGATCGTGCAACCGATCCTCGGCGGCGATCGTCTCGGGACGAATGCGCGACTCGGCGAACGACACATCCTCGGGGATCTTGGCGTCGAGGTGATGGCAGACCATCAGCATGTCGAGGTGCTCGTCGATGGTGTTGACCGTGTAGGGGCGCGTCGGGTTGGTCGACGACGGGAGGACGTTCGCCTCGCTGCACACGCGAATGATGTCCGGCGCATGTCCGCCACCGGCTCCCTCGGAGTGGAACGTGTGAATGGTGCGACCTTTGAACGCCTTGATCGTATCGTCCACGTAACCGGACTCGTTGAGCGTGTCCGTGTGGATCGCCACCTGAACATCGAGCTCATCGGCCACGCCCAGACACGTGTCGATCGCGCCCGGCGTCGTGCCCCAGTCTTCGTGGAGTTTCAGCCCGATCGCACCGGCGAGAATCTGCTCCCGGAGCGGCGCCGCCGTCCCGCAGTTGCCCTTGCCGAGGAAACCGAGGTTCATCGGGTAGGCCTCAGCCGCCTCGAGCATCCGATGAATATTCCAGATGCCGGGCGTGCAGGTGGTGGCGAACGTGCCGTGGGCCGGGCCGGTGCCGCCGCCGAGCATGGTGGTGATCCCGGAGCTGATGGCCTCGTCGATTTGCTGCGGACAAATGAAATGAATGTGCGTGTCAATGCCGCCGGCCGTGACGATGCTCCCCTCGCTCG
The DNA here is from genome assembly GCA_023433275.1 of Verrucomicrobiota bacterium. Lineage (GTDB taxonomy): Bacteria > Verrucomicrobiota > Verrucomicrobiia > Opitutales > Opitutaceae > Lacunisphaera. The sequence continues at coordinate 1,381 of JAEZDN010000057.1, forward strand.
CGATGACCTCCGTGCCGGCGCCGACGATCATCAGGTTTTTCTTCTTCGTGCGCGGGTCGACAAAGATCGAGCCGATGCCGGACTGGATGCCCGGGTTGCCCGCGTGGCCGATGCCGACGATCAGGCCGTGCTTGATGCCGATGTCGGCCTTGATGACGCCGAGGATGGGATCGAGGATCGTGGCGTTGGTGATGACGAGATCGAGCGCCTCGGCATCGAGCGCGGTGGGCGACTGGCCCATGCCATCGCGAATGACCTTGCCGCCGCCGAACTTCACCTCGTTGCCGTAGCCGCCGCCCTCGGCAATCAGGTCGCGCTCGACCTGGACGAACAAATCGGTGTCGGCGAGCCGCACGCGGTCGCCCACGGTCGGACCGAACATCTCGGCATATTGTCGACGGGAAAGCTTCAGGGGCATGAGATTGAATGTGTGGGAGCCTGTTTACAGGCGATCAGGATGCTGAGGGCGAAAGGGCATCGGAATCGCCTGTAAACAGGCTCCTACAAAAGGAGGTTATCTTCGCTTCTTGGGTTTGGGTTTCACGTCGAGCTTGCCGTTGACCTTCGCCTGCAGGCCGTAGACTTCGCGCAAGCCGGCCAGGGCCACGAGCTCCACCCGCTTGGTGTCGCCGGCTTCGAAACGGACGGCGGTGCCGGCGGGGATGTTGAGTCGGAAACCGCGCGCGGCGGCTCGGTCGAACTCGAGCGCCTCGTTGGTCTCGAAGAAATGATAGTGCGAACCCACCTGAATCGGGCGGTCTCCCGTGTTGGTGATGTCGAGCGTCAACATCCTCAGGCCAAGGTTGGCCTCGAGGGCGGGCGCGTCCTTCGCAGGAATGATTTCGCCGGGAATCATGGGGACGAATTTACGATTTATGATTTACGATGTACGATTGGACGGGGCTCCCCGCGAATTTCCGGCTCGAACAAATCGAAAATCGTAAATCATAAATCGTAAATTATCTTATGGGATCATGCACCGTCACCAGCTTCGTCCCGTCGGGGAACGTCGCCTCGACCTGCACGTCGTGAATCATCTCGGGCACGCCCTCCATGACATCGGCGCGCTTCAGGATCGTGGTGCCGTAACTCATGAGTTCGGACACCGACTTCCCGTCACGGGCGCCCTCGATGATTTCGTACGTGATGATCGCGATGGATTCAGGGTAATTGAGCTTGAGGCCGCGAGCCTGTCGGCGCCGGGCCAGATCGGCGGCGGTGACGATCAGCAGTTTCTCGCGTTCGCGGGGGGTCAGATGCATCGATCAGAAGAGTTAGCCACGGATGAACACAGATGAACACAGATTTTGATCAAACCATCTGTGCTCATTCGTGTTCATCGGTGGTTGAAAGGCCTTGGTCAAACTTGGAGATGCTCCTTCACCACTTCGTCGGTCAGGCTGGCGATCGGGCCGGAAATCGTCACGGCGCCGCGATCCATGGCGTAGAAGCGATCGGCCACCTCGCGGCAGAAGTCGACGTATTGCTCGACCAGCAGGATCGCGAGGGCGTGCTCCTTGCGCAGCTCGGCGACGGCTGACTTGATCCGCGCCACGTCGTCCGCCGCGGCCTCAAGCACGGCGGCGGGAGCAGCGGGCGTCTTGAGCTTTTTCAACGTGTCGCCGATCTGGTCGATGATCGAGGGTTGGATGCCCTCGGTGGGCTCGTCCAGGATGAGGAGCTTTGGATTCGTGAGCAGCGCACGCCCGATGGCGAGTTGCTGCTGCTGGCCGCCAGAGAGCACGCCGCCCTTGCGGGAAAGCATGTCCTTGAGCACGGGAAAAAGCGTGAACACACGGTCGAGCGCGTTGCGGGCGTCGGCACCCTTGCGGCCGTGTACGACGAGGCCGACGTGGAGATTCTCCTGGATCGTCAGGTGCGGGAAAATGTCGCGGCCCTGCGGGACGTAGCCGATGCCGGCGCGGGCGCGGGCGTCGATCGACATTTTTCCCAACGGCTGGCCGTCAAAGAGGATGGTGCCGCTGCGCACGGGCAGCACGCCGGTGATGGACTTCAGGGTGGTCGTCTTGCCCACGCCGTTGCGGCCCATCAGGGCGACGACTTCGCCGGCGTTCACCTCCAGGCTGACCCCACGCAGGATGCGCGAGCCGCCAATGTCGGTTTCGACCTCGGTGAGTTTGAGAAGCGGATGAGACACGAGGATAATTCGTTCTTAGTTACAGAGCCCACGGCGCATCAACCCCGGGGGCACGGAGAACAGCCGAGGCAGAATCCCGCAGACCGGTGCACTCTGTGTCCGAGCCCTGTGTACTCGGTGGCCAATGTTGAAAGCCTGCCTCATCGCGTGCCGTGTTTGCCCCGGCCGAGATACACCTCGCGGACCTTCTGGTTGGATTGCACCTCGTCGAATTTGCCCTCGCAGAGGACCGTGCCCTGGTGGAGCACCGTGACGGTTCCCTCGCGGGCGATCTGTTTCACGAAGGCCATGTCGTGCTCGACGACGACAATGCTGTGATTGCCCGAAAGCTCGATGAGCAGCTCGCCCGTACGATGCGTTTCCTCGTCGGTCATCCCGGCGGCGGGCTCGTCGACGAGGAGCAGCTTGGGTTCCTGCGCGAGCAACATGCCGATCTCCAGCCACTGCTTTTCGCCGTGCGCGAGCAGCCCGGCCTTCCAGGTTCGCTTGGCGTCGAGCCGGATGAGCTTGAGCAGTTCGTTCAACCGATCGGTGTCGGCGGACGTCAGCCGCTTGAAAATCGAGGCAAACACGCCGCGCGGGCCCTTGAGGGAAAGGACCAGGTTGTCCCAAACGGTGTGCTCGACGTAAACGCTGGGCGTCTGGAATTTCCGGCCGATGCCCAGGCGATTGATCTCATACTCGTTGAGCTGGGTGAGGTCGTGGTGTGAGAGCGGATCGCTGCCGAACTCGATCTTGCCCTTGTCGGGCTGGGCGCGGCCGGTGATCAGGTCGAAGAACGTGGACTTCCCGGCGCCATTGGGACCGATGACGGTGCGCAACTCGCCCTCGTTGAGATAGAAATTGAGGTTCGAGATGGCCTTGAAGCCATCGTAGGTCTTGGAGACGTCCTCCACGGTGAGCAGGGCGCGGGGCATGGGGAATCAGGATTTGGCCGCCGGCGCAGGCGTGGCGTCGGACGCCGGGTTTTTTGCGCCGGTGAGCTTCTGCCAGAGCGGCTTGAGGCGGGCGGGAAGGCTGACCAAACCGCCCGGCAGGAAGAGCACGACGAGGATGAAAAGTCCGCCGAGAATGATGAGCCAAAGGTCGGGATAGGCGCGCGTGGCCCAACTCTTGAGCGCGTTGATCGCGACCGCCCCGATGATGGGCCCCACCACGGTGCCGCGACCGCCCACGGCCACCCACACGACGGCCTCGAGGGATTTGTCGGGCGTCATCACGCTGGGATTGATGCCGCCCACCTGCGGCACATACAGCGCGCCGCCCACGCTGGCGATGGCCGCGCTCAGGACGAAGATGAAAAGCTTGAAGTGCGCGGTGGCATAACCGCTGAAGAGCACGCGGTTCTCGCCGTCGCGGATCGCGCGCTGCACCAGGCCGAACTTGGTCTGGTTGAGGCCACGAATCAGGACGTAGACGAGCAGCAGCGTGATCGCGGTGGCGATGAACAGCCCGCGCTGCGTCTCGCCCGTGCGCAGGTCGGCGCCGAGGATGAACTTGAAATCAGTGAAGCCGTTGTTGCCGCCCATCAGCATGCTGTTGCGGAAGAAGAGCAGCGCCGCGCCGTAGGTGAGCGCCTGGGTGAGGATCGAGAAGTACACGCCCTTGATGCGCGAGCGAAAGGCCAGGAAGCCGAACACCGCGGCCAGCAAGCCCGGCACGACGACCACCATCAGCGCGGAGAAACCGAAGGAATAGAACGGACGCCAGAACGACGGCAGGAAAGTGTGCCCGAGGAACACCATGAAGTCCGGCAGGAGGTTGGGATTCTTGCCCGCCTGCGCGTACACGCCCTGGTCGCCGATCATGAGCATCAGGTGCATGCCGAGCATGTAACCGCCCAGCGCGAAGAAGATCGATTGGCCCAAACTGAGCAGGCCGGTGTAGCCCCAGAGCAGGTCCACGGAAATCGCGAGCAGCGCGAAGCAAAGGTATTTGCCCCACAGGTTGATCGTGAAATCGCTGACGAGCCCCTGGGCGTTGAGCAGGGGAAAAACGACGATCAGGAACAGCGCGATGACGCCGACCGCGACGAACTCGAATTTTCGGGTGGAGGAGTCGCTCATGGGTCAGTCCAGGCTCCGGCTGCGCGTGACGAAGATGCCTGCCGGACGCCATTGCAGGAAGAGGATGATGCAGAGCAGCACGACGATCTTGCCGATGACCGGGTCGAGCAGCACCTGCTGGAGCGTCTGGTCCGCCATGCCGATGCCAAAGGCGCTGATCACCGTGCCGGGAAGATTGCCGACGCCGCCGACGACCACGGTCATGAAGCAATCGACGATGTAGTTCTGTCCCATCGACGGGCCGACGTTGCCGATCTGGCTGAGGAACGTGCCCGCGAGCCCGGCGAGGCCGCTCCCAAGACCGAATGTGAGCATGTTCACGCGTTCCGTGCGCACGCCCATGCAGGAGGCCATGCCGCGGTTCTGCATGACCGCGCGGATGAGCAAGCCGAGGGACGTGCGGGTGAGCACGAGCCACACACCGAACACGATCAGGAGGGCGAACCCGATGACGAACACGCGATTCCAACCCAGGATGACGTCGTTGACGGTCCAGTTGCCGCTCAGGTACACGGGGCTCGAGACCTGCACATTGTTCGAGCCGAACATCAGCTTGAAGACCTGTTGCAGGACGACCGACACGCCCCAGGTGGCGAGCAAACTCTCGAGCGGGCGGCGATAGAGCCACTGGATGATGCTGCGCTCGAGGCCGATGCCGACCAGCGCCGCTATCAGGAAGCTGAGCGGGATCGCGGCGAGGAAATAGCATTGGTAGGCCCAGCCCGAGAGATTCATCCCGGGGATGGCGAGGCTGAGCCCGAAGAACGGAATCACGATGCCCGCCCCGAAGATATTCTGCACCAGGTAGGTGGTGTAGGCGCCGACGGCGATCATCTCCCCGTGCGCCATGTTGATCACGCCCATCAGGCCGAAGGTGATGGCAAGACCGAGCGCGAGCACGAGGAGAACGCTGCCCAAACTCAGGCCGCGGAAAATGGTGCCAAAGAAATTTACCCCGGTGCGATGGAGGTCGACCGCCTGGATGGCCGCCTTGGCGGCGGTGATGAGCGGCGTGTTCTTCGCCGCCTCCGCTTCCTGCAAGGACTTCTTGAGGAAGTCGGCACTGGAGAGCGTGCTGAGTTCCTTGAGTTCAACCAGCGCGGCCAGCTTCACCTCGTCCTTGGCGTCCTTCAATTGAATCAAGGCGATCGCCTCGCGCAGCGCCCGGTGGATGCGACGATCCTTCTCAACCGGCAGCCGCGCCTCGAGTGCGGCGATTTTCGTGGCGTCCTGCGCCTGGCCGATCGTCTGCACCGCCTGCAGGCGCTTGGTCGGATTGGAGGAAGCCAGGTCCACCAGATCGAGCACCGCCTTCATCGCGCGCCGCAGCCCGCTGGTATGATCGGCGGACTTCCATTCCGATTTCACGAGTCGCAACGGCTGCCCGTGCGCGTCGCGAAGGGGTTCGCCGGTGTCGACGCGCACGGCCGCCTGCGCGCCGGCGGCGTCCTTTTCCCCCGTGAGCGTGACCGGAATGGTGGCGGCATCGGTCTTGTACAACAGGATCGCATCAGTCCGCCACGCCACCAGCAGCTCGGGAATGATTTCATCGCCCTCCCCTGCCAGCGACGAAACGAGATTGCGCTGCGCCGCGGCGTCTTCCGTCAGGACGGCCTTGGCGATGATGGCGCGCGGCGATTCAGCCGCCTGGGCGGCAAGGGTGAGAAGGAGGGAAAGGATGAGGACGGCGCGCTGAAAATGCTTCATGCCAGAATGGATTTACCAATGCTGGATTCATGCCAAACACCGGCCCACGACCGAACTAGGTCTGTCATCACGAAAAATCAAAAGGCAGGGAAAGTTCCACCGGAGCGAGGGAACAACGCCGCGCAGTTGCATAGCGAGGCGGGGAGCTCCGTAAAACATAACACCCCCGCCACCGTCATCCTGAGCCGTGCGAAGGATCCAAGGGGAAGGACGAATGTGCGCCGACCGCTTGGATCCTTCGCTGCGCTCAGGATGACGGTGGCGGGGGATTGAGGTATTTCCCATGCAGAGGCGGTTCGCGGGCTCAAATCTCGTCCAACTCTTCAGCGGGCCGTGCGCAGGTTCCAGGGATCAACCTACGGGCGGTGAGCTTGCTCACGCCACGAACACCTTGCATCGGCCATGGCGTGGGTAAGCTCACCGCCCGCAAAACACCGCTTGGATGCATCGCCGGGCTCAGGATGACGGTGGCGGAGGTGTATTTTGCATTCTCCAAAGTTCATCCCGATTACCAGGCAACCGCCCAGCGGTGGCTCCTGCGTTTCAGGATGAACGGTAACCCGGCTGGCACGCGCAGGGGAACGACGCCCTGCCAAAAAAAGCGGGGCGGACCCGTGAAGGCCCGCCCCGCGATCCAATTACCTACAAACAAATCGTAAGCGTCTTACTTGAACTTACCCTTGAGCCAGGGCTCGCCGTAGACGTTGGCGAAGGACTTCAGGATCTTGAACTGGCCGTCGGCCTTCGTCTCGCCGATGTAAACGTTCTTCGTCAGGTGCATGTTCGGCTGCGTGGTGACCGTGCCGCCGGGACCGTCGAAGGAGATGCCGGACTTGAGCGCGGCGCGGACCTTGTCGACGTCGAACGAGCCGGCCTTCTCGACCGCCGCCTTCCAGAGGTACATGCCATCGTAGCTCAGCACCATCGGTGAGCAGGTGACGCGGCCTTCCTTGACGATGCCGGGGACCGTGCTCTTGGAGAGCCAGGCCTGGAAGTCCGCGACGAACTTCTTGTTGGCCGGGGTGTCGAGCGACTGGAAGTAGGTCCAGCAACCGAGCTGGCCGACGAGCTGGTGGGCGGGCTGGCCGCGGAACTCATCCTCGGAAATCGAGAACGAGACGACCGGGCAGATCTCGGCGGTGAGGCCGGAGGCGGCGTATTCCTTGAAGAAGGGCACGTTCGTGTCGCCGTTGAGCGTGGAGATCACGCA
>JAEZDN010000098.1 GCA_023433275.1 Verrucomicrobiota bacterium
CCTTCCCCCCGCCCCGTCCTCCCCATGAAACTCCGTCGCCTCCTCCCCTGCCTCGCCGCGTTCGCCCTCTCTCTCGCCGCGGCGGAAAAGCCCCGCGTCTTCATCCTTACTGACATTGAGAACGAGCCGGATGACGCGATGTCCCTCGTCCGCCTGCTCACGTACGCGAACCAACTCGAGATCGAGGGGTTGGTCGCAACCACCTCCATCCACCAGAAAGCCCGCGTCGCCCCGCAGCGCATCCGCCGCATCGTCGAGGCCTACGGCAAGGTGCGCGACAACCTCGAACTCCACGAACCCGGCTACCCGACCGGCGCTGACCTGCTGTCCCGCGTGACCGAGGGCCTGCCCGTGTACGGCCTGCAAGGCGTGGGTGAGGGCAAGGACTCGCCCGGCTCCGAGGCGCTCATCACCGCCGCCGACCGCGACGACCCGCGCCCGCTCTGGGTGCCCGTTTGGGGCGGACCGAGCGTGCTCGCCCAAGCGCTCTGGAAGGTGCGCGCCACGCGCTCGCCCGACGAACTCGCCCGGTTCGTTGGCAGGCTCCGCGTCTACGCCATCTCCGACCAGGACGATACCGGGCCGTGGCTCCGTCGCGAGTTTCCCGGCCTGTTCTACATCGTCAGCCCCGGCTTCAACGAGGGCGGTGGCTATCACCACGCCACATGGAGCGGGATCAGCGGGGATTACTTCCATGGACGCTTCACCGGCGCGGACTTCCAACTGGTCACCAACGAATGGCTCGAGACCGCGGTCCGCCGCAAGGGCCCGCTCGGCGCCGAATATCCTCATTGGGAATTCCTGATGGAGGGCGACACGCCTTCATTCCTCAACCTGCTCGACACCGGCCTCGCGTCACCCGACCACCCCAACTGGGGCGGCTGGGGCGGACGTTACGAACTCTACACCCCCGCCGCGCAGAAATGGCATGCCGCCCCCGAAACCCGTTCGATCTGGACCGATGCGCAGGACGAGGTGCTGGGCATGGACGGCCGCTGGCACACCAGCAACCACGCCACGATCTGGCGCTGGCGCGTGGCCTGTCAGAACGATTTCGCCGCGCGCATGGACTGGACCATCAAGCCGTACGCCGCGGCCAACCATCCGCCCGCGGCACGCCTCGGGCATGCCGACCATATCACCGCCAAACCGGGCCAAAAAATCGAACTCAGTGCGGAAGGGAGCACCGATCCCGATGGCGACGCCCTTTCCTACGAGTGGTTTTGCTATAAGGAGGCGGGCACGCTCCCTCTCTCCACCGGCCGTTCGGGCCAACCGCTCGCGATCAAGAATCATGACCAGGCGAAAGCCTCGTTCGTCGCGCCGCCCAACCGCATGCATCCATCTCGCGGCGGCACCGTGCACATCATCCTGGCCGTCACCGACCACGGCACCCCTCGCCTCACCCGTTACCGCCGGGTCATCGTGACCGTCGAACCCTGAGCGGAAAGATGCAGTCGGATGTCGGGGCGCGACTTGATCGCGCCCTTTCCTCACTGCGGGAACCAAGGGCGTGGACGAGCCACGCCCCGACAACGGAACCGTGCGACCGCGCACGCTGCGGAATCGAGCCCCAACTGCATGGTTCCAGCTAAGGCCCTGCTCGAGCATCACGGTCTCCCGGTCGGGCGGGACCGCTGGTACCGCCGTTTGCAATTCACGGCTCGCCCTCCGCTCCTGCCACACCCCGCCGCGATTTATTACGCCCGCTGTCCGCATTCCGTGATTTACCCGCGCGGGCTTCTGTTTTCTGTTTCTCGATCTACGAAACATGCGCTTTCACAAATACCACGCCCTCGGCAATGATTACATCGTGATGGACCCCGCCGATTTCCCTGGCTGGACCACACCGACGCTCGAGCAGATCCGCGTCATTTGCCACCGCAACTTCGGCGCCGGTTCCGATGGCATCCTCTGGGGGCCGCTGCCTTCGGCCAAAGCGCCGTTCGGCCTGCGCATTTTCAATCCCGACGGATCCGAAGCCGAGAAGTCCGGCAATGGCCTGCGCATTTTTTCCCGCTACCTCTACGACCAGAAGAAAGTCGACACCGCTCCCTTCACCATCGACACCCTCGGCGGTGTGGTCGAGGTCGTCATCCAGCCTGGCGGACAACAGCTCACCATCGAGATGGGCCACGTCAGCTTCATCAGCGACAAGATCCCCGTCGCCGGAGCCTCCCGCGAGGTCATCAATGAGAGGATCACCATCCTCGACCGCGAGTTCACTTTCTGCGCCGCCACGATCGGCAATCCCCATTGCGTGATTCCCCTGCCCGCCGTCACGCCCGACTTGGCGCACAAGTACGGTCCGCATTTGGAGACCCACCCCAATTTTCCCAAGCGCACCAACGTCCAGTTCCTCCAGGTGCTCGACCGCGCCAACATCCGGATCGAGATCTGGGAACGCGGTGCGGGCTACACCCTCGCCTCGGGCAGCAGCTCCAGTGCGTCGGCCGCGGTCGCGCACAAGCTCGGCCTCGTGGACCGCAAGGTCACCGTGCACATGCCGGGCGGCCAGATCGGCATCGAGATCGGCGACAATTTCGCGATCAAGATGACGGGCCCCGTCACACGCGTGGCCGAGGGCACCCTCCACCCCGAGCTCTTCACCTTCAAGGTCTGAGCCGGAGTCCTCCAGTTGGAATGCGATTCCGCAGCGTGCGCGGTCGAACTGCTCACCTGCCCCGTATCTGTGTTATCGGTGTTCATCTGGGTTGAACTGCGTGAGTCCGGCTGAGCGCTGATCGCGCCCTCCGACCGTTGTTTGCGCCTTCGCGCCTTTGCGTTTAAGCACAAGCCTGGGGCGCCTGATTCCACCTGGCGTCTGATCAGGCACGAAAAAGCCGGAGCTTTCGCTCCGGCTTTTTGACTATGGCCAATCTGAAATGGGATCAGTTCGCGTACTTGATGTTGCAGCCGTAGGCCTTGGTTACGGCCTTCGCGACCGGGCGCCCGGCCTTGAGATCGGCGAGCGCCGCCTTCACGTAATTCTTGGCCCGCGCAATGTCGGCCGGATTGCCCGAACTGATGTCATCGATGCCCCCGGCATAAACGAGCGTGCCTTCCGGGTTCACCACGAAAAGCGTCGGCGTGTGCCGGGCATCATAGAGCTTACCGACTTTCCCGCTCTGGTCCCGTAGATAAGCGGTGAACGAAGCGTTGTTCTTCCTGCTCCAGTCCGTCACTTCCGGCGGATCGAAATCGCCCTGCGCGCCGGCGTGGCCGGAGTTGATCGTCAACCAAACCACCCCCTCCTCCACCGCGGCCTTCTGCGTGGCCGGGATGTTGCCGCTCTTTTCGTAATGCTTCATCACAATCGGGCAGTGCGGATTCACCCACTCGAGCACCACCGTCCGGCCCTTGTACGCGGATAATGTATGCGGTTTTCCGTTGATGTCGGTCAGGGTGAAATCCGGGGCCGGCTGGCCAACCGCCGGCGCCGCGTGGGCGGCGCCGCAAAGGGCCATCGAAACGACCCCGACTAGGAAGAGCTGCGTAAACGATTTCATGGCGTGGAGGGACCGCCGGACCCTAGTCAGAATCCGCGCCCCGTCAAAGCTCGGTTCGGGAGAATTGCGCGTTGCGGGATGGGGTGCACCCCCTAGCGTCCGCCTGTGACCGGTTTGATCACAGATTTCTTCCTGTTCTGGTGGGCGATCGTCTACTGGAACCTGCGCAAGACCTGGTTCCGGCTGCGGGGCGCCCATCGCGATTCCTGCCCCTGCCAGGTATTCAGTGATTCCGGCCATGCCCTCGACTCCCGCTGCAATGCGGTTACGCACTGGCGCAGCCCCGCGCGTTTCCGGCGCGTCTGCCCCCTGCTCACTGAAACCAAGGACGGCTGGCGCTGCGGCGTCGACGCCGAGCGGGTCCGCCCGTTCTGGGGCCGTGCCTTCCTGTTCGGCGGCGGGGCCCTGCTGGCCCTCTACCTCCTTGCGACCGGCGTCGTTTATGCCTTTCTCCGGACCGCCGATTACGAAATCAGTTATCTCACGGTGGCCTGGCCACCCCATTGGTCGGAGCTGCGCGGCTCGCAGGAAAAACTTTATGCGAGCCGGGCGCAGCAGGCCCTGACCCGAGGCGACTACGCGGAGGCCATGCTTTCCCTCCAGATCGTTTGCGAGATCAACCCCCGGAATTATGCGGCCGGCATCACGCTCGCCACGCTGTCGCAGATCGCCGGCCAACCGCACGTGGCCGAACACATCTACTCGCGCCTCATGCACGCCGTGCCCGACCAGCGGCCCGCCACGGCGCAAATCTGGATCCGCTCCCTGCTGGCCCGTGGCGACTATGCCCAGATCAAGCCCCTGGCGACCGCCATGCTGAGCGAGGATTCCGGGCGCCGCGAGGCCTGGCTGCACACCTTGCTTTTCGCCGCCCGTCACACCCGTGACCAGGGCGCCCTCGAGGCCCTGCTCAACCCTGCCTCGGGGCTGCCCGAGTGGTGCGTGGAGGTGCTTCGCATCGAATTGCAGCTCCTGCGCGGCCAACTGGACCAGGCGCTGCCCGCCCTGGTCCGGGTCCACGGTCGCCCGGGCAGCCCTTATTTGCCCTTCTTCCAAGTCGAGAAACTCATCGACCTTGGCCGCCATGAACAGGCCGCCGAAGTCATCAACGCCTACGGCCCAAGGCTCCCCCTCGAGGAGGCCACGTTCCTCCGCCTGCGACTCTACGGCGCGCAGAGCTGGGATTCGCTGATGGCGCCGGAATACGACAACCTGCTGAGCTTCCCCATGACGCCGCGACTGGCGGCCCAGTTTTGCGCGTGGTTCGTCCGATACCAGGACGCCCCCGCCTTCGGGCGCTTCGCCGACCACTTCCAACTTCACGGTCCGCCCCTCAACAGCGAAACCCTTCCCCTTTACCACGCGACCTACCTGGGGGCGATCCTTTGCGGCGACAAGGCGCGCGCGGATCGCCTTGCCGCCACCATCACCCGCTTTACGGCTGCCAATGCCAAGGCCGTGCGCGCCCTGGGGGAGATGCTGGTTCACCACGCCGATCCGCGCCAGACCGCCCGCCTCCTGCCGCTGGTGCCGCTCCCGGTCGAAGTGATCTACGCGATCCTCGACCGGCCGCCTCCGCCACGCAAATCATGAGCCGGTCCCCCGCCTCATCTTCCTCCCCGGTCGCCTCCCGCCTTCCCACCGGCATCATGGCCCTGCTGGTCGCTCTGGGCGCCATCGTCGTCGCCTACTGCGTGCAGCTGTGGCCCGAATGGGTTCGCGACCCCGACCTGTCCCATGGCTATTTTGCGCCGATCGTGTTCGTGCTCCTCCTCTGGGAAAGCCGCAAACAGGGCCCGTGGCGCTGGGTGCCGGCCAGCCCCTGGGCCCTCGGCGGGCTGGCAATCCTCCTCATCAGCGCCTTGAGCCTCGTGGCCCTGTCCGGTCTTTTCGCGGCCACCCTGGCTTGGAATCACGCGCTCGTCCTCTTCCTCCTCGCGGCCGCCCTCGTCTGCTTCCTCGCCGCAGGATTGCTCGTGCTGGCCGACGAACGCGTCCGTGTGCTCCCCCTCAACTGGATCAGCCTCACCGCCCTCATTCTCTGGCCGCTGGTCGCGCCGCTCCCCGACGGCACTTATTCGCGCCTGACCTTCGGGCTGCAGAACTGGGTCACCAGCGCTGTCATGGACGCCCTGCAAATACTCGGCGTGCCGGCCCGTCAGCACGGCAACATCATCGAACTGGCCCGCACCACGGTCGGCGTGGAGGAAGCCTGCAGCGGAGTGCGCAGCCTCATCTCGTGCGTGTACGCGGGGTTCTTTTTCGCCGCCTGGCAAATCCGCCGCCCCGCGCGACGCCTCGTGCTCATCATCGCCGCGCCGATCATCGCCCTCGGCATGAATTTCCTGCGCTCCCTCCTCCTCACCCTGCTGGCAAATGGCGGCACCGATATCAGCGGCGCCTGGCACGATGTGACCGGCTTCGCGATCCTGGCCATCACCGCCGCGGCGCTGGCCGGGCTGGCCATCCTGCTGGAATCGCGCGAGCCCGCGGATCCCGCGCCCGCGACCGGACCCATCACCACGCCGCGCTCATCCCTGGCGCTCTTCTGGAGCGGCGCCGCGTTGACGCTCGGACTCGGCGGATTTTTCTTCCTGAACTCCCGGCCCGCCGCGCCATCCCCGAGCGGCGAATCCGAGGCGTTCGCCACCTTGCTGCCCGCGCAGGCGCCCGGCTGGCAGGTGGTGACGCCCGACGACCTCTACCGTTTTACCGCCATCCTTCACACGGACTACCTTTCGGAACGTACCTATCTGCGGTCGAACGCGACCGGCGAGCTCACGCAGCTGACGGTCTATGTCGCCTACTGGCCCGCCGGGCAGTCCTCCGTGAGCCAGGTGGCCTCCCACACGCCGGATGCCTGCTGGCCCGGCTCTGGTTGGTCCAGCATCACCGCAACCACCGACCGACGACAAGTCGTCGGCATCCCGAACCTGGAGGTGTCGCCCGCGGAATATCGCCTTTTCCAAACCGACCGTGGCAACGTCCAGCACGTCTGGTTCTGGCACTTGTTCGATGGGCGCGTCATCGATTATCGCGACCCCTACTCCCTTTCCGCCCTGCTCCAGATCGCGCTCGACTACGGATTCACCCGCCAGGGCAGCCAGTACTTTGTCCGCATCTCCAGCAACCGGCCCTGGTCCGATCTCGCCCATGAACCCCTCGTTCACGAAATCCTCGCCAACCTTGATCGCATCGGACTCTGACCCATGCCCTTCTCCGTCACGAAACAGGAACGTATGATTCTCGCGGTGCTGACCCTTCTCGTGGTGCTGGGACTCATCGGCCTCGCTGTCCTCTGAATCGGCCGCTTGCGCCCAGGGATTTCCTTCATGAACCACTGCGTCCGGCGCGCCTTCCTTCCCCGCAAATGAACGCCTCCCCCGAGCCCCATGTGTCGCCTCCGCGCATTCTTCGGATCATGCCCTGGGTCCTGGCCGCCGTCCTGCTCCTCGTGGTCATGTGGCAAGCCGCGCAAATCCTCTCGTTGCGCTCAGCCAACCAAACCCTCCAGACGCAACAGCAGCTGGCCGACTTGGCCTCCGCCAACGCCAGACACCAGCTGGCGGAACGCTCCTTCCTCGCCGAGGCGATGATCAATGACCTCGGCCAGCGCCTGGGAAGGGCGGACAATTTCAACCGGCTCCGCATCGCCACGCTGCTCCCGTCGACCAATCCCATGCCCAGCGCGAGAGCGGTCGTCGTGTGGGACGCGGAACAACAAAACGGGCTGCTGCTGGCCGAGCACATGCCGCCCCTCCCGTCAGGCCACGCCTTCCATCTCTGGATCCTTGATCGCTCGTCACCCGAACCGATTCATTGCGGTGTCCTCACGGGCTCCGCTCGCATTCAACCCATCACGCCATCTCGCCCCGTGGCGACACCCGCGTCTTTCGCGATCAGCACTGGTCCCAAGGAATCGCCGGCCGATGCCGGCACTTCCTTCCTCCTCGCCGGTCCGCTCTCAGCCAATCAGGGCCCGCCGCCGTGATGGCAACTTGGCACTTGTCAGCCCCTCCTCCCCCGTAAGAATTCGCCGGCCATGATCATCAAACCGAAGGTTCGCGGCTTCGTCTGCGTCACCGCTCACCCCACCGGATGCGCGGCTCACATCCAACAGCAGATCGACCACGTCAAAGCCAAGGGCCCCATCGCCGCCGGTCCCAAGAAAGTCCTGGTCATCGGCGCTTCGACCGGCTTCGGCCTGTCCTCGCGGATCACCGCCGCCTTCGGTTCCGGCGCCGCCACCCTCGGCATCTTCTTCGAACGCCCCTCCGAGGAGGGCCGGCCCGCAACGCCAGGCTGGTACAACACCATCGCCTTCACCCAGGCGGCCCGCGACGCCGGGCTCTACGCCAAGAACATCAATGGCGACGCGTTTTCCGACGACATCAAGAAACAGGCCCTCGAGGCCATCGCCCGCGACCTCGGCCAGATCGACCTCGTCGTCTATTCCCTCGCCTCACCCCGACGCCAGCACCCGCGCACCGGCACCGTCCACAAGTCGACCCTTCAGCCCATCGGTGCACCCTACACGAACAAGACCGTCGATACCGACAAGGGCATCGTGAGCGAGGTGACCATCCAGCCCGCCGATGAAGCCGCCATCGCGGACACCGTCGCCGTCATGGGCGGCGAGGATTGGGAAATGTGGATCCAGGCCCTGATCGACGCCAAGCTTCTCGCTCCCGGCGCCACTTCGATTTCCTACTCCTACATCGGGCCCATCCACACCTGGCCCATCTACAAGGATGGCACCATCGGCCGCGCCAAGATCGACCTCGAGCGCGCCGCCAAGTCCATCGATGCCCGGCTTCAGTCCGCCGTCGGCGGTCGCGCCTTCATCTCCGTCAACAAGGCCCTCGTCACCCAGGCCAGCTCGGCGATCCCCGTCGTACCCCTCTACATTTCCATTCTCTACAAGGTCATGAAGGCCGCCGGCACGCACGAGGGCTGCATCGAGCAGATGCAACGCCTCTTCGCGACCCAGCTCTTCAACGGCAACCGGCCCCAATTCGATTCCGAGGGACGCGTCCGCGTGGACGATTGGGAAATGCGCCCCGAAATTCAGAATGCCATTTCCGAAATCTGGCCCAGGGTCACGACCGAGAATCTCGCTGAACTCACCGACATCGCCGGCTATCGCACGGAATTCCTGAAGATGTTCGGCTTCGGTCTCCCGGGCATCGATTACGACGCCGAGGTCGAGCCACACGTGCCGATGCTCTGAAGGGCGTCGTAGCGGCGGTGCCATGCGGATTGTCGTCCAACGCGTCAGCTCCGCGCGCGTCACCGTCGGCGAACGCCTGACCGGTCACATTGGCCAGGGCCTGCTCGTGTACCTCGGGATCGAAGCCGCCGACAACGCCGATGACGGACAATGGCTGGCCGACAAAGTCGTCCGCCTCCGTATTTTCGAGGACGCGGACGGCCGGATGAACAACTCCTTGTTGGACCTCGCCAGCGCTGGTGACCCCGCCGCGCGCCCGCTGCCTCTGGTCCTCCTGGTCAGCCAGTTCACCCTGCACGCCAGCACGGCGAAGGGTAACCGCCCTTCCTTCCACGCCGCGGCCCGCCCCGGGCACGCCCGACCGCTCTACGAGCTTTTTATCGGCCAGCTGGCGGCGGCCTTGGGCGGCCCTGAGCGCGTTGCCACCGGCGAATTTGGCGCATCCATGCAGGTCACATCGGTCAACGACGGTCCCGTCACCTTGATCATCGATTCCAAGTCACGCGCCTGAACAAATTTTTCGGGCATCATGGCACAAATTCGGAGAGCTCCTGTCTCCGGTGACATCATGAAAACCCAAGCCAAGTTATCCCTGATCGCCGCTGCGGTTTTGGCCGCGGGCGTCCTCACTTCCGCCGCCGACCAGCAATCCAACGTGGCGGTTTCGTTCCACGAGTCCGACAAGTTTACCGATGCCCGCGCCCACTTCGGGGGCGGCACCGACAAGGGCTACCTCAAGATGCTGAGCTCGCACATTGAGAAGGAGGCCGGACGCCGCCTCGCGCCGGGCCAAAAGCTCGAAGTCATCGTGTCGGATGTCGACCTCGCGGGCGATTATCTCCCGAGCGGTTCCACCAGCCAGGACGTCCGCGTGATTCGTGAGATCTACATCCCGCGCATCCGGCTTTCCTTCAAGCTGCTCGATGAGCACGGCAAGGTCATCAACGAAGGTGAACGCCGACTGAGCGACATGGACTTCATGAACGACCTCCGCCTGGCCGGTCGCAACGATCCCCTGTTCTACGACAAGAATCTCCTGAGCGACTGGATCAACAAGGAGTTCAAGTCGTAACTGAAACGCTTTCAGATTATGTATTGTCATGCCCGGCCAGGTGGCCGGGCATTTTTTTGCCCTGATTCGCCATCTCGATTAGATGGGAGGGCATCACGCTCGACATTGGGTCGACGAAGCGTCCGCACCCGCGGCCCTCGTCACAACCCGCGCCGTCCTCCCGAATGAGAATTACGAATGACATCCCTCACCGTCGCCGCGAGACCGGGAGCAGCCGCTGGGCGATTGCATGGTAAGCGGAAATAAACTTTGGAGAATGGAAAATACGACCACCACGGTCATCCCGGGCGGAGCGAGCACCGACCTCGCACTGCTGATCAGCCGGCTCTTTTCGCCGCTCAGGCGGACTCATGCAGTCGGAATGCAATCGCAGCGTGCAGTCCAACGGTTCCGTTGTAGGAGCGTGGCTTGTCCACGCCGCGGTTCCCGCAGCGAGAAAAGGGCGCGCTCAATGACCCGCGCCATCCATCCAACTCCATCGTTCCCGCTCAGTCCTCGAACGACCCCACGCTCAACGAGCGCCCATTGTCCTTCGGCCCCAGTTGCAGGATGAAGGGCGCCGCCACCTCGGCCCAGGCGTCGGCCTTCGGATAACTCGAGGCCCCGTCGGCCCAGCACTGTCGCAACATGTCCGTGTCGATCACCCCGGGGTTGAGCGGCACCGCCGCCATCCCCTTCGGCAATTCCTGCGCCAGGGCCAGCGTCAGCCCTTCCATGGCATACTTCGACGCACAATACGGCGCCACGTCCGGCGACGTGCTGCGTCCCCAGCCGGAACTCAGGTTCACGATCACGCCGGTCTTTCTCTCCACCATCGCGGGCACGAAATGCCGGATCACGCAGGCGACACCTTTGATGTTCACATCGACCAAGGTATTGAACTCGCGCGCGGGAACCTTCCACAACGGCGCGGGATCATTCATCACCGCCGCGTTGTTGATGAGGATGTCCGGCGCTCCATGCGCGGCCAGGACCTTTTCCGCCCACAGCGCCACCTTGTTCTCCTCGGTCACATCCACGGCGGAAAAGTCGTGGGGCGCGGGATGGGTGAACCTCAGGTTCAACACCTCCGCACTGCGACCGCAACCAATGACCGTATGCCCGTGGGCAATGAACCACTCCGCCAGCGCCCGACCGAGACCACGCGTGACACCGGTGATGAGTATCTTCATGGGCATGACCCTAGCTATAAGCCCCAAGCGATAAGCGGAAAGCTTTTAAGCCAAGACGCGACCTCACCGTTCTGGCTTGGCGCTGAAGGCTAATCGCCTACTGCTTCGCGTCAGCGGCTCTGCAGCCTGATCTTGTTCAAACCCTGCTTGCGGCAGATATCCATCGCCTCGGTCACGTGCCGCAACGGCGTGTTCTCATCGGACCGTATCACGACGGTGATATCCTTGCTGATGCGCCCGATCTCCTCGACGATCTCCCCGAGGATTTGCATGCTCGCCACGCGGCCGTTCACCTCGACGCCGCCTTCCTTCGTGATGCTGATCGTGAGCGATTCCTTGAGCTCGCTCTTCCCCGCGGTTTCCACCTTGGGCAGGGTCAGGTTCATCGTCGTGACGGATCGGAACTGCATCGTCACGAAGGCGAAAAACACGAGCATCACCAGCACGTCGATCAACGGGAGCAGGTTCAGCTCCGGCCGCCGGCGTTTCTTGAGCAGCAAGCCGCTCATGACTTCCCCTGCGCCGACAGGACGCGTTCCAACAACAGGTCGATCTTCGCCGCGTCGTTTTCGATCTTCCGGGTGAGATAGCCCGCGGGCACGATGGCCACCAACGCCACCACCAGGCCAATCAGGGTGGCCGACAAGGCGAGCGAGACGCCCTTGGTGAATGCCGCGGGATCGGGCAAGCCGGTCTCGGGGGAAATCTGGCCGAATACGCGCAACAGGCCCATGACCGTGCCGGTGAGACCCAGCATCGGCGCGGCGATATAAATCACATCCAGGTACGGGATGCCCCGCTCCATGCGATTGATCTCCAATCGCGCGAACGCCTTGATCGCCTCGGGGTCGCCTTTGTGCCGTTCCGCGTAATCCACGATGCGCGCCATGACGGAATGACGTCCACCCTGCGGAGCCCGCCCCTCGATGATGGTGTCCACCAGGTCGTCCGGCAGCACCGCTCCTTTTCGCAACGCATACAGGCGCTCAAAAACAATATAGACCGCGATGATCGAACAGAGGGTGAGCGGGTAAATGAGCAGGCCGGCGCCCTTGATGATTTCAAGCATGGGAGGGAAATGGAAGTGAAGCGGCCTCTACGACGCCTACAAGGCGGAAAAGGTTCATTTCCCCCGCGCTTTTTCCGGAATTCGTCCGGCAATCTCGGTTGCCCGATGCCTCCACCGGGTTTGACGTTTCATCCGCGTTGTCTCGTGTTGGTGCGATGAAGTTCGCCCCGGACGCTCGCCTCCCCTGCCTCCTCTGGCGCATCGCTTTCCTGCCCATCACCGTCTGGGCAACCATCATCCTGCCGGCCGCTGGACCAATCACTGCCGGCGCCAATTTCACGATTTCCGATTCCGACGCGGACATGATCTGGGTAACGCCCGGAACCTTCGTCATGGGCAACACGATCGACGCCGCAGTGGACAAGGCGGAGTCCCCCGCCACCCGCGTCACGCTCACGCACGGCTTCTGGCTCGGCCGAACCGAGGTTACCCAGCAATTCTACGAATCGATCACCGGCCAGAATCCCAGCCGTTTCACGGCGGCCGGTCGCAATGCTCCCGTCGAGCGCGTGTCCTGGCTCGATGCCATGGAATTTTGCCGCCTTCTCACCGAGCGCGAACGCACGGCCGGTCGTCTCCCGGAAAATCACGCCTACACGCTGCCCACCGAGGCCCAGTGGGAATACGCCTGCCGCGCGGGCACCACCGATGCCTATGCCGGTCCGGACCCCATGCGGATGTCCTGGCACGACGACAACAGCCGCGAGAGCACCCACCCCGTCGCCCAGCTGCTACCCAACGATTGGGGCTTCCATGACATGTCCGGCAACGTCCTCGAATGGTGCCGTGATTGGTACGGTCTCTATCCCGGCGGTTCTGTCACCGACCCCACCGGACCCGATCACGGCCATTTTCGCAAGGCCCGTGGCGGCAGCTGGCGCATGCCCCTGACGGTCGGCCGTTCGGCCGCCCGCGCCGGCGGTTCCCCCGGTCGCCGTGATTACACGATCGGTTTCCGCGTCGCCCTCGTCCGTCACTAGAGCCGGTTAATGAAGAACACAGGGGCACGGCGGAGTATCGTCCGGGCAAGCGGCTCTGAGCCCGATTGCATTTGGATGTAGGGGCGCGGCTCGCCCGCGCCCTTTTTCTCGCTGCGGAAAGCGAGGGCGTGGACGAGCCACGCCCCTACCACCGAACCATTTGACCGCGCATACTGCGGGATCGTGTTGCGTTTGCAGACTCGTCGCTCGCGACGACCTCGTGCGCGAAGCCGGACCAGGGCGCGACCTACCAGGAGGCGGCCCCAAACTCGCCTAAACTGCTCCAGCAAATCCGGCGTCGGTCCTACATACCGGCTAGCGCGCCAGCGGCTGACCAAAAACTAAAAAGCCCGCCGGTAAAGGCGGGCCTCGAAACGTCGCGGTACGTCGGAAATCAGGGTGCCACGCCGCTCTCCTGCGTCGGCGACTGGGCCTTGAACTCCAGCTTGTCGCCGTTGCGGACAACGAGGATGGGCTCGTTTTCCTTCACCTCGCCGCGCAACAAAGCCTCGGCCAGGGGATCCTCGAGATAGTGCTCCACGGCGCGGCGCAGCGGACGCGCGCCGTACTTCTCGTCGTAGCCCTTCTCGATGAGCAGGGTCTTCGACTCGGGGGAAAACTCGAGCTGGATGTTGCGAGCGGCGAGCCGCTTGACGACCTTGGCCGCCTCGATTTCGACGATCTTCAACAGGTCGTTCTTGTCGAGCGGACGGAAGACCACGAGGTCGTTGATGCGGTTCAGGAACTCGGGCTTGAAGACGCGCTTCGCCTCCTCGAGCACCTTTTCCTTCAACTTGTCCATGTCATGGAAGTCCGAGGCCTTGGCGGCCGCGAAACCCATCGTCGTCTGGCGCTGGATGAGCGAGGCGCCGACGTTGGTCGTCATGATGATGATGGTATTCCGGAAATCCACCGTTCGGGCGAGCGAGTCGGTCAGGCGCCCGTCCTCCATGATCTGCAGGAGCAGCTGGAGCGCGTCCGGGTGCGCCTTCTCGATTTCGTCGAAGAGGATCACGGAATACGGCCGGCGGCGGACGGCCTCGGTCAGCTGGCCGCCCTCCTCGTAGCCGACGTAGCCCGGAGGCGAGCCGACGAGGCGGGAGACGGCGAACTTCTCCATGTATTCCGACATGTCGATCTGGATGAGAGCGTCCTGGTTGCCGAACATCTGCGCGGCGAGTTGCTTCGCGAGCTCGGTCTTGCCGACGCCGGTCGGGCCCATGAACATGAAGGAACCGATCGGGCGGCGCGGATCCTTGAGGTCGGCGCGCGAGCGGCGCAGGGCGCGCGCGATCGCGATGGTCGCGGGATCCTGCCCGACGATGGCCTTCTGCAGATCGCCCTCGAGCGCGAGCAGGCGCTCGCTCTCCTTGCGCTCCAGGCGGTTCAGCGGGATGCCCGTCCACTCGGCGACGACGCGGACCATCTGCTCCTCGTCGACCGTGATGCGGTTCTCGTCGCGGGTCTTCTTCCAGCTCTCGACCAGTTCGTCCTGTTTCGTGCGGAGTTGCTTCTCCTGGTCACGGAACTTGGCGGCCTCCTCGAAATGCTGGGCGGCGATGGCCTGCTCCTTCTTGGTGCAGACCTCCTCGATCTCCTTGCCCATCGCCTCGATCTCGGGCGGGCGGTTGAGCGTGGTGATGCGGGCGCGCGAACCGGCCTCGTCCATCACGTCGATGGCCTTGTCCGGCAGGAATCGGCCGGTGATGTAACGGTCCGAGAGCTTGGCCGCGGTCTCGATCGCCTTGTCGGTGAACGTCGCCTTGTGGTGCTCCTCGTACTTTCCGCGGATGCCACGGAGGATGATGATGGTGTCCTCCACGGAGGGCGGCTCGACCTTCACCATTTGGAAACGACGGTCGAGGGCGCTGTCCTTCTCGATGTACTTGCGGTACTCGTTCAGCGTGGTCGCGCCGATGCACTGGAGCTCGCCGCGGCTGAGGGCGGGCTTGAAGATGTTGGACGCGTCCATCGCGCCCTCGGCGGCGCCGGCGCCGACGATCGTGTGCATCTCGTCGATGAAGATGATGACGTTCTTGGAACGCTTGATCTCGTCCATCACGGCCTTGATCCGCTCTTCGAACTGGCCGCGATATTTCGTGCCGGCCACCATGAGCGCGAGGTCGAGCGTGACGACCTTCTTGTCGGCGAGGATCTCGGGCACGTTGCCCTTGGCGATTTCCTGCGCGAGGCCCTCGACGATGGCGGTCTTGCCGACGCCGGCCTCGCCGACGAGCACCGGGTTGTTCTTGGTGCGGCGGCAAAGGATCTGGATGACGCGACTGATCTCGTTCTTACGGCCCACGACCGGGTCCATCTCGCCCTTGCGGGCCAGTTCAGTCAGGTCGCGGCCAAAGGCCTTCAAGGCCGGGGTCTTGACTTCCTTCTTCTCGTCGCCGCCGCGGGGCGCGACCTCCTCGCCGCCACCACCAGCACCCGCGCCGCCATCGCTCTGGCCGGAGGAGAACTGGGGATCGAGCTCGCGGAGGATTTCATTGCGGGTGCGCTCGATGTCGACCTCGAGGGTCTTGAGCACGCGCGCGGCCACGCCCTCGCCCTCGCGGAGGAGGCCGAGCAGGATGTGCTCGGTGCCGACGTAGCTGTGATTGAGCGCCTTGGCCTCCTTGCCGGCCAGCGCCAGGACTTTCTTCACGCGCGGCGTATATGGGATGCTGCCGACCGGGGTCTTGGATTCCTGCCCGATGCCGACCTGCTTTTCGACCTCGGCCCGCACGGTCTCGAGATCTAGCCCCATCTTCTGGAGCACGCTCACGGCCACGCCCTGCCCCAGCTTGATCAAGCCAAGCAGGAGGTGCTCGGTCCCGACGTAGTTGTGATGGAAGCGATCCGCTTCCTTGCGGGCGAGTGCCAGCACCTGCTGGGCGCGGGGAGTAAAATTGTTCATTGGTTCCATGAGTGGTGCCTTTGGTCTATCGGTTACTTTATGGCGTGAGTGAAGTCCGGCGGGGGCAATTTGGCAAATTCGGAGCGGAGGCGCTCGGCCCGCAGGACGTCCCGCTGCGAGGGGTCGAAGGCCCCCTTCGCGGCGTGCTGCACGTGGCCGGGCTGGCATTCGATGAAAAGCCGGTCCACCAGCCCGCGCTGCGTGTCCGCAAACACGCCCAGATCGATGCCGAGCCGGATCAACGAGAGCAGGTTCATGGCCTCGCCCGAGTTGAGCAGGTGGCCGTTCTGCAGGATGCCGAACGCACGGCCCACCTTGTCGAAAAGCTTGTTCGGGTCCGTGGCCACCAGCCGTTCGCGGGCATTGAGCTCCTGGTCGATGATCGTGTTGAGCACGCCATGCAGGTGCTTGATGATTTCCTCCTCGCTCTCCCCGAGCGTCGTCTGGTTCGAAATCTGGAAGATGCTGCCGCTGGCATCGGAGCCCTCGCCAAACAGGCCGCGCACCGCCATGCCGAGCTGGTTCACGGCGCGGACCACCTTTTCCATCTGCCCCGAAATCACGAGCGCGGGCAGATGCATCATCGCCGACGCGCGAATGGCCGTGCCGAGGTTCGTCGGGCACGCGGACAAATATCCCAGCGTCGGGGAAAACGCGAAATCCATGTGTTCCTCCAAGTCCGAGTCCACCGCGTTGATCGCGTTCCAGACTTTCTTGAACTGAAACCCAGCCCGCAGGACCTGGATCCGGAGGTGATCCTCCTCGTTGACCATGACGACGCACGACTGGTCCTTGCTGATGACGATGCCCGAGCCCGCCTTGGCATGGCAAAGCTCGCGGCTGATCAGGTGCCGCTCCACCAGGATTTGCTTCTGCAGGTCGTCCAGGCTCTCCACCGGGATCGCGAGGCCGCGCTTCATTTGCGGCAGCGCCGCCACGGCTTGCATGCAGCGATCGCGAATCTCGCGCTTCTGGGCATCGCGCGCCCAACCGGGGAACGGCTGTCCCGCGAGGTTCCGCGCAAGTCGGATGCGTGTCATGAGCACGACCGCGCTCTTGCTGGCGGCGGTGTCCGTCAACTCCGAGTGCGATTCGATGAGTTCGTTGATCTTCATGGCCTCAGGCGTTCTCCTTGCGGCTGCCCAACTGGCGGACCTGCGTGATCTCGTCCCGGAACCGGGCCGCATCCTCGTAACGCTCCGATTTGATGGCTTGGTCCAGCTCGGTTTCGAGCTGCGTCAACCGCTCATACAGCGAGCGGCGCTCGAGCGCGCGCATCGGTACCTTGCCGGTGTGCGCACTGCCCTTGTGCATGGTCTCGAGCATGGGCTCGATCATGCCCGTGAACTGCTCATAACAGGTCGGGCAACCGAAACGGCCCGTCTTCTTGAAGTCCTGCGCGGTGAACCCGCACGCCGTGCACTTGAAATCCCCGGTCGGTTCCGGGTTGAGCGAGGCCTTGAGCAAGAGGTCGGCGAGCGAGAACCCGCTCGGATCCGTTACCCCTTTGGCCTGCGCGCACGCCTCGCAGAGGTCCACCTTGTGTATCTTGCTGTTTACGATCTGGGTTAGGTGGACAGTGGCGGGCTTGGAACAGAGGTCACACTTGAGGGAATTGGCCATGGAAATGATAGGCACAGAATAGCATTTCGGCCCGGAAACGCAAATCCACCGGCCCGGCGACTTCCTGCGCCCCTCACTGTGTGCCGCCGGGACCGCCCGAGGCAAGCGCGGAGCCCGTCAGATGCGCGTCCCTTCCACCAAAACCCGCTGCCGGAAACCGGCCAGGATTCGCCCCGTGACCGGTCCAGGCTTGCCCGCGCCAATGACCCGCCCGTCGAGCTTCACCACCGGGATCACTTCCGCGCCCGTGCCGGTCAAAAAGCATTCGTCGGCACACCAGACGTCGTAACGCGTCAGGTCCGCCTCGCGGATCGCAATGCCCGCCTCCCGGGCCACGTCGAAAATCGTGCCCCGGGTGATGCCCTTGAGCGCACCGGCGGACGAGGCCGGCGTGATGATCTCGCCCCCGGCGACCACGAAGATGTTGTCCGCGGTGCACTCCGCCACGTAGCCCTGCGCATTCAGCATGATGGCCTCGAGCGCCCCCGCCTGCCGCGCCTCCAGCTTGGCGAGGATGTTGTTCAGATAATTGAGCGACTTGACCGTCGGCGGCAGCGCGTCCGGGGCGATCCGCCGGGTGGGCACCGTCACGATCGCCAGCCCGTTGTCGTAATATTCCTGCGGGTAGAGCGAGATCTTGCTGGCGATGATGAAGGTCGTCGGGTTCGAGCAGGACCACGGCGCCAGCCCGAGATCGCCCACGCCCCGCGTCACCACCAGGCGGATATAACCATCCTGAAGCTGGTTGCGGCGACAGGTCTCGCACACCGCCTCGGCCATCTGCACGCGGCTCAACGGCAGGGTAAGCATGATGGCCCGCGCCGAGAGCTCGAGCCGTTCGAGATGCTCATCGAGCCGGAATACATTGCCCCCGTAGATCCGGATGCCCTCGAAAATACCGTCCCCATACAGCAGGCCGTGATCGAAGACCGAGACCTTCGCTTCCGAGGAATCAACATAGTTGCCGTCAAAGTATACGACCATGGTGGCCGCATGTGACCCCATGCGCCGAGCCTTGTCCAGTCCGGGAATCCAGAATGCGCTTGAATTTGGGCGCCGGGCCGGGACACTCCCGCCGCAGAGAAGCGGGCCGCATTCCTCCATGCCCTTCCCCATGCGCCCTTCGTCCGCGTCTTCGCGCGGCTTCACGCTCATCGAGCTGCTCACGGTCATCGCCATCGTCGGCATTTTGGCGGCCCTGATCTTCCCCACGGTCACCAAGGTCCGCGAAACCGCGCAACGCACCGCGGACGCCGCCAACCTCCGGGAACTCGTGAAGGCCGCCAGCCTCTACGCCGCGGACAACAATGACCGCCTCCCCGACCCCGCCCAGATCGCCACCCAATACCCGGGCCTTGGCACCGGCCCCCACGCGTGGGCCGGCATCCTCGCCCAACGCGGCATCGTCACCGACCCGCAGTTCTACTTCGCCAAGAACGATCCCTATTTCAACGGCAGCTTCCCCGCCGCCATCGTGGAACCGGCCAGCCGCACCACCCTCGCCGCCGATTTCGGCAGCCGCGTCCTGAGCTTCGAATTCGTGGGCGGCCTGCGCATCGGCGACGCCCCTTCCACGCCGGTCGCATACACCCGCGGCCTGCAGACCTCGGGCCTCTGGGACGCCGCCAGCGGCGCGTACCGCGACACCGGCGGCCACATCGCCTTCCTCGGCGGAAACGTCCAGTTTTTTCCCAACGTCGCGGAGACCGACAACCGCCTGACACTGACCAATGGCACGAAGGGCACTTCCGTGCGACAAGCTATCCCCGCCACCGCCCGGATATATGCCACGCCGCCGGCCGGCGGCCAGACGGTTGGCTCCCCCACCGGCACCGCGGGCCAGGCGCCCTGAACCGGCGGGGCAGCGCGCGCGCACTGTCCGGCCCCGGTCCTGCCCTTGGGCAGGGCTTTTTTCTTCCCCCGGCGTGGGGGCCCCATACGCTCCCCCGGCTCCCATGGCTCCCGCCCATCCCATTTACGTCATTGGTCACCGCAACCCGGACGCCGACTCCATCTGCTCCGCCATCGCCTACGCCGCATTCAAGGAGGCACGCGGGGAACTCGGCTACGTTGCCGCCCGTTGCGGCAATTCCAACGCCCGCATCGACGCCATCCTCGAGCGCTTTCACACGCCGCTTCCGCATTATCTCAGCGATGTCTCGCCCCGTGTGCGCGATCTCATGTCCGTCAGCCCCTACGCCGTCAGCGTCGGTGCGACCTGCGCCGAGGCCCTCCGCCTGATCGATCGCCATCACCTCACCGTTCTGCCCGTCGTCACCGGGGAAAACCGGGCCACCGGCACCATCACCCTCGCCCAGCTTGGTCACTATTTCATCCCGCGCCTCGACGAGCCGCGCGCCATGAAATCCGTGCGCACCAGCCTTGCGCGCATCGTCCAGTCCCTCCAGGCCACCGTCCTGCACCTGGTCGACGGCGATGTCCTGGAGGAACTCTTCGTGCGCATCGGCGCCATGGACATCCGGACCTTCTGGACCATTTCCGAGAAGGACGGCATTCCCGCCGCGCGATCCATCATCATCGTTGGCGACCGGCCCGACGTCCAGCGCCGCGCCATCGAGCTCGGCATCCGCGCGCTCATCGTCAGCGGCAACCTCCCCGTCGACCCCGACATCGTGGCCCTCGCCCGCGAGCACCGCGTCAGCATCCTCGTCAGCGCCCAGGACACTGCGACCACGGCGTGGTTTGTCCGCACCGCCTCCACCATCGAACACCTCGCCGATCGCAACTTCACCGCCCTCAACCCGGACTCGCGCATCGCCGACACGAAAAAGCGTTTCGCGCAAAATGCCCCCCACGCCATGATGGTCACCGGGGAGGACAACACGCTGCTCGGCATCCTCACCAAGTCCGACCTGCTGAAGCCCGTCCCCACCCGCCTCGTGCTCGTCGATCACAACGAACTCACCCAAGCCGTCCCCGGGGCGGACGAAGTGACGATCACCGAGATCCTCGACCACCACCGGCTGGGACCGATGTCGACCGCCCAGCCCATCCTGTTCCTCAACGAGCCCGTGGGCTCCACCTGCACCATCGTCGCGGACCAGTTCCGCCGCCACGGCCTCACGCCCTCCGCCAATCTCGCGGGCATCATGATGTCCGGCCTCATTTCCGACACCCTGCTCCTCCAGAGCCCGACTTCCACGACCAAGGACGCCGACATCCTCAACTGGCTCCAGTCCCACGCCGGCATCAAGGCGGAGGATCTCGCCCGACTGATTTTCAGCTCCGGCTCGGTCATCCTCGCCAGTCCCGCCGACAAGGTCGTCCGCTCCGACTTCAAGGTGTACGAGGAGGAATCGGTGCGATTCGCCGTCTCCCAAGTCGAGGAACTCGGCTTCGACAATTTCTGGCAGCACGCCGAGCCCCTGGCCACCGCCCTCGACGAACTCCGCACCTCCGAGCGTCTCGCGTTCGCCGCGCTGCTCATCACCGACATCAACACCCAGAACTCTCTCATGCTCGTCAAGGGCGACCCCGAGTTCGTCCGGCGCATATCCTATGCCCAGATCGAGCAGGACGAGGTCTTCGATCTGCCCGGCGTCGTCAGTCGCAAGAAGCAACTCATCCCCTACCTGACCGACCTGCTCAAAGCCATGGGCAGCGATGGCGTTTCCCCCACCCATCGCGGCCAGACCGGATCGCCCTTCGCCCGCTGATCGCGGTCCCGGGGGCGGGCGCCTCGAGATCGACCACGCCCCCATGCCGCGCAACTTTATGACCTCCTCTGCCCGCCCGTTTCGTTTCCTGCGGATGAGCTTCCTCGTCCTGTTGGCCACTGTCGGCGTCCATTTGTTGAATGCCGCGGAACGCGTCGTCACCGAAGGGCAAACCCTCGAGCTGCCCACCCTCACCGTGACCGAACGCGCCGACCTTCCTCCCGTGGAAGATTGGCGTCACGCGCAGGTCGCGGGCTTCGAGGTCCTGTCCAACGCCGGTGAAAAGGAAACCAAGCGCCTCCTCGCCGACTTTCACAAATTCCAGCAGGCCGTTCGCCTCATCTGGCCCGCCAGCACCCAGCGCATCGCGTCCGCCAGCCTGCTCCTCTGCGGTCGCGAGAATAAATTCGACGCCTTCCTTCCCGTCAACCGTACGCGCGACGACGCGGTTGTTCCTAGCCTCCTCCTGCGCAATCGCGAACAGATCGCCATCGTCGTCGACCTGCAGACGGACCTGGTCACCATCACCGACTCCGCCGCGCTCCTCGCCACCGGTGGCGCCTCTTCCGAATACCAGGTCGACCATTACCGGCAGCTCTACCGGGAATACGTCCACTTCCTCCTCAGCCAGGGCGAGGTTCGACCCCCGGCCTGGATGGAGGAGGGCCTGGCCCAGATCATCATGGATATCGAGCTGACGCGGCAGTCGCTCATCCTCGGCAAGATCGACACCTTCAAGGGCAGCGCCTCGGGCGGTTCGCCGCTGGAAGCCGCCGCCGAGGATGCCACCGTCGCCAATGCCATCGTCGGCGAACAGCCGTTCAACGTCGTGCTCCAAACCCGGCGATTCATCCCCTTCGACCGCTTCCTCGCCATCACGCACGAATCGCCCGAGGCCGCCAGCCCGCTTGGCAACAACCTCTGGGCCAAGCAATCCTACGCCTTCGTGCATTACTGCCTCTTCGGCGACAAGCTGCGCCACAAGGACGCCCTCGCCCAATTCGTCAGTCGCCTCAGCCGCGAGCCGCTGTCCGAGGAACTCTTCCGCGATTGCTTCAAGATCGGGTACGCCGACATGGAGAAACAACTCCGCGCCTACCTCCGCCACACCCGTCACCAATACCAGCAATACCCGCTCAAGCCGTCGGATCATCTCGCACCCGCCGACATCGTGCTCGACCAGGCCACCCCCGAGCAAATTGGGGTGATCAAGGGCGACGCCCTCCGCCTGGCCGGCAAGAAAGCCGAAGCTCATCAGGAATATCGCCTCGCGTATCGCCGCGGCGGGCGCTCCGCCGCCCTCCTGTCCGGTCTTGGCCAGGTCGACCCTGATCCCGAGAACGCCTTCAAGTTTCTGAACGCCGCCGTGCGCGAAGGCGTGGCGAGTCCCTCCGCTCACGTCGCCCTCTCCCGGCTTCGACTCGATACCTTCAAAGTCGAACAGGGACCCGACCCTCGCCTGACCAACGCGCAAATGGCCGGCGTGTTGACGCCTCTCTTCAAGGCGCGCTCCCTTCCGCCCCAATTGCCCGAGACTTATGAAACCATCGCCGAGGCGTGGTCGCTCAGTTCCGTTCCGCCCAAACCCGAACACCTGGCTGTATTGGATGAGGGCATCCGACTCTTTCCCCGGGATAGCGGCCTCCTCCATCGATCCGCCGTCCTCTACCGTCAGGCCGGCCGGCCCGAAACAGCCCGGGCCATCGCCCAACTCGCGCTGCGCTACACGCAGGACCCGACGGAACGCGTCCGCTTCGAGACCCTGATCGCCGACCTGCCCCCCGCCCCTTAGCCGGAACGATGCAGTAAGAATGCGATTCCGCAGCTGCGCGGTCGAACGGTTCGGGTGCAGGGGCGTGGCTCGTCCACGCCCTCGGTTCCCGCAGCGAGAATAGGGCGCGGTCAAACCGCGCCCCTCCATCCAACGGCATGATTTTGCCTTAATCTTCCGGCGCAAACCACGTGGGAGAGGCTGCACGCCGCGACGGCGAACCCCCGGGCCTGGGCGCCCCGCCCAACTGCGCCATTGCTTCCCCGCCGCCGAATCACCTTTCTTGGGCGGAATGTCCGAAAAGTCCGATCCCACTCCGCCGCCCGCCCCCACCGATTTCATCCGCGATATCGTCGCGGGCCACGTCGCGGAAAATCGCTACGCGAAGATCGTCACTCGTTTCCCCCCGGAACCGAACGGCTATCTCCATATCGGCCATGCCAAGTCGATCTGCCTCAACTTCGGCATCGCCCGCGAGCACCAGGGGCAATGCAACCTCCGCTTCGACGACACCAACCCGGTCAAGGAAGACGTTGAATATGTTGAATCGATCACCCGCGACGTTCGCTGGCTGATCGATGGCTGGGCCGACCACTGCCTCAGCTTCAAACCCAAGGGCGCCCACCCGGCCGCCGTCACGAGCAATGGCAAACCCGACCACTATCTCGCCCCGGTTCCGCCCTCCGCCGACGCCGAGCCTTTCTTCGCCTCCGATTATTTCGACCAGCTCTACGACTACGCGCTCGAACTCATCCGCCGCGGCAAGGCCTACGTCTGCGATCTGAGCCCGGAGGATACCGACAAGCACCGCGGCGCGCCCGACCGCCCCGGACAGGACAGCCCCTTCCGCAACCGCTCCGTGGCTGAGAATCTCGATCTTTTCCAGCGCATGAAGGCCGGCGAGTTTCCCGACGGCGCGCGCTCCTTGCGCAGCAAGATCGACATGAAGTCGCCCAACATGTGGCTGCGCGATCCCCTGCTGTACCGCATCCGCCATGTCGCCCACCACCACGCCGGCGACAAGTGGTGCATCTACCCGCTCTACGACTACGCCCACTGCCTCAGCGATTACCTCGAGGGCGTCACCCATTCGATCTGCACCCTCGAATTCGTGGACCATCGCCCGCTCTATGACTGGGTCCTCGAGAGCCTGGATCTGCCGCGCGCCCTGCCCCACCAGTACGAATTCGCCAAGCTCCACCTCGGCTACACCCTCGTTTCGAAGCGGAAGCTCCTCACCCTCGTGAACGAGAAAGTTGTCTCAGGCTGGGATGATCCCCGCATGCCGACGCTTTCCGGCCTGCGCCGCCGCGGCATCCCCGCGAGCGCGCTTCGCACCTTCGTCACCAGCGTCGGCGTCACGAAATTCGACTCCGTCACCGAGGTCGCCGTTTTCGAGAATGCCGTGCGCACCGAGCTCAACCGGCTCGCGGCCCGCCGTCTCGCCGTGCTCAAGCCGATCAAGCTCGTCCTCACCAACATTCCCGCGGGCGAGACCATGGAGTGCGACGCCACCAACAACCCGCAGGACGAGAATCCCACGACGCGCAAGGTCGCCCTCACGCGCGAGGTCTTCATCGAATCCGACGATTTTGCCGAGGTGCCTCCGCCCAGATATTTCCGCCTGAAACCCGGCGGCGAAGTCCGCCTCAAGTACGCGTGCATCATCAAGCTCGATGAGATCGTGAAGGACGCCTCCGGCGCCATCGCGGAGCTCCGCTGCACCGCGCAGCTCGATACCCGCCATGGCCAGCCGAATGCCGACAAGAAGGTCAAGGGCACCATCCATTGGGTCAGCGCCACGCATTGCATCGATGCCGAGGTGCGCCTCTACGACCGGCTCTTCAACGTCGCCGAGCCCGGATCCGAGGAGGATTTCCTGAAAGTCGTGAACCCGAAATCCCTGGAAATCGTCAGCGCGAAACTCGAGGCCTCCCTCGCCACGGCGAAGCCTTCCGACCGCTACCAATTCGAGCGTCTCGGCTACTTTGCCCTGGACCAGGAATCTTCCCCCGACTCGCGCCTGGTCTTCAACCGCACCATCTCCCTCAAGGACACCTGGGCGAAGTGAAGCGCTGACCGGCCTGAAAACTCGGGGAGTCAACGCAACGCATGACCGCCTGCGCCGGACTCATGCAGTCGGAATGCAATTCCGCCGCGTGCACGGTCGAACGGTTCAGTTGTAGGGGCATGGCTCGTCCACGCCCTCGGTCCCCGCTCGGTGCGCACCCGCGCTTCAAGCCGACAACAGTTTCCCGAGCCGGCCCACCACCCGCTCCTTCCCCAACACACGGAAAATCGCCGTGATGCTCGGCCCCGCATTCGTCCCCGTCACGGCGAGTCTCGCGACGGCTTGGTAATCCCCAAAACCAAGGCCCTTGCTTTCGGCGAGCGCCTTGATGCCAGCCTCGATGGTCGCGTCGGTGGCAAAATCCATCTCCGGCACCGCGGCGATCAATTCGGTCAGACGCGCCTTGGGGTCGCCCTTGGCCATCACCTTCTCCTTCACCTTCGGATCGGTCGGGTAGTCTTCGGTGAAGAAATACACCGTGTACGCCGATAGCTCGTCGATCGACTTGATCTTCGGCTGCGCCAGCAGCATGACGGTTTTGAAATAATCCACCGGCGCCGCGATCACGGCCGCCGCGTTCTTCCAGCGGAAATAAGTCATGGCCAGTTCCACGAAGCGTTCCGGCGGCTGTTCGAGCAGGTAAACCATGTTCATGTTCGCCAGCTTCTTGCCGTCGAACTTGGCGTTGCTTTGGTTCACCCCCGGGAGGTCGAACAATTTGATGATGTCGGTAATCGGCATCTTTTCCCGGTCGTCGCCGGGATTCCATCCCAGCAGGGACAGGTAATTCACCAACGCCTCCGGCAGGAAGAACCGCTGCTGATATTCCTCGATCAGCGCGCCCTTGTCGCGCTTCGACATCTTGCCCTGCCCCATCTCCGGCGATTTCAAGATCAGCGGGATGTGGGCGAAAACCGGCGCGGGGACGCCGAAGCCCTCATACAGGCGGACGTGCTTGCTGGTGTTGGACAGGTGATCCTCGCCGCGGATGACGTGCGAGATCTTCATCTCAATGTCGTCCACCACATTCACGAAATGAAACACCGGGTTGCCGTCCGACCGGAAGATGACGAAGTCCTCGTCCTCCTGCCGCTCCACTTTGCCACGGATCTTGTCGTCGATCACCACTGGCGCGGTCTTCACCTTTTCGACCTCCTTCTTCCGGTGATCGTCAAACACGGTGTACCGCTCGCCCAGCAGCTTGAACCAGATCGCGCCGTCCTTCTCGTACGCCCGGCCACTGTCCAGCAGCTGCTGCTTGTATTTTTGATAAATCGGTCCGCGCTGGCTCTGACGATAAGGCCCAAATGTCCCGCGTTCGCCCGCCCCGGTCGGATTCGGGCCCTCGTCCCAATCCATCCCCAGCCACGCCAGGCTGTCGTAAATCAACTTGAGGAACTGCTCGCTGTTGCGCGCCTGGTCCGTGTCCTCGATCCGCAGCACAAACGTCCCACCCGTGTGCCGCGCATACAGCCAGTTGAACAGCGCCGTGCGGGCGCTGCCGATGTGAAAGAATCCAGTGGGACTGGGTGCGAAACGAACGCGGACGTTGGACATGGGTGAAGGGGCAGCTAGGCGGAACGAATCCGGGGTGTCAAAGCCTGAGCCGGTGGCGCGAGTCGACCCGACAATCCGCCCTCACCAATCGGCGGGGCGCTAACTAAACCTTCAACTGTGACGCCCATCCGCCGGCCCCCGCCTTGTGATCCGGGGACTTCCGCGCAGATTCACGGTCCTCGCGAGATGTCCGCCCCGATCCCAAACCTGAATCCTCCCGAGTTTACCGCCCATTTCGCCTCGACCGCTCAGGCCTCGGGTTTCCGGGCGGAAATCTTTGGCCACATCGACGGCCACCCGCTCATCGCCTACACTAAGAGGAGCGCCGGTCCCCGGCCGCGCATCTATCTTTCCGCGGGGATCCACGGCGATGAACCCGCGCCACCGCAGGTCCTCCTGCGCCTCATGCAGGAGAGTTTCTTCGACTCGCGTTGTGTCTGGTTCGTCTGCCCCCTGCTGGGCCCCACCGGATACCTGCGCAACACCCGCGAGAGCGCGGCTGGCATCGATCTCAATCGCGATTACAAGGCCCCGCGCAGCGTCGAGATCCAGGCGCACATCCGCTGGCTCCAGCGCCAGCCGAACTTCGACCTGGGCTTCAGCCTGCACGAGGATTGGGAAACCGGCGGGTTCTACCTTTATGAACTCAATCCGCTCCACCGCCCGTCCCTCGCCGACCCGATGGTCGAGGCGGCCCGGGCCCACATTCCGATCGAGAGCACGCCCCTGATCGACGGACGCGAGTCCTCAGCGGCCGGCATCATCCGGCCCGTCAGCGACCCCTTGCTGCGCGAATCGTGGCCCGAGACCATTTATCTACGCCACCATCACGGTACGCTCAATTACACCATCGAGACGCCGTCGCGCCTGCCGCTCGCGCAACGCATCACCACTCAATGCGCTGTCCTGCGGGCGGCCCTGGAAGCTTTTCTGCGATAAACGCGTCGATCAATCCCTGCGCCTCGTCCGCCGGCAGACCCATTTCCCGGGCGGCAAACCGCGCCAAATCCACCGGCCAGGGGGCGCGCAACAGGTAATCCATCTTCGCGGGTCGCAAGTCGATCGCCGCGCAATGCAATGCCTGCCGGGTGAAACGCAACAGTTCCGAATGGCGCTCCGTCCAGCCGCGCTCCGCGAACTCCACGTACAGCCGCGGATCCGGGCCGTAAAGCTTGTCCCCCACCACGGGTTTACCGAGCCAGTGAGCATGGGCCCGGATCTGGTGCTTCCGGCCGGTGACGAGTTCCACCCCGGCCAGCGTGCACCCGCCGCGCACCACCAGCGGATGGAACACCGTCGTCGCCGCCTGCGCGCCCGGGCTGCCCGATGCCACGACGCGTTGTTTCACTGTAACCCCCGACTCCGGATCCGGCCCCAGCCATTGGTCGACCGTTACCGGCTCCGTCAGCTCCCCTTCCAGCAGGGTGACGTACGCCTTCCCGATACGGCGGTTCAGCACCGCCTTTCCCAGCCGCGCCCCGATGGCCTCGTCCTTCGCCAGCACGACCACTCCAGAGGTCTCCCGATCGAGCCGATAGATAAAGCGGATGGTTTCAACCCCCAGCCCCTCTCGCACCGCCCCGGCCAGGCTCGACCAAGGTCCGTTCTTCGACGGATGCACCACGAGCCAGCCCGGCTTGTCCAGCACCAGCAGGCGCTCGTCGTCCAGGATGATCCATTGCGCCAGGTCCGCCGGGTTCACCAACGGTGGCGTCGCGGGCGGCAGGGGCTCGTTGGCATGGATCATGCCTCATGTTCAATAATTTTTCCCGAATATGCAGCCGAGAAGATTTGCCAATCCGAGGGCATCGCTTAGAAATTCAACCAGTCGAATGAAGCGCTTGTTCCCAGTGTCGCTCGGCCCGGTCCTCAGGACGGCTCGTAGCACCGGAAAGCCAGCAGGGATCAACGCCAGCGCCTCCGCCAGCCCGCGCACTTTTGCGTCAGTCAACCCGAAGGAATAACCATGAACAAAATGAAAAACTCCCACGATGTCATTGTGACCGGAATTCATCTCGATCTCACCCCCTCGCTCAAACAGTACGTGCAGGAGAAGATGGAGCGATTGTTCCGCCACGACACGCACATCGTGAGGATCCGCGTCGAGCTGGAATGCGATCGCAAGCATGACCACGCCCACCAGTTCGTCGCGAAGGCCCATGTGGAAGTCCGCGGACCCAACATCAACTGCTCGGCGGAGTCCGAGGAAATGCACAAGTCGGTCGACCTGCTCGTCGACAAGGTCGACCACGTCCTTCACAAGCGTCACGGCCAGCATAAGGACAAACGCAATCATCCCCGTCCGATCGAGTTCGATGGCGTCGAACTGCCCAAGGCAGTCTGAGCCTCCCACCCTCAACCCGGCCCGCGGCAACGCGGGCCTTTTTGTTTCCCTCATTCCCCCCAGTTCACAGGCCTGCCTTGCCTCTCCGCGGCCGCGTCTGTTTCGTGCTTTTCACCCCTCCTTCCCCATGACTCCTCGCCTTCTCCGATTCGCCCTGCCGTTTGCCGTGATCTCCGCCGCCCTCCTCTCGCAGGCCGAGGAGGGTTTCACCGCCCTGATGGACGGGACGACGTTCACGGGTTGGACCCCCGCCACCGAAAACCCCGGTACCTGGAAAATCGAGGATGGCGCCTTCGTCGCCCGCGGTCCGCGGTCCCATCTCTTCTATACGGGTGACGCCGTGCCCTTCAAAAATTTCGAGCTCAAGGTCGAAGTCATGACTGAACCCGGCGCGAACGGCGGCATTTACTTTCACACCCGTTACCAGGAGTCCAACTGGCCCAAGGCCGGCTTTGAAACCCAGGTGAACAACACCGAGAAGGACTGGAAGAAAACGGGCAGCGTTTACGACGTCGCCAGCGTCGGTTTCGCCGCGGCGCAGGACAACCGGTGGTGGACCCAGCATATCACCGTCGAGGGCAGCACCGTCACGGTGAGGGTCGACGACAAGATTGTCGTCCAATACAAGGAGCCGCCCGGCGCCCAGGCCGGCGCCGCCTTCGAGCGCAAGCTCGGAGCCGGGACCTTTGCCCTGCAAGCCCACGATCCGAAAAGCATCGTTCGCTACCGAAACATCCGCGTCAAACGCCTGCCGGACTGAACATTGCCGGGCCCTCGCCCGCGATGCGCGCCCGTGACAAAATTCTTCTTGCCGTTGCCCGCGTAACTACGCTTATTCAGCCCTCCTCACGCAGCTGTAGCTCAATTGGATAGAGCATCTGACTACGGATCAGAAGGTTTGGGGTTCGACTCCCTACAGCTGCGCCACTCTCAAAACGCCCGGCCCCAAAAGGCCGGGCGTTTTTGCATCTAGGAGCCTGGTACAGGCGATCCCCGCGCACCTGCAGTTCCCTCACTTGGAATGAGCTCCTGCAGCGATTCCCTCACTCGTCCCACTTCGTGCGGACGTCGCGGATTTTCCGCACGACCAGTGTCACGACCACGATCAGCAGGACCCCCGCCACCACCATCGTGTAGGTCTGCGTCGTCGACAACGCCCGCTCCAGTTGGGCGATGTCATCCTTGAACTTCGCCCACAGCCAGTGTCCCAGCCAGACGAAGAACGGCACGCTGATCAATGCCGCCAGCCCGTCGAAAAAGAAGAACTTCAGGAATTTCACGCGCGTGGAGCCGGCGGTGAAGAAGATCGGCGCCCGCAGGCCAGGCAGGAATCGTCCCACGAACAGCACCCAGGAATGATACCGCTCGAAGAGATCCTCCACCTTCTGCTGCTTCTTGGCGGAGAGATATCGCTGGAACCACTTCGACGACCGGAGCCGCGCCCCGAAGAAATGCCCCGCCATGAAGATCATGGTGTCGCCGAGCATCACGCCGACATACATCAGCACGCTGACTTCAACCCAACCCCGGCCATCGATCTCGCCCAACGCCCCCGCCGCCACCAGCACCACGTCCTCCGGGATCGGCAGACCCAGCCCGCATAATAGCAGCACGAAAAACGGACCCCACAACGACAGGGGCGAGTGCTGGAAGTATTTGAGCAGGGTATCAAACATGCATCGAGCGGGGCAGCACTAACTTCCGGCCACTCTCCAATCTAGCAACTCCATTTGCAGGGTGCGGCGGCCGTTGTAGTGGTTCCAATTCAATTGGACCGCCATTTCGAGCGGCACTCCCACGGGCGGCAATCGCTCGGCAAGCTTCCACGCCACGCCACTGATCCGCCGACCCGCGGCATCCTCCCCGGTAAACCGGAAGTGCAGCTCCTTGAACACATCCGGCCGGCTCCTCAGCCGCACGCCGCGCACGCCAAATACCGGCTCCGGGTTTCCCATGCCGAACGGATGCAACTGCTCCAGCTCACTCATCAGCCGATCGTTGACCTCCGTCGCTTCGAGCCACCCCGACAAATCCAACCCCGGCTCCCCCACACCACCTTCACGCTGCGCGCGAACCACCTCGTTGAATCGCGCGCGAAACTCCTCCAGCCGCGGCTTCTTGAGCGAGATACCCACGGCCATCGGGTGTCCGCCCCAACCGTCCAGGCAATCGGCACACCCTCCCAGGATTTCAACCAGGTTGAAGCCGTTGATGCCGCGCCCCGAGCCCTTTGCCAGCTCGCCCTCGTTCCCCAGCACGATCGCCGGGCGGTGGTACTTGCGCGAAATACGCCCGGCCACGATGCCCACCACGCCGGGATGCCATGCTTCATCGAACAACACCAACCCGGCCGCATCGGCATAGTGCTCCTCCACGTAACGCTCCGCCCGCTCCGTGATCTGGCGCTCGATGTCCTGCCGTTCCCGATTCAACGCGTCCAGCTGGCGCGCCGTCTGCTCGCAAAAGCCGGTCTCGCCGCTGAGCAGCAGATCCACGGACAACGCCGCGTCCGCCAGCCGGCCGCTGGCGTTGATGCGCGGCCCCAACCGAAAGGAAATGTCCGTCGGCACCAGGCCTTGGTCCAGCTTCAGGCCGGATACCTGCATCAGGGCCAGCAGTCCCGAGCGGCGTGTGTCCGTCAGCACCCGCAGGCCGTGGCGCGCGAAAATGCGATTCTCCCCGTGCAAGGGAACCAGGTCGGCAATCGTACCCATGGCCACCAGGTCCAGGTAGTCGCGCAGCACGATCGACAGGGCCACGGGGTGGTTTTCCGCCCGCAGTTTTTTCAGCAGGCCGTGCGCTAGTTTGAAAACCAGGCCGACCGTGCACAGGTACCGCCAGGCTTCGTCGCCCGGCGTGGGATGAACGTGCGGGTTGATCAGGATCCCATCCGTGGCCGGCGGCTCGGTGGAGCGGTGGTGATCCACGATGATCACGTCCGCCCCCCGGCATCGCAGCATCGATACCTCGGCCCCCGAGTTCGTGCCGCAATCCAAGGCGATGAACAGGTCCGGACAGCCTTTTTCCAAGGCGCGCTCGATCGCGGTGGCCGTGAGCCCATAACCTTCCTCCGCGCGCCGCGGCACAACATAGGTCGGATCCAGACCGAGCCGCCGCAACAGACACACCAGCAGCGTGGTGCTGCACACGCCATCGACGTCGTAGTCGCCGAGGACCGTCACCTTCTCCTTGCGGTCCAGCGCCTGGCGCAGCCGGTCCACGGCCCGCTCGAGGTTCACCACCTGAAACGGGTCGCCCAGGCTCGCCAGGGTCGGTTGCAGGAACCGACCGGCGCCCTCCTCGGCCACGCCCGCACGCAGCAACAGCTCGGCGACGACCGTCGTCGTGCCCAGGCTGCGCGCGAGGGCCGCCACGCTTTCGGCGTGGACCGGCGTGTAATTCCAGCGCATCGGGGCGGATCAGCCCGTTACTCGGATGCGCGGGAGGAGCCGGCCCACTCGTACTTCGGCGCGATGTCGTGGTGCGCCTCAACATGCTTCCGGTCACCCTTGTGCCACCAGAAGAACACCGGCGTCGCGACGAAGAGGGAGCAGAAGGTGCTGATGACAACGCCGATGAGCAGCGTCAGCGCGATGTCGTTCACGTCGCCAGAGGTCACGATCAGGAGCGTCAGCGCCGTGAGCAGCGTCGTGCCGCCCGTGATGATGGTGCGGGAGAGCGTGAGGTTCAGCGCGCGATTGATGATGTCCCGGAGCGTCCCGGTGGGGTTGAGCTTCAACTCCTCGCGGATGCGATCGAACACGACGATGGTGTCATTGATGCCGTAACCCACGACGAGCAGGATGGCGGCGACCATGGAGGCGTTGAATTGCCGCCCGCTCAAGACGAACAGGCCGACGGTCATCAGGAGGCCCACGACAATGGCGGCGACCGCCCCGACGCCGTAGCCGATCTCGAAGCGGAACGCCACGTACACCAGGATCAGCACCAGCGCCCAGAACAGCGACCACAACGCGTTCAGTTGAATCTCATGCCCCACGGACGCGCCAATGCGCGTGACACCCTCGTTCTTGAACTGTGCGTCGGGAAACGCCTGTTGCAGCGCACCCACCAAGGGAGCCGCCTCGTCAAAGGGCGTGGTGATATTCAGCAGCTGGCGATCGGAACCGATCGGCTTCTGGTAAACCGGGTTGACCTCCTTGAATCCAGCGGCGTTCGCCGCCGAACGGATCGCGCCGAGGTCAACCGGCGTGGCAAAGGACAGGGAGACGGTGTCGCCCCCGAGAAAATCGATGCCGTACACGCTCTTGCCCTTCACGCCGATGGTCACCAAGCCGATGCCGACGATGACGGCCGAGGCGATCAGCGCGGGGCGGGACTTCTTCAGGAAATCGACGCGCGTGTTCTGCAGGATGGAGAACATCGGCAGTTTCTTGATCACGTTGCCGTGGATCAGGAATTCCAGGATCAGCTTCGAGACGACCACGGCGGCGAACATCGTCGTGAAGATACCGATGGTGAGCGTGACGCCGAAGCCCTTCACCGCGCCGGTACCGAGCACGATCATGATGGCTGCGGTGATCAGCGTCGTGAGATTGCCGTCGATGATCGCCGACCAGGCCTTGTCGAAGCCGGCCTCGAGGGCGGTGGCGAGCGACTTGCCCTGCTTCAATTCCTCGCGCATGCGCTCGAAAATCAGGATGTTCGAGTCGACCGACATCGCGAGGGTGAGCACGATGCCGGCGATGCCGGGCAGCGTGAGCGTGGCCCCGATGCTGGCCATCACGCCCAGCACGATGAGGACGTTGATCGCCATGCCAATCGCCGCGACGACGCCACCGTAGGTGTAGAACAGGAGAATGAACCCAATCGTCAGGCTCGTGCCGATGATGAAGGCCAGCTTGCCGCTGGCGATGGCATCCTGGGCCAGCGAGGGACCGACCTCATACTGCGACTTCACCACGAGCGGGAGATCGAGCGGGTTGTTGAGAACATTGGCGAGGTCGACCGCCTCGCGCTGCGTGAACTGGCCGGAAATCTCGGCCGAATCGCTGTTGATTTCCTTCTCCACGCCGGGCGCGGAATAAAGCTTGTCGTCGAGCACGATGGCCAGGCGGCCGCGGCGGCCGGTGCGCTGGCCCTCGTCCGCGATGGCCTTCGTCACCTGGGCGAACTGGCGGCTGCCCTCGTTCGTGAAACGCAGGATGATCCGGAAGCGGCCGAACTCGTCCATGGTCGGATAGGAGTCGGAAACCGCCTCGCCCGTCATCTCGGGGATGCGCTTCACATAAAGTTCCTCGGCATAGGTCTCGCCCGTGCGGGTCTCGCCCTCGAGGGTCATCGCGATGTAACCCGGCGGCGGCTCCATCGGCGGCGTCGCATACGGGTGAACCATGCGGAAATCGAGGCGGGCGGGCTTCCGCAGGCTGGCCAGCACCTCGGGATTGTCGCTGGCGGTGACATTCGGCAGCTGGACTTCGATGCGATTGGTGCCAACCGGGCGGATGATCGGCTCGGTTACGCCGAGGCCGTTGATGCGGTTGCCAATGATCTCGATGGCCTTCGCGAGTTTCTCCTCGCGCACATGGTCGGCATCGCCCGCCGCGACCGTTTCGTCCACCTCGAGGGTGAACGCCACGCCGCCCTTGAGGTCGAGGCCGAGGCTCAGCCGTCCCTTGGACTGGCGCAGCAGCTCGTTCAGGAGCAGGTCATTCCGCTTCTCGACATTCTTGAGCGACTCCTCGAGCCGGATCTGCGGGAAGAACTGCGAGAGATCCAGTTTCTCCTCGCGACCGATCTGGCGCAGCGCCACGAAGACGCTGGACGCCTGGCCCGAGCTCACGCGCTCGGACACGCGCGTCATGAGCGTGGCGAACTGGGCGGGCTTGGCCTCGGCGGCCGATTTGACGTAGTCGCCGAAAGGTTGGTCCTTCAGCGGGATGAGGTTGAACGCCGCCCACAGCACGATGACTGTGCACAGGATCAATTTCCACAGGTTTTGACGAAGCATGGATGTTGGTTGATTAAAGGGGTATGGGCGCGGCGTCCGTCGCCGCGCAACGCGATCGCCAGCCGGCTCAGGCTTTCTTCACGAGGGTGCTGATGAAGCCCTTGCCGACTTCAATCTTGGCATTGTCGCTGCCAATGCGAATGACGAAGCGGTCTTCCTTCACCTGCGTGATGACGCCATAAATGCCGCCCGCGGTCACCACCTCGTCGCCGACCTGCAATTCCGTGAGCATCTTCTCGTGCGCCTTCTGCTTCTTGCGCTGGGGGGCGATGAGCAGGAAATACATCGCGCCAAACATCAAAATCAGGGGCAGCATGCTCTTCACGATGTCGAAGGGACCGGGAGCGGGAGCCGTGGTGGGAGCTTGGGCGAGGAGGACGAGGATTTTAGTCATTGCTTCTGCGGGTGTTTTGAAAAATTTGAAAAGGGCGACTAAGCCCAGCCACTTTTTAAAAAGCAAGCCTAACCCCCGACCGCATCCCACCCTGCCAAATTGAAGACCAAATCCGCATCAAACTGGTCCGCCGCCCAGTCCGAAGAGTTGTACGGTTTCAAGCGCTGGGGCGCCAATCACTTTTCCGTGGATTCAGAGGGATTTGTGCAGGTCCAGCCCCTGTCCGACGGCCGCGCCGTCCGGCTCATGGACGTGGTCGAAGAGGCGACCAGCATGGGCCTCAAGGCGCCCCTGGTCATCCGCATGCAGGACACCCTCCGGCACCGCGTCACGCAACTCAACGAGGTGTTTCGCAAGGCGATCAAGGACGAGGGCTACAAGGGTGACTATCGCGGCGTGTTCCCCATCAAGGTCAACCAGCTGCGCGAGGTCGTCGACGAGATCGTGTCCGCCGGCAAGGACTTCAACTACGGCCTGGAGGCGGGCTCCAAACCGGAACTGATGATCGCGCTCGGGATGCACGAGGGCGGCCAGCGGCTCATCATTTGCAACGGGTACAAGGACAAGGATTACATGCGCCTGGCCCTCCTCGGCCGCAAGCTGGGCAAGAAGATCATCATCGTGATCGAGCAGCTCTCCGAGGTCGACAGCATCATCGAGATCGCGAAGGAAACGGGGGTTAAGCCCATGATCGGCTTCCGCGTGAAGCTCCAGACCCGGGGCGAGGGCAAATGGGCGATGTCCACGGGCGACAATGCCAAGTTCGGCCTCAACACCGCGGAAATCCTCTTCGCCGTGGAGAAGCTGCGCGCCGCCAAGATGCAGCAATGCCTCCGCCTCGTGCACTTCCACATCGGGTCGCAGGTCCCGAACATCATCACGATCAAGGCCGCGGTCACGGAGGCGGCCCGCTTCTACTGCCAGCTCGCCAAGATGGGTTTCCCCATGGGCTACCTCGACGTCGGCGGCGGCCTGGGCATCGATTACGACGGCTCGCGCACCAACTTCGAGTCCTCGATGAACTACACGCTCGGCGAGTACGCCCGCGACGTCGTGTTGAACATTCGCGAGATCTGCGAGGCCTCCGGCATCAAGGTGCCCGACATCGTCACCGAATCAGGCCGCGCCGTCGCCGCCCCCCACTCGCTTCTCGTCGTCGAGGTCTTCGAGCGCATCAACAAGCACGAGTCCCTCGGCAAGCAGCACCAGCCCAAGTCGCGGCACAAGATCGTCGACGACCTCGCCGTGCTGCTGAAGAACAAGGCCCGCCTTGGCCGGCTCGAGCGCTTCCACGACGCCCTCCAGAAGAAGGAGGAGGCCTTCTCGCTCTTCAACCTGGGCTACCTCGACCTCGAGAACCGCGCCGCCGCCGAGCAGATCTTCTGGCAGATCTGCGAGCAAATCGACCGCGAGAGCGACAAGGCCGGCTACCAGCCCGAGGAACTCCACGATCTCAAGAAGCTCCTGGCCGACCAGTACGTCTGCAATTTCTCCGTCTTCCAGTCCCTCCTCGACAGCTGGGCGCTCAAGCAACTCTTCCCCATCACGCCCCTGCACCGCCTCACGGAAAAACCCTCCGTCAACGCCGTGCTCGTCGACATCACCTGCGACTCCGACGGCAAGGTGGACCGCTTCATCGACCTGCAGGACGTGAAGGATTACCTCACGCTCCATCCCCTCAAGGCCGGCCAGCCTTACTACCTCGGCATCTACCTCACCGGCGCCTACCAGGACATCATGGGCGACCTGCACAATCTCTTCGGTCGCGTCAACGAGGTCCACGTCTTCCTCGAGGACGACGAACCCAACGGCTACTACATTGAGGAGGCCCTCGCCGGCTCACGCATTTCCGACGTGATCGAGGGTGTGCAATACCAGTGGGAGGAACTCTGCCGCCGCATCAAGCAACAGATCGACCACGCGACCAAGAAGGACCTGATCAAGCCCCGCGAGGGCGTCCGCTTGGTGGAGTTCTACGAGTCGCAAATGCTCGCGAAGACCTACCTCAACATCGAGCACAGCGGAAAGAAGAAGCGCTGAGCCGGAAACATGCCGTTGGATGGAGGGGCGCGGCTTGACCGCGCCAACACCGGGAATCCTTCACCAGGCGCAGGACGACGCTGCGTGGGCTTGGGTGCCGGTGCGGAGCCGGAGTGGATCAACGCGCCTTCTAACGCCAATCGCTTTGCCTGCCGGCCGGCACGCGCGATCGCGATGCGTCCAAACTTCATTCAACCCGTGTTCTTCAAGCCCCCCGCGATCCCGTTCACCGTCAGCTCCAGCACCGCGCGAATGCCCTCGCGATCCTTCGTGTTCAAACGCCGCACGCGACGGCGCTTGATCATCTCGACCTGCAAATAATTGAGCGGATCGACGTAGGGGTTGCGCAGCTTGATGGACTTCGCGAGCACCGGTTCGTTCTCCAGCAGGTGCCCCTGCCCCGTCACGGCCAGCATCGTGCGC
Source organism: Verrucomicrobiota bacterium (assembly GCA_023433275.1). Lineage (GTDB taxonomy): Bacteria > Verrucomicrobiota > Verrucomicrobiia > Opitutales > Opitutaceae > Lacunisphaera. The sequence continues at coordinate 37,809 of JAEZDN010000098.1, forward strand.
TCGGTGAGGTGAAACTCCTTGAGAATCTGGTCCAGCACCCGCTCCCGCAAGGCCACGTCGTCAACGAGCGACGCATAAACGCGAGCGATCGACATGTCGGCCTTGCACAACGTGAGCTGCGCGTTGTCGATCATCGTCTGGAAAAACGGCCACCGCTGGTACATCTCGTGCACCAGTCGCAGCCCGCCCTTCCGGCTCAACACCACCTGCAGCCCGCTGCCCAGCCCGTACCAGCCGGGAAAATTGAACCGGCTTTGCATCCACGAGAAAACCCAGGGGATCGCACGCAGGTCCCCGACGCTCAAGCTGCCCTTGCGCCGGTACGTGGGCCGCGACCCGAAGTTGAGTTCGCTGATCTCGTCGATCGGGGTCGCCTGTCTCCAGAAGGTCAGGAATTCAGGATCCTCGTGCACGCAGGCGCGATACGCTGCGAGCGCCGTCGCACTCATCTCCTCCATCGCCTTCAGCCAGCGCCGGGGCACCCGTCGCGTTCCCCGCTGCGCCTCATGCGCCCCGAGCAGGACGCCATAGGCCATTTGCTCCAGCACCCGGTGCGCGAGATCCCGATCGTGATAACGGGTCGAAAGCACCTCGCCCTGCTCCGTCACGCGAATCCCGCCGTCCCGCAGCCCCACCGGCTGCGCCAGGATGGCCTTGGCGGCCGGCCCGCCACCGCGCGCGATGCTGCCGCCGCGGCCGTGGAACAACGTGACGCGGATCTTGTGCCGCTTGCACACGTCCATGATGGCGTCCTGCGCCTGGTAAAGTGCCCAATTCGCGGTCAAATAACCGCAATCCTTGTTGCTGTCCGAGTACCCCAGCATCACGTGCTGGTGCCGCAGATTGCGCGTCAGCTCCGCCGCATACGCGGGATGACTGAACAAGGCGCCCAGCACCGCCGGCGCCCGCTCCAGGTCGCCCAGGGTTTCGAACAACGGCGCGATCGGCAACGCCGCGCCCGCCAGCCGCTGCAGGAGCAGCACCTCCAGCACGTCCGAAACCTCGTTGGTCATGCTGATGACATAGATGCCGAGCGCCTCGGGGCCGTACTGGCGCCGCGCGCGCACCGCCAGGCGGAGGGGCTCGATGACGGTGCGGGTATCCGACGAAAGCAGGCTGACCCGGCCGGGCGGCATGACGCTGGCGGAACGCAGGGCGCTGACGAGCAACCCCTGTTTCTCGTCCTCCGGCAGCGCCTCGTAGTCAGGCCGCTCCAACAATTCCGCCATCGCCCGCGCATGCGGCCCCGAGTGCTGCCGCAAATCGAGCCGCGCCGTGCCCAGGCCGAAAACATCGACGCAGGTAATGGCATCACGCAATTCGCCGCACGCCAGCGGCGCCGCGCGGTCGCGCAGGAGGTCGGACTCGATCTGCGCCAGGACGCTCCGCACCGATTCGGTGGTTTCCGTCTGCGGATTGTCTTCCGCCAGCTCGAGCAATCCGTCGTCCGCCTGGGCCAGCAACCGCTCGCGCAGGCTGCTCAGGATGATCCGGTACGGCTCCCGCGGATAGCGCTGCCCGACGGTCGCCATCCGTTGCGACGAAGCCCTGCACTGCTCTGCCATCCGCCGGATGGCGGGCGCGAACCGGGCCCGGCGATCCGACACCGTCAATGAGCCCGCGAGGCTGTAAAGCATGTCCGCCAGCTTCCGGATCGCCATCTTGCGGTTCATCCGCAGCACCTCCGCCGTCACCTCCGCCGTCACGCCCGGATTGCCGTCGCGGTCACCGCCAATCCACGAACCAAAGGACAACCACCGGTTCGGCGCGCGCACGCCGGGATAGTGGCGGTTCAACGCTTCCTGCAAATCCGCCTGCAGCCGGGGCAGCAGCCGGTAAAGCGTGCGATCGAAATACCAAAGCCCGGTCCGCGCCTCGTCCGCCACCTCGGGCCGTTCGGTGCGGCTGCGATCCGTCAGCCAGAGCGAGACGATCTCCCGCCGGATGTCCTCGGGCGCATGCTCGATCTCATCGAGGGTATGGCTGCGCAGGATGCCGGCCAGCGTGGCGAGCTTCTCCAGCATCGTGCGGCGCTTCGACTCCGTGGGATGCGCGGTGAACACCAGCTCGATCGCCAGCTGGCGCACCAGCTTCTGCATCTTCTGCGCCGAAACCCCCGCCTGCTTGAGTTCCATGACGGCGGCCTCGATCGATTCACGCATGGGCTCGCTGTTATGCCCCGCCGCCAACGCCGCCCGGTGACGACGATTGCGCTCGCGCAGCAGGCGGATGCGGAAGTTTTCCTCCGCCAGGTTGACCAGCTCGAAATAGAGGGTGAACGCCATCGCCTGGTTGAATGCCTCGGCGGGGGTGAGCCGGCCAATCGTCTGCGCCAGCTCGCGCGCCGCCGCCGCATCACCCGCACGGCTGCTCTTGGCCAGCGTGCGCAGCACCTCCACCCGCTCCAGCGTCTTCTCCCCTTCCAGCGCCGCAATGGTCTGCCCCAACGTCGCGCCGAGACTGCGAATCTCGGCCCTCAGTTTGGCATGTTGATCCAGGGCATGGGTGGTGACCGCCATTGGGATCAGGAAATACGCACGTCCCCCCGCCCGGCGGAAGAATTTTTTCGCGCCGCGCTGTCATAACCGATCGTCTTCTATTGGACTGCGACCGCCCTTGGCCCCACCTTCCGCTCGGAAACCATCCGCTCATGCCCCGTCCCGCCCCCATCCCGCCCCCACCCGGCGATCATCGCGCCGGCGTATGGCGCTGGATCGCGGCGGCGGTGATCGTCGTGGCCGGGTTCTGGCCGTATCTTGCGACGCTCGATGCGCCGTTCGTTTTCGATGACATCCCGGGAATTGCGCAAAACGAGTCCATTCGGGATCTCTCGGATCTCGGCCGCGTCCTTCACCCGCCCACGGAGGGGGCCGGCATGGATTCGCGCCCGATCATCAACCTTTCGCTGGCCCTCAACCACGCGCTCGGCGGTCTCAACCCGTGGGGCTATCGCTTCACGAACATCGGCATCCACGTGCTCGGCGCGCTCACGCTGTTCGGCCTCATGCGGCGCACCCTGGCCCTGCCGACCTTGCCTGCGCCGCTGCGCACCCAGGCCCTGCCGGTGGCATTTGTCACGGCCCTGCTATGGACCGTCCACCCATTGCAAAGCGAGACCGTCATCTGCATCATCCAGCGGACTGAGTCGCTCGTGAGCCTGTGGTATCTGCTCGTGCTATATGGATTCGTGCGCGCCGTCGAACCCGGGGGCAGCCGCCGCTGGTTCCCCGCCGCCTGGACGGCGTGCCTGATCGGCATGGCTTCCAAGGAAGTGATGGTCAGCGCACCCCTGCTCGTGTTCCTGTTCGACCGCACCTTCGTGGCCGGCACCTTTCGCGCTGCCTGGCAGGCGCGGGCCCCTTGGTATGCCTCGCTGGCCGCAACCTGGCTGCTGCTGGCCTGGTTGGTGATCGACTCCGGCGGCAGCCGCGGAGGAACGGCGGGATTCGACCAGGGCGTTTCTGCCTGGACCTATCTGCTCACCCAGGCACGCGCCTTGACCATCTACCTCAAGCTCTCCCTTTGGCCTCATCCCCTCATCGTGGATTACGGCGACTGGCTTGCCCCGGGGTTCCACGCCGTGCGGGGGGAATTCCTCCTCATTTCCGGGCTGCTCGGCGCGACCGTCTTCGCCCTCGTGCGCCATCCGCGCTGCGGTTTCCTCGGCGCGGGTTTCTTCGCGATCCTGGCCCCCAGCTCCAGCGTTTATCCCCTCGTCTCCCAAACCATCGCCGAGCACCGCATGCACCTGCCGCTCGCCGCGGTCCTGGCCTTCCTCGTGCTGGCCCTTTTTCGGCTGCCCCTGCGGGCGGCGGTGGCGTCCGGTGTTGCACTCGCATTGGCCGCGGCGCTCGTCACCGCACGGCGCGGGGCCGACTACGAGAGCGATCTCGCGCTGTGGACCGACGTGGTGGCCAAGACGCCGGCCAATCCCTGGGGACATTTCAATCTCGCCGCGGTGCACTTCCGCGCCGGCCGATTCGCCGAGGCGGAGCAGGAGAACCGGGCCGTCATCGCCCTGCAACCGGGTCACGCCGACGGGCATCTCGCGCTGGCGCTCACCCTCGAACGCCTGGGTCGGGCCACCGAGGCGGAGAGCCACTACCGCGCTTCACTCAATCTGAAGCCGGAGACGCCCGAGGCCCACTTCCGCCTCGGCTTGATCCTGCTCCGCCAGGGACGCTCGGCCGATGCCATCCCCCATTTTGCCGAAACCGTGCGGCTGCGCCCGGACCACGCGGACGCCGAGGGCAACTGGGGCGCCGCACTTTTCCAGACCGGTCGCATGACCGAAGCCGTTCCCCGTTTTGAACGCGTCCTTCAGCTGCGGCCCGACTCCATCGAGGCTCGCTACAATCTCGCGCTATTGCTGCTCCAGCTCGGTCGACCCGACGCCGCCCTGCCGCACTTGGAAACCGCCGCCCGCCTCGCCCCGCGCGATGCCGGAATTCTCAACACCTGGAGCGAGGCCCTGGCGCGCACCGGCCGCCACGAGGAAGCCACCCGGGTACGCTCCCAGATCGCCGCCCTGAACCCCTAGTCCGAAAACCGGCTGACCGACGCGTCACTTCGCGCCGTGTTCAGCCGTCACCGGATTCACCGCCATTCGTGACGCGGATAACGACGCGACAGCTCCGTCTTGATTTTGGGATACTGGTCCTTCCAAAAATTGGACAGATCATCCGTCACCTGGATCGGCCGCTGGTTCGGGGCCAGCACTTCGATCTTCACCGGCACCCGACCGTGCCCGAGCGTGAATTTTGAACTCACGCCATAAAGCTCCTGAATCCGGGCGCTCAACACCGGCGGACCATCCTTCACATAAGTGAGTCGCGCCTTCCGTCCGTTGGCCATGACCAGTCGCTCGGGCAAATAGTCATCCAGCACCGCCAGCTGCTCCGCCAGCAGCCAGTCGCGCAGGACGGGCATCACCGGTTTGTCCTTCAATTCCCTCGCGCCGTAGCTGCCATAGCAAATCTGCTCGATCAGCATGGCCCGGTCGGCGTCGGTGATCGGATTCACCTCAAGCTCCGGCCACCACTTGGCGAGACAGTTCACGCGCACGATCCACTGCTCCACGGACTCGTTCCATTCCGTGAGCACGATGTTCCCGGCCATGACCTCGCGGGCGAGGATCGCGGCGGCTTCGCCCTCGGGGGGCTCGTCCGCCGTTTGTTTCGACTCGAGCACGAGGTCCCGGAAACGGCGTTCCTTGCGCGCCATGACGCGGCGGGCGTTGACATCATAGGTCACGCCGCCGGCATCCTGAAAGTCGTCCGGAAAAAGCTCCTTCAGCCAGGCCTCCTCCACCGCGGTGCAAAGGTTGAGCAGCGTGGCCACCTCGCCCCGGCTTTCGATCTCCGTGATCTCCGCCGCCACGAACAGCGGCGCCTGGTCGATGCAACTCTCGCGCGCCAGCACGCCCTTGCGCTTGTGCACGAGTTCGCAACGCAACGTGCCCCGGTCGAGCCGGCGCGCCAGGTGATCGCTGAATCCGACCAGCACGCATTTGCGCACAGCCACGCCATCGATCCGCTTCTCGGCCACATCCAGCTTTTCGGCGTGGGCGATCTGCAGGAACTGCTCGAACAACGGCCCCACCGCGCGCACCCCCTGGATGTGGATCCCGAGTCGCCGGCACGCATCCGGGTTATAGTTCGCCTTGTCGGCATACCGCCATGCCCGCATCAGCAGGAAGAAGTCGGATTCGTGCTCCTCGCCAAAAAGTTCGTCACGGGCTTCCTGGGTCCGCTTGTCGACGTTGCGCAGGAGAAAATTCCTCCCCTGCGTGAGCGCCGCCATCAGCGCGACCGAGCGCACACAGCCGTATTCCTGCGCCGCGAGAAACATGCGGGCATATCGCGGATGCATCGGGAAGCGCAGCATCTTCCGACCGACTTCGGTAATCTGTAGGGGCGCTCCTTGTGCGCGCCCTTGGGCGTCGTCAAGCGACGCCCCTACATTTCGGTGCAAAGCCCCCAGATCCTCCAACAGCATCTCCGCGCGCTCGAGCGACTTCAGTTCGGGTTTTTCAAGCCAGGGAAAGTTGTGGATGTCGTCGATCCCGGCGGCCTTGAGCGTCAGGACCACCTCCGCCAGGTCGAGCCGCTTCACTTCGGGCAATTCCTGCAGCGGACGCCGGGCATGCTCGTTCTCGGTCCACAGGCGCACGCACACGCCCGGGGCGGTGCGACCAGCCCGACCGGCGCGCTGGTCGGCGGACGCCACCGAAATCTTCTCGATCAACAGCGTGTTGATGCCCCGGTGCGGGTCGTAACGCGCCACCCGCGCCAGGCCGCAATCCACCACCGCGGTCACGCCGTCGATGGTCAGCGAGGTTTCGGCCACGTTGGTCGAGACGATGATCTTCCGGGTTTCATACCGCGCCACCGCCCGGTCCTGTTGGTCCGGCGGCAGTTCGCCGTGCAAAGGAAAGCAGATGAACCCGCGCAACCCGTGCGAACCCTGCACGTCCTGCACGGTCCGGCTAATTTCATACGCCCCCGGCATGAACACGAGGATGTCGCCCGTGGTTTTTGCCGCCACGCGTTCGCACTCGCGGGCCGCCACGGCCCACACCGGGTCATGCTCGAAATCCACCGTCCGCGACAGGTACTCCACCTGCACCGGAAAAGTCCGGCCCTGGGAGGTCAGGACTTCGCAGGGCGCGAGGTAGCTCTTCAACTGGACCGCGTCGAGCGTGGCGGACATCACCACGAGCTTCAGGTCCGGGCGGTGCGACTGCTGGATCTGCAGCGCCCGCGCCAGCGAGATGTCGCCGTAGAGGTGTCGCTCGTGGAACTCGTCAAAGACGATCGCGCTGATGCCGCGCAGCGTGGGATCAAACGACATTTGCCGGAGCAAAATGCCCTCCGTGACGAAACGGATGCGCGTGGCCTTGGACACCCGCGCGTCCAGCCGGATCTGATAGCCAACCACACCGCCGAGCGAGGTGCCGACTTCCTCGGCCACCCGCTTGGCCAGCATCCGCGCCGCGAGACGGCGCGGCTGGAGCACCACCACCTCGCCGTCGCCCAGCAGCCCGTGATTGAGCAGCATCTGCGGCACCTGCGTGGACTTGCCCGAGCCCGTCGGCGCCTGGACGATCAACCGCCCCTGTTCCCGCACGGCCGCGATGAGGCGGTCCTCGAGTTCGTAGATGGGCAGATCACGTGGCGCGGGCATGGAGGTCCGAATTGAGCCGCGCGCCGGTCCTTGGGCAAGGAGAACCAGAGCACGCGTCAGCCATCCCTTCCGAAGGCTCTCTCGTTTTTGGGAGTTTCCATGCCAACAACATGGCGCCGTGAACAACCCTCCCTTGCCATCCCGCGGCGCGGTTTCCACATTCTGCGTCGCAAGCCCGGGCCGCCCTGCCCATCCGACTCGCCCATGGTCTGCGCCGACGTCCCTCACCGGCACCTCGTGCTGACCATCCCGCGGCTGTCGCGCGGACACTTCATCGGCCAACCCGCCGCCCTGGGTGAACTCGCTCGCGATGCCCTCACCGCCTGCCTCCGCGACCGCACCGGCCGGACCAACGGCCCGCCCGGCCTCGTCCTGGTCGTGTGGACCTTCGGCGACTTCCTGCTCTGGCATCCCCATGTGCATGTCGTCACCGCCGTCACAACGGTCTGGTCGAAACTTTCACCAGACGACGCCGGGCAGTGAAGTCTTGAGCCCGCGTCGAACGGCGACATGCTCCGACCCCATGATGCGGAGGCCATGCAACCATAGCAGCAGCTCTGGCCAGAGATAATCTGTTTAAGCACCGTCCTCCGGCAGCCGTCCACTGACCACCCGGTTGCGCCCCTTCCCCTTAAACCCCAACCCCGCAAGCCCTGAGTGATTCGATGATCCGTCCTGCTAAATCCAGTTTCCTAGCAGTAGTAATTGCGACACTGGCCTTGCTCGTCTTCGCAACCGGCCGTGCGTCCACAGATGAGCCAGTCGCGATGGTCTCCACTGAGATGGAAGCGTCGCGCGTGGACGAGCAGCTCGAGCGGGCGCGGGCGTTGCTCGGCACCGATCGCGAGGCGGGCCTCGCTGCGCTGCGTGAGGCGGCGCAGTCGAAGCGGGCCGACGCGCTTTTTCTGCTCGGCCGCACGCTTTTCTATGACGTCGGCACGGCGGATGCCCGGGCCGAAGGGGTGAAGTCGCTGCAGGCGAGCGCCGAACTCGGGGATCTTGAAGCGATGTTGACGTTGGCGACGTTGCACACGATCGGTGACGGGGTTGAACGCTCGGAGTCCGCGGCTTTCGAACTGACCAGCAGCGCGGCAGCGTGGGGGCATCCCGAGGCGCAAGGGGTGCTGGCGCAGATCTATCTGCGCGGCAACCGGGCGGCGCGAAAGGATCCGGTGATGGCGTTTGCGCGCGCCAGCGTGGCCGTGGCGCTCGGATATGCGAATGCTCACACGGTGCGCGTCAATGCAGGCCGGGAGCTTTCCGCGGAGGAAAAAGAAGAAGCCCGGGCGATTGCGGAGGAGATGATTGCAGATTTCAGGGAATCGTTCCCCGACCGCTTCGCATCGCTCGAGTATCACCCCGGCATCGATCATCTGCTTCCGCCCGACGTCAAGGCACTCGTGAGTCGCGCGGAGGAAGGCGACGTCGATGCCATGCTGGCGTTGGCTGAGCTCTTCTCCAGCGACCTGGTCGTGCCGATGGATTATGACGCCGTGGTGGAGTGGACGCGCCGGGCGGCGGAGCGCGGTCATGTCGGCGCGCTCAATAATCTGGGCGACTATTTCCTGGGGGGGACCTATGTGGATTCTGATGCGTTCGAGGCATTGGTATATCTGACGGCAGCTGATTCGCTCGGTGGAAAGGTTCCGCAAACGGACTTGGAAAAGGCGCGCGGACGGATCGATCCCCGCCGCCTGCCTGAAGTGGACCGGCGCGTCCTGCAATTGATCAAAACCATCCATGCAACCAAGGCGCAGCGCTAGCCGGCGGCAGTCGCGATGCATTCGGGTGCAACCCCATCTTCGATGAAATCAGAACGAGCGGCGGGTGATGTGCTGTATGAGTGTCGCACCCCGCGATGGATGCACGGAGCGGTGCTCGTGGCCGCGGCTTCGTTGGTGGCGGTCTTCGCTTATTTTCTATTGGCGACGCCACGAGCGGACGGTGATGCCGGCTGGCGGATCGGCGCTGGCATCGCTCTCACGGTCAGCGCGTTGATGGTGGTGGTGTCAGCGCTGCGGTTGATCCGTCACCGGCCGTATTTCATCATCTACGAGCACGGGTTCGAATATGCTCCCGGCGGCGTTTCGACGGGAATCATCCGCTGGGCCGACGTGGTGGAGCTGCGTGAGGAAACGGTGTTACATGGCGACGCTGGATTTCCGACGCGGCGCGCGGTGACGGCGGTCGTATTGCGCAATCCCGAGGAATATCAGGCACGCTTCCCCACGGTGCTTCGTCCGCTGTTGCAGATGCGACAGGCGATGAACAGCTCGGTGGTTCTCATCCCGCGCGGAGAGTTTGGAGGAGACGATGTGGCCCTGGTGGAAATCATGCGCGAGCAGGTGGCAAAGGCGCAGGCGTCGCCAAATCGACACGAATAGGAAGAATGGGACTGAACCAGAGCAAAACGCGGATCCCTCGGGTTGGTTAAACCACGCAAATAAAGATCCTCGGCAGCATTTTAGAAATGGAGGGAGGACCATCCGTTCTGCCAGTCCGGCGCCAGGCACGTAGGCTGATAACCGCGTCTCCAGCCCAAGACGAAGCACCTGCCAGCCAACTGGTCAGCCATAGCCTTGGCGGCAGTTGAAGGCTGGCGCCAAGGCTGAAGCTTCGTGGTATCGGATCCGCCGCCAATCAGCCTGACCGTCAAAGCACGGCGCCGGTGCGGCGGAATCGGAGCAGGCCCCGCTCCTCGAAGTCGCGCCTTCTCCCACACCGGTGCAAGGTCTCTTGGGGAGGGTTATGCAAGTGATGTTCCTGCAAACTCAAGGCGCCAACGACACTTTCGCCGCCCAATCGTTGATCAGGCTCGGTTCACCGGGTGGAAAGGTCGGCGTCGTGATGCGCCCATCCGCACCGACGGTCACTTCGACCACCGGGCCCCAACCGCCCCGGCGCGGGTTGAACCAGATCCAGTGGTAGCGGACTCCGGGGACGAAGCCCGCCAGCACCGGTGCCTCGGCCTTGTTTTCAAAATAAAGCAAGGCGAGGTCGCGGTCGGGTGTCCGCATCATGAACGACCACCCGTCGAGGCCGTCGTCACGGGGGTTGGCGGTGGCGCGAGTCGAGAGGTCGGCCGAGGCCAGCTCGAGCTCCTGGTAGCGCGCGCCCTCCGACAGGACGAAATCCCGCAGGTGCTTCATCTGGGCTCCCGATTCATAGCGCAGGGCGGTCCAGATATGCGGACGCCAGCCGCCCGGCTCGCCGGTGCTGGTGACATCATACGCCGCCGTGCCGTGAACGTGACCGGCCAGCCCGCCGGAGAGGACCGAGCCATACATCATCGCGCGCGCGAAATAATTGTCGCGATCGGAATTCTCCGCCGGCGTTTCCCCGCCTGGCCGGTTGATCGAGTGATTCCACCCGGTGTAATAGGGCTCGAGATTGGCCGCGGGAAACGCGGGCGTGAGCCGGAATATTTCCTCCAGCGAGGCATAGATGGCGTGGTTGCGTGGCTTGTTGCCCACCGTGTGCATGGTCAGCCAGGGCGCAGACTCGCCATGGCCGAAGACTTTGTGCGTGGCGCTGTCGATCAGCACCGTGTACGGCTGGCCAAACGGCAGCGGGCCGTACGTTTTCCAATGATGGGTCAGCGCCGCGTTGAACTCCGCCCCGGTGAGGCTGTAGTTTTTCGGAATCCAGTCCAGGTGGATGCCACTGAAGATGAGATTGTAGGCGCCATACCGCGCGATGAGGTACTGGACGAAGCGCGCGTACGAGGGCACGAAATCAAAGTAGGCCTTCCACGACGGCGCGTTGTCGCGCCGCACGGTCTCGATGAAGGGCACGAACCCCTCCTCCGCCATGTGCCGCATCTTGCGGTCGAGGCTCTGGAAATACGCGGGATTGATGCGGTCGAAGTTGGCCAGGCCATCGTCACGGCCCGGCATCATCTCAAAGGGGCGGTTGCCCTGCTCGTCGTGCATGTCCTTCGCGGTGGTCGTGGCGCCATCGGACGTGGAAATCTTCGCATTCGGCGCCCAATGTCCGAATTTCTCCCACGCGTTGCGCAGGTAGATCCCGTCCTCGTTGGCGAATGTCGCCCCGTGGTGATCCGCCGACCAGTTCGGGAAGGCGGCGATGAAGCTGACGGAGTTGTAGCCCTGGCGCTTCCGATAGCCGACCGCTTCCTCGAAGCTGATGCCGCTCGCCGGCTCGTAACCCGTGGTCGCGGCGGCGCCCCGCCACGGCAGGCGCCAGGTCGATGCCGCGAGCCAGGTGTCCCCCACCATGAAGAACGGCGTGCCGTCCGCATAATTCAACGCGTGACCATTGGGGTTCGCGCGGACAAACCCGCGCCGGTTCGGATTTTCCTCCTTCTCGGCGTCGGTCCAGGCGATCGCCTTCAACTTGCCCGCCCCGCCATTGAGGCCCGTGTCTTCCGGCTGGTTCGAGACGGAGCGCCAGGTCCACTCCCCCGGCGCCGTCGCCACGAAGCGCACTTTGAACGTCCGCCCGCCGTCCCAGAACCCATGCACGCGCTTCGCGAAGCCCGGCCCCTCCAATTCGATCCAGCATTCCACCTCCGCGTAGGGATTGGCATAGTCGCGCGAGGCTTGAAACGTGATCTCCTGGGTCTCCCAAACATGAACCTCCCCCGAGGCGGGGAGAGCGCGCAGTACCACGCCGAGCAGCGCGGAGACGAATCCAAGGGCAAGCGGGTGGAATAGGCGGGGCAGCATGCCACGCTTTTCCGCTCTTACAGGCGTTCCAGCAAGGGCCTCGTGCCCTCGCGTCGGTCAAACATGTGACCGGAAAAACCAGTCGGATAGAGGAACCGGCATCGGAGTTGACGAGCCGCCCCCGGGCGCGGCAATTTCCGAGCGGGCCAATGAATGATTAATTTCCACCCCGCGGGCGTGATCCGCACCCTTCTGCTTTCCCTTCTGGTCGGAACCGCCTTCGGTCCCATCACCCGCGCCGCATCCATCGGGCTCCAACTCGCGAGCCCGGAAAGGCAGAGCCTCCAGCGGGAGGCCCGGCTCGTGGTCGACATCCTTCAGAATCATCATTTTTCCGGGCGTTCTTTCCGCGACATGGAAAGTCGCGCCATGGTCAGCCGATTCCTCGAGGAACTCGACCCCACGGCCGAGTTCCTGACCGCGCCGGACGTGGAATTCCTTCACCGACGGTTCGATCGAACGCTGAAATCCGTCTACGTGTTTCGCGGGGACCTGCAGCCCGCGTTCGAGATTTTCGATCTCTTTGTCGCCCGCGCGCAGGAGCGGCTCGAGTGGGTGCAACGCCGCCTCAACGGCAACTTCGACTTCACCGTCGATGAATCCTTCGCGCTGCGCGCCAAGCCCGTCCCTTTCGCCGGTTCCAAGGAAGCTGACCGTCACTGGGAACTCCGACTGAAGGATCACATGCTGGCCGAAATGCTGCGGGGCCGGTCTGCTGATGAGGCGGCCGCGGAAATCAAGCGCCAGTTCAACCGCATGGGCCGCACGATCGCGGGTTACGACGCCCTCGCGGTCCGCGAGCGATTTCTGGACTGCATCATCCGGTCGTTCGATCCGCACAGCGGCTATTTTTCATCCGACTCCACCCGGGAATTCGCCATGGAGATGGAAAAGGCCGTCGTCGGCGTGGGCCTCGACCTGCGCAAGGAGGAAGGCCGCTGCATCGTGACCGCCGTGCAAACCGGCGGGGCGGCCGACCTCTCGGGCGGCCTGTCCCCCGGGGATTTCATCGAGGCGGTGGCCGAGGGCGACGGCGAGTGGGTCGAACTCGGCCCCCTGCGCCTGCGGGAAATTGTCAGCCTGCTGCGCGGGCCTGCCGGCACCGCCGTGCGGCTCGCCTTCCGCGCGCCCGATGTGGCGGATCGCCAAACCCTGACCTTGGAGCGATCCCGGGTCGGAGTGATCAATGATCGCGCGCGCGGTGCCGTCAGTGACGTCCCCGCTCCCGGCGGCGCCCGGCGCATTGGCTGGATCAGCCTGCCGAGCTTTTATGCCGCCGGGGAGGAATCCGCGCTCAGCAGCGTAACGCGCGACGTGCGGGAACTGCTCGAGGACATGACCCGTTCACCTCTCGACGGACTTGTGATTGATCTGCGCAACAATCCAGGCGGCGCCGTGACCGAAGCCTCCGCCTTGAGCGAACTTTTCTTGACCGGCGGGATCATGATGCTGAGCCGGGGCTTGGACGGCAAAATCGTCGAGCACCGGCTCCAGGAGGGCCAGCCGGCCTATCGCGGACCGTTGATCGTGCTGGTTTCCGCCGCCAGCGCCTCGGCCAGCGAGGTGTTCGCCGGGGCCATGAGGCACCATCGGCGGGCCCTGATCATGGGCGCGGGGGCCACATTTGGAAAAGGCACCGTGCAGAACTACATCGAACTGGCGAGGACGCCCGCGGGCGCGTCGGATTGGGGGATGCTTCGATTGACGCGCGAGCAGTTTTACCTGCCGGATGGACGACCGGTCCAGGGCGCGGGCGTCGAAGCGGATCTGGTCCTGCCCGCGTTGGACACCGGCGAGCCGGTGCGGCGGGAGGCCGATCTGCCCGGCGCACTTTCGTCGGACAAAATCGAGCCACCCTCGTCACCCGATGAACGCCCGCTGCCCGGGGTGTCGCTGGATGCACCGTTGATCGCAAAGCTGCGCGCCATTTTCGACTCGAACGTCGGCGCCCTGCCCGAGTGGGCGTTGATGAGGGAAGCCGCCGACATGAGCCGCCAGCAGAACGGGTCGCTCGAACATTCCCTCCTGGAGGAACGACGCCGGACAGCTTGGCTGGCCCAGGAGGCCCTCGTGAATGATTGGCAGCGGCGGCAACGCTCGCTCGCTGCGGAATCGGTGTTCCCAACCGTGCCGTTCGAAACGAAAGAAGTGCGGACAACGCTGCATTCCCTCGATGCCCGCCTGCGCGTGGCGACGGCCGGGCCCGATGGGCTCTTGCACCGGCTCCACCAAGGGGCGTTCGTGCTTGAAACGGAAACGGGGCGTTGGCGGAAGCTCAGGCTGGAGTCATTTGAGTTCAGTCAGTACGTGTCCGACGCTGGCTCCCTCGCCGCGGCGCTCTCCGCGGCGGGAGGCCCCGTGATGACCGAGGCCGCCATCAGGAAATTTCTCGAACGATCCTCGCTCCTGGAATACCCGACGGAGCGCGAGCTGCTTGAACTTGCGTCCGATCTGGTCGACCCGGAGGCCTCTCCGGCGGTTCGCCGCAGCAACCTGGAAGCGCTGCTGCGGGAAATCACAATCTTGGACAACAGCCTCCGCCGGGATCGTCCGGTACTCGATGTCCCCTTGCGCGAGGCCCTGCGCATCGCTGCTCACTGGGCCTCCCTCCTGCCTTTTTCGCCTCGCCTCTAAACCCACCCCCATGACGTTCCGCTCCATCTTTGCCCTCTTCCTCCTCTTGGGCATTCTCGCGCCGGCCCGTGCGACGAACTCGCCCGATCCCCACCCTCCTTCCCTCGCCACCGCCGACGAAGATGATGAGGAGAACGATGCCGCGGATGCAACTGGGGCGAAACCCGATCCGGCCGCGGAGAAATTCTGGGCGGCCCTTCCCCTGCTCGAACGCGCGGTCGCCGCGGAACAGGCATCCGGCCGCGCCTTGCTCCAGGAGGCTTCCGACCTCGAGTTCACCCATGCCCAGGTGCTGCTCGCCAACTGTTTTCTCTCCGGCTCGTATGGCTTTCCCAAGCAACCCCGCCGGGCCCTCAATATCCTGCGCCTGGCCGCCGAGCGCGGCAACGCGTTCGCGATGGTGGGCCTCGGAGCATGCTATGTCACCGCCACCGGCACCCGGCGGGACGACGCGAAAGCCGAGGAATGGCTGCTTCTTGCCGTGGCTCCCGGGGCCGATTTTTCGCGGCCGGTACCGCCGGCGGGTTTTGTGGCGGCCGCCGGCGCCGCCGCGCCTTCGGTGGCCGGAGAACTCGCGAGCGACCCGGCGAGCCATTCCCAAGCGAGCGCCCACTTTCTGCTCGGGCAAATTCGAGGACGCCAGAACAAGCCCGCCGAGGCCCAGGTCCATTACATCGCCGCCGCCACCGCCGGAACCGATGGGCGCAGCGGCATCTATCAGGCCGCCGTGGAGGCCGCGCTGGGCTATGCCTTCGGCCGGGGTATCCCGCGGGACACCGCCAAAGCACGTGAAATGCTCGAACAAAGCCGGCGCCTGAATGCCCGCATGGGCGTGAACCTCATCCAGAACTATGTGCAATTGAAACTCGTGGACGACTTCGCCGTGGCCGACTTGGAATCCTCCATCGACGAGGCGGGAGCGGCGCAGCAAACGGCGATCCAACTCCAGATCGCGCAGACGCTGGCCAACAAAAAATCGAAGGACTACGATCCCGCCGAGGCGGCCCAATGGTATCGGCTGGCCGCCGATTCCGGCCAGGTGTGGGGCATGCTTTCCCTTGGCCTGCTCCACGCGAGCGGTGAGTTGGGCGCGCCCGACCTCGCCCAGGCATTCCATTGGTTCGAGAAAGCGGGCGATGGCGATCAACCCAAACATTATCTCGGTGCAGCGAACCTCGCCATCTGCCTGAAGCACGGCTTGGGCACCGCCCGGGACGAATCGCGGGCCGCCGCGCTGTTCAAAAAACACCGGGACGCAGACATCGTGTGCTATCTCGGCACGCGCGGGCTGGCCCCGACGAACGTCGTCAGTTACGACGAAGTCCTGGCCCTCAACCAGTCTTGGGCGAAGGACAAGAACGACCCCACCGCCCAATTCCTGCTCGCGCGGCGTTACTTTGATGGTGCCGGGGTCCCGGCCAGCACGGCCGAAGGCCTCAAGTGGCTGAAGCGCGCGGCCAAGGCCAACCATGGCGCCGCGCTGTTTCAACTGGGCTGGTTGTACGAATTCCAGCCGCAACTTGCCGGCTTCAATGACCAGGGGAAGGCGGCCAAGGCGGCGGCTGAAGCGTACCGCGCCTCCGGCGAAACCGGCAACATCGACGGCCTGATCAATTACGCCCGCGCACTGGGCCGCGGGATGGGTGTGTCGAAAAACGAGGCGGACGCCATCGCCACCTATGAGCGGGCCCTGCGGCTGAGTCCGGACCACGCCCGGGCCCACAGCAACCTTGGCGCCCTTTACCACGAGAAACTGAACGAGGTCAGCGCGGCTGGCTCGAGCATCGGGACGGCAGAGTGGCGGGAGAAGATGTTCGAGCACTACGAGGCATCGCTGCGCAAGGATCCAGCGTATGCCGCCATCGTGCTCGGCGACCTCTATTACGACGGCCGGTACGTCAAAAAGGATCTGGAAAAGGCCTATCAACTCTTTGAGCAGGCTGCCGACACCCCGCAGAACAAGGCGGCCGCCCACTATCGCCTCGGCTTCATGCACGAGCATGGTCAGGGCGTGCCTGTGACGTACACCGAGGCGGCCTATCATTATCGCATCGCCGCGCTCGAAGGCCACGTCCCCGCGCTGCGGCGACTCATCAACTTCTACCTCACCGGCACCGGGGTCAGCCTGGATTTTGACCGTGCCACCTCGTGGCTCAATCACATGATCCGGCTCAACCAGGTCGATGCCCTGCCCATGATCGCGGATGTGCTGATCAAGAAACAGGAATACGACCAGGCGGTCCGCCTCTTGAAGGTCCTGGTGAAAATGCCCGACCAGAGGGTCTCGGGCCACGCCCACGAACGTCTGAGCTTGTGCTACCAAACCGGCCACGGCGTGAAGCGCAGTGCGAAACGGGCCGAGCGCCATTTCAAGCTGGCGGTGCAAAAGGGCAACGGCAGCGCGCTCACCACCCTGGCCCACGAAAAATTCGCGCAGGGCAACACCGCCGATGGCCTGGCCATCCTGACCCAAGCCGCCCAGATCACCGGCAAGGCGGCATTCAACCTCGGCCAGATCTACTACTTCGGAAATTATGTGCCCGTGGACAAATCCCGGGCGCTGCTCTATTTCCAGCAGGGCGCACGGATGAACAGCCCCGAGGCGCAATACTTCCTGGCTGGCCTCACGTGGAATCGCGAACCGATGGCGCCCAAGTTGTCCGAGGCGATCGACCTTTGCACCCGGGCGGAAAACCTGGGCCATCCCAAGGCGGCGGATCTGCGCCAGATGCTGGAACAGCGGCTCCAGGCGGAATCCGAACGACCGGAGGAAAACGCCCGTTCCCGCTCGTCGTGAGCGGACGCTTGTGAACAACGCGTGAACCCACGGATGGGCACAAGTTATTCACGACGGCATCGGACGGCGCGGCGCGGATTTCGTGAATAAATTGAGAGGAACAACCCCGTGACTTTTCATCACGCGGGCCCCAGTTTCGCGTCGTTCCTTGATAGAACAGTCGAAGCACGGCGGCATGAAAAACCCGCCGGGAGCACGACTGGGATAATCCCGGGCAACCGGGGAAAGGCGGGCGGCAACTGGTGCCGCCCTCCCCTCAGCGGCGCGAGCCGCAGGCAGGCAAATATCACCAGTTCCTCTGGACGGCGTCGCAGCCGGTCCAGTTATGCGACAAAGGAGCTGTGCGGCCAGGCGCGACATCAGAAACCGCGTCCAAGCCGAGTCAGGTCCGGGCCCAGTTTCGGGGCCCGCCACCCATGCAGTTACCCAGAGGGTTATGGTTGCTACTGTACGACCAGGACGCAGCACAGTGTTCCGGCGGGTCCACCCCGCCAAAAGGCCCGGCCCGCAAAGGCGGGGCGCGAAAGGAACACCGCGCAGCGGGGAGCGGGCGAGTCTGGCAAAGCTCGCAAAACCTCCTTCCTGGGCGGTCCCGTCAAGCGGGATCACCCAACTGCAAATCGAAAGCAACCTGAGAGGTAAGAGGTCAGACCCGTTACACGGGGCCAACGCCCGGCCAAAAGCCGGGGCCGTCCCCGTGGCAAGGTGCTGGTGCGAAATGCAGGTTGCAGGCGTGCCAACACCCGTCCGGCGAGCGAGCCATCGGCAGATGGCGCCGAACCGGGCGAAGAGGCCTCACTCGAAAAATTCCGGCACAGAAATGTCCGGGACGGTCCCGCTATGAGATCGACACCACCGCATGCCGCGGTGAGTAGCGTCGGGAAGCACACGGCCCGCGAAAGCGAGGCGCCCAATGCTGTGCGAATGGGGAAGAGTGCGTGGCGAGCACCCACCCCCGATTTTGGCCCGGGCGCCCCCAGGCGGCCGGGCCGCGATGGTTTTATGTGATACCATTTAAGT
>JAEZDN010000002.1 GCA_023433275.1 Verrucomicrobiota bacterium
CCCTGTGCGTTACTTGTTGGGGCGGCGCGCGGGCCCCCCCAAACCGCGCCCCCGCCCCTTGTAGGAGCCTGTTTACAGGCGATCCAAACAAACGCCGGCGCCCACGTCTCCCCATCGCCTGTAAACAGGCTCCTACAAAAGAACCCTGCCCGCACCGCGGCCTCAGCCAGAATCATGCAGTTGGAATGCGATTCCGCAGCGCGCGCGGTCGAACGGTTCGGTTGTAGGGGCGTGGCTCGTCCACGCCCTCGGTTTCCGCAGCGAGAAAAACGCGCGGTCAAGCCGCGCCCTACATCCAACTGCATCGTTCCGTCTGAGTCCAGCGCCCCCCGCCCTTTGTAGGAGCCTGTTTACAGGCGATCCAAACAAACGCCAGCGCCCACGTCTTCCCATCGCCTGTAAACAGGCTCCTACAAAAAAACCCTGCCCGCACCGCGGCCTCAGCCGGAATCATGTAGTTGGAATGCGATTCCGCAGCGCGCGCGGTCGAACGGTTCGGTTGTAGGGGCGTGGCTCGTCCACGCCCTCGGTTCCCGCACCGAGAAAAACGCGCGGTCAAGCCGCGCCCTACATCCAACTGCATCGTTCCGTCTGAGTCCAGCGCCCCCCGCCTGTAGGAGCCTGTTTACAGGCGATCAAGACAAGCGCCGGCGCCCACGTTTCCCCATTGCCTGTAAACAGGCTCCTACAAGAGAACCCTGCCTGAGCCCGCCTCGGCGGCACGCTTCGCATCCTCCCGCTGCCGACTTGTCCCTTGCCGCCAAATCGGGAATCGGCACCGTTCGCCCATGCAAATCCCGTCCCGGTCCGGCCTGATCATCCCGCTCCTGGTCGCCCTCGCCGTCGCCCCACTTTCCACCCTGCGCGCCGCCGATGCAACCGTCGCAGCCCGCCGCGTCCAGGCTCACGCGAGCTTCCTCGCCGACGATCTCCTGGAAGGCCGCGGCAGCGGCGCCCGCGGCTTCACGCTCGCCGCCCGCTATGTCGCCACCCAGTTCGCTCGCGCGGGACTGACTCCCGGCGCGAACGGCGGGATTTTTGAACAACCCGTCCACCTGCTCGAGACCACCAACGAACGCGAGGCGGGCCGACTGGTGGTGCATCGCGATGGACGCGACGACGCGCTCACTCCCGTCACCGACATGATCGTCGCGGTCACGGCAGGACAATCCACGGATCACATATCCGCGCCCGCCGTGTTCGTCGGCTTTGGCGTGCGCGCACCCGACCTCGCGCACGACGACTTCGCGGGCGTCGACCTCCGCGGGAAAATCGCCGTCGTTCTGTCCGGCGCGCCCAAACGCTTCCCCAGCGCCCAGCGAGCCCACCACGGGCACGTGGACCAGAAACGCACGTTGTTGATCCAACACGGCGCCATCGGGATGGTTACCATCCAGACTCCATGGGACGAAGCGCGGCGCCCGTGGGCCATCACCGCCGCGCAGACCCGGTTCCCCACCATGCGTCTGGTCGATGCATCCGGCGCGATTGTGGATGGGTTTCCCGCCCTGCGGGTGAACGGCACGGTCAATTTCGCCTCCGCCGAACGCGTGCTGGGCGGCGCACCCAAGACTGTGACGGAAATTTTTGCGGCGGCCGATCGCGGCGAATCCCAGTCCTTCCCCTTGCCCGGAATCATCACGCTCGAGGGAAAAGCCACGAACCGTCCCGCCGAGGCCGCCAACATCCTGGGCTGGCTTCCCGGCACCGATCCCGCGCTGGCGGGTCACCCCGTGGTCATCACCGGTCATCTCGACGGTTATGGCATCGGAACTCCCGTCGACGGCGATGCGATCTACAATGGCGCCGTCGACAACGCGGTCGGCATTGGCGTGATCCTGCACCTCGTCGACGAACTGGTGGCGGGTCCCCGTTTGCGCCGCCCGATCCTGTTTGCCGCGGTGACCGCGGAGGAAAAAGGACTGCTCGGCGCCCGCTACCTCGCGGCGCACCCGCCGGCCTGGGTGCAACGGTACAACGCCACGATCAACATCGACATGCCTCTCCTCAGCGCCGCCGCCAGCAACCTCGTGGCCTACGGCGCCGACAACTCCACCCTCGGCGCGATCCTCAACCGCGTGGCTTCCCGGCATGGTTTGGTCGTGAGTCCCGACCCCGCCCCGGAGGAAGTTCGCTTCGTGCGCAGCGACCAGTACCCGTTCGTGCTCCAGGGCGTGCCGGCCCTCAAGGTCGACCCCGGCCAGGAAGCCGTTGATGCCGGCATTGACCTTGCCGCCGCGGAACAGTCGTTCCGGCGCAATCGCTACCACAAGCCCTCCGACGACCTCAGCCAGCCCATCGACTGGAATGCCGCCGGCGCGTACGCCGCCCTGATGCTCGACCTGGTGCGCGAGGTCGCCGATGACCCGATTGCGCCGACGTGGCTCCCCGGCGACTTCTTCGGCGAAACCTTCGGGCGCGGCCGCTGACCTCGCCTCCGGCCCGCGCGCCGGTCGCGGGTCTGCCTCCCGATTCCTTGAGACCGCCGATCCCGGCTCCCCGCCGCCGGCCACTTGTCCCTTGCCGGGCCTTGGCCCCATGACAGCTTTTCGCCCATGAAAATCACGGGGTCATCCGCCGCCCTCCTGCTCCTCCTGCTTCCCGCGCTTTCCCCCGCCGCGGCAAATTTCGAAGTCGCCACGCGCCGGGTGCAGGCGCACACCACCTTCCTCGCCGATGATTTGCTCGAGGGCCGCGGCGCGGGTACAGCCGGCTACGATCTCGCCGCCCGCTACGTGGCCAGCCAGTTCCAACGCATCGGCCTCGAACCCGGCGCCGACAACGGCAGCTACCTCCAGTCGATGAAATTCCTGGAATCGGCGAACCGCATCGAGGCGGGCCGCCTCAGCGTGCGCCACGCCGGCGGCGAGGATGTGCTGCTCCCCGTCAACGACATGGTCGCCTATCCCAACATCAGTGAGGAAAAATCCTCCGTCACCGCCCCCGCGGTGTTCCTCGGCTTCGGCGTGCAGGCGCCGGAGCTCGGACACGACGACTTCGCGGGCATGGACCTGCAGGGCAAGATCGCGGTGGTGCTCTGGGGCGCCCCGCAGCAATTTCCCAGCACGCAACGCGCGCACCACTCCAACCGCGAACAGAAGCGTCAGCTCGTGGCAAAACTCGGCGCCGTCGGGCTCGTGATCATCCAGACGCCCTCGCTCGAGGCGATCTACCCCTGGGCCCTCGTCGTTTCGAACAATCGCTTCCCCTCCATGGGCCTGCTCGACGCCAGCGGCGCGGTGGTCGACGGTCACCCTCGCCTCCGCGCCGGTGCCGCCGTCAGCCGCGCCGCCGCGAACCGGCTGTTCGGCGCCAGCGGCCACACCGCCGCCGAGGTCTTCGCGCGGGCGGAGGCGGGCGAGGTGCTTTCGTTCGACCTCAAGGCGGAGATCACCGTCGGCGGCGAGGCCACGATCCGCACGGTCACATCCGCGAACGTGATCGGCTGGCTGCCCGGCTCCGATCCCGCGCTCGCCGGCCAGCCGGTCGTCGTGACGGGCCACCTCGACCACCTGGGCATCGGTGCCGCCGTGGATGGCGATTCCATCTACAATGGCGCCATGGACAACGCCGTCGGCATCGGCCTCATCCTCGCCGCCGCCGAACAGATGGCCGCCGGGCCCCGGCCCGCCCGCCCCGTGCTGTTCGCCGCGCTCACGGCCGAGGAGAAGGGCCTGCTCGGCGCCTACCACCTCGCCCGCACGCCGCCTTCGCGGGTGCAACAATTCGCCGCCAACGTGAATGTCGACATGCCGCTCTTCCCCGCTCCCGTCCGCAGCCTCATCGCCTGGGGCGCGGAACACACCACGCTGGGCGCCCTGACCTTGTCCGCCGCCACGAAGGCCGGCTGGGTGGTCACGCCCGATCCCATGCCCGAGGAAACCATCTTCGTCCGCAGCGACCAGTATCCCTTCGTTCAGTCCGGCGTGCCGTCCATCTATCTCAGCAGCGGCATGAAACCGGTCGACCCCGCCGTGGACCTGGCCGGCATGTGGTCCACGCACCTCAAGACGCGTTACCACAAACCGTCCGACGATCTCTCCCAGCCTGTGGACTGGCCGTCCGCCGGCGCGCTGGCCGTCTTGATCACCGACATCGTCACCGACACCGCCAACGCCTCCCCCGCGCCCGCCTGGCTGCCCAACGACTTCTTCGGCGGCCTCTACGGCAGGAAAAAGTAGCCGCCCACCCAACGCCCAAGTAGTCTATTAGACTACTTGGGGTCGGGACGGCCAGCAGGCAGAGCCGTTGGGGAAGGGCCCGGTTTCAGTCGGGTCTCAGATCAACGGGAACTGAGCCCTCCAATGGTAGGGTTTGGCATTCCGCCCCATCTGGAGCCGGCCCGCCCTCGGGCCGGTCTCCCACGCCCGGGGCGAGGGCGCCCCGACTCCCGTTCCCAGTCGAGGCAAGCTTCGAGGAACGGGCCCCCAAGGAATCAAAACATCCGAGGACGCCCTACTTCTTGACCCCGACGTAATCCAGAAACGCCTCCTGCGAGCGGGGTCGCCCGAGAAACTTCTCCACCGATTCCGACACATCGCGGATATGGCCGACGCCATAAACCTCGTCGCGCAACCGACGGCCGACCGTCTCATCCATGAATCCGCCGGGCGCCGCTTCGAAGACACTCGCCATGTCGATGGCCATGACCTTCGACCATAGGTAACCGTAGTAACCGCCGTCATAGCCCGCGAGATGGCCGAAGTACGCGACAAACGCCGTGTCCGGCGCGGGCGCGATGGAAACGCGGGTGCTGATCTCGTTCGTCAACGCGACCACGTCCGCCGTCCAGGCATCGTTGACCGACAGCGTGTGCAGGCCGAGGTCCATCAGTCCGAGCGAAAGCTGCCGGCGGTTCGCGATGCCCTCGGTCGCCTTGCGCGCCGCAATCAGGGCATCGATGGTCTCCGCCGGGATCTTCTTCGCCGGGTCCCGGTAATCGGCGGCGAACGTGTCGAGCACCGCCTTGTCCCACACCCAGTTCTCGAGCATCTGCGACGGCGCCTCCACGAAGTCGCGCGGCACGCCCGAATAACTCAGGCTCCGGTAGCGCGCGCGTCCGAGCAGGTTGTGCAAGACGTGCCCGAACTCGTGGAACAGCGTCGTCACGTTGCCATGCGACAACAGCGAGGGCTTGTCCGCCGACGGCGGCGGGAAATTGCACAACAGGACCGACACCGGCAGCTCGTAGGCGCCGTCCGGCCGCACGCGCCCCGTGTTCTGCCGGAAATGGGCGAAGTGGTTGTATTTCCCGTCCCGCGGGAACATGTCCAGGTAGAACGCTCCCACCGGGTCGCGCGTGCCGGCGTCCTCGACCACCCAGAGCTGCACCCCCGGGGCCCAGACATACGGCGGTTCCACCTGCGTGAATTTCAACGCGAAGATCTTTTCATAGATGGAAAACATGCCCCGCAGCGTCGGCTCATACGCGAAGTACACGCGCAGCGCCTCGGTATCCACGGCATACTTTTCCTTCTTCAGCTTGTTGGTGTAATAGCTCACATCCCACGCCTCAATGACCGCGTCCACCTCGCCCGTGTGACGGGCCTTCAGCTGGCGCAGCACCTCGAGCTCCTCTGCAAATTTCGGCTGCAGGCCCTCGACCAGGTCATGCTCGAACTTCAGCGCGGTGGCCGCGTTCTTCGTCATCCGCGTTTCGGTCCGGTAGTCGGCCCACGATGCATAACCCAGCCGGTGCGCGATCTCCGCCCGCAACGCCACCAGCTTGGCCAGGATCGGGATGTTCTTTTCCCGCGCCAGCTGACCGCGCGCGATGGCCAGGTGTCGCCGCACGTCGGCATTGTCCGCGTTGTCCGCCACTGCCGTCACTTGCCAGGTCACGTTCGCCATCACGCGATAGCGCCCGTCCGCCTGCTTCACGCCCGGGCTGTTGAGCAGGCTGTCCGGCACGCCGGCCAGTTCCCCGGCGGTGAAATCGAGCGGGGCGCGCGCCTCGTTGATCGCCACCTGGAACTGCCGCTCGAGTTCCGAGAGATTCTTGCGCAACTGCTCGACCCGCTGGCGCTCCGCCGCGGGCAACGCCAGGCCGGCGCGACGAAAATCACGCAGCGCGAACTCCACGATCCGCTTTTGCTGCGCGTCCAAGGCCGGCTTGGTGTCCGCCCACGCCTGCAGCACGCGGTAGATGTCCTCCCGGTACTCGAGCGCGATGCCCCAGCGGTCGATCTTCGTGCCTTCGTCACGCGCGGCATCCCGCACCGCCTGCTCGGGATGCGACTCCGCGATCGTGCCGACCTGGTTCGCCCAGGTGGCCACCCGTCCGGTGATCGCCTCGAAGGCGCCAAACGTGTCCTCGAACCGCGCCCGAGCCGCGTCCTGCGCGACCAGCGTGGCGAGCGCCGCGTCGGCCTCCTGCAACACCGCCGCTGTGCGCGCGCGAATCGCATCGGGTGTGCGCGGATAATCCGGCAGCTCCAGCACCAGTCGCTTCGCGGCCGCCGCGGCTTGGAAATCGGCGAACGACGCGAGCGACGCGGCGCGTCCGACCCCGGGGGCAATCAGGACAACGGACAACAACGCAAAACCAAGGCGGAGGCAGGACGGATTTTTCATGGGTCAAAGATGGATACCGGGCCGGGGCGCCGGAGTTTTAATGGGATGAATGGCTGGGACACCAGCCCGGGCGGATTCACCCGCAGCCATTTGGAAGAATTCTGAAGTAGGGGCGCAGTCTTGCTGCGTGCCCTTTGGTCCGTTCGCTCTGGAGCCGGGGCGCCCCCGCCCCGGGGCTTGCGGGGATACCGGCCCGACAGCAGGCCGGTTCCATTATTCCATGTGCCCGGGCGAAGTCTGCCCCCTACTGTTGGCGAGCTTCCTCCGGACCGGTATTGCCAAAAACAAAAAGGCGGGGTCCGGAGACCCCGCCAGGCGGCTATCACTTCTTGATCCCGAGATACTCGAGATACGCCTGTTGCGATCGCGGGCGGCCGAGGAAGCGCTCGACCGACTCGCCGACGTCGCGCGTGTGGCCGACGGCATAAACCTCGTCGCGCAGGCGACGCCCGACCTTCGCATCCATGAATCCATCCGGCGCGGACTTGAAGGCGCTGGCCATGTCGATCGCGAGCACCTTCGCCCATTGATACCCGTAATAACCGGCATCATAGCCCGCGAGGTGGCCGAAATAGGCCACGAACGCCGTGTCGGGCGCGGGCGCGAGCGTCACGCGCGCCGTCACGTCATTGCTGACCTTCACCACATCCATGTCAGCCGCCTGCTCGGGGGGCACGGCGTGGAACGCGAGGTCGATCAGGCCCAGCATCAGCTGGCGGCGCGTGGCGTAACCCTCAGTGGCCTGGCGGGCCGCCACCATCGCCTCGATCGTCTCGGCGGGAATCTTCTTCTCGGAATCGCGATAATCGGCGGCAAACGTATCCAGCACCGCCTTGTCCCACACCCAGCTCTCGAGCATCTGCGACGGCGCCTCGACGAAATCCTGCGGGACGGCGAAGCCCATCTGCGCAACGTAGCGCGAGCGGCTCAGGATGCCATGCATCACGTGCCCGAACTCATGGAACAGCGTCTCGACGTCGCCGTGCTTGAGCAGCGACGGCCGGTCGCCGGACGGCGCGGGAAAATTGCACAGGAGCGCCACGATCGGCAGGTCGTAGGTGCCATCCGGCAGCACGCCGCCGGTCTTCTGCGGGAAGCACGCGAAGTGGTTGAACTTTCCTTCGCGCGGGAACATGTCCAGGTAGAACGCGCCGAGCGGGGTCCCGGTCGTGGCGTCCTCCACCATGTAGAGCTGCACGCCCTCGGCCCACACGTACGGCGGCTGGACCTCCGTGAACTTCAGGCCGAAGATCTTCTGGTAGATGGCGAACATGCCATCGAGCGTCGCCTGGTACGGGAAGAACGCGCGCAGGGCCTCCGTATCGACGGCATACTTTTCCTTCTTCAGCTTGTTCGTGTAATAGGGAACATCCCAGGGCTCGATCACCGCCTTCGGGTCGCCGGTATGCGTGGCCTTCAGCTGGCGCAGGGTCTCCATCTCCTCGGCGTACTTGGGCTGGAGCCCCGCCACGAGGTCCTCCTCGAACTTCACGGCGGTGGCGCCGTTCTTGGCCATGCGCGTCTCGATCTGGTAATCCGCCCAGGTCGCGTAGCCCAGCCGCCGGGCGATGTCGGCGCGGAGGGCGACCAGTTGCTTGAGCACCGGGATGTTCTTTTCCCGCGCGAGCTGGTTGCGGGCCACGTTGACGCGGCGGCGGACGTCGGCATTGTCGGCGCTCTCGCCGATGGCCTGGACATGCCACGTGACATTGGCCATGACGCGATAGCGGCCGTCCGGCTGGCGCACGCCGGGGCTGTCGAGGAAACTCTGTGGGACGCCGGCAAGCTCCTCCGCCGTGAAATCGAGCGGCGCGCGCGCCTCATTGATGTTGATGGCAAACTGCGTGTTCAGCGCCGCCAGTTCCTTGCGCAACTTCTCCACCTCGGCCCGCTCGGCCGCGGGCAGCGACAAGCCGGCGCGGCGATAGGAACGCATTTGCTCGTCCACGAGCTTCTGGCCCTCGGCGTCCAGCTTGGGCTTCGCGTCGGCCACGGCCTTCAGGACGTTGTAGATATCCTCGCGATAATCGAGACCCACGCTCCATTCCTGGAGCTTGACGTTCAGCTCGTTGGCGGTGTCGCGCATCGCCTGGTCGGTGCTGGACTCGGCGATGGTGCTGATCACGAGCGCCGCATCGACCACGCGCGCGACGATCGCGTCGGCCGCGGCAAACGTGTTTTCGAAGGTGAGCGCGGTGGGATCCTGGCCCACCAGCGCCTTGAAGGCGGCTTCCGCCTCCTGAATGGCGTCATCCGCCTTGGCACGGAGCGCCTCCGGGGTGCGCGGGTAATCCGGCAGGGAAAACGACTGCCCGCTGCGGGCCGCCGCGGCTTGGAAATCGGCGAGGGTCGCCGCGGCACCGAAAACCTGGACGAACAAGGCCAGTGACAGCAACGCAGTCAGGCCGGCACGAAGAATACGTGGGGGGGTGATCATGGGATGAATTGCGCCGTTTATGACATGGGCGCTCCAGCCAGCTCAACCCCGAAAGCTCCCCCGCATCATCTCACCAAATCCCGCAGCTCGCGCTCCAGGATTTCTTGCAGCCGCTGCGCCGAGACGCGCAGGCGCAAGACCGTGCGCAAAAATCCCCGATTGTGCGGGTGGTAGTGGAATTCAAGCGCCTCCTCCCGGTATTCCTTCCACCGCCGCAAATCGCCCACGCCCCGGACGAAAGCGAAGTCGGGAGACGTGTACTCCCGGTTCAAACCCAACAACCAGTAGATGGGACGGGCCTGCCAGTGCAGGCTGCGATGGACCAGTTCATGCTCAAAGCGTTCGGTCCCGATGCCGCGCTTCTCACAGTATAACTCTCGAAATGTCTTCATCGCTTCCATGCGGGGAGCATAAACGATGCCCCGGCGCGAAAACTCCTGGCAATTCGGAAAATCGAGTGGCCCAAGTTTTATGGCTCTGTTGCCAAATTCTTGTGTTTGCCGCTCGGACTTTGGGGTCGACGCTCCCCGCCGGTCTCGCAACGTTTCCGCCGTGACCGAGTTTTTCAGACACTGCTTCCTGCCGCCGTCCCGCAAAAGTCGCTGAACCCTGACGTCACATGCCCCTGCCTCCTTCCATCCCCAATTCGCTGCAGACCGGCGGAACGGTGGGCTGGCTTGACGCCCACGCCATCGCCCCGATTTCGGACCTCGCCCTGCTCGACGCCCTGCCCCCTGCCGCGCTCTGGGGTGCGGCAAGCGCCCTGGCGGTCATGCTGGGGACTGTCGGCTTCCTGATCGGCCGCCGGTCCGCCGCACGCGGTGCGTCCGGGTCTTCTGGTGATCCCGCGCGAACCTTGGTGACGGCCGAGGAACAACTCCGCCATTTGGTCGAGAACGTGCAGGCCTACGGCATTTTCATCCTCGATGGATCCGGTCGCGTGAGCACCTGGAATGCCGGCGCCAAACGCAACACGGGCTACGACGACGCCGAAATCATCGGCCGCCATTTCTCGATCTTTTATCCGCCCACGGAAATTGCCTCCGGCCGACCGGGCCGCGACCTCGCCACTGCCGCCGCCCAAGGGCGCGTCGAGGATGAAGGCTGGCGCGTGCGGAAGGACGGCTCCACCTATTGGGCCCACGCGATCATCACCGTGGTCCGCCACGTCGATGGTCGCCCCGTCGAATTCCTCAAGATCGTGCGCGACCTCTCCGACCGCAAGGCCCTCGAAGAATCGCTCGCGCAGGCGCGCGACGAAGCCCTGCAGGCCTCGCGCCTCAAATCGGAATTCCTCGCGACCATGAGCCACGAGATCCGCACGCCGATGAACAGCATCATCGGCACGACCGGCCTGCTGATGGATTCCGACCCGACCTCCGAACAGCGCCTCATGGCCCGCGTCATCCAGAATGGCGCCGAGAGCCTGCTGACGATTCTCGATGACATCCTCGATTTCGCCAAAATCGAGGCCGGCAGACTCCGATTGGACCCGGCGGATTTCAGCCTTCGCCAGGTGGTGGAGGAAACCCTCGCGCTGCATGCCCCGCGCGCCCACCAGAAACGCCTCGAGCTGATCTGCACCTGCGACGCGTCGCTGGCCCCCACGTTGAATGGCGACGCCGGGCGCATCCGCCAGGTCCTCACCAACCTCGTGAACAACGCGATCAAGTTCACGGAGCAGGGCGAGATCGCCGTGGGTGTCGATGTGACCGCGCAGCACCCGACACGGCAAACTGTCCGCATCACCGTCCGCGACACGGGTATCGGTCTCACCGACGACGCCCGGGCGCGCCTATTCGAACCGTTCACCCAGGGGGACGGCTCGGCCTCGCGGCGATTTGGCGGCACCGGCCTCGGCCTGGCCATCTGCCGCCAGCTCATGGAACTCATGCAAGGCCGCATTGGCTACGACAGCGCACCGGGCCATGGCTCCACCTTCTGGGTCGAACTCGATCTCCCGGTGGGCGCCACGCCGGCCGCCGCGGAACCAATGGCCTCGTTCCCACCCGGCCTGCGCATCCTCGCCGTCGATGACAACGCGACCAACCGCTGGATCCTCCTGGAGCAGCTTTCCCATTTCGGCCTGGAAGTGAAGGCGGTGGCAGACGGCACCGCCGCCCTCGCCTGGCTTTGGGCCCAGGCTGCCGTCGGGGAACTGCCGCACCTCGTGCTCCTCGATCACCAGATGCCCGGCATGAGCGGCCTCCAGTTGGCGCAGGAAATTCGCGCCGATGCGAGCTTGAGGCACCTGCCGTTGATCATGCTTTCGTCCACCGGCCCGTGGGACGATCCCGCCGCGGCCGCGGCGGTGGGATTTGCCGCCTGCCTCGTGAAGCCGGTGCGCGAGGACCAGTTGCACCGCGCCATCGGCCGGGTGCTGAGCGGCATCGAACTGCCCATGCTGCCGCCGACCCGAAGCGCCCCGTCCCGGCTGCCCGCGGGCGAGGGACTCAAGCTGCTGTTCGCGGAGGACAATCCCGACAACCAGACCGTGCTGCGCATGCTCTTCGAACGCGTGGGCCATACCGTGGTGATGACCAACGACGGCGCCGAGGCCCTCGCCCGCCTCGCCCAGGAACCCTTCGATGCCGTGATCATGGATTGCCAGATGCCGGTAATGGACGGTTACGAAGCCACGCGGCAAATCCGATCGGGCAAACTCGCCGGCATCAACCCGCGCATCCCGATCATTGCCCTCACCGCCAACGTGCTCCCCGGCGAAAGGCAGAAGTGCATCAGCGCCGGCATGGACGATTACCTTTCCAAACCCGTGCGCATGTCCGCCGTCCAGGCCTCGTTCCTCCGCTGCGGCCTGACCAAGAACGCCACG
This sequence comes from Verrucomicrobiota bacterium, assembly GCA_023433275.1. Lineage (GTDB taxonomy): Bacteria > Verrucomicrobiota > Verrucomicrobiia > Opitutales > Opitutaceae > Lacunisphaera. Next base: position 11,844 of record JAEZDN010000002.1, read on the forward strand.
AAGCGCTCCCAAGCGTAGGGTTGCGCGCAGTCGAACGATTCCGTTGTAGGGGCGTGGCTCGTCCACGCCCTTGTTTCCCCAGCAAGAAACGGGCGCGGTCAAGCCGCGCGCCGACATCATCTGCATGATTCCGGCTGAGTGAAGCGAAGATCCATGAGGGTGAACGCTGCGGCCGTCGGGCTGAATCCTTCGCTTCGCTGCTGATGAACTGAACGAGTTTTGAGCCTGTGAGCTGCCTCCATATCGGAAACACCTGGCGCACCGCTCTCGCGGTGCCGCCATTTCGCGGCGCGAAATGGCGGAGGGGGTGGGATTCGAACCCACGGTACCCTTGCGGGCACACCGGTTTTCGAGACCGGCCCTTTCAACCACTCAGGCACCCCTCCCCAGGGCTTTAGCGGCGCGGCGTTCGCGCTGGCGATCGGTGAAGAAGTCGGAGAGCAGGGCACCGCAGTCTTCGGCCAGGAGGCCGCCCGACGCCTTCGCTCGATGATTGAGTCGAGAGTCCTCCACGATCCGGTACAGGCT
>JAEZDN010000102.1 GCA_023433275.1 Verrucomicrobiota bacterium
TTACCATTGGGGGTTACTGGAGGGCCGGCCCCCGGGCGGGCCACGGTCGATTGGAAGCCCGACCCTCCACCTGCGTTCCCCGCCCGCCCTACAACCTCAAGCGCAACCCATCATACGCCAGCCGCACGCCCTTCGACGCGAGCTTCTCGCTCCACTCCGCATGGTCGATGCCATGCGTGAGATGCGTCAGGTAAGTCGCCTTGCCCCCGATCTCCGCTCCCGCCGCGCAGGCCTCCTCGATGTTCATGTGCGAGGGATGCGGCTCCACCCTTAAGCCATCGAGCACCACCGCATCCGCCCCTTGGGCCAGCGCCACCGCTTCGCGCGGGATGCGCTTGCAGTCGTTGTAATAGACAAACCGCTTCCCCGAGGAACGTTCCTCAAACACCAGCCCCAGCGTGTTCAACCCGCCGTGCGGCAACAGGGTCGAGCGAATCGTGCCCTGCGGCAACTCGAGCACGGGCGGCATGTCGAGCAGCTTGAACGCCACGTAACCTTTGGTGATCGGACGCTCCGCAATCGCGTAGGGAAAAATTGAAAGGATCCGGCTCTTCCCCTCCTCCGTGGTGTACACCGTCAGCGCCGTGCCACCCCGCAGGTCGCAAAACCGGCGCAGGTCGTCCATGCCCACGACATGGTCCGCATGCCCGTGCGTGAGGATGAAGAAATCCACCTGCCGGATATCCTCGCGCAAGCACTGCAACCGGAACTCCGGCGCGGCGTCCACCTGCACATGCAATCCGTCCATCACCACGTGAATGCACGCCCGCGTCCGCCGGTTGCGCACATCCGCCGACGTGCACACCGCGCAATCACACGCAATCATCGGCACCCCCTGCGATGTGCCCGTACCCAGAAAAATGACCTCCATGCCGCGACGAAATCCCGAGACCGCGACCAAGTGAAGGGAAAACGACCCCGGACTCGGAGGGCCGACTCCTGCAAGGCTAGCCCGGATGCACCAGCAGCCCCCCATCGCGATCCACTTTGGATCTCTCCTCTCAATCAGGGAACGGGGACGCAGGTGAGAGTTGGAAGGCACAGTCAAAATTGTCTCCTCCCGCAACCGTCATCCTGAGCGCAGCGAAGGATCCAAGCGATCGGCGCACCTCCGTCCTTTCCCGCGGATCCTCCGCGCGGCTGCGGTTGAACTGGACAAGTCTCGAGCCTGTCAACCGCCTCTCCCTCGGAAACACCCCCAAAACCCCGCCACCGTCATCCTGAGCTCAGCGAAGGATCCAAGCGGTCGGCGCACCTCCGTCCTTTCCCGCGGATCCTCCGCGCGGCTGCGGTTGAACTGGACAAGTCTCGAGCCTGCCAACCGCCTCTCCCTCGGAAACACCCCCAGAACCCCCCCCCCCGTCATCCTGAGCGCAGCGAAGGATCCAAGCGATCGGCGCACCTTCGTCCTTTCCCGCGGATCCACCCCCGGTTGCTCCTCCGCCAAAGCCGGAACGATGCATTCGGATGTAGGGGCGCGGCTCGACCGCGCCCTTTTCTCGCTGCCCGAACAAAGCGCGCGGACAACAAGCCACGCCCCTCCAACGGAACCCTTCGACCCTGCCTCCTAACACTCTTCATCCGTACAATTCGCGATCTCAATCTTCCGCCCCGACCATCCGCTTGAATTCCTCCCCCGTGAGCACCGGCACGCCCAGCTTCGTCGCCTCCTCCAATTTCGCGCCCGCTCCCTCACCCGCGACCACGTAGTCCGTTTGCCTCGTCACCTTGTCCCGCACGCCGCCCCCTGCGGCGCGGACCATGGCCGCGGCTTGCGCGCGCGTGAGTCCGTGCAACGTGCCCGTGAAAACAACCGTCTTGCCCTCCAGGCCGGTGGCAACAGCGCGGACCGCCGCGGGCCTCACCCCGGCCTCACTCATCGCGCGGATGTCCGCCTGATTCCCAGGCTCGGCCATGAAGGCGCTGACCGACGCCGCAGCCGCGGGACCGATGGCTTCAGCCAGCATTTTTTCCTCGGCCCCCGCCAGCGCATCCCAGTCGCCCCACCTCTCGGCCAGCAACCTCGCTCGCGCCTCGCCGACGTGCGAAATGCCGGCCCCAAAGATGAAGCGCCACAGCTCCGCGCCTTTGCTTCGCTCGATTCCCGCCATCAGTCGGTCCGCCGTTTTTTCGCCGACGCCCGCGACTCCGATCAAATCATCGCGCCGCAACCGGTAGAAATCCCCGGGTCCCGACAACAATCCCGCGTCGACCAACCCGGCGATGGTCGCCGGACCAAACCCCTCGAGACCGACCGCGCCCGCCGACGCAAAATGCACCAACCGCCGCTTCAGCTGCGCGCCACATCGTTCATTCGCGCAACGCAACGTCGCCGCGCCCGTTTCACTCGCCAATTCTTCCGCACACGACGGACACCGCGTCGGCAGCACATACCGCTCCGCGTCCGCCAACCGGCGCGCCGTCTCCACCCCCGTGATCACCGGGATGATCTCGCCTGCCTTCTCCACATGGATCCAATCGCCCGGGCGCAAATCCAGGCGCGCGATCTCCCTTTGGTTATGGAGCGTGGCGCGACTCACGGTCGCCCCTCCCAGCGTGACCGGCTCAAACTCAGCCACGGGCGTCAACCCGCCCGTTCGGCCCACCTGCCACCGGATCGCGCGCAACCGCGTCGTCACCCGCGCAGGCGCGAACTTGCACGCAACTGCCCAGCGCGGGCCACGTCGGTCCTCGCCCAATCGCCGGCGTTCCCGCACATCGTCAAGCTTCACCACCGCCCCGTCGATCGCCTGCGCGAGCGCGAAACGTTCGCCTTCCAGCGCGCGCACCGCCGCCCAGGTTTCTTCCGCCGTACGCGCCACCCGTCCGCCGCTCACCACCGGCAGCTCCCACGCCGCCACTTGCGCCAGGAACGCCCGATGCGTCGCGGGCTCGTCCGACCCCTCCCACGCGCCCCACCCGTGGATCACCAGCGAAAGCCCCCGCTCCGCCACCTCACCGGCGTCCTCGGATTTCAAGGTCCCGGCCGCCACATTCCGCGGATGCGCGAACGGCTCCTCCCCCGCCGCCTCCCGCACCGCATTGAGCCGCCGAAACGCCTCATGCCCGAGATAAATTTCGCCGCGCAACTCCACCAACCCCGGCATCGCACCTCCGGACGGATCGAGCGCTGCCCGCACGCTCCGGATCAGCCGCACATTCTCCGTGACGTCATCGCCTTCCTGGCCGTTGCCGCGCGTCACCGCCCGCACCAGGACCCCGCGTTCATAAACCAGGCTGATCGCGACGCCGTCATATTTGGGTTCGATCAACAGGATCGGATCAGGGCGGCTCAACGCCCGCACGACCGTCGCATGATACTCCCGCAGTTCCTCCTCGGTGTGGGTTTTGGCGAGACTCAGCATCGGCACGCGATGCCGCCACACCGGCAACCGCCCGCTCCGATCATCGCCCACCGACGTCGCCTCCTCCGCCACCCATTCGGGATGAGCCTCTTCCCACCGCGCCAATTCCCTCTTCAACTCGTCATACGCCTCATCGGTGATCTCCGGCGTCGCGCTTCGAAAATACAAATCATCATGCCGCGCCAGCTCGGCCCTCAACTCAATCACGCGGGCTGCAATCGCTGGGTCTGCCTCCGACGCACTTCCGCATAATCCGCCACCGCACGCCCACCCCGCCAGCCACAGCGGCAGCCAGGCTGCACGCGCCTTTCCTCTCCCCGGGCCGATCCAAGTCATGGCTTCCTTTTTGCCGACGGCGGCCCCGGACGGCTGGTTTAAGGCAAGGCAACGCCCCGGTCATCCCGCCGTCAAGGCCGCGTCTTGGAAAAACCGAATCGATCCAGTTCCTTTCAACGCGCCCCCTTCGCGGCGCCAGCCGCATGCGCGCACAACTCGGCCGCATCCACGACCGAGCCGCCGCCTCGCCGCCACTCAGCGCCGGACCAGGAGCCGGGCGAAAGCCAACATCGCCACCACGCCGACAAACCAAAGCGAAGGCGCGCCACCGCCCCCACCGCCTCCACCACCCCCACCCGAACCCGGATTTGGCGTCGGGGTCGGAGTGGGCGTCGGGGTCGGGGTCGGGGTCGGCGTGGCGCTCCCGGCGGTCAGAGCGATCACGCTCATCGAATAGGGAGGAAAGGACGCGCTGAACGTCGCGCCGGAAACCGTCAGGGTGGAACTCGCCAGGTCGATGGCGCCGCTGCCGCCTGGCTTCGCCGCATCATCCTGTGCCTTGCCATATGCATAAACGGTCGCGGCGGCCGCCGGCGTGAATCCATTCAGGGTGATGCTCGCATTGGCCGTCGCATTCGGGTCCTTGTTGATCACCAGCAAATTCACGCCGCCCGCGAGCGTCTTGACCGCGAACGCCGAGAGCAGGGTGCTGCTGCTCGTGGCCGACACAACGGTGTCGCCGTGGCGCGCAAATCGCGAGAGCAACTTGAACGCGAAATAGGTCGGGTACGGTTCATACGAGGTGGACGGTCCGCCCGCCTGCGCCGACGAGATGATCCCGTAGTCGCCGTAATTGCGCCAGCCGTAGAGCTCCGGGCCGTTGTTGTTGGCGAAATCCGTGCCGTTGCGCAGGTCCCACCACATGAGCGCGTTGATCTCCGTCTGGAGGATGTTGCCGATGCTGTCCGCAAGGAACAACCCGTTCACGAGGCTCGTCGTCTGTTTGCCCGGCTGGGAATAAACCGAATTGTTCTCCGTCACGAGAATCTCCACGCGGGCGGCGTCGGTGGCGCCGAACGCGGCAACGATCTGCTGGCGCAGGTCGGCGGCATCCTCGGGCCAGGTCTTCGCCCTCTGGAGGAGCGCCGCATCGGATTCATACGCCCCGCCCCACTGGACCGCGTCGGCCTTCGGGGTCTGCTCGTAACGATGATAGGCGACGAAGTCCGGCACCACGTTGTGCGACTTGAGCCGCCCGAGCATGACGGGTGTCCAGTTCTTGTAATTGGCATTTTCCCGGCTGGTGACCACGACGACGCCGATCTTGATGCTCGAATCGACGGCCTTCATCTTCGCGATGTAATCCTTGGCGCGATCGGCATAGGTGGTCGGGTCGTTTTTCAGGACCTGCTCGTCGGTTTCCCAGCTTCCGTAATTCTCATTGCCCACTTCCCAGTACTTGAACGCATAGGGCGTCGCCCGCCCGCGCCGCAGGAAATTCATGCCATCATCCGTCGCGAGCGGCGAGGCGGCGCGCAACGCGGCCCAGGTGCCCGCCGTCTGCCAGTTGTAACCCTTGCTGTCCGTTCCGATCGAAACATTGCTCCCCGTGCCCGCATTCGCGTAGGCCACCCACGCCGCCGCCTCCTCCGGCGTGCCGGTGCCATAATTGACCGTGACCACGGCCTGCGCGTTGAGCCCGGTGATCAGGTCGGTGAACTTGTCGAAGCCGGAAGCCCATCGCCAGGTGTTGGCCAGCGTGGTGTTGGTGCGCCAGTGGTACTCGTCGGAAAGCGAGCCGCCCGGCGCGCGGATCGCCCGCACACCCGCCGCTTGCACGAGGGAAATTGTCGGGGCGAGGCCGAGGTCCGGATCCCACATCGTGGCATTCAGGCCGAACACACGCTCGTCAACCGTGCGCACCGTCGTGGCGGTGTTCACGGTGATGGTCTGCGCGAACGCGACGACCGGCATGAAGAGACAGAACAGGAGGGACCGGGGGGTAACGGTAATCACAATAGAGCACTATAGCCCTACCGCCTCTTCATGAAAGGGGAATGTTGCTCAATTCGCGCCTTCGCGCACGAAACGAACCTCATCCGCGGCGAGGAATTCCCCGGTGCGCGGTCCGCTGAGCCGAACCGTGACAATCCCCGCCGCCTGCACCTTCAGTTCGAACTGCGGCACCGCATCTCCCGGGGCCTTCCGCCCCGGCACCGCGGGCACCGCGTCCTCGCCGACGAGGCGCCCTTGCCCATCAAAAGCTTCGAGTTTCGCCGGACACCCGGTCGAGCCCCACAACACGAAGGTCACCGCGGACACCGTCCCAGGAAATGTCGCCTCCAACGGCACCTGCTGCTCCTGCGCCATCGCGTTCAAGATGCCCTTCCGCTCCGTCGGCAGGTACGGAAAAAACATCACCCGACCCACGGCCTTGCTGTGTTCCAAGGGCCCCGCCAGCCGGAACACCACCCCTTCCTCCGTCCATTCCGGCACCGGTTTTCCGATCTCCGCGCGTTCAAAATCAACGACCACCTCGCGTGCCGTCGTGGCGGACCAAGCCAGGTTCGAAATTCCAAGAATAAGCGCAGCCCACCAAACGATCTTCCTCCCGCGTGAACCACGTCGGACCCCGGTAATCGTGCCGTTTCCTTGTAGGGGCGTGGCTTGACCACGCCCTCCGCCGGCGCGCACCACGCACGCCATTCCCGCGTCGCCACACCCGCGCGAGCGATGCCCCAACCGCGACAACCCCATCGCGCCCCGACCATTTTCCATGTTCATCCGCGACATCGGTGACGAATTTCAAGCCTCACACCATTTCCAATCCGTGCATGCGGCCGGTCGACGAGGCAAAGTTTCCTTGTAGGGGCGTGGCTTGACCCCGCCCTCCGCCGGCGCGCAGCACGCACGCCATTCCCGCGTCGCCACACCCGCGCGAGCGATGCTCCGAAAGCGACAACCCCATCGGACCCCGACCATTTTCCATGTTCATCCGCGACATCGGTGACGAATTTCAAACCTCACACCATTTCCAATCCGTGCATGCGGCCGGTCGAGGAGGCAAAGCTGCCCTCCTCGAGGCCCATCCGTTGCAACATCGAGACGAAAAGATTCGGCAGCGGGTAATTCCTATCCTTGTCGAACATGAGGTGCTGCCCATGCCGGAACCCGCCGCCCGCAAACAGCGTCGGCATGTTCGTCGTCGAATGCGCGTTCGCATCCCCCAGGTTGGACCCATAGAGGATCATCGTGCGATCGAGCAGCGTGTCCGTCCCCTCACGCACTCCCTTCAGGTCCCGCAGCAAACCGGCGAGCAATTTCATGTGCCACTCGTCGAGCACCTGCAGCTGGGTCAGCTTGTCGTGCGATTTGCCGTGATGGGACAGGTTGTGATAATCGTCCGTGATGCTTTCCCCGGCGATCTGCGGCACCGGGGTGCCAACACTGTTCAGCATGAGCGTGATCGAGCGCGTCGAATCCGTTTCGAACGCCAGCCGCACGAGATCATACATCACCTTTACCTTGGCCATGTACTGCGCGGGGCTCGGCGGATCCACCGGCACCGGCGCATTCACCACCGGCTTCGGCCGCCGCTCCCAGCCTTTCGAGGCCTGCAGACGGTGCTCCAAGTCGCGCACGCTCGTGAAATACTGATCCAGCCGCTCGCGGTCCCGCGCGCCCACGCCGCGCGCCAGTGATTTCGCCTGCCCGGCCACGGCGTCGAGAATACTCCGCCCGGTGTCCAGTTGGTGAATCTGCGCCTCGATCTGCTCGGGCGTGCCCTGCAGGAACAACTGCCGAAACACCTCCGCGGCCTTCTCCTCCGGGGGAATCGCCACGCCGCCACCGGTCCAGGAAAGGCTCCGCGTGCTGGTGTTGACCGCGAGCGTAAGCGACGGGAAGCGCGTCTGGCTGCCGATGCGCTCGGCAATGTGCTGGTCCAAGGAAATTGTGTTGCGGAATGAACTGCTCGCCGGGTGCGGCGCCGCGGTGAGGAACGAGATGTCCGACGGATGCCCGCCATCCACGTTGGGATGCGACACCCCGCTGAAGACCGTGAAGTCATTCCGGTGCTCCGCGAGCATCCGCAGGTACGGCGAGGCCACATAATCGGAGCCCGCGCCTGTCGGGAAAAAGTTCTCCCCGAGCAACCCGAGGTTGTTGCAGATCCCGAACATCCGCCGCGGCGTGGCGTTCGGCGCCAAAGGCGAGGGGGATTCGACCGCGCGCGCAAACGCCGGCACCATCGCCTCCAGGAACGGCAGCGCCAGCATCGTGCCCGTGCCCTGCAGGAAGCGCCGCCGCGTGAGCGACCGGCGAGTGGCGACAAAGGGAGCCGAGGAGGAATCATTCATGGGATCAGGCCAGCGACGGCGTTGAGGTTGCGTGAAAAATTCATTCTGCCGCGGCGTCCCGTTTTCCTGTTGTAGGGGCGTGGCTCGACCACGCCCTCCACCGTCCTGTCGCGCCGGCGCGCGCCCCCCACAGGTTTCCCCTCGCAGAGGCG
>JAEZDN010000132.1 GCA_023433275.1 Verrucomicrobiota bacterium
CCCCTGCACCCCTCTCCAAAGTCCATGGATTTTGATCGGCGGAACACCAATACGGATTCATGCAGCTGAACCACAGATGAACACAGATAAACACGAATGGGGACCGAGGTCGCATCTCAGTGAACCCAACCTTCATTTCACTGAACGGTGAAACAAACCGCGCGCGCTCTTAACCGCTGCAAGCCATTTTGATCTGTGCTGATCTGTGTCTATCTGTGGTTTCCCCCTGAATTGTTCCGTCTCAGGATGATGTTGGGATGGTTGGCTGGGGAGCGGAAAGTGATGGGCGGCTCGATCGTCCATCATCGGGGCGTAAAGTCATTCCCCGGAATGGCGGCAGGGCGCATGGCGGCGAAGCGAGCCGCTGCACCCTACCGACGAAGAAACCGGTATCAGGCGGTGGCGATGCCGGCCTTTTCGCGGCGCGCCTTCAGGTCGCCGTTGATCTCGGCCATGCGCTTTTCCGTGAGGGGATAGAACAGGAAGATCACGATGGAGATCGCGCCCAGGATCGCCGGGTAGATGCTCATAAGGCTGACCAGGCTGCCCTTCACCGCGTCCGAGGGAATCACGTTGGCCTGGAAGCCGACGAACTGCAGGATCTGGAAGGCGACGAAGGCGGCGATGGCCCAGCCGAACTTCTGGCTCATGGTGGAGGCGGAGAACACTAGCGCCGTGGTGCGGCGGCCGCTCTTCCACTCGCCGTAATCGGCGGTGTCGGCATACATCGCCCACATCAGCACGGGCAGGGGCGCTCCGAAGAAGCTGCCGACGATCTCGAGCACGAAGATGATGCCGAGCTGGCCGGGCTGAAGGAAGTAGAACGCCGTGTAGTTGACGATCTGCAACATGAAGAGCGCGATGAAGAGCCCCTTCTTCGGGAAGCGGCTGGCGATGAGGCTGGTGGCGAGCACGCCGGCGACCGAGGCGGCCTGGCCGAGCGTGTTGAACGAGGAGAGCAGCACCTCGAGGGAGAAATCGCGGCCGAGGAACGACAGCGGGATCTCCGGGTTGCCGTTGTAGAGGTAGTATTTGAAGTAGTGGGCCGAGACCGAGCTGCGCAGGGCGATGAAGAGGATCCAGGTGAGGGTGGTGCAGAGGAGGAGGACCCACGCGTTGTTCGTGACGAGGAACTTGATGTCGCGGAGCACGGAGGTGTTGGCCTCGGGCATGGGCTTGATCCGCTCCTTGGTGCCGAACGCGGTGATGAGAAAGAAACCGACCGCGACCACGCCGACGACGACGAAGGCGAGTTGCCAGCCGAGCTGCGGGTTCTTGTCGCCGCCGAGCGCCGAGACCATCGGGAGCAGCGTGGCGGAGATCACCATGCCGGCGGAGAAGGCGAAGATGAACTTGATCGACGAGAGCCGCGTGCGCTCGACGGGATTGCTCGTCATCACGCCCATCAACGCCGTGTAGGGGATGTTGACGGTGGTGTAGAGCATCATGAGGCCGTTGTAGGTGAGGTAGGCCCAGATGAGCTTGCCCGTCATGCCGAGGTCCGGGGTCGTGAACGTCAGCACGCCGAAGATCGCGAAGGGCACGCAGCCAAAGAGGATGAAGGGACGGAACTTGCCCCAGCGCGTCTCCGTGCGGTCGGCCAGCATGCCGATGATGGGGTCGTTGACGCCGTCCCAGATGCGGCTGATCAGCAGCATCGTCGCCAGGGCGCCGGCGGTGATGCCGAACACCTCCGTGTAGTAGTAGGGCAGGTAGCGCATGAACGTCTGCCAGAAGAGGCAGGACGCGAAGTCGCCGCATCCGAACGCGAGCATCTCGCGATAGGGCAGCCGGGATTCTTGATTCTGGATCATGGGGCGGGGTCGGGGGTTAATAGGTGTCGGCGAGCGAGCGGTGGCTCAGCCGGCGGAACAGGGCGGCGGTGGTCTGCGGGCGCGGGCAGGTCACGCGCACCGTCTTGGGCTCGTCGGGGTACAGTTCGAACCAGTTGTCGCTGGCGCGATGCTCGACGCCGTCGAGGTCGAAGGCGAAGCGGTGTTGGAAGGCCGAGGTGCTGAAGGTCAGGTCGAATTCCGTCGGGCTCACGGCGCGCACGGTGGCGCGGGTTTTCGCCTTGCGCAGGTCGAGGAAGCGGGGCGGCGTGAGGAACACGGTCTCCTCGCTCACGCGGCGGCGGCCGATGACGAGCGCGATGCGCAGGTGCAGGTGGTCGCGCCCGTGCTCCTTCATGAGTTTCCCGAGGCGGATCGTCTGCTGGCGCACGCTTTCGCCGGGTCGTAGCGCGACTTTCTTCCGCCCGCGGGCGAGGATGCGTCCGTCGAGGTGGAACAGCTCCCAGCGCAGCTCCCCGCGGGCGGCGGCCGGGGCGTCATAGACGGTATAAAGATGGACCGCGTCGACGGTCGTGGTGCGGTAGTTGCCGATGATGGTGTCCTCGTCGCCCGGCACGTGCGCGCTGACGAGCGCGGGCGCGAAGAAGCGGCGGGCGAGGTGGTGCAGGGCCTTCCAGCGGCCGGTGAACTCGATCGAGCTCCAGGAGGCGACGGGCCAGCAGTCGTTCAACTGCCAGTAGAGCGCGCCCATGCAATGCGGCATGGTGCGGCGGTAATGCTCGACGCCGACCTGCATGCAATGCGCCTGGTTGAGCTGCGAGAGGTAGATGAGCGCGTCCTGCGATTGCGGGAAGCGGTAGCGGCGCGACACGTAGTCGAGGATGATCTGGTTGCCGGCGCGGTTCTTCTGGTGGTTCTCCATCAGCGGGCCGAACACGTTGTCCTGCCCGGGTGGGCAGAACGTCGCCTGCGTGGCCGGCGAGCTGTAACTCTGCATGCCGAATTCCGAGCAGAACCGGAAGCGCCACTTCTCGTAATCCTTCACGGGATGGCGCGCGTGCCAGACGTCCCAGTAATGCGTGTCGCCGCGCTGCTCGCCGATGACGTGCGTGTCGCCGCGGGAGATGGAGGTCTCGAGCGTGCCGCGCCATTGCGAGGACGGCCAGTAGGCGGTGACACCGTCGTGGGCCGCGACCTCGGCGGGCAGCGCGCGGTGGAACAGGGCCTCGTAGTCCCGGCGCAGCTTCGGGTGCTTGAGCAGGTCGGCCTTGGCGCCGAGGGTGTTGAGCTGGACGATCTCGTTGTTGCCGCACCAGAGGGCGAGGCACGCGTGGTGGCGCAGCCGACGGACCTGGTGGCGCGCCTCGGCGCGCGCACTGGCGAGAAACGCGGCGTCGCCCGGGTAGATCGAGCAGGAGAACATGAAGTCCTGCCAGACCATCAGGCCGAGTTCGTCGCAGAGATCGTAGAAGTGCGGGCTCTCGTAGATGCCGCCGCCCCACACGCGGATCATGTTCATGTGCGCCTCGGCGGCGCTGGTGAGATCGCGCGCGTAGTCGGTTCGCGTCAGGCCGGCGACGAAGCTGTGCGCCGGGATCCAGTTCGCGCCCTTGGCGAAGATCGCGCGGCCGTTCACGACGAATTGGAACGTCTCGCCGGCGGCGTCCGCGTGGCGGTCGAGCACGAGCGTGCGCAGGCCGATGCGGCGCGACCAGCCGCCGATGGGGCGGCCCTGGCGGTCGGTGACTTCCAGTTCGATCGTGTAGAGCGGTTGGGCGCCGTGGCCGTTGGGCCACCAGAGTTTGGGGTCCGGGATTTGGGATTTGGCGTCCAGGATCGGGGCGACCGGTTTGCCGTTGAGGGAGACGGTGCCGGCGATCGTGACTCTTGCATCCTTGCGCGCGAGTTCCGGATCGAAGGTGAGGAGGACGCTGCCGTCCTGGCGATGCGTCTGGGTGATCCGGACGTTCTCAAGGCGGTTGTGACTCCAGGCTTCCAGGCGGATGTCGCGCCAGATGCCGGCGGTGACAAAGCGCGGACCCCAGTCCCAGCCGAACTGGCATTGTTGCTTGCGGATGACCTGACTGCGGCCGATGGGGTCGTTGAACTCGCGCGGGTCGTGTCCGGTGCGGTGCGTGCGGATGTATTTCATCGCGCTGCCGAAGCGGATCTCAAGTTCGTTGCGGCCCGCGCGCAGCAGCGGTTTCACGTCCCAGCGGAAACCGGTGAACATGTTTTCCGTGCGGGCCACGAGGCGGCCGTTGAGGCGCACGGTGGCGACGGTGTCGAGGCCGTCGGCGACGAGTTCAACGACTTCCTCGTCCAGCGCGGCGGCCGGGATGCTGAACGTTGTCCGGTATTCCCAATCGCTTTCCTCGATCCATTGGAGTTCGAGCTCGTTGGTGCCCCAGAAAGGATCGGGAATGAGTTTGTGGCGGCGCAGGTCGGTGTGCACGCAGCCCGGGACGCGGGCGGAGCGCCAGGGGGATGACTTGGTCGCATCGCGAAACTCCCAGCGGGCGGCGGCGAGCGGAAGCGTGGTCATGGGTGGTTCAAATTACTCGGCGTGTCATCCATCGCTTCGCTCAGGATGACGGGTTGGGGGCATGGAGCCGGATGGTCAGCGTCTCACAGGGTGGCGCCGTTGGTGCGGATGACGTCGCGATACCAGTAGTAGGAGTCCTTCGGTGTGCGCTTCTGGGTCTGGTAATCGACGTGGATCAGGCCGAAGCGATCCTTGTAGCCCTCGCACCATTCGAAGTTGTCGAGGATCGACCAGTAGAAGTAGCCGGCCACCGGGACGCCCTCGCTGGCGGCGCGCTTGAGGCCGCCGAGGTAGCGACTGAGGAAGTCGATGCGCTGCGGGTCGTGGACCTTGCCGTCGAGATGGACGAAGTCGGTGTTGCAGAATCCGTTCTCGGAAAAAGCGATCGGCAGCTGGTAGCGTTCGGTCTGGAATTTCGCCGCCCAATAGAGGGCGTCGGGCGCGACCTGCAGCCAGTTCAACGTGCCGCGGGGATTGCCGATGCCCCAGCTGTCGGGGACCTTCTCGGTCGTGCCGTTCGCGCCGGCGCGGTAGCGGTTGCCGGTGTAGCAATTGTAGCTGAGCAGGTCGACCTTCTGCGCGATGAGTTTCATGTCGCCGCTGCGGATTTCAGGCACGTCGGCGCCGAAGGCCTTGAGGCCATCCTCGGGGTATTTTCCAAAGATGATCGGGTCCGCCCACCAGGAGAGGTTCCAGAGGTCGCGATTGGTGCTCGCGAAGTAGTCGCGACGCGCGGCCTCGATGTCGCGCTTGGTGTTGGTGGCGGGAATGCGTTCGCGGGCGGTGTGGGCGATGGAAACCTTGATTTTGCCCTCACAGCCGGCGCGCAGGGCCTGGACGCCGCGGCCGTGGGCCATGAGCAGGTGGTGGGCGGCGAGCAGGCACTCGGCGTGGGGCAGCTTGTAGCCCGGAGCGAAGACGCCCTCGAACAGGCCGAGGCCGACCGTGCACGGCGGCTCGTTGAACGTGATCCAGTTTTTCACGCGGTCGCCGTAACGGTCTGCCATCAGCGCGGCGTAGTCGCCGAACCACTCGACCATGTCGCGGTTCTGGAAACCGCCCCGGCGTTGCAGCGCGTTGGGGAGGTCCCAGTGGAACAGTGTCACCCACGGCGTGATGCCGGCGGCGAGGAGTTCGTCGAACAGCTTGTCGTAGAATGCGAGGCCCTTGGGGTTGGGTTTGCCGGTGCCCTGGGGGATGACGCGCGGCCAGGCGATGGACAGGCGGTAGGCCTTGACGCCGAGGTTGCGCATGAGGGCGACGTCCTCCGGGTAGCGATGATAGTGATCGCAGGCGGTGTCGCCGGTGTGGCCTTCGAACACGCGGCCCGGTTGGTGGGAATGGATATCCCAGATGGAGGGGGCGCGGCCGTCTTCGGCGGCGGCGCCTTCAATCTGGTAGGCGGCGGCGGCGGCGCCCCAGGTGAAATTGGCGGAAAAGGACATCAGGATCGAGGGGTAGGGAGGGCTTGGGGGAGCCCGGAGCGGTCATCTTATAGATGCCCGTTCCGGGAAGTAATGAGAAGTGTTGTTACGGAATTGAGACCGGGATGGGCGGCGGCGTCATTTCAAATTAAGCGTCTTTAGCACCCAGCGGTTGACGGCTTCCCCTTGCTCGGGGGGATAGGTGTGCGCCTGCTCGGGCTCGACGGCGAGCCTCTTGGGCGCGGTGATGACATTGTACGCGGCGAAGGTGGAGGTGGGCGGGCAGGTCTCGTCGTTGAAGCCCCAGATGTAGAATCCGGGCACCTTGATGCGGCGCGCGAAGTTGACGGAATCGTAGTAACCGGTCGTCGCGATCTTGGCGGGCGTGGCGTGGATCGAGGGCGAGCCGTCGTCCTTCGGCTTGAACGGGTGCGGCCAGCCGCCGGCGCGGCCGTGGAGCGGGGCGACGACGTCACACATCGCGGGATGGATGGCGGAAAGCGCCGTGACGCGCGGGTCGAGGGCGGCGGTGACGAGCGAGAGCTGGCCGCCCTGGCTGGCGCCCATGACGACGAGGTCCTTGCCGTTCCAGTTGTCGCGCGAGGTGAGGAAATCGTTGGAGCGCACGCAGCCGAGATAGACGCGGCGGTAGTAGTAGGTGTCGCGGTTATCGAGCTGGTTGACCCAGTAGCCGAAGAGCGCGCCGCTGGCCAGGGCATCGTAGACGTGCTGCGGCAAATTGACGGGAATGCCGTGGATGCCGATCTCGAGCACGATGACGCCGCGGGCGGCGAGCTGGGTGTCGCCGTTGTAGGGGCGGACGCCCGCGCCGGGGACGCGGAGCACGGCGGGGTATTTGCCGGGGGCCTTGGGCTCAGTGAGGATGCCGTAGATGCGCGAGGGCTGAGGCTGCCACGACTGGTTCAAGGTGCGGAAGCTGACGTGGTAGACGTTCACCATGTCGGTGCACGCGTCGGGGATGAGCGTGAGCCGCGGCTCCATGGGGATTTTGGCCAGCTCTTCCTTTGCCTTCGTCCAGAACGCGTCGAAGTCGGCGGGGTCCTGCTGGAAGGGTTGGATGGTTTCGGGCGCGAAGGCGGCGGTGGCCGTGCCGCGGTAGGTGCGGCCGGCGAACTCAACCTCGGCCTTGCAGCGGATGAAGCCGCCCACCTGGAGGGTGCCGCCGTCGACCACGAGGCCCTCGAGGGGAACCGGCGCGGTTTTCTTGTCCACCGGCATCATCTCGGGGCCGACGGAGTACGTGACGGTGGCGTTGTCGACGGGATGGTTGTCGGCCGTGACCATGATGCGAAACTTCACGGGCTCGCCCAATTTGTAGGTCCAGTCGCGGTGGTCCGGCGCGATGCGCAGCTGGATGGCAGCCACGCGGAAATCCGCGTGGGGCGGCACGGGGGTGATCGGGGTGTCGGCTGACCCGCGCGCGGCGGCCAGCAACACGAGGCAGAGAAGTCGGTTCAGCATGAGGGCACGGGGTTGGTGACTCCGGCAACCGAGACAGCAAATCCAAGCGCGGTCAATGCGGTGCGCGCGGCACACGCCCGCAGTGCATCCGGCGCCCGCGGCGATTTTGACGGCTACAGAAGAATTGGATCAGCACTGACGCCGCCATCATGCACGAGTAACCTATTTGGTTACTCATGCATGATAAGAGCGGGAGCCGGGGACGGGGATAGGGGTGTTGCGGGGACTTCGGCTCGATGGCAAGTGGCGCGGGCGGCGGCGGTTTGGGCGGCGGGGGCAGCGAGGTCACGCAATTTATGCACGCATCCGGCCAATGCCTGCGGGGGCAGGCGGACGCAACTCCGGTAAGCTCATGCCGTGATCAGTCCACGCCCCATCACCACTGCCACACTTGATGCGAACGAAGCGGTCGCCTCCGTGGCTTACCGTCTCAGCGAGCTTTTCGCGATCTATCCGATCACGCCTTCGTCGCCCATGGGCGAGTGGGTGGACGAGTGGTCCGCCAAGCGGAAACCCAATCTATGGGGGCATGTGCCCGAGGTGATCGAAATGCAGTCCGAAGGCGGGGCCGCCGGCGCGCTCCACGGCGCGCTGCAGTCCGGCGCGCTGGCGAGCTCGTTCACCGCCTCGCAGGGCCTGCTGCTGATGATCCCGAATCTCTACAAGATCGCGGGCGAGCTCCATCCGTTTGCGCTGCACGTGACGGCGCGCGCGCTGGCGACGCACGCGCTCTCGATCTTCGGGGATCATTCCGACGTGATGGCATGCCGGCAGACGGGCGCGGCGCTGTTGTGTTCCGGTTCCGTGCAGGAGGCTCAGGATTTTGCGCTCATCACGCACGCGGCGACCCTGGCAACGCGGGTGCCGTTCATCCACTTCTTCGATGGTTTCCGCACCTCGCACGAGGTCGCCAAGATTGCGCTGCTCGCCGACGATGACCTGCGCGCGCTCCTCGATGAGCGGCACGTCGCGGCCTTCCGCGAGAATGCGCTGACGCCCGATCGCCCGTCCATCCGCGGCACCGCGCAGAACCCGGACGTGTTTTTCCAGGCCCGCGAGGCGTGCAATCCCTTCCACGACCGCGTCGCCGCCACGGTGCAGGCGCTGTTCGACGCCTTCGCCGAGCGGACCGGGCGGTCCTACCGCCTGTTCGATTACGAGGGGCATCCCGAGGCCGAGCAGGTCATCGTCATCATGGGTTCCGGGGGCGAGACCGCCGCCGAGACCGCGGCCTGGCTCAATGCGCGCGGTGGCCGCACCGGCGTGCTGCGCGTGCGGCTCTACCGTCCGTTGGATGCCGCCGCGTTGCTGGCCGCGCTGCCGCGATCGGTCACCCGCATCGCGGTCCTGGACCGCACGAAGGAGCCCGGCGCACTGGGTGAGCCGCTTTACCTCGACGTGGCCACGGCGCTCTTCGAGGCCGGGCTCGGACACATCAAGCTCATTGGCGGCCGCTATGGGCTCGGCTCGAAGGAGTTCACCCCCGCGATGGTGCGGGCGGTGTTCGACGAATTGCGGGCGGAGAATCCGCGCCGGCGCTTCACCGTCGGCATCAATGATGACGTGACGCGACTTTCCCTCACCTGCGAGCCTGAGCCGGACATCGAACCCGCCGGCACGCGTCGCGCGGTGTTCTACGGGTTGGGCGCCGACGGCACGGTCGGGGCCAACAAGAACTCGATCAAGATCATCGGCGAGGGCACGGCGCTGAACGCGCAGGGCTACTTTGTCTATGATTCGAAAAAGAGCGGCGCGATGACCGTCTCACACCTGCGCTTCGGCCCGGGGGCGATTCGGGCGCCGTACCTGATCGATCGCGCGGAGTTCGTGGCGGTGCACCATTTTCCCTTTGTCGAAAAGCTCGACGTGCTCAAGCAGGCGGCCCCGGGGGCGACGCTGTTGCTCAACGTCGCCACGCCGCCCGACCGGGTTTGGGACCGGCTGCCCCGCGAGGTGCAGGAGAAGATCATCTCCCTGAAACTGGAGCTGCATGCGATCGACGCCTATGCCGTGGCCCGCGCCGCGGGGATGGGCGGACAGATCAACACGGTGATGCAGACGTGCTTCTTCGCGCTCGCCGGCGTGCTGCCGCGCGACGAGGCGATTGCAGCGATCAAGCAGGCCATCCGGAAGACCTACGGCCGCAAGGGCGAGGCCGTGGTGGCGAAGAATGAGGCCGCGGTTGATGCCGCGCTCGCCGCCTTGCACCGGATTGCGATTCCCGTGGCGGTGACCGCCACCGTGGGCCGCCCGCCCGTGGTCGCGGCGGCCGCCCCGGACTTCGTGCAGCGCGTCACGGCGGTTATGATGGCCGGCGATGGCGACACGCTGCCGGTGAGCGCATTCCAGCCGAACGGCACTTGGCCGGTCAGCACCGCGCGCTGGGAAAAGCGCGGCATCGCGCAGGAACTGCCGGTGTGGGACGCCGATCTTTGCATCCAGTGCAACAAGTGTGTGTTGGTGTGTCCCCATGCGGCGATCCGGGCCGGGGTATGCCCGATCGCTGACATGGCGGGCGCGCCTGCCACCTACAAGCACGCCAAGCTCCGGTCCAACGACCTTCCGGGCTATGCGTACACGATCCAGGTGGCCGCGGACGATTGCACCGGGTGCACGCTTTGCCAGAAGGTTTGCCCGGCGAAGGACAAGTCCGACCTCGGCCGCAAGGCGCTGATGATGGCGCCCGCGGATCCGCTCCGTGACCCGGAACGGGAGAACTTCGACTTCTTCCTCACGCTGCCGCCGGCGCCCCCGGCGCTCCTGCAGGATACCGTGAAGGGCACGCAGTTCCGCGAGCCGCTCATCGAGTTCTCCGGCGCGTGCGCGGGCTGCGGCGAAACGCCGTACCTGAAGCTCCTCACGCAGCTCTTTGGCGACCGCCTCTATATCGCGAATGCCACGGGTTGCTCCTCCATCTATGGCGGCAATCTCCCGACCACGCCGTACACCGCGAATGCGCAGGGCCGCGGTCCCGCCTGGTCCAACTCGCTCTTTGAGGACAACGCGGAATATGGCCTCGGCATCCGCGCGGGTGTCGACCAGCTCACCGTGCAAGCCTGGCAGCTACTCGAGGAACTTGCGCCCTCGCTGCCGCCCGCGCTCGTCGCCGGACTGAAGGCAGCCGACCAGGCCAACGACACTGGTATCGCCACGGCTCGCGGACTCATTGTCGATCTCGAGGCCGCGTTGGTCACGATCCCGGATGAGCGGGCTCGTCGCCTGGCTCAGCTGGCGTCATATCTCGCCCAGAAATCCGTGTGGATCGTGGGTGGCGACGGCTGGGCCTATGACATCGGGTTCGGTGGCCTCGACCATGTGCTCGCGAGTGGTCGCAAGGTGAACATCCTGGTGCTCGACACCGAGGTTTACTCGAACACGGGCGGCCAGAAATCCAAGTCCACGCCCCTGGGGGCGGTGGCCAAGTTCAGCGCCGCCGGGAAGGACACCGAGAAGAAGGACCTCGCGCTCATCGCGGCCAGTTATGGCGGGGTGTATGTCGCCCGGGTGGCTTTCGGGGCGAAGGACAGCCAGACCGTCCAGGCTTTCCTCGAGGCCGAGGCCCATCCGGGACCCTCGCTGATCATCGCGTACTCCCATTGCATCGCGCACGGCTACTCGATGGCGAACGGCCTCGACCAGCAGAAGCTCGCGGTGGAGACGGGTTGCTGGCCGCTGTTCCGCCACAATCCGGCCCGCGCCGTGGAGGGCAAGGCGGTCACCGTCCTTGATTCCGCGCCGCCGAAGATTCCGCTCGGCAACTACACGCGCAACGAGCTCCGGTACCAGGCGCTGCACCAATCCGATCCTGATCGTGCCCGCGAACTCGCGACGCGCGCCCAGGAGGCGGTGAACCGCCGCTTCGCGCACTACCAGCATCTGGCGGGCGCGGGCCCCAAGCCCGTCGCCGCGCCGGCGCACTCGGCGCCGCCCGCCGCCGTGCCTCCCCCCGCTTCCACGCCATGAACCTTACCACTCATTACCTCGGCCTCAAGCTGGCGAACCCGCTCCTCCCGGGCGCCTCGCCGCTGGTGGACAACATGGACAGCGTGCGGCGACTGCAGGATGCCGGTGCGCCGGCCATCGTGATGCATTCGCTGTTCGCCGAGCAACTCGAAGGCAATGTCGTGGCGTTCGACCGCCACCTCGGCCGGTGGCAGGACAGCTTTCCGGAGGCGACCTCGATGTTTCCCGAGACGAGTGACTATCGGCTGGGGCCGGACGAGTATCTCGAGCGGCTCGGTTGCATCAAACGCGCCACGGGATTGCCGGTCATCGCATCGTTGAATGGCAACCAGCCTGGCACCTGGCTGGCGTACGCAGAGCTGATGGAAGCCGCCGGGGCCGACGCCATCGAGCTCAACACCTACTTCCTTGCCACCCAGCCCGGCGTGACCGGGGCCGACCTCGAGCAGCGCCTCGTGGACATCGCGCATGCGGTCCGCGCGAACGTGCGCGTCCCGATCGCGGTCAAGCTCTCGCCATTCTATACCTCCGTGGCCCACCTGGCCGGCTGGCTCGAGCGCGAGAAGGTGGACGGCCTCGTGCTTTTCAATCGGTTTTTCCAGCCCGAGATCGATCTGGACGCCCTCGAGGTGCGACCCCACCTGGACCTTTCGACGCCCGAGGACCTGCGTTTGCGGCTGCGCTGGTTGGGCCTGCTGCGCGACCAGGTGAAACTTCACCTCTCGTGCAGCGGCGGGGTGGCGAGTTCGGACGATGTGGTGAAGGCCCTGCTGGCGGGAGCCGACACGGTGCAGACCGTCGCGGCCCTCCTGCGTCGCGGTCCGGGCGAGTTCGCGGTGCTCCTTGCAGGGTTGCGCCGCTGGATGGAGGAGCACGAATACGATTCCGTCACCCGAATGCGTGGCGCGCTGAGCCTGAAGCGCTGTCCCGACCCCGAGGCCTACGAGCGGGGGAACTACCTGAGGAGCATGCAACTCTGGCGCGATTAATTCTTTCTGCCGCTCCGCGGCACGGACGTCCGGCTTGCGTGGAAGCTGTCCGTGTTCGTGCTGCGGGGCCGGCAGTCCCTTTCATCCGTCTCGTGGCACGAGCCGAGGGTTTGCGTGGAAGCTCCTCCGGTTCGGTGTCACGGGGCGGATGACATCAGAAGGCCCGCGGCAAGCCCGCGGGCCTTCTCGTTTCGGACGGGGCAACGGCTCAAACGCCGGGCCGCGGGCCGGAGGACGCACGGCGGACGGTCGACGGTCGAGGCGAAGGGCCCACCGGGGCAGCGCATGGTTTTCGGGGGAGGATTGCTCCGTCGCGTGATTGCGTCTTTGCCCTAGTTCTCTCCACTCCCCCCCCACATGTTGAATTATTGGCGAAGGATGCGCGCGCGCTGGTTCGAGGTCACCGACGGGTGGTCGACCATGCAGCGCGAGGTCGTGGCAGTCGGATTGGGCATGATTCTTCTCGTCGGGTTGGGGTTGCTGGTGGCCTTGGCGGCGATCCCGCAGTGGCGGAGCTGGCAGCACGCGCGGGTGCTGGCGCAGGTGCGGGAGCACGCGGAGCGCGGGGATTACCGGGCCATGACGCTGGCCCTGCAACTCGCGGTGAAGCTGGCGCCGTCGGATCCGGAAACCTGGCGCTCGGCGGCGCGATATCTTTCGATGATCGGGTCGGCCGAGGCGATTCCCGCCCGGCAGAACCTGTTGCGCCTCGCGCCGGACGACACGACGGCGCGGTTGGAACTCGCGCGGGACGCCCTGGCCTTCGGGCAGCCTTCCGTGGCGGAGATGGCCTTGCAGGGTCTGCCGGAGGAGGAGCGGAAGGAAATCCTGTTTCACCGCCTGGCCGCGCTGCTGGCGGCGAGAACGGGGCGGCCGGAGGAGTTGTTCTTTCATCTGGGAGAGGTGGTGGCGGCAGTGCCGGGCGACCTGAGTGCGCGATTCAATCATGCGATGAGCGGCCTGGGCAGCCCGCACCCGGAAACGCACGCGCGGGCGTGGGCGGCCTTGGAAGCGCTCACGGCCGAGCCGGCGTTTTGCGTGCGCGCGGCGATCGCACTGCTGACCGAGGCGGCGCGGAAAGAGGACGCGGTGCGGATGCACGCATTGCTGGCTTTCCTGCTCGGTCGTTTCGCCCCCGGAGTTCCGCCCAACTTTGCCGGGGCGGAGATGCCGGCGTGGACCGCGCTGATTGACGGATTGAAACAGCGGGCGAATTCGGAGCGGGATGTGAGGTTGCTCGCGCGCTGGCTGGCAGCGATCGGGCGATCCCGGGACGCCGTCATCTGGCTGGAAGCAAGGCCCGCGGCGATCGCGCAGTCGCCGGCCGTCCTGGATTTGCGCGCGGAATTGTGCGCCGCGACAGACGACCTGGATCGGCTCGAGCGCCTGCTCCAGCAGAAGGCGTGGGGCGAGTGGTCCCCGGAGGCGCAGCGGCTCGCGATCCAGTCCCGACGGGAACATCTCGCGGGCGAGGAAAGTTCCGCCCGGGCGACGTGGAACCGGGTCGAAACGGCGGGCCATCACTCCGTGGTGATGTTTCGCGCGATGGCCCGGTTGGCGGCGGCGTGGGGTGACTGGGCGGCGGCGGAGCGGGCGTGGCGGTCGGTGATCGAGCTCGATCGGACGTCGCAGCACGCCTTTCAGGAATTGAGCGGGATCCTCGAAAGGCAGGGCGATCTCGACAAGCTGGTCGACCTCCATGAGGCGTGGATGCGCCGGGCGCCCGAGGAGACGGTGGTTGAAGCCCAATGGATCGCGCTAAGCTGCCTGCGGGGCAAGCCGGCGCCGGCGGTCGTGGTGCGGGCGGAGGAGCTGCAGGCGACGCTGCCCCACGCGAGGCACACGGTGGCCGCGCTTGCGGCCGTCCGTTGGCGCCAGGGCCGGGCGCGCGAGGCGGTTGCCCTACTGGATTCCCCGAGCCGCGCGGGCGTGCCGGACCCGTCGATTGCGTTTTGGAGGGCGCTGGCCGCGGCGGATCTGGCTGACCGGGAGGCATTCAGGATCGCCCGCGCCCAGCTCGACGACGCGACCTTGTTGGATCAGCAACGGCGCTTGTTGGAAACGGCTGCGATTAAGATCGTTGATTAACGAAAGATAAGGGTCAACGAGCGGCGGAAAAGACCGATGGGATATTGATTTTCGGGGAGGTTGCGCTTCCCGTGTCATTAGGCATGCCCACGCACCGTATCATCCGTCACATCCTTCTCGCCGCGCTGCTCGCGGTGGGCGGCGTGGCGTCGGCGCGGGCGCAGGCGGTCGTGAACGCGGTCAACTCCTTCGACCAGCTTACCCGCAATTACAACCTGATCACCTTCGGGAACGCGTCCCTCACCCAGTACGGCGACACCGAGGGCCCGATCGCGGTGCGCGGGAACCTGTTTCTCGACGGAGGCTCGATCGCCGAGCAGCCCCAGAAGTTCGGGGTAACGAGCGATCCGACGCTGTATGTCGGCGGGCAGCTCACGATGCGCAACACCGTCCATCTGCAGAGCGGCTTTGCCTCGCTCCCGAACCTCACGGGGAACTGGACGTGGGATGCGGTGCAGGAGCGGCTGGTGGGCGGCGGGGGGACGCTGAGCACCTCGAACACCAGCCACCCGCTGGGCAACACCAACCCGCGCAATAATCCCGGCCCCCAGAATTGGAATTGGAACTCCCTGCAGCTCGGCTTGGTGGCCGTTTCGAATACCCTCTTGAATGCGACGGCGACCGGCCAGATTTCGGTGAGCAACAACACGCTCCGCTTCAGCGCCCCGACTTCCCAGACGAGCGGCGTGGTGGTGTACACGCTGGATATGAATATGCTCAGCGGGAACCGCTACAACGGGCAATCGTTCAGCAACATCGGCGTCGATGTGCCGGCGAACATGAATTACATCATCAACGTCATCAACGCGGGCGGACGCACGTTGTTCGGCACAGGCAGCGGCATCAATTTCAACAACGGCTCCGGCTATGAGCGGTTGTTGTGGAATATCGCGCCGACGACCGGGCAGGTGTACCTCGGCAATGGCGGGCAGTTTTATGGCAGCGTGCTCGCGCCCAACGTGGACCTGAACAACACGGGCAACACGGCGATCACCGGCCAGATCGTGGCGCGTTCCTACGACCACGCGAACGCCGAGCTTCACTACCTCGGATTCAGCTCGGCCGTCGTGCCGGAACCTTCGACCTATGGCATGATCCTGCTCGGCGGTGGCGGCGCGGTGCTGGCTTTCGTGCGCTGGCGGCGGCGGAAGTAACCCGGCGATCCGACCGCGGCGACCGATGGCGGGCGTTGGATCGCCTGGGAACAGGCTCCGGCAAGGAGAGGCTTTGACTCGGTTGGGGGCCAGGCTTTGCTGAGGTCCTCATGCGATACCCATCCGTGGTTTGCTGGCTGGCACTGGCTCTTTCGGTCGCGACGGCGCCCTCGCTGGCCGGGGCGGACGCGCTGCCGCCGGTGCCCACGCGGGATTGGATCACGACCCTCTTCGACTCGTGGAAGGCGCCCGTGCCGCCGCGGCACTTGGGCGGAAACCTGTACTACGTCGGCGCGAGCGGCGTGAGTGCGTGGCTCATCACGACGCCCGAGGGGTACATCCTGCTCGATACGGGTTTCGAGGAAACCGTGCCGATCATCCAGCGCGGCGTGGAGCAACTCGGGTTCAAGCTCTCCGACATCAAGCTGATCCTGAGCAGCCACGCGCACATCGATCACACCGGCGGTCATGCACGGATGAAGGCGCTCACCGGCGCCCACGTGGTGGCGAGCGCGGCCGACGCGCGCGTGCTGGAGTCGGGTGGCGCGGAGGACTTCCTTTCCTGGCCCAAGGACACGCTGCTCTACGCGCCGGTCAAGGTGGACCGGATCGTGGCCGATCGCGAAGTCGTTTCGCTGGGTGGGGTTGAGCTCACGGCTCATCTCACGCCCGGCCACACGCGGGGCGCCACGACGTGGACCATGAAGTTGAACGACGGTGGCCGGGCGTACGACGTGGTCTTTTTCAGCAGCGCGACGATCAACGACGGCACGCGCTTGTTGGACAACCCGCGCTATCCCGGAATCGTCGCGGACCTGGAGCAGACATTCGTCCGCTTCGGGAGCCTGCCCTGTGACATCTTCCTCGCGCCGCATGGCGGGCAGTTCGCCATGGCCGAGAAATTCGCGCGTCTCGAGCGGGGCGAAGGCTTGGCGGCATTCGTGGATCCTGACGGCTGGCGGCGGCTGATCGGGGACGCCCGGAAAACCTTTGAGGATCGGCTCGCGCTGGAAAGGCGGCTGAAAAAACCGTAGGTCGGACGGCGTTGTGGAAGCATGGCCGCGGTCCCACCGGGGCGAGGGCGCCCCGGCTCCAAGGAGGGCGCCGGGGAACGCGCGCGTCTGGACTAGTGCAGGATCAGTCTGCAAGAGGCCACCTGCGCCTCACTGGTTGCCGGTCGGGCGGTCGGGGGCGCCTTGGCGCGAAAGCGTGATGATGTAGAGGATCAGGGACTCGATTTGCGCGTCGGTGAGGACGCCCGCGTAGCTGGGCATGTCCACGGCGGCGGCGCCCTCGAGTTTCCGTTTTTGCGGCTCGAGGATCTTCTCCTTCAGATAGGCTTCATTGGCGATCGCGGTGGTGCCGTCGGCGAATCGCTTTTCCGAGCCGAAAAGGCGGCGCCAGGTGGGCGCGAGGGTCGTGCCGGTCGTTGGATCGGGGAAGTGGCATGCGGCGCAGCCGAACTGCACGGCGAGTTCGCGTCCCTGGTCGGAGGAAATCTCGTCGGGCAGCTCGCTGCCGGCGACGGTTTCGCGGCGACCGAGGTCCACGGGGCCGAAGCCGGCCGCGGTGAGATCTTCCGGGCGGGGTTGATGGATGGTGAAGTACACCGTACCGGTGGCGGCGTGAGCGCCGTCGGCAAATTCGAAATTGTAGCGCACCTCGAGTTGCATGGCCTTGGTCAGCGCGGGCAAATGAACGAACACCGAGCGGCCGTCGGAAGAGAGCACGGCCTGGCTGGCGCCGATGGGAGTGGTGCCGGGAACGTTGCCTTCAAGGGTGAAGTAACCGCTGCCGTATTCGGCGCTGCGGCGATAGTCCCAGCCGCGCGCGGCGACCCGTGAGGGCGCAACGGAGGCCGGTGCGAGCGGACGGGCGAACTCCAGCACGACGCCATGGGCATTGGAGCGGGCGGCGACGGGTGAGACGATCGGCGAGTCGGGGTCGGGGCGCAGGCGCGCGAGCGACCACATGGACTTCGTGCGCGTGCCCCAGATTTGGAATCCGGCGAACCACACGGCGTCGCCTCCGGGAGATGTGCGGCCGTGCAGGAGGGGCAGGTCGGTCTCGAGGCCAAGGGGAATGGCGGCGCCTTGCGGAATCGGCGCGGCAAGGTCGGGCGAGATCACGAAAAGGCGCCCGCGGCCGTAGGAAAGGTGGAGCAAGCGGTCGGCCCAGGCGCCGAATGTTTCCGTGGCGGGCGTCCAGACGTGGGAGGACGACGAGGTGTCCTGCGCATGCGGGAGCCAGACGAGCGGCGGGGTGAGCTTAGCGGGAGTGTCCTCGTTAAAGCCGAAGCTGTCGCCCTCGCGGATGAGATAGGCGACGGACGCGGGGATGTAGTTCCCCTGCTGGTCGGTACCGGTGACCATGCCGGTACGCGGATGCACGGTGAGGAAGGGTTCGCGTGCCGCGCGGGCGAAGACCGCGGAGCTGCGGCCATCGGGCGAGATGCGGATGACGGCGCCGGCGTGCGGCGTGCCGGCGCCGCCGGAGCGAATGCCGGTGCCGTCGACGATACCGCCTTGCGTGACGAAGGTGGAGCCGTCCGGGGCGATCGCCATGTCGAGCGGGAATGAGCGCGTGGACTGGCTTTGGATCACCTGGTCGTTGAAATTTTCAAACCAGTCGGCCTCGCCGTTGGCGTCGGTGTCATGAAGCCGCACGAGGCCATTCTTGGTCCACACCTGCACGAGCCCCGGCGAGGGCGCGGCGATGGCGAGCGGCTCGTGCAAGCCCGCGGCGTAACGGCGCCAGGTGACGTTGCCCAGCGTGGGATCGGCCAGGCCGTCGACCTTCCATACGTCACCATCATAAGTGACCACCGCGGCCGAATCCTCGGAAAGGAACGCGAGGTCCGCGGGGCGGATGCGGCGTTGCCACGGGTTGATCTCGGGGACGGGCACATCATCGAGGCTCCACCCATTATGGCGCAAGCGGGCCAGCGTGGGCTTCACCGGCGCCGAGTCAGGCCAGCGCGGGTTGGCGGACGGGGCCGGTGGCGCCGGGGTCGGACCGGGCGGGGGAACCCGCTCGGTGTCGCCCAGGACGATCGTAAGCGTGAAGCGTTGCACGGTGTCGGCCGGTGCGACGGTGGCGACGAGCTGGCCGTTGGCGGGGGCGAGTTGGACGGCGGGCAGGTTGGCGCCGATGACGGGGAGAGCGCCGTCGGCCTTGGCGCCGAGCGCGAAATGGAGCGGCGCGGCGTGCGGGGCGATCTCGAAGTGGCGCAGGATGCGGGCGGAGCCGAAGGGACCGGTGGGGCTCTTCGCTTCGAACCACTCGCGCACGAGGGTGGCGCCAACGCGGTAAGTGAGGACGGAGGTGTTGCCCGCGAGGGCCACGCCTTCGAAGCGCGCCACATCGGCGGGCAGCGGGCCGCGGCCCAGATCGCCCGACGGGTTGGGCGTGCGCGGGTCGGCCGTGAGGCCCGCGGGCGAGGCGGCCGCGCCCGGCAACGTTGGGCTGGAGAGAAGAAGCGCCCCGGTAGGTTGGGGATGAGCGGAATAGACCTTGGCGCGCGGATTGAGGTAGGAAATCTGCGCCATGGTTTGCAGGGACACGGGCGTCTGCCCAGGAGGCACCTGCCAGATGGCGGCGATGCGCAGGAGTTCCTGATCGAAGAGGACGGCGTGGCCGGATGGCAGCGGGAGCAGGATCCCGCGGACGACGAAGTTGCCCGGATGAATGGCGGCCTGCGTGTGGTAGAACGGTTGGGTGGATTCGAAGAATGGACCCACCTCGACCTCGGCGGCGGGGGAAAGCCGTGCCGTCGTCAGCAGCAGCGCAAGAAAAGCAAACCGGGTGGTGAGAGCGCGGACTCGAGAGAGCGGGGACATGGGGGACCGGAACCGGGGGCAGGGGGTCATCGCGAATGCGGGGGCGGGGTTATCAATCAAGGCATCCCGCCCCGGCGCCAAAGCGAGCGGATTTTTTGAACGATGGGCTCGGACAGTAGGCGCCGCATTTCCCGTGGACTTGAGCCGGACTCATGCTGTCGGAATGAAATTCCGCCGCGTGCACGATCGAACGGTGCAGTTGGAGGGGCGTGGCTCGTCCACGCCCTCGGTTCCCGCAGCGAGCAAAGGGCGCGGTCGAACCGCGCCCCTCCATCCAACTGCATCATTCCGGCTGAGGAGGAATCGCGGCGCTGCCACGGCTCGTCCGGAGGACTCGTCCTGCCCGGCCGGCACGCACAAGCATTGTTCGGGTCGGCCCGCGCGCTGCCGAGGCGCGATTGCGAGCGGACGGCCCGCAGGGACGCGGGCCCTCCACAGCCACGCCGCGACTCGGCGGAAGGTGCGGCTCTGCCTTCAGTGGTATGCGTGGGTCAGGCAGAGCTCCGTCGGGTCGCCGGAAGCGGGATAAACCCTCGCGGCGGAGCCGGGCCACTGCGCCTGGCTCTCGCGGCGTCATCGTCACCGCGCGGCGGGGACTACTGTCGGATGAATTCGCCGTCGGCCTTGATGGACAGTTCGTCGGCGATCATGGGAGCGGGGAATTTCGCCCCGACGCCGAAATCAGAACGCTTGAGGGTGCCGGTGAGTTGGAAACCCGCGACCTGCTTTTTCTGGTTTTCCGTGGTGCCCCGGTACCAGAGGTTCATGGAAACGGGTTTGGTCTGGCCCCGAATCGTGAGATCGCCGGTGAGCGTGTAGCGGTCCTTGCCGGCGGGCTTGATCGATTTGCTGCGGAAGGTCATCGCGGGGTGCTGGGCCACATCGAAGAAGTCGGGGCTGCGAAGGTGGTCGTCGCGCTTCTGGACGGCGGTGTCGATGGAGGCGACGTCGATGGAGAGTTCGAAAACCGCGTCGCTGAAATCCGGCTTGGCCGCGGTGATCGTGACATCGAACTTGTTGAAGGCGCCGGTGATTTCCGAAATGCCGAGGTGGGTGATGGCGAAGCCGATTCGGGAGTGAGCGGGATCGGCTTTCCAGGCGGTTTGAGCGGTCGCGGAGACGTGAAAGATGGCCAGAGCGGCCACGGCGAGGAGGGGGAACTTGAACGGGGATTTCATGGCCGGACCAATGTGGCCAGAACCGGGGGAAATGCCAATCGGGTGGCGAGAGCGCTCAGGCTTTGCGCGTGAGGAGGCCAACGAGATCGCGGACCGGCTCGGCAATTTTACCCCGCTGCCAGGCGACCTGCAGATCCCATTTGGCCGCGGGATTGCATAGCGGGCGAAAGGCGACACCGGGAGCCGCGAAACTGGTCACGAGACTCGGGAGCAGCATGACGGCATTCTCCGCGACGACGAGGGAGAGCGCATGGACGAGCCCGTCGGCGTTCTCGACGATCTTGGGACGGAAGCGGGCGCGGCGGCAGAGCTGGATCATCCAGTTGTTGTACCCGGGAATATCCTCGGGGTTGGCCCCGAGGAAGACTTCCTGACGCAGGTCCGGGAGGGGGATATCAGGCGAGGTGGCCAGGGCGTGACTGGCGGGCAGCGCGACGACCACTGGCAGGGTCGCAATCCGGCGGACGAAAAACTCGCGGCAGATTGCGGCGTTGGTGTTACCCAGCACGGCGACATCCAGTTCACCCCGTCGCAAGCCCGCGAGCTGGTCGCCGGGGGAGAGGTCGAGGAGCTGGATCTTTGTCTGCGGCCGTGCGCGGCGGAAGGCCGCGAGCGCGGGGTTCAGGTATTCGCCCGCGGCGGACATGAGATACCCGATGCGCAGCGAGGAGGTCTGTCCGCGCGCGAGTTTCCGCGCCTCCGACACGACGATGTCCGCCCGCGCCACCACCGGTCGCATGCCCTCGAGCAGCGCCAAGCCGGCGGCGGTGAAGGCGACCCCGCCCGGGCCGCGGTCCAGGAGCCGGCCGCCGATCTCGGTCTCGAGCGCCTGCACCTGCCGGGTGAGGGTGGACTGCGACAGGTGCAGCTGGGCGGCGGCCTTGCTGAGACTGCCGAACTCGCCGATCGCAAAAAAGGAGCGGAGCAAATCGAGGTTCAGGATTCGTGGATGGTGCCGGGTGCCCGGCGGGCCTGCAAGCCGGGACGCGCCGGCGTGAACCCGCGCGCGCCCGACCCGGGATCGCGCGGTTTCAGTTCCGTTCCAACAAGGATTCCAAGTTCAAGGGTGCCGAGGTCATGGCGATCGAGCCATCGGGGCGGCGCTGCCATTGGTCGCGGGGACGGTCGTAGTAGAGTTCGAGGCCGTTGCCATCGGGATCACGGAGGTAGATGGCCTCGCTTACCCCATGATCCGAGGCGCCGTCGAGGCGGATGCCGTGAGCGAGCACGCGGCGAAGCGCGTCGGCGAGATCGGAGCGGGTCGGATAGAGGATCGCGGCGTGGTAGAGACCGGTGGTTCCGGCCGGCGGGGTGTGACCGCCCTCGCTTTCCCAAGTGTTAAGTCCGATATGGTGGTGATAGCCGCCCGCGGACAGGAAGGCGGCCTGTCGCCCGAAGCGCTCGGTCACGGTGAAGCCGAGGACGCCGGTGTAGAACGCGAGGGCGCGCTCGAGGTTGGCGACCTTGAGGTGGACGTGGCCGATGGATACGCCGGCTGGAATGGGCCGGGACGGGGTGTCGTGGTGATGGGGCGCGAGGCCCGGGGAGGTAAACGTGTTGTTCATGGCGTCAGACTATCATGGGCCCGGAGCCGGGCCCACTGCGCAGGACGAAGGGGAGAGATGCGTGCCGCGCATGGGGACTGCGGCGCCGCGCGGGGGCCATCGCGATCATGCCGCCGGGCCGCAGGTCGGCGCGGGTCACCAAAGGGGGCGATGCGCGGCGCGCATGGCTGCGATCCGGCCACTGCAGTAGGCGGGAGGAGAGAAGGACGGTATCATGAAGCCATGAACTTGATGCATAACATCCATTGGAATGACCGACCCGCCATGCATGCAGCTCCCGAGGTCCCGGGCGCATACGTCGCTGATCGGGCGCATTCGTCCGCCCTTGAACGATGGGAGAACGAAGGGGGCAAGGTCCCGCCGTTTCCACCTCCCCCGGGGCGGGTGCGATCCCTCATTCCGCTCTTTCTGCGTCCGGAATGAGCGGGACGTCCCGCAGGGTCGGATGACGTTGCGTTGCTCGTTTCGCGTGCGAGGACCCGGCCGGTCGGCCCTGCCGCTGAGGGCGAGGGCGCAGCAAGTCTGCGCGCCCCTACGCATACAAATCGAGATCTGTGGGCGGCGGGGGCGTGGTGCGCGATGACGAAGGCCTGCTGGGTATGCATGAAACGCATGCCGCGGTGCCGGTCCCCGCAGTAGGCAATGCGTGTGGCACGAGCTAGACTAAGGGCATGAAACCTTACCGCACCTATCTCGCTCCTGTGGACGTGGCTATCACGCGCGGCCCTTCGATCGTTCCCCCGCCCCGACGTTATCCGTCGCTTTCGGACGATAGCATGCCTTGGTTGCCGCGGGGCATCTGGCCGGGACGGTTGTTCACCGTGAGAGCGGTGGCACTCGGCCTCATCATCGCGATCATGGTGGCCCTGGCCATTTACGCCTGAAGGTAAGGCGTGCTTGCTAGGGGAACAGCTTGGCCAGCATGCGTTCGATGGCGGAGATTTCTACGGGTTTCGTCACGTGGAAGTCGAAGCCGGCCTGGGCGGAATTTTGATAATCGACGTCGTAGCCGTAGCCGGTGAGGGCGACGGCGATGACCTGCGGGGCGGCGCTCTTGATTTCGAGGACGAGGTCCCAGCCGCTCATGTCGGGCAGACCGATATCCAGGAAGACGATGTCGAACGCATCGGTGCGAATCAGGCCCAGGGCTTCGTTGCCGGCGAGGCAGGACGACACCTGGTGGCCTCGCTGGGTCAGGAGCTTGGTGAGCGCCTGGTTGGTGTCCCGATCATCTTCCACGAGCAGAATACGAAGTGATTTTTGCATGGGAACACCTGTTGCATAGCAGAGAGCGCGCTCCGGCTCAAGGCGCTTGATGGGTGGGGTTGGGCCGCCCTGCCCGCCGCTTGGATCGCGCGGGTCCTCGAGGTTTCGCTTTGCGGCATGTTGGGGAAGCGTTCGTTTTGAGCGGAATGAATTGTCCTGCTCGCGCGGTTCGTTCCTGATGGCGGGAGTGAGACGCCGACTTGAAACCCGTGGCATCCATCCGAGCGCGGATTCGTGATGAAGGTCCTGCTCGCATTCGATAAATTCAAGGACGCGCTGCCGGCATCGGAGATCTGCGCCGTGGCGGCGCGGGCGGTGCGGAGCCGATATCCGAGCGCGGATTGTGACGAGTGTCCCCTGACCGATGGCGGTGACGGTTTTGTTCGAATCCTTACTCAGGCCGCCGCTGGCCGGTTGGACCCCGTCCGCGTCACGGGACCGCGGGGCGTGGAGGTTGCGGCGGAGTATGGTTTGGTGGCGCACGGGGCTATTCCCGCCAGGGCGTCAGGGCATATCGCCGCAGGTGGCGCCGGCCGTGGCATCGGAGGAGAGGTGGCGGTAATCGAGATGGCCGCGTGCAGTGGACTGGCCCTCTTGGCGCCATCCGATCGTGATCCGTGGTTTGCCACCTCGCGGGGCACGGGGGAGATGATGAGCCTGGTCGCGGAGCGCGAGGTGTCGGCGATCATTTTGGGGGTGGGTGGAAGTGCTTCGAGCGATTTGGGGCTCGGGGCGCTCGAGGCATTGGGTTTTTCGTTTCGCGGAGCGTCGGGTGAATTTATTTCCCCGCATCCGGCCAACTGGACGTTAATCGCGCGGATCGAGCGCCCCCCGCGTCGGGCGTTTCCACCGGTTTTCATCGCGTGTGATGTGGACAATCCGTTGTGCGGGCCCCGGGGGGCGGCGGCGGTGTATGGTCCGCAGAAAGGACTGCGTCGTGAGGACGTGGAGCGATTTGATCGCGAGGCCGCGAGGGTGGGAGGCATGCTCTGTGGGGTGTGCGGAGTTGAGCCCGAATTGATGAACCTGCCGGGAGCCGGGGCTGCGGGGGGCATCGCGTTCGGGTTGATGGCGGCGCTGGGAGCGCGGATTCTCCGGGGATCGGAATTCGTCGCTGACTGGCTCGGGTTGCGCGAGCGCATCGCGGCGGCGGACGTGGTGTTGACCGGCGAGGGTTGTTTCGATGCCAGCTCGCTAACGGGCAAAGGGCCGGGCGCCGTGGTGGGCGCGGCCCGGGCGGCCGGGAGGCCGGTGCATGTATTTGCCGGGCGGGTGGTGGGCGAGCCGGCAGCATGGTTGCATGCGATCTCCCCAGACGACTTGCCCACGGCCGACGCGTTGGCGCAGACAGCCCGACGGCTCGATGAAGTCATTCGATCGGTGCCGCTTGACCGAGGCGTGCCGCGATAGGGTGGATTAGTGGCTCAAACAAAAAGCCCTCCCGAGCAGTGGGAGGGCTTTAAATTGGGTGCAGGGGTTGGATTTGAACCAACGACCTTCAGGTTATGAGGGCAACTTCCTAACCGCTGCCCCCAAGTCGCTTAACCCGGGTTTTGGCCAAACTTTGGCCCTTCCTTTGGCTACCGTGATCTCGGGAGATGCCGTCCGTTGCTCCGCGCTGCGCGAGGTTTCAAATCAACCTCACAAAACAAAGGAGTCTGTCATGAGTCTGGAACTACGTCGGGGAGTTAGCGAATGGTGGTATGGAAAATTCAAAGTCAACGGCCGCAAGTTCACCAAGAATCTGGCCGTGAAGGTGCAGGGCGTCGTGCCGCCGACCTTGCGCGAGATGGGCGACATCGTGTTCGAGCGTTCCCGCGCCAAGGCGCAGGCGGCGATGGAGAAATTCCAGGAGGACTTGAAGCGACGGTCGGCGGCCGAGGAACTGGTGCAGACCATCCATGAAATCCGCACCGGCGCCCGGGTCAGTTCGGTCCCGCTGGCCGAAATCGGTGCCCGCTGGTGCGCGGTCCTGCGCCGCCGGCCTCTGAGCGCGAGCTACCAGAAGCAGAAGGTCTCCTGCATCGAGCGATTCGTCCGTTTCGCGAAAAAGGCCTCTCCTTCACTGCATGAAATGGCGCAAATCCATGCCCCGCTGGCCAACGCCTTCTGCCGGGCGGAGCTGGGGCGTGGGGTGGCGGCCAAGACCTACAACCATACGCTGATTCACCTGCGCTCGGTATTTCATGTGCTGCGCAAGGAAGCGGGCATCGCCGAGAATCCGTTCGCGGCCATCCCACTCCAGGACGGTGAGACGGTTTTCCGGAAACCATTCTCGGTCGATGAACTCTCGTTGCTCGAAGAGAAGGCCAAGGCCGATCCCTTCATCTACCCGCTGATCGTGACGGGCATGTGCACGGCCATGCGCCGGGGCGATTGCTGCACGCTGCTGCGCAGCTCGGTTGATCTGGAAGGCGGCTTCGTGACCGTGAAAACGGCGAAGACCGGCGAGACGGTGCAAATCCCGATCTTTCCGCTCCTGCGTGGTGTGCTCGAAAAGGCGTTCGCGAAGCCTGCGCCCCGTCCGCCGTTCTACGTCTTTCCGGAGTTGGAGGCGCACTACCGGATCAACCCGGACCACCTCACCGACCGCGTGCGCCGCGTGATGAAGGCGGCGGGCTTCTTTAATCCGAAGGAAGATGAGGCGCAGCGGGCTACACGCGGCGCGGTCCAACA
Source organism: Verrucomicrobiota bacterium (assembly GCA_023433275.1). Lineage (GTDB taxonomy): Bacteria > Verrucomicrobiota > Verrucomicrobiia > Opitutales > Opitutaceae > Lacunisphaera. The sequence continues at coordinate 25,963 of JAEZDN010000132.1, forward strand.
GGAACGCGAGCACGGGTTGCGCAAGGCCTCGCTCCGCGATTTTCATTCATTCCGCGTCACTTGGGTGACGGTGGCTCTCACGGCCGGCGTCCCGCTGGAAATTGTGCAACGGGTCACGGGGCATCGCACCACCGCCATTGTGCTCAAGCATTACTTCCAGCCGGGGAAGGAAGACTTCCGGCGCACGCTGGCCGGCAAGTTGCCGTCGTTGCTGGGCGATCACACCCAGCGCGTGAACGACGAGTTCAACCTGGGCGAGTTGCGGGCGAAGTTGACCGCGATGGAGGATTCGACCTGGCGCCATATCCGCGACGAACTCCTCAGCCGTCTGCCGGCCGAAAAGAACGTCACCCCGTTCGCCTTGTCCAAGTCAGTCTTCGCCGCGTGATTGAATCTATGCGGATAGATCAAACGTGATTTGAACTAACCGTGAATACTCAATCCGGGCACCACAGTTCTGCCTAATTACGTAAAGCGGGTAAAAAATACCGCCCCGGTGGCCCCCGGGGCGGCTGGCCCGTGTCACAAAACCGTTGGCTGAAATAGGTCGGAGTCAACGCACGATCCGCTCGCGCGATCGCAGGCGTCAACCGCCCAAAGGGCATCACAAGATGCCCGCGGCGCGGAAGGAATAGTGGCCGACGCCATGCGGGTCGGCCTTCGGATCGCCGACGATCACGTGGTCCATGAGTTCGATGTCGATCACCTTGGCGGCTTCACGGAGGACTCGAGTCATTTGGACGTCGGCCGCGCTGGGTGCCGGGTCACCGGAGGGATGGTTGTGGGCGACCACGAGGGCGGTGGCGCTGGCGAGGATGGCTCCGCGGAACACCTCCCGGGGTGCGACCAGCGTGGATGTGGCCGTGCCCAGGGTGACCAGATGCCGGCCGATGGGGTGATTCTTGCGGTCGAGATAGACGCAGTAGAACGCCTCCTGCATCGGGCTTTCCTCGAAAGCAGAACGGAGGTAATCGGCAACTTTCTCCGGTCGGTCGAGACGGACCTCTTCGCCGAGAGAAACGAGGGAGTAAACGATCTTGGCTTCGTAAACGCGCATGGTGAGCGCTCGCGCGAGCCGCGTTTCCCTTTCTCGACATGGTGTCGAGTGATCGCGGGTGCTGCCCGGTTGAGCGCTCGCTCGGGATGGGCGAAAGTCAAAGCGCTGGGTGAAGCGCCGAGGCGGTGTCCCGCGCAGCGGGACCAATCGAGGGGGAAGCGGAACGTTTGCGCGTGGTGGAGGCCGCAGGCACGACCTTGACCGCCCATAAAATGGGGCGCTACCGGACGGGGCAGAGCTAAAAGAATTCGAGCGCAGCGAGCGTCGATTATTAACGATCAGCCGTCGGGTCCAGCTGTGCCCGTAGCATCTTGCGGGCGCGATAAAGCCGATTTTCCACCGCCTTCGGCGTGCAGCCGAGGGCGTCGGCGATCTCGCCCATCGACTGCTGTTCATACTCGAAGAGTATCAGCGCCGTGCGCAGATCGAGGGGTAGGGCGGTGACGGCCGCCTGCACCGTCGCGATCCGTTCGCGCCTAACGGCTTTGTCCGATGCTTGTGCTCCCGTCGCCGATTGATCGGCGGCGTCACCGCCCGAGTCCATCCAGGCGTCGAGCGATAGCACCGGCCGTCGTTTCCACCAGCGCAGCCGGTTCTTCGCCAAATTGGCGGCGATGGAAAAGCACCAGGTCGAAAACTTCGCCCCCAAGCGGTAGCTGCTGCGCTTGGTGTAGATCCGCACAAAAACCTCCTGCGCCAGGTCCTCCGCCTCCGTCGCGTTGCCGACCAGACGGAAGATGAAGCGCTTGAGCGGCACCTCCCAGCGCTGCATCAGTGGAGCGAGCGCGGCTTCGTCCCCCGCCTGCAGCTGGGTCATCAATTCCTCGTCGCTGGGGCCACCCGCTTCGGTTTCCATGTCCTAGTGTTGGTGCCGGCTCTCCAGCTTCAGATCCGGTGCCACCTGGTGATCGAAATCCGCGATCTTGGGCAGCACGAGCGCAAGATAGCGCTTGCCGTCCGCGGGCGACATCACGGCCGCCACCTGATGGACGTGGGTGGTGATGGCCGACTCGCACGTGGCGCGCAACTGCTGCAACGTGCGCTCCGCTTCCGCGGCGGCGACGAGGTCATCCCCGTTTGTCTTGCGCAGGGCATCGCGCGCCTGGATGGCCTCCTGAATCATTCGGCAGTGTTCCTCGCAGGAGGGCGCGTAGTTCGCGTGCAGCCGCTGGATCTCGGCAAACTGGCGCTCGTCGAGGTTGAAGTCCGTCCGGAGCCACGCCATGGCATCGCCCTTGCGGACGGCTGCGTGCAGCTCCGGAGCGCTGTTCAGGTGATAGCACATGAAGCCGATGGCCGCGGCGGCGGCTCCCAGTCCGAACAGGGTGCGCAGCAGGTGTTTCATTGCTTGAGGATGGCTTGCGCGCGCGGATCCAATTCCACCAGGTAGGAGACCACCATGGTTTCGCGGTCGGCCTCTACGCGAGCCTGGGCAAGGGCGCGACCGGCCACACCGGCCACACTAAAGGTTAGGACCGCAGCCACCGCCCAAGCGGCGGTATGAGCACGCAGATAGGCGGGCCAGGTGGCTTCGCCTTGCTGCCCGATGCGCCGCCAGACGGCAGCGCGGAACCCCGGGTCGGACGGCGGCTTAACCCGCCAGTCTTGCAGGGTCTCAGATAGCTTATCACGGGAAGTATTCATAGGGATTGCTAGGGGTAATACACCGCACCCTACCGAATCCCTCACGCTAAATTATCTCGAATACCCTGAGTGATTCCTGGCCCGCCGGTGTATGACTGGAAGACAACCGGGCAACCCGCACGGTTTAGCGAAACCAAAACCCATCATCGCCATGAAAGCCACCAAACTTCTCGTCGCCGCCGCCGCCTTCGCCGGACTTGCCTCGCTCAGCTTTGCTGGGCCCGGACCCGAATACTGGGCCCGGATGAATGCCGCCAACAAGAACGCCTCCTATCCGAGCATTTGGCGGAATAAGACCCCGGCTGAAGCCACCGTTAAGGCTTCACCGACCCCCAAACCCGCCACCGAGGTCACCGCCACCTGCGCTTCTTGTGGCTGCTCCGCCAAGAAAGTCTGAACCACCACGTCCCGGATCATCCAATCCAGCCGCCGCCAGCACTGACGGGACTGGATTGTTCTGTTGGCCCCGCTCGACCTCCTGAATACCTTAATCCACCACCATGAAAAATCGCTCCCTCCTCTGCTCCCTCCTGTTTGTCGCCGGCACTTTGCTGGTAGTCCCCATGGGCCTCGCCGCCGATGGCCATAAGCCGGCCGATACGGTCAAAGCCGCTCCCGCCGATAAACCCGGCAAATTGATTCCCTTGTCCGAGAAGGACGCAGAGTGGGCCGCCGCCGCCCGCAAGGCCTATCCGCTCAAGACCTGCCTCACCTCTGACGAGGCGCTCGGCAGCATGGGCGATTCCCCGGAGTATATCTACCGCGTGGAGGGCAAACCCGACCAACTCGTCGTGTTCTGCTGTGACGGTTGCAATGAGGACTTTTTGAAGGATCCGGCACCCTATCTGGCTAAACTTGAAGCCGCCAAGGATGCGAAAGCCAAGGGGGGCACCAAGAAAGAGGACGCCCACAAGGGCCATCACTGAGCGCTGGCTGTCAGATTCTGCTCCCACCTCCGTCTTCCCCTCCATGCAACCCACGCGATCCATTATCTGTCTGGCCCTCCTCGCGGCCCTGCCCGTGGCGGGCTTGGCGCAGGGCGACAACCCGGCCAACAGCCAAGCCGACCTGCTGCGGGCTGTAACCGAAGCGCCGGCACTCAACGCGGCCGCGCGCCGGACGGCGGCGGCCCGTGAGCGCATCGACTCTTCCGGTCGGCTGGCCGACCCCGAACTCGAAGGCATGGGGTCGCGCATGGTCGGCCCCATGAATGAGCGCGCGACGATGTGGGAAGTGAACGTCCGCCAACCGTTGCCCAAGCGGGGTGAGCGCGCGGCGGAACGCGACCGGGCACGTGCTGCGGTGTTGATGTCCGAAGCGGACTACGCGCTGATGGCCGGGGAGATGGCCGCGGATACCGCCATGGCCCTCGCCGAGGCCCAAGGCGCCGAGGCCCGGGTACTTTTGCTCGAGGCCCAAATCGCCCGGCTCGACCCCGTCTTGCGCAGTATCGAGTCCCGGCTGGCAACCACCGGCGGCCGGATTGCAGATCGCCTCACCGTGCAGTCACGCATCGCCGCCATGCAGCTGATGATCGAGGAAGAGCGGCGCATGGCCGCCGACGCCCTCGCGGAGGCGCGCGGCCGGCTTGGGCTGCGTCCCGACGCCCCGTTGCCGGCCTTTGCCGCGCCCGACGTTTCTGAGATCAACCCGGACAATGCCGCAATCGTGCTGCTCGCCGCGGCCCGAACCACCGAAGCGAACGCCATGATCAAGATGGCGCAGGCCTCGGCCAACCCGATGACCTCCGTGGGGGTCCGCTTCGAGCAGGAGCGCCGTGCCATGGGAAATGACAATACCGTCGGCATCGCCCTCATGACCGATCTCCCGTTTCGCAGCCGTCGCTATGCCCGGGCGGATGTCCGCGCCGCCGAAGCCGAACGGTCTGCGGCTGAGACCGACGCCACCGCCGCGCGCTACCGCATTACTGCCGCCATCACCCGCGTGGATCGCGCTGAGCGGCTGGCCGCCACGGCCCGCCGATTGAGCAGTGAAACGCTCGCCCGCTTGAACGCCGAATTAGACGCCATGTTGAGCTCCGCCAGTGTGGGCACCGCCGTCATGGGTGAATCGACCGTGCTGCAAACTGTCGAGCTCCTGGAGATGGCCACCGACACGGATTTGCAGGTCATCCGGTCCGACACCGCCGTGCGCACCGCCCGCGCCGAACTGTGGCGTTACCTGCCCACCAACCGTTTTCCCAATCCCAACCGCACCGAACTCCCATGATCCGTAACACCTTTGTTTTCCTGGCCGCCTTCGTGGCCAGCGCCCTGATCGCCCTCGTCGTCCGGGCTACCATGTTCCAACCGCACGCCGGTCACGAAGGTCATCCTGCAGCCGGCGGTGAATATACCCCGATGGTTTCAAATCCGCTTACCCCCGCCTCGCCGCCTGCGGCGGTGGCGGCCGACCCACACGCCGGCCATGGCGCCACGGCGGCCCCGACCGCTGAATCCGGCAAACCCGTGAACACGGTCTGCGCCATCTGCGGCATGGAAGTGGATCCCAAACTTCCGACCCTGCAGTATCAGGGTAAGACCATCGGTTTTGGCTGCAAGATGTGCCCGCCCAAGTTCAAGGCTGACCCCGACCGCTACGGACCGGCCTACCTGCGTAACGAAGTCATCAAGAAGTAACCCCCATGCGCTCTCCAACCCTGATCTTTGCGGCAGCCGGCCTGGTGCTTGGCGCGGGCCTAATCGCCCTGCTGCCCCGGGATATGCTCTTTACGGTTTCCACGGTGCATGACCACGCCGAGCCTGTGACCGGCGAACGCTGGGCCTGTCCGATGATGGACTTCATCGGCAACAAGCCGGGTGATTGTCCGGTTTGCGGCATGAAGATGACGAAGGTCACCGCCGGGGAACTGACCCGGGAGCAGCAGCGCCGGATGGGGGTGGAACTCACGACCATTACCGAAGGTCCCGCGGAAATCGTCGTGCGCGGCTACGGCACGGCAGACTACGACAACCGCTTCACCTCGGTGGTGATCGCGCGGGTCTCCGGGCGCATTGTGAAACGCTACATGGCCACCTGGGGTTGTTGCGAAACGGTCGGAAAGGGTGCGCCTATTATTGACCTCTACAGCCCCGAGGCCTTTGCCGCGCAGGGCGAATTACTGGCCGCGATCAAATTGGGCAATCAAGCAACCGTGCAGGCCATCAAGGACCGGTTTGACCGCTGGAATCTCTCCGACGTGGCCGAGGCGGTGATCAACGGCGGGGAGCCCCAAGACACCGTAACGATCCGCTCGCCGGTGGCCGGACAGGTCGTGATGCGCGAGTTCGAGAAGGTAAACGAGATGTTTGAGCTCGGCAAAGAGATCATGGCCGACACCCCGCTGCTTAAGCTCGTTGATCCGGACAAGCTCACCGTGGTGGTTCATGTGCCGGAACTCCGGGCGAACTTCCTGCGCGAAGGCCAGAAGGTGGAACTCTCGAGCGACGACCGTGGGCCACTGCCCCAAATCGAGGCGAAGATCGACCGGCTCGGCCGCGAAATCGACCCCGAGATCCGTTCGCGCGAGGTGCGCCTTTACCTCACGGGCGCCAGTAAAGTGCTCCAGCCAGGTTCGCTCGTCTCCGCCCGCATGAAGGGCGTGCTCGGGGCTGATCTGCATCCGGCCAATCTCGCAGCACCTGATACATGGGGCCAGTTTCCTTTGATTCCCAAAACCGCCGTCATCTCGACCGGCGTGCGGCACGTCGCCTGGCGCGTCGCGGGGCGCACCCCGGACGGGCGCATTCGTTTCGAGCTCGCGCCTCTCGCCCTCGGGCCCCGAATCGAGGATGAAGCCGGCAACGATGTGTATGTCATCCGAGCGGGCCTGAAACCCGGCGACGAGGTGGCCACCCAAGGCGCCTTCCTCATCGACAGCCAGGCGCAGCTCGCGGGGACACCCAGCTTGCTCTTTCCCCATGGTGCCCTGGCCCCCGCGGCCGCCCATCAGCATTGATCTGCCCCCGTTTTCCCGCGCCGGCGCAACCCACCCCCTGAGCAATGCTCTCCTTCGTCATCCGCAACACCTTCCTCACGCTTGCCGCCGCCGTCGCTCTGTCCGTCGCCGGTTTCTGGGCCTGGCGCCATGTCCCCGTCGATGCGATTCCCGACCTGAGCGACAACCAAGTCATCGTCTGGGCGGAATGGCCGGGGAAAAGCCCGCAGGACATGGACCAGCAGGTCACTTCCCGGCTCGCCCGGGAACTGCAAGGACTGCCGGGCGTGCAGACGGTGCGCGGCATGTCGCTCTATGGCGCCAGCTATATCTACGTCATTTTTGAGGAACGCCGCGACCTCTACGAGTGCCGCACGCGGGTGCTGGAGCGGCTCTCCCAACTTCAGGGCATCCTCCCTACCGGCGTCACGCCCCGGCTCGGCCCCGATGCCACGGCGATGGGCCAGGTCTTTGCCTTCACCTTGCAGGGACCCCGCGACATAGAGACGAAGCGCTACATCCTCGACCAGATTGTTGTGCCCGCGTTGCGGGCCGTGCCCGGAGTCTCGGAGGTGGCACCCGCCGGCGGAGTGGTGCGGGAATACCAGATCGACGTGGATCCCACGCGCATCGAGGAGCAGGGTGTGACCCTTGAAATGCTCATGATGGCCGTGCAACAGGCCGGCCGTGACGTGGGCGCGATGAGCGTCGAGCAGTCCGGCGTCGAGACGATGATCCGCGGCATCGGCTTCATCCGCTCGACCGAGGACGTAGAGAATATCATCATCCGCGGAGACCGCATGAGGGGCGCAGGACTGCGCCTGGGCGACATCGCCGATGTGCGGCTCGGCGGCCAGTTCCGTCAGGGTTTGTTGGCCGACGGCTATCAGGAGCATGTCGGCGCCATCATCGGAATGCGCGTGCAGGAAGACCCGAAGACGGTGATCACCGCCGTCAAACAGCGGATTCTGGATCTCAAGCCCACGCTGGAGCGCGAGCAGCTCGATGTGGTGTCCTTTTATGACCGCTCCCAGCTCATCCGCGAAACCACGGCGACGGTGACCGCGACGCTGCAGGAGGCGGTCATCACCACGATCATCGTGGTCGTGGCCTTTCTCCTCCACGTGCGGGCGAGCCTGGCGGTGGCCGTGAGCCTGCCCCTCGGGATGCTCTTCACCTTTCTGGTCATGCACCTGTTCGGCGTCGGGGCCAACATCATGAGCCTCGCCGGCATCGCGATCGCGATCGGCGTGATGGTCGATTTCGGGATCATCATGACCGAAAACATCACCCAGCACCTGGTGGACCTTCAGGAGAAGTGCAAAAAGGAGGGACGGCCCATGCCCACCTCGCCCTTCAATGAAGAGATCACGGACACCGTCGTGCGCGCCGCCCAGGAAGTGGCGCGGCCATTGCTCACCTCGGCCGCGACTACCGTCATCGGATTCCTACCCATCTTCGCCCTGACCGATCAGGCCGGGCGCCTGTTTGAGCCGCTCGCCTTGACCAAATCGCTGGCGATCAGCGGGGCCGTGCTGTTCGGCACTCTGCTTGTTCCGGTGCTGTGCCGGCTGCTGCTCCCGCCCTGGCACGTGCGCAAGCCCGTGCTTCTCGCGCTGGCCGGCGTGGGCGCGGGGCTGGCTTTCGGCTGGTTCATTCGCGAGGGCTGGTCGATGCCAATGGAACACGGTCGCTGGACGCTCTCGGTCCCCGGCTGGCTGTTCGCCCCGCTCTTCGCCATCCTGGTGGCCTCCGCGATCTGGCGCATCGGCCGCGAGCGCCTCGTGAACTACGAAGAGAACCCAATGAGCCGCGCGATCCACGTCGCCTACGAGTGGGCTTATGCCCGCATCCAGCGGCACAAGGTCGTTTTCACCGTCACCATCGCCTCAATGGCTTTCGGCGGCTACCTGCTCGGGGCCGGCTGGCAGACGTTGAGCTGGCCCTTGCGGAAGGTGTTCTCCGTCGCCGGCGCCGACCTCGCCCACACCAATCTGGATCACACGATGACCCGGCTCTTCCCGGGCGTGGGCTCGAGTTTTCTGCCCCCTCTTGACGAAGGCAGCCTGCTATTCATGCCGTCAATTCCCGCCACCGGCGGCCTTGGGGAGACGCAGCGTATCATGCTCGCGCAAAACCGCCTGATTGAATCCGTCCCCGAGGTCGCGAGCGTTATGGGCAAGATGGGCCGCGCCGAGACCGCGCTGGACCCCGCGCCCCTCGGCATGATCGAGACCGTCGTGCTCCTCAAACCCTACGCGGAATGGCCCACGCACGAGATCACTGCGCCCGACGGCACGGTGGAGCACCGGCCGCGCACGTTGGCGGAAGTGCGGGCTACCCTCGCGGCCAGCACGGATATTCCGGGCGTCGCCCCCAGCTGGTTGCAGCCGATTGAAACACGCGTCGTCATGCTCTCGACCGGCATCCGCAGCCTGATCGCGCTCCAGCTCCTGGGCGATGACACCGACGCCCTCGAACGCTTCGCCGAGGCCGCCGAGAAGGTGATTCAGCCCACGCCCGGTGCTATCGACGTGCAGATGCAACGCGAAGGCGGCAAACCCTACGCCGAGATCCGCCTTGATCCCGAGAAGCTCGCCCGCTTCGGGCTCAGCAACGAGCAGGTGATGCGCTCGGTGGAATCCGCGCTCGGCGGCATGGCGTTGACCTATTCGGTCGAGGGCGCCCTCCGCTACCCGGTTCGTATCCGCTACCTGCGGGAGCGCCGCGACGACCAGGACGAACTTGCCCAGCTCCAGGTCCCTGCCGCCGCAGGGCATGGCGCGATTCCGCTCACCAACCTGCTCGCCATCCCGACCGTGTATGTCCTCGAACTGCCGGAGGAGGGACCCGACGCGAGCGCCCTGAGCGCGCAACTACCGCTCTCCCATCAGCGTAATTTTACGATCCTTTCCCCGCGTCGCGCCGAGCTGACCATTCCCGCCGGCGACCCGCTGCCTTCGCAAATCACCGCGGCCGTCACGGCGGAGCAACTGCACGTCGTCTCGACCCGGCCCAGCGAAGCCGGCCTCACCTATACCATCGGGCCGATGGCCATCCGTTCGGAAGGAGGCAAGCGCACGCAATACGTCCTGCTAAATGCGCGTGGACGCGGCGAGGTGGAGGTCGTGAATGACGCTGACACCCGCCTCCGGGCCGCGCTGGCCGACGGACGGTTGCAACTGCCCGCGGGCGCAACCTACCGCTGGGTGGGTCGCTACGAACAAAAGATCAAGGCCGACCGCACCCTGCGCGTCATCATCAGCGTCTCCATGGCCGTCATGGTGATGCTGATCTACCTCGGCACCCGGTCCTGGCTCATCACCAGCATCATCATCCTCGCCAACGCTTCCGTAACGACGGCGGGCGGATTCTTCTTCGTGTGGCTTTGGGGGGCGGAGATGACGACCGCCGTGGTCGTCGGCTTCCTCGTGCTACTCGGCGTGATGTTCAACGACGGCATCCTGCTCGGCACCTACATCCAGGAGCAGTTCAAAACGCACCCGGGCACCGTGGCCGAGGTGCATCGTCGCGTCTTTATTGCCGGTCTGCGTCGCCGTCGCCCGGCCATCATGACCAACATGACGGCGCTGCTTTCGCTCATTCCGGTCCTGTGGTCAACTGGCCGCGGTTCGGAACTGATGGTGCCGATGGTGCTGCCCGTGATTGGCGGCATGATCTTCGATATCGTGTCGCTCTTCTCCGTGCCGGTCTTCTTCACCTGGTATTGGGAAGGCAGACTCGCCCGCGAAGCCAAGTCCCCCGCGACCCTTCCAGCCGACTCCCTCTCCACGTCATGAACGCATCCGCTCCCTCCGAAGACACCTGCGCAATTTGCGGCAAGGACACCTCGGGGGGACGCGGCTTCATGACCCTCCACGTCGCGGGTCAGCCTGTCGTGCTCTGCTGCCCGCAGTGCAAAAAAGTCTATGAGGAGAACCCGGACAAGGTCCTCCGTCGGTTGAAGACCGGCGAGGCTATTCGCGAGATTGAGCGCGGGCTGGGCCTGCGTCCTCCGGAATAGCACGGAGCAAGGCACGGACTCTCGGGGTCTGTCCAAGTTGAGGGTGCAACACCCCATAGCCATCCTTCAGGCTGGCATCTATAGTCGCCTATCAGGCCCTGGCAACCCGCCAAGCCTCAGTCAAATCCGCCAGACCATCCACCCGCCATGAAGTCCATTACCCTCCGTCTTTTGCTCGCGACCGCCACCTTCGGCGTGCTCGCCTCTCTCGCCAGCGCCGATCTCGGTCCGCAAAAATTCCAAACACTTCGTAGCTCCGAGCAATTCAGGCAGCTCAAACCCGGCGACAAGATCGCCTATGTTTGCAACCAGTGTAAGACTGTCTCGGAGAAGACCGTCGAATCGTCCGCGCAGGCCATGGAACACTGCAAGGAAGGCGCCACCCTTACTTGCCCCTCCTGCCAGGCGAAAGTGAAGATTTCCTACAAGGCGAAGCAGGGTCGCAACGACGCCGTCAAGGTGGCCGAGGTCGTCTACACCAATGACAAAGGCGAAGAGTGCCTGTTCATGGCTAAGGTTGCGGATCCCAAATAACCCATCGTCTCTCCCTTTGGGCCTCATAAGTGGAGGTGACAATATCGCCAGCTTGAGTATTCCTCCGGCATGGCCCGCCGCCCTGACCAGCTTGCCATCGCGCTCAACGTCCACCGGAACGCCTTCAAGGCGTTCCTCACGGCGCGCGTCGGCAGCGAGGCCGAGGCGGAGGACCTCCTGCAGAACGGCTTGCTCAAAGCGCTCCAGCGGGCGGACGAACTGCAGGACGACGCCAAGCTCACCGCTTGGTTCTACCAGCTGTTGCGCAACGCCGTCGTGGACCACTACCGCGCCCGCGGCTCGGTTCGCCGCCGCCACGACGCGCTCGGCGAGATGATCGCCTCCCTTGGCGAGGACATCGCCGCCGCACCGAAAGGCTGGGAACCTCAACTTTGCGGCTGCCTCGGCGGCGTGGTGGACACTCTCAAGCCCCAGCACGCCGAACTCCTCCGTCGCGTGGACCTGAACGGCGAATCCGTGCAGGCCGCGGCCAAGGCGCTGAAAATGACCGCCAACAACGCCAGTGTAACCCTCCACCGCGCTCGCAAGGACCTGCGCGCGCGGCTCGAGACCTTCTGCGGCGATTGCTCCGACGGTGCTTGCCTAGACTGCGACTGTGCCGAGCGCAATGAGTCCGCGTGAGGTCAGACCTTCGGGACATTAGGACCACGCAACGGCAAAGCTCTGCGCGCTCCCGAAGCAGCCGTTAGAAACAGCGCTCCGGGAGGATGGCAGCCCGTTGTCAGCGCATGCGACCGCCGCGATCTCCTCCACCTCCGTGGGGCTTATCGCTCGGATCGTTGATGCCATACCACAGCATTAGCCATAGGCGAAGCTGGACAATCTCATTGCCCTGCGCAGCCAACATTTTGGAGCACATATCCAACATTTCCGGATGATAGGCCTGGTTGAGGCAGTCGACGGCCATCCGAGCAGCCATCGAATGGTGCTCAATCATCATGCTCATGTATTCCTTCTCGAACTCCTCCCCGGTAAGCCCTGATAGGTGTTCCACCTGCCGTTGCGCCTTCCGGGTGAGCGTTGGCTCTTCATTGATTCCATACCAGTCGCGGAGCCAGCTCTGCATCGTCGCGATCTCTTGGGACTGGGCCGCTATGATCATGTCGCACATCTCCTTCAACTCGGCATGGACCGTCCGGCCCTCGCATAGCTCCGACATCTTGATCGCGCCGAAATGGTGGTCGATCATCGTCTGAAGGAAATTGATCTCGAAGCGCTGCTGGTCCCGCTCGGGCGCCGGCTCGCTGGCTTGAGCGACAGAAAGCGGCCCGAGCAGGGCTGCGCAGAGAGTAGTCGCGTAAAGACTGGATAACAGGGTTGTTTTCATGGGTATGTTTCGTGGGATTGTTCGCACTAGGGTCCGGCGTGTTACCGTTCAGGGTTTTGCGCCGGTGGCTGTTCCCACCATGTGCCGGCAGGCTTCGGCGCATGCCTGGCATGCCTCCGCGCATTCCTGGCAATGATCCATCCGGTGCTTTCCACATTCTTCCCCACAGGCGACACAGATTTCCGCGCACAGCTGGCAGACCTGCTCGGCAAACTCAGATCCGCGGGCCATCTCGCGCGCCGCAAACGAACACATGTCCGCACAGGACCGGTCCAGTTCGATGCACCGCGTCATCATCGCGACCTCCTTTTCGTTCAGACAGGCGGTGGCACAATGTTCACAGGCCTCCATGCACCGGTGGCAGGCCTCTATGCAGTCTTTGTATTTTTCGTGTGACATAGCTATTTTCTCCTTTTTTGGTGCGGCCAAAGCCGCGGTTGCTTCGGACCGCCTCCGACGGGAGGCGTTGTAAGGGGGCCGGGCGAGCGGGCCGAGATTCCGCCTATCAAAAGAATCCAAAGCGCCTGATGTAGGCGCAGGGAACTGCGATGCGATAGTGAGAAGGAGCCAGACGCCATGCGGAGACTATGTCCGGCCCGGGCCTTGAAATATATCAGGCAGCGACAGGAGGCACCCATCGGAAGGTTACCGGTCTAATGCTTGGGATCGTTCAGTTGAAACCGAAAATGAAGCCGCGACTGATTCAGCATGTAAGATCCGCTAACCTGCTCCGTCTCCGGGATGGAACCCAATTCATCCCATGCCCAAAGCATCCGCCAAAAACGCCATTCCTCCCTGCGGCTGTAACCGCTCTTGCCGCTGCCAACGCAGGAATCGCTGCCCCAGCCTCGACACCAACGCCCTGCTGGCCCTTGCCCTCTGGGACTACAAACGCGCTCTTCGGGGCCGTCGCCCAACCTCAAACTGACCCTCCTATGAAAACCCCCCACTCCCATCAGCACGGCGACCATCATCATCACGACGCGAGCGTCCAAGCCCCGAAGGATGCGAAATACTACTGCCCGATGTGCGAGGGCGTGGTGAGCGACAAGCCGGGTGACTGCCCGAAGTGCGGCATGGCCCTTGAACGCAATCCTGCCTGGGTGGCTCCCGCCGCCGGCAAGGCAATCTATACTTGCCCAATGCACCCGCAGATCGAGCAGGACCACCCCGGCGACTGCCCGATCTGCGGCATGGCGCTTGAGCCGAAGACCCTCCAGGCCGACGATGCCGGCGAGGAGAATGCCGAACTCCAGGACATGACGCGCCGGCTGTGGGTCGGCGCCGCTCTGACCCTGCCGGTATTCGTGATCGCCATGGCCCACTTGATCCCGGCCTACAGTCATTTGGCCAACGGAAGCCTCAGCCGCTGGATGCAGCTACTGCTATCCACCCCGGTCGTTCTCTGGGCGGGTTGGCCGTTCTTCGTGCGCGGGGCAAAATCCCTGCGCTCCGGCCACTGGAACATGTTCACCTTAATCGCGCTCGGCGTCGGCTCCGCGTGGCTCTACAGCCTCGTCGCGTTCTTCCTGCCTGGGTGGTTCCCGGATGCCATGAAGGTCCACGGCGGAGTGGACCTCTATTTCGAGGCCGCCGCCGTCATCGTCGTGCTCGTGCTGGTCGGACAGGTGCTGGAGCTGCGCGCCCGCGCTCAGACCTCCAGCGCCATTAAAGCCCTGCTCAACCTTGCCCCGCCGACCGCCATCCGCGTCGATGGGACAGGCGAGACGGAAATCCCTCTCGCTGATGTTCACGCCGGCGACCGGATCCGGGTGCGCCCCGGCGCCAAGGTGCCGGTGGACGGCGTCATCGAGGAGGGCTCCTCCTCGGTCGATGAATCCATGATCACCGGCGAATCCCTGCCCGTCGAAAAGAAACCCGGCGACCGCGTTACCGGCGGCACCGTCAATGCCACTGGTGGGTTCATTTTTCTGGCGGACAAGGTCGGCGCGGACTCTCTCCTTGCACGCATCGTGAAAATGGTCGCGGAGGCTCAGCGCAGCCGCGCCCCAATCCAAGGCCTGGTCGACCGGGTCTCGGCCATCTTTGTGCCGGCCGTGCTGGCCATCGCTGTCGGGACGTTTCTGATCTGGTTTTTCGCCGGCCCGGAGCCGCGGCTGGCCTATGCCATCGTCAACGCGGTTGCGGTGCTAATCATCGCCTGCCCCTGTGCCCTCGGGCTCGCCACTCCGATGTCCATCATGGTCGGCGTCGGACGCGGGGCCCAAGTGGGCGTGCTGGTGAAGAACGCCGAATCACTCGAGCTCCTAGGCAAGGTCACGTCGCTCATCGTGGACAAGACCGGCACCCTGACAGAGGGCCGGCCGGCGCTCACCGATGTAGTTGCCGCCGGGAACGTTGACGAGGCTGGCCTTCTCACGCTGGCCGCAGCGGTCGAACGCGCCTCCGAGCACCCGCTGGCGGCCGCGGTGGTGCGCGGTGCAGAGGCTCGGAAGCTCATACTCCCGGCCACCACGGATTTTCGCTCTGTCACAGCAGGCGGCGTTGCCGCCCGTGTGAACGGTCGGGCCGTGCTTGTGGGAAAACTCAAGTTTCTGGCCGACGAGGGCGTTACCACACCGCCCACGCTCATCGAACGCGCCACTGCTCTCCAAACGCAGGGCAAAACCGTCCTCTTTGCCGCCGTCGATGGCACTGCTGCCGGGCTGCTGGCAGTGGCCGACCCAATCAAGGACTCTACGCCCGAGGCCATCGCCCAACTTCATGCTCTCGGCGTGAAGCTGATCATGGCGACCGGCGACAACCGGCCCACCGCCACCACCGTCGCACGCCAGCTCGGTCTCGATCAATTCGAGGCGGAGGTTGAGCCTGCCGACAAGATCCAGCTCGTCCGTAAGCTACAGGCTGATGGTTCCCGGGTGGCGATGGCTGGCGACGGAATCAACGATGCTCCCGCGCTTGCCGCCGCTGATGTTGGCATCGCCATGGGCACGGGCACTGACGTGGCGATGGAGAGCGCAGGCGTGACCTTGGTGAAGGGTGACCTCCGAGGTATTGCCAAGGCGATCCACCTTTCCCGCGCCACGATGAGCAACATCCGGCAGAACCTGTTCTTCGCCTTTATCTACAATGCCCTCGGTGTCCCAATTGCCGCAGGGGCGCTATACCCGTTCTTTGGCACCCTGCTGAACCCGATGATCGCGGGACTCGCGATGGCCTTCAGCAGCGTCTCAGTCATCGTCAATGCCCTACGTCTGCGAAACCTCAAGTTGTGAGGCTCCTGCAGGGTTTCAGAGGGGTTATCACGGAAAGTATTCATCGAGAGTGCTACGGGTAATACATCCTACCGACCTAATCCCTCACGCCAATTTGCCAGATAACCTGAGTGTTTCCCGGTCCCCGGGTGTATGACTGGTAGACAACCGAGCAACCCGCACGGTTCAAAGAAACCCAAACTCACTCACTCCATGAAAGCTACCAAACTTCTCTTCGCCGCCGCTGCCTTCGCCAGCCTCGCCTCGCTCAGCTTCGCCGGTCCTGGTCCTGAATACTGGGCGCGTATGAACAAGAATCAGAAGCCGGCCTCGTATCCGTCCATCTGGCAGACCAAAGCCTCGGCTGAGACCAAAGCCCAAGTCGCCGCCAAACCCGCAGGCGAGAAGGGCATGGCCTGCGCCGATTGCCAGGGCTGCGCCAAGAAGTCCTGACCGCCACGCCACCGGTCATCGTCGATCCAGCCGCCGCCACAGCCGTGCGGCTGGATTTTAGCCAAGCCGTCGGCGCAACAGTTGCCACGCCCCCTGTTATCTCTTTCCGCCGCCATCGCCTGACAACCGTCGAGCCCGCCGCACTTTTCCCGCAACCACGAGCGGACAACCCAAACCCCAAAACCGGATAAAACATGAAAACCAAACTGACAGTGCTACTCCTGGCCGGCCTCCTAGCGGGCGCGTCCACGGTCCTCGCGGGTCCCCCCTCGGGAACCTGGCAAACCCTAAACAAGGCGGCCCAGTTCGAGAAGCTCAAGGCGGGCGACAAGGTGCTCTACGTGTGCAACACGTGCCAGACCGTGACCGAAGTGACCATCAAGAGCCCCGACGAGGCCATGGAGCACTGCAAGGAAGGCGCCACCGTGACGTGCCCGTCCTGCAAGGTGAAGATCAAGGTCGTCAACAAGGGCACGCCGAAGAATCCGTCGCTCGCCCGGGAGGTGACCTACGTCAACGAGAAGGGCGAACCCTGCTTCTTCATCGCGAAGCCCGCCGAGAAGTCCTGACCGCTCGGCTGCAAATATACCCTCGCTGCCCGCTCTGACATGCGGGCGGCGAGCTCTTTCCCCGGTGGCTTGCAAAGGACCTTGCGCTCCGCTTCGCGGCGCCTGCTTCGTGCCCATCCACCCCCAGTGACCGGAGTGGGAGCTTGGTCGCTTCGGGACTACGGAGGGCAGGTGGCCGCGCGGGACGTTTTGCGCGACGCCGCCCCGAACCGCGCGCGGAAGATTCGCGCTGAATTCGCTCTACCATTTTCAGGCTCGGCTGACTGTTCGGATAACGAATCACCGGCCATGGCTGAATCCTGCTTAATGTTGTGCGCATGGTCCTCGCATTTGGAGCGTGGCCGCCGGGGATTGCGCGAATTTAGTTGGTTCTCTCGGTCGCGCCAAGTTACACAGCGACAATCAGAAGGCACGCCATGTCGGTCGAAGGGAAGATCGCGACGAGTCAGCGTGGCCAAGCTGCGATTGACAAAAAATGCGCAATGCCGATCACTAGAAACAGTGTCCACGCTCCGCCGCATCATTGCAGTTGTCCTCCTGGCCCTTTGGTTGCCGGCGACGCAGTATTGCACTCTGGTGGCGGCGGGGGTTTTTGCCGACGAGACTCAGGCCTCCGCGGCTGATGATTGCTGCAACACGAACGACCGCTGCTCCCGCGACGCCTGTAACCTTTTGGAAAACGGTGTAATCAAACCGGCAAACGAAATGGCCAAGGTGCTCGCGCCTGACCTTTCTGCCTGTCTCTGTTTCATCTGTTTGAGGTTTGTGCAGCCGGGTGTGGCGGATGAGTCCGCCTTGATGGTCTCGGCTCCCGAGCATCCACTCGATTGGGAGTCCACTTGGCATTTCGTGCGCCGCGCCGCGCCGCTGGCGCGTGCTCCCTCGCTGGTTGGTTGATCGGTCCCTGCGCGGACTGATCGACCGTTTCTAATTCGTTCCCATCGCGGGATGCTTTTGTGCGTCCGCCGATCGGGGAGTTTTCCCGTCCATTCACCTTTCATGAAATCACCTTTTCCTCGCCGTCATCGTTTCCTCAGTCCCGCTTGCTCGCTGATCCTATTTGGCGTGGTCGCGGGCTTGCGGGCCCAGCCTTCACCGGCAGAGCCCGTTCCCGCGGTTTCGCTCTCCGCGCTCGTCAGCGAAATCATCGCCAAGAATCCCGAGCGTCAGTTCTATCAGGAGGAAATCACTGCCGCCAAAGCCGGGGCGCGGGTTTCATCCCGCCGGAACGATCCCGAACTCTCTTTCGACATCGGCAACAAGCGACTCAAGGATTCCACCGGCGCGCGCATCGACGACGGCGCGGTCTGGTCGGTGTCGGTCACGCAGACTTTTGAGTGGCCCGGTCGCCTGTCACTGCGCAAGGCCATCGCCAATCGGCAGGTCGAACTCGCTGAATTGGGCATCGCACGCTTCGAAAGCGCCTTGGCCACCCGCGCCCGCACGCTCGCGTTTGGGCTTTATGCGGCAAACGCCAAGGCGGCTGCGATCCGTGAAGTGTCGGACCGTTTCGCCGCCCTCAAGGAAACCTTTCTCGCGCGCGATCCGGCGGGCGTGACTCCTCTCTTGGAGACGCGGGTGATAGAGGCTAGCGAACTGACCCTCCAGCGTCGTGCCACCGAGGCCGAACTCGCTCTTCAGGGTGCCCTCATCGAACTGAACCAGCTCCGCGGGGTGGCAGTCGATGCACCGCTCCGCGTGGCTGCTCCCTCGCTCATGTTCAACACCGTGCCGGACACGGCTGCGCTGCTCGCAGCAGCCCGGGAGAATAATTTCGACTATAAGATGCGTCGCGTGGAATTGGAACAGCAGGGTTTCGCGGTGAGCCTCGCCCGCAACGAGCGTTACCCCGGCGTCAGCGTCAGCCCGTTTCTCTCCAAGGATAACGTCGGTGAACGCGAGACCATCGTTGGCATCGGGTTGAGCGTCCCTCTGCCTATCTCCGGTCGCTCGGGAGCCACCGTGGACGTGGCCGACGCCCGCCGTCGGCAGGCCGAAACCGCCGTGCTCATCGCGCAACGCGAACTCGACCGCGAGGTGCTCACCGCCGCCCTGGCGTTTTCCACGAAGCTGGGCGAGACGCGCCGCTGGTCGCCCGAATCGATGCAGAAATTCCGGGAAGCGGCCGAACTGGCGGACCGCCACTACCGCCTCGGGGCGGTGCCCATCGCCACTTACGTCGAGATGCAGGCCGCCTATCTCGAAGCCGTCGAGGCTCTCCTCGACACCCAGCGCGAGGCGATGGCGGCCGGCCTGCGCGTTCAACTTCTCACCGGTCTCGACTTCAACGCCGTTCAAATCTCCCAACCATGAAAACTCTCTTCGTTGCCTGTGTCCTTTCCGTCCTCTCCCTTGCTCTCACCGGATGCGGTGAGTCCCATGCCAGTGTGACTGCACCCGAGCCCATGCATGCCTCCACCTACAAGGCAGGCCACGGCGTGCAGCTCACGAAAACCGCCCGCGCCTTTGTCGGCCTTGAAACCGGCGAAGTCGCTTCACGCGCTTTTGCCGGCGCGGCCGAAGTCACCGCGATCCCGGCGGACGCACTTTTGCGCACCGTCAAAGGCGACTTCGTGTATGTCGCCAATGGCGACTGGTTCCTTCGGACTCCGGTCGTCATCGGCGCGGCGGATGCGTCGCACGTCGAAATCAAGGACGGTCTCTACGAAGGAGACACCATCGTTGTCAAAGGTGTGCGCGGCCTGTCGCTCGCGGAAATCCAGGCTCTCAACGGAGGCGTCGGCTGCGCCGACGGGCACTGATGCTTGAATGGCTGATCGATTTCTCCCTGCGTAAACGCGGCCTTGTTGTCTGCTGCGCGTTGATTCTCGCCGGTGTCGGGCTCTGGTCGGCCTCACACCTGGCGGTCGATGCCGTCCCCGACATCACCAATCCGCAGATTCAGATTAACACGGAGGTCGCCGCGCTGGCGCCCGAGGAAATCGAATCGCTGGTGACGGTGCCGGTGGAGATGGAGATGGCGGGCCTGCCCGACATGGTGGAACTGCGTTCGCTCTCCAAGTTTGGGCTTTCGCAAATCACGATGACGTTCAAGGACGGCGTGGACATCTACCGGCTGCGGCAGCTCGTGACCGAGCGATTGAACCGGGCTCGCGACCGGCTGCCGGGCGGCGTGACCCCGGCGCTCGCTCCGATCAGCACCGGCCTTGGGGAAATCGTTTACTACACGTTGCGCTATGAGCCGGGCGCACCCGGCGCGCCGACCGATCACACGGAGCAACTGCGTCAGCTTCGTCTGCTTCATGACTACACCATCAAGCCGCTGCTTCGTGCCACGCACGGTGTGGCCGAGGTGAACGCCATCGGCGGCTACGAAAAGCAAATCGTCATCGCGCCCGATGCCGCCAAGCTGGCCGCGGCGGGGGTTAGCTTTTCGCAGCTCGCCGAAGTGGTGCGCAACAGCACGGACAACGCGGGGGGCGGTGTTTTGGAGATGGGCGGCGAAGCCGTCGTCGTCCGCGCGGATACCCGCGCCAAAACGGCTGAGGACTTGAGCGGCCTGCCCGTGAAATTCGCCGGCGCATCGCGCCCGCTGTTGATTCGCGACCTGGCTGAGGTATCCATCGGCTCCGCCGTGCGCACCGGCGCCTCCACCGAAGACGGGGAGGAAACGGTCACCGGTGCCGCGATCATGCTGGCAGGTGAAAACGCCCGGCTGGTCGCCCAATCGGTCGTAGCGAAGCTGAAGCAAATCCAGGAAAAGCTCCCGCAGGGCATCGCGATCCGTGTCGTCTATGATCGTTCGGACCTGGTGAATGCCACCATTCGCACCGTCGAGAGGAACCTGTTTGAGGGTGCGGTGCTCGTGGCGGTCATCCTGTTTGCCTTTCTGGGCAACTGGCGGGCGGCCTTCATCGTCGTCTTGGCCATCCCGCTTTCCTTTCTCTTCATGCTCACGGGCATGGTGGAGGCGAAGATCAGCGCCAATCTCATGAGTCTCGGCGCAATCGACTTCGGCCTGATAGTGGACGGGGCCATTGTGATGGTGGAAAACATCCTGCGGCACATCGCTGAGAAACAGCACCAGCTCGGGCGAAAGCTGCTGCCCGCAGAGCGGTTGGCGGAAGTGCGTCGTTCCGCCCATGAAGTGGCCCGCCCGATGTTCTTTGGCGTGCTCATCATCACACTCGTTTATGTGCCGATCCTCGCGCTTGCCGGCATCGAAGGGAAAATGTTTCGCCCGATGGCGGTTGCCGTGATGTTCGCGCTCGTGGGTGCGCTCGTGCTTGCGCTCACCCTCATGCCCGCGCTGTGCTCTTGGTTCCTGCGCGGCAACATCAGCGAAAAGGAAGGCTTTGTCGTGAGCAGCGCGAAGGCACTCTACACGCCCTTGCTCGCGGGAGCTTTGCGACTGCGGTGGTTGGTGGTGGCCATCGCCCTTTTCCTCTTCGCGGGTTCCGGTTGGTTGTTCACCAAACTGGGGGCGGAGTTCATTCCGCAGCTCGATGAAGGCTCGATGTCGATCCAGATGATCCGCGGCAACAGCGTTGCCCTGGGCGATTCTGTGGCGTTGCAGCGCGCTTCCGAAAAGCTGCTCTTGGAGAAGTTTCCCGAGGTGAATCACGTGTTCTCCCGTATCGGCACGGCGGAGATCGCGACCGATCCGATGGGACCGAATGTTTCGGATACTTATGTGTTCTTCGCTCCGTTGGAGAAATGGCGCGAGGTGGACGGCCGCAAGATCAAGAAGGCGGAGCTGGCCGAACTCATGCGCCGGGAACTTGTCGCGGCGGCACCCGGGCAGACGTATCTCTTCACCCAACCGATCCAGATGCGGTTCAACGAAATCATGGCCGGCGCGCGCGCCGACCTGTCGTTGAAAATCTACGGTGACGACTACGCCGAACTGGAACGCCTTGCCACTGCCGCGCGCGATGTGCTGCGCGGCGTTGCAGGTGGCGGCGACGTGGAATTCGAAGCGCTCGGCCGCGTGCCCGTGCTCGAGATCACGCCGAAGCGGGACGCACTCCAGCGACTTAATCTGCACGCAGATGAGATCAACGCCGTCGTCAGCACCGCCCTCGGCGGCGAGGATGCGGGTTCGATGATCGACGGCAGCAAGCGCTACCCGGTCGTGGTGCGGCTGCCGGAAACGGAGCGCCTGAACCTGGCCGGCTTAAAGAAGCTGCCTGTTCTCGGCGAAGGTGGCGTGCAGGTTCCGCTGGAACGTGTCGCGGACATAATCGTGGCGGATCGCATCGGCACGATCAATCGCGAGGATACACAGCGCCGCGTCGGCATTCTCATCAATGTGCGCGGTCGCGATACCGAGAGCTTCGTCCTGGAAGCGCAGGCGAAGATTCGCGAACAGATCAAGTTCCCGCCCGGCTACTTCTTCGAGTTCGGCGGGCAATTCGAAAACCTGCAGGCGGCGCGTGCCCGGCTGATGATTGTCGTGCCCGCCGCGCTCGCGCTGATCTTCGGGCTGATTTACGCGAGTTTCGGCAGCGCGCGTCAGGCGCTGTTGATTTTCCTCTGCGTGCCGCTCGCCGCCACCGGCGGTATCGTCGCGCTGTGGCTGCGCGGGATGCCGTTTACCATTTCCGCCGGCGTGGGGTTCATCGCCCTCTCTGGCATCGCCGTGCTGAACGGCATCATGCTCATCAGCTTCATCAACCAGCTCCGCGGCCAGGGCCGGAACGTGCGCCAGGCGGTGATTGAGGGCACCCTGACCCGTCTTCGCCCGAAGCTTATGACCGCTCTCGTGGCGTCCCTCGGTTTCGTGCCGATGGCCATTTCCATGGGAGCGGGCGCCGAGGTGCAGCGGCCCCTGGCTACCGTTGTCATTGGCGGTGTCATCACATCAACTTTCCTCACCCTTATTCTGCTGCCCGTGCTCTATGAGTGGCTAGAAGGCCGTCAGGACGCATGATTCTTGTTGCGCGCGTCCAAACCCTTTCCTCCAACCCAAAATCCAATGAACACTAAATACATCCTCATCACTGTGGCCGCGCTTTGCTCGGCTGCACTTCTTCATGCCGAGAAAATCATCGGAGGCCCGAAAGGAGGCCGTTTGCTTGAGGTAGAAAACCAAAAGGCCGAGTTCTTCATTACACCGGACAAGAAGGTCGAGATTACCTTTTACGATGCCGGCCTCAAGCCGATGGGTCCTGGCGAACACGTTGTCGCGGTCACGGCCGAGCCCAAGTCCGGCAAGGCCAAGGTCGAGCTGGAGAAGACCGCAACCGGCTTCATTTCCCAATCGCCGCTACCGGAAGGTGCCCCCTACCGGGTCGTCGTGCAGCTCCGGGCGAAGCCTGACGCCAAGCCACAGAATTTCCGGGTCGATCTCGATCTACAGACGTGTGATGGCTGCAAACGCGGCGAATATGCGTGCACTTGTGACGAGGGCTGAGGCCTGTCATGAGCGACTGCGATTGCCATTTTGAAGCACGCGACGCCGAGCAGCGTCGCGTGCTTATTCGGCTGCTGACCATCAACGGCACGATGTTCGTTGCCGAGATAATCGTGGGGCTTTTGGCGCAGTCGACAGGTGTGATGGCTGATTCGCTGGACATGCTGGCGGACGCCTTGGTTTACGGCATCGGCCTGTATGCCATTGGCCGTTCTGACTTGGCGAAGCAACGGGCGGCTGGTTGGAGCGGCATTTTCCAGATCGTTTTGGCCGCAGGCATTCTGGTCGATGTGGTCCGCCGTGGAATCTATGGCAGCGAGCCGCACTCCGTCCTCATGATGGCCGTGTCGGCGGTCGCACTGATGGCCAACGCCTATTGCCTGAAGCTACTGCATAAGCATCGGGAAGGGGAAGTTCACATGCGGGCAAGCTGGATCTTCTCCCGCAGCGATGTGATCGCCAACGCAGGGGTGATCATCGCCGGAGGCCTAGTTGCGGTTTCCGGCTCCCGCTGGCCGGACCTAGTTGTCGGTGCCGTGATTGCCTTGGTTGTGTTGAATGGAGGAAGGGAGATTCTGCGCTCTACTCGCGCGACCAACGGCGCAAATAGTAATGTGGATTCTTGAACGGATCGTGCGGCAATGGGCCAAGGAAACGGCCGGTGCCCGTTGGTTTTCTAGAAAAGAAAGCCCGCTCGGATGAGCGGGCCTCATTTGGGTTCCAAGCGAAACCATTCACCTGGCGTGTGCCTTTAACCGAACGCTCAGGACTTTGATGTCGATCTCGGCGCTGACGACGGTGGCGCGGGCTTTGGCGAGGCACACCTCGGCTTTCATCAGCTCGCGTTTGAGCATGTCGAGTTCGTCGGTGGTGGTCGTGGTGCGGGAGTGGCGTGCGGTGGCGGGTGCTTCGGAGGTGCCGTTGTTCATGGTGAATTTCGTTGGATTGCGAATGCGCCGGCCAGCGGAGTGCTGACCGGCGCCGCTGATTGAAGCGGCTCGCGTGCGCCTGGCACGCGAGCGCGCCTACCGGAAACGGTGGATCACGCCTACCGAAAGAAAGGGAGCGGCCCGCAGGCCGCTCCCCGTGAGTGACTCAGTTGTTCGCGAACTCGCTCGCGAGACTCCAGAGCGCCTTGTTGAGCTTCTGGCCTTCGCTCAGGCCGCCCACCGGGCGCGTCCGATTGCGGCGGATGCCCATCCCGGCGGTGTAGCCCATGTAGCGGTCGCCGCCTCGGATCAGGTGCTCCTGAACCACGTTGAAGGTGGTCCAGAGGTCTGTGGCGGCATCGCCGTAGCGCACCGGCGTCAACAGCTTCTCGGGGCTGAGGAGTTTCATGACCGGCTGATCTGCATCCCAACGAAGACCCGCCGCGCGCCGGGCGAACTCCACCCGGGTGGCCTGCGGGAGCTGCACACCCTGCCATTTGGCCACCGCCTCCAGCGCGCGAGGCGTGTTCTCCGCCACGGATTGCGCCGCCTTGGCGAAGGCCTCGGCGGAAACGTCCATGTGCCGGATCGAGACATGGGCGAAGTCGGCATCCGCGACGGTCAGACCGTTGCGGCACACCAACCGATACAGACCCGCGTCGATGCGGTAGGCCCGGCTGCCGTCGTGCGCGTTCTGCAGGATCATTTCCGGGCGGGTGTTGCCGACCTGAAAGGCCCCGGCCTCCAGGTCAACCCGCCGGGCAAAGCGGATTTCGTGCATCTGGAAACCGATGCGGTCCTCCAACCTGACCCGCTGCTCGGACGCCTTCACCGGCTCCCAACCCTCTGCGCCAAGCAGGGCAACGACCTGCTGGGTGGAAACGAAGGTGTAACGGGCGGACACCCCCGGCCGCGCGTGCTCGGCGAAGATCGAGGGAGCGCAACGGCGGAGGTCATCGGACGACAAAGCGCGAAAGCGCGGCGATGGCGTCGCGAAGCTTTGCGGAGCAGCCCGAACCTCGGGTTCGGGTGACACGGACCGGGTGCCCTCCGGGCGGGCAGGGTCACAAAGCGCCTTGAAGACGCGAGCGGGAGCAACGGGAACGGATTCAATCGTGTTCATAACTTTCCTTGTTCTGAAGCGCCCCAACGAGGGCGCATCGTGGCGGGCCTCGCCACGCGGACCCCAACCCGAGCCGAACCGAAAATCGGCCGCCCCGGAGGGATGCCGACGATCAGCACCGTCGCGCAAGGTGGAGCGCAGCGCAGCGAGCGGGATTGCTGTCTCGCCCCAAGGCGGGGGGGCCGGCCGGGACGAGGGGACGGTTGGGGGGATTCCTTTCAAGGAGGACCCGAACGCTCCCTGTCCGCGCAGCGGCGGCGCGGTTGGAGGGGCCGCCAGAGACAGAAATAACGATCCCGGAAAAAAGAACGTGGCGCCCTGGCGGCGTTGCCCGGAAGAACGCGGACCGCTCGCAGCCACGACCGCATGCAGCGTTGCCGGGGTGCTCCGTGCCGCCACCGGATCAAAGCGTTGGAGAGTGATGCCGCAGAAATTCCGCAACGGTCTCGGCCGGCTTGGGGCGATGCCGAGTCGCGACGCCGCTGGCGGTGATGACTCACGCCGACAAGAACGAGCCACACGCTCAGCGCGATTCGCGGAGCTGAAGTCCGCAGTGACCTCGCCTGACGGTCGGCCGGTTCCGGCCGCTTTGGGTTCGCAGGCACCGCTCGGTTTGTGGGGAGTCGCATGACTCCACGGTGATGGGTCGGAAGGCTTCGCCCGATGCTCGGGGCCTACCGAATCCGGTGTAGGATTCGCCCCGCGATTTCGGCAGGGCCGCTCGATTGATGATGACGCCGGGTGGCGCAGAAATGGATGCAGCGAAACCCAACTCATCCATGAAAACGAACCACACGACATCATCCATCACCGGCCCCGACGCGGCAGCGTCGGTGGTGCGGTATCAAATCTATCGGCAGAACCGCGCTGGGCTTTTCCTCCCTGGTCATCGAACCGACTCGGCGCCGGAGGCGGTCGAGGCGTTCCTGAATCAGGCACCCGCCTTCGATGGCGGCGAGGTGCGCCTCTTCGATCACCGCGACCAGCGCATGGTCGCGTCGGTGGAGTGGCGCACGGAGAAGACCGACTTCGGTTTCCCCGTGTTTCACCGAAGCAACCGATTCCACGATTCCATGATCGAATTCGTCGCTGGCGAGGCCATGGCGCGCGAGGCGATGCGCGCCGACTTGCGTCGGGAGGCGGGGTTTTCGTATTCCGCGTGAATCCTATGCGGATCGCCTCCTCGCTGGGCATGGCTGCAAGTCTTGAACCCGTCTAAGTGATTCGGGAAGCGTCCCTGACCCTCGAAAGAGAGCAAGATTTGTAAGTATCAGCCTATTAGTGTAATGGGCGAAGATTCACCTGCCCTCCTTGTCAGAAAAAGCACCCTGTTTTTCTTACAAGATCCAGACCCCGGAAGGCGGCGCGTGAGACGAGGGGAGGAGATGCTGGCAGCGTCTCTGCTAGATCGAAAAGCAGATTTTACCATTGCACGGTATTAACGCCCGTGTGAAGAATCCGATATGAACCAAAGAGAGGCAGTCGAACGCTTCCACCTTGTTTTCCTTCGGCATTTCGCGGCGGTGATCAGTCCCGGCACGATCTGCTTGAAGGGCGGGGTGAACCTGCGCCTCTACCACAACAGCCCGCGTCTTTCCGAAGACATCGATTTCGACGCGCGTGTGGTGGGCGTCGATATCCTCAAGAAGAACGTCAACAAGGTTCTGGCCGGAAGGCCGCTGCTGACGGAACTGGCGTCGGTCGGTATTACGCTGAGTGAAATCAAGCCGGCCAAACAGACCGAGACCGCACAGCGATGGAAATTCCATGTCATCTACGAAGGGAATCCGCTGCCGACCCGCCTGGAATTTTCCCGGCGGAAAGATGAACCGTTTGAAAACAACCTGACTGAGCCGCCGTCAGCGGCCCTGCTCGCCGCACAGCAAGTGGTCCCGTTCGTCTTCAACCACTACACACCTCCGGCGGCCTACCGGCAAAAAATCAACGCACTGGCCACGCGGACACAGGTGCAGGCGCGGGATGTTTTCGATCTGCATCATCTGTCGCAACACGCGGCTGCCGGGCTCGAGGCGCCGCCGGCGTTGGTGGAGCAGGCCATCGAGCAACTCAGCCTGATCAGCTTTGCCATGTTTCAAGACCAAGTGGTGCCGTTCCTGCCGGCCGATCTGGCGGCGCACTACGGCACGCCGGAGGCATGGAAGGCGATGTCGGAAAAAGTGTGGCACGATCTCATGGCGGCACTGCCGCCCTCCTCGCCATGACCACCTTGGGATTCTATCAGAAACTGGCCGGCCAAAAGAGGGTGACGACGCGCACGGCCGCGCAGCTCGCCGGTGTCAGTATTCCGGCGGCCTCGATGGCGCTGCGGCGACTGGCAGCGGACGGATTGAGCACGCCATTGAAAAGAGGTTCGTGGCTGATCGGCAGCGCTTCCGCCAGGCCCGGCGCACTGGTCACGGCAGCGGCCGATCCCTATGTGGCGTATCTTTCAGGCGCGTCGGCGTTGCGTTTGCATGAGCGCATTCAGCAACTGCCTCAGAGTCAGTTTGCGGTGACGCTCGGCCGGCCGGGAGAGGTCAAAATGGCCGGCGGACGCGTCGTGCTCCATCGGATCAAGCCCGAGCTTTTCGGTGGGTATGCTTATGATTCCCGTGTGGACGGGTTTGTCGCTTCGCCGGAAAAGGCTGTTTTCGACCTGGCTTATCTTGCGGCCATGAACCGGAGCCGGGTCAGCGGGAGTTTGCCTGAGACCGATTTGAAAGGCCTGCGCTGGAGCGAAGTCCAGAAATGGCTGCGGCGCATCCCGACCCCGAGGGTGCGCGCTGCGGTGGAGCAGGCCTTGGATGCCATTCGCAAACAGAACGCGGACATACTTTAGGCTCTACTCTGGGAGCTACTTTATGCCCTCCAAGAGTAGGTTTCGGCCGGTTGATTCTCAGTGAGTTGTGGTGGATTCCACTTTTGAAGCCGACCGTAGCAAACTCTCCATGCGGTGGGTCCCCGCAGGGGAGTTCTTTAGCAGAGGGGTTCAAAACTCGCCTTGATCCTGTGTTACGTTATCATGCCATGAGTAAATAAGTGAAAACAAAACGTAACACTCGGACTCGTATCAAGGTCGCAGGCGACTACGCCAGTCGGCTGGGGGTATTCCGTGCGCGGGATATGGTCACGGCTGGCTACTCCCGCGAGTATCTGCGTCGGCTGGTGAACCAGGAGAAAGTCCGGAGACTTGGTCGTGGGCTTTATGCTTCGGCGGATTACGACGGTGACCAAAACCAGACGCTGGTGGAAGCGACCACGCGTGTGCCGCGGGGCGTCGTCTGCCTTCTTTCCGCGCTGCAATTCCACGGGATCGGAACGCAAGCGCCGCATCAGGTGTGGCTGGCTCTTCCGCGAGGCATCAACCGTCCACGTGAAGTCCAACTGCCACTGCGCTACTGCCAGTTTTCCGGCGCGGCTTACACCCTCGGGATCGAAGAACATACGCTCGCTGGGGGAACCGTGAGGATTTACTCGCCCGCGAAGACTGTGGCCGACTGCTTCAAGTATCGGCAAAAATATGGCCTCGATGTTGCCATCGAAGCGCTGCGCGAAGGCTGGCGGGGAAAGAAATTCTCCATGAAGGATCTCGCGGCGGCAGCGGCGGTATGCCGCGTCAGCCGAGTCATGCAGCCCTATCTGGAGATGCTCGACTGAACGCAGCTGAAAATCCGGCCACGTCCGTAAAGGTGCGTTCGGAGACCGACGTCGCTTGGCCTGGTGAGCCGTGACGCGGCATGATGCCGCCTTGGGCAAATGTTCACGGTTAATGATGTGTTCACGTTTACGTGAACACGCAGGTTTTCGTGAACAGCGAGCAACCAAACGCGCATAGCCGCGTGTTCGCAGAACCCTGGGTTCTCACTCGGTGCGCACAAATCGTTGTCAGCGTGTCTAAAGAGCGACGATGAACTCAAAATCTCGAATGACTGACACGCCGTCCGGAGCAGCTCCGAAACCCGAGTGGATTCGTCTGCCTGCGCCTAGCCATCGGTGCCCTTACACCGGGCTCTCCCGCAGCACCCTGAACGAGTTGACGATTCCCGGACCGGCCAACGGAAACAAGCCCCCGGTGAAGAGCGTCGTGCTGCGGAAGCGTGGAGCCGTTCGCGGAATCCGACTGATTAACTACGACAGTCTCATGCAGTATCTGGCGGAGTTGGGTCCAACCTGACCGGTGCGGCCATTGGCGGCGAATCTACCGCATTCTGGGTAAGCCGTGCCCCGCAATTTCGGCAGGCCCGCACGCTTGAGACGATCAGGGCGCAGGCGATGATGTTGTCGTGAATCCGACCACGCGCGCCATTCTGCAGACGGTGATGACCTCTGATTCGTCGTTGAGTGAGGCGGAGCGCGGATTCGTGCAGCGACTGCTCAACGGTGATTTTGGCGACGTTTCTGCGTCCGTAAGGGCAGATGGTGAGCGTCTGCTCGTGACTCAGAAGCGGGCTGCGGAGCTGCTGAGCGTGAACCGGGTCACCATCTGGCGGATGACCAAGGATGGCATGCTGAATCCGGTGGAGATTCTGCCCGGAACTTTGCGCTATCGGCTCAACGAAATTACGCGACTTGCGCAGGCTGGAACGGCACCCGAATCCCTCCCCAGAGGGAGCCGGGGTATTGGTGCCGTCGTCTCGGCCGCCTAGATGCCGCCTCTTCAAGGTGGGCTGTGCCTGCTCGAAAGCGGCCTGCCAAAGCCGGCCAAAGACGTATGGTTCGTTACGTAAGTGCAGGCATCGCGATGCGCCTTGACGGTGCTGAGGGTCAGAAAAGCCAAAGAAAGCGCCCAAGTCTCGAATCGCGTGAGGGCGCTCACTGTTCCTCTCAAATGCCTCCTGCGGCGGGACCTGAGAAGATCGGTGAGGGGCGACGCGGCGGTGGCACGAAATTCGTCCCGTAGGCGGCAATAAATCGGGCCGAACTGCTCGCGGATTTTCCAATTCAGGGTTTCAGCCTGAAGGCCGACACGCGAAAACATGCGTTTCGAAAAGAATCTCCGAGGCGTTTTTGCCTCGAAAAACTTGGGCGCTTTCTTTGGCTTCTGTGTCTCAAAGTTGCCTCGCGTTGCGCTTGGTTGCACGCGGACAGCCGCTCTTTCGAAAATCGCGTAAGCCATTAAGCAGAAACCCCCGGGAGCAGTTTCCGGGGGTTTCAAATTGGGTGCAGGGGTTGGATTTGAACCAACGACCTTCAGGTTATGAGCCTGACGAGCTACCAGGCTGCTCCACCCTGCAACAAAGGGAGGGCGAACGTGCGAACGGAGTCGGGTACTGTCAAGCGGGCTTTTTGCGTGCCGGGGCTTCCATGCGCCCTCATGCGGAAAAAACACGGTGTGGGGGCGCGGCGGCAGGACTATTTCGCTTGGGCAGGGCGGGGGTGGGTGTGGCCGGCAGCGACGAGAGAAGGGCGCGGACGAGCCGCGCCCCTACATCGATTCCTTGTAGCCCGCGTTTTTTCGCGGACGGGACCAGCGGTTAGCTGGCGGAGAATTTGTAGATCGTGGCCGTCCGATAGGTTTCGCCGGGACGCAGGATCGTGTTGGGGAAGGCTGGCTGATTGGGCGAATCGGGGTAGTGCTGGGTCTCGAGGCAAAAACCCGACCGATGGCCGTAGGGCTGGCCGCTCTTGCCGACGGCGGTGCCATCGAGAAAATTGCCGCAGTAAAACTGGATGCCGGGCTCCTGGGTCCACACTTCCATCTGCCGGCCCGTGGTGGGCTCGTTGACCGTGGCGGCCAGGGAGAGGCGGCCGGATTGCTCGTCGAGCACCCAGTTGTGATCGTAGCCGCCGGCGAAGCGCAGTTGCTCGTGGTCGGCATTGACGCGTTCGCCGATGGCGTGCGGGGTCGTGAAGTCGAAAGGAGTGCCCGCGACGGGCGCGATCTGGCCCGTCGGGATCAAGCCGGCGTTGCCGGGAGTAACGTGCCGGGCGCGGAGATGAAGGACATGATCGAGGATGTCACCGCGGCCCTCGCCCTTGAGATTGAAGTACGAGTGCTGCGTGAGGTTGACCGGCGTGGCTCGGTCGGTGGTCGCTTGGTAGTCGACGCGGAGGGAATTGTCGTTCCCGAGCGTGTAAACGACGGTGACGTCGAGGTTGCCCGGATAACCTTCCTCGCCGTCGGGGCTGCGGTACTTGAGGGACAGGGTGGGCGCGCCGTCGACCACGGCCGGTTCGGCGGACCAGAGCACCTTGTCGAATCCCACGTTCCCGCCGTGGAGATGGCAGGGGATGTTTCCAGGGGAATTATTGGTCGCCAGCGGGTAGGTTTGGCCGTCGAGCGTGAATCGGCCGTGGGCGATGCGGTTGCCGAATCGACCGATCAGGGCGCCGAAGTAGGGATTGTGGCGGACGTAGTCCTCGACGGAATTGTAGCCGAGCACGATGTCAGCAAGCCGGCCTTCCCGGTCGGGCACGAAGAGGCGCGCCACAATCCCGCCGTAATTGGTGATGTCGGCGCGGAGGCCGCGGGAGTTGACGAGGGTGTAGAGTGTCGCCAGGCGGCCGTCGGCAAGGTGACCGAACGGAGTGGAGGTGACGGACGAAGGAGAAGGGGTCGACATGCCCCGAGATTGGGAAGGCCCCCGGCGCGGGGCAAGCGCGCGGGCGTGCGCGGTTATGGATGAAAGGTTATTGGTTATTGGGGCCAGCAGGTGAACCGGCCTTTTCCGAAAATAGCCTGTAAGGAAAGGCGCGCTTGGGCGACTAATTGGGGAAAGATGAACTCTCCCGCGCCGCGCGCATCCATTTTCAGGGCCTGGCTGGAGGAGCATCGGGGCATCGTCATCAAGGTGGCGCGCTCCTTTGCCTCCGCGCCGGCGGATGCGGCCGACCTGCAGCAGGAAATGCTGCTGCAGCTCTGGACCTCGCTGGGATCCTACGCCGGGCAGGCGAAACCCTCGACCTGGATCTACCGTGTGTGCCTGAACACCGCGCTGACCTGGCGACGGGGCGCGGCGCTCCGGGACCGGCGGATGGAGGGCGGCGTGGATCTTGACCGCGTGGCGGCGGAAGCCGCGTCACCGGCGGACCACGCGGGAGACCGGGAGACGTTGGAAAAACTTTATGCGGCGATCCATGCCCTGCCGATGTTCGACCGGGCGCTGGTGCTGCTGGCGCTCGATGGCCTGGCTTATCGCGAGATCGCGGAGATCACGGGCCTGACGGAAAACCATGTCGGCGTTTCGCTGACCCGGGCGCGCAAGCGTCTGGCTGAACTCATGAAAGGAGCACGCAATGAACTGGAATGATTGTGAAGTGATCTGGAAGCGTCAGCCGGCGCCGCAAGGGGCGGACGCGAAGCTGGCCGACTTGCGCGACACGTTCGAGACCAAGCGCCGGCGGATGGCGTTGACCTTGAAGTTGCGCGATTATGGCGAGGGTGCCGCCGGTTTGTTGGTGGCAACCGTGTTTGCGTGGACCGGATGGCACCTGGGGAGGGACGGCTGGCCGGTATGGCTGGCGGTGGTGGTGATGCTGGGATTGTCGGGGGCCTTTGTCCGCGAGCGGCTGCGGGCGCACCGGTTGCGGCTGGGTCCCGAGGCTCCGTTGCTCGCCAAGGTCGAAGCCGACCTCGCGGAGTTGAACCACCAGCGCCGGCTGTTGCTCAACATCGGCTCATGGTACTTGATGCCCTGCGGCGTGGCGATCGTGCTGTTTGGTTATGGAACCATCCGGAAGGGACTGGTCGCGTTGCCGCCGGATGCGATTCCGAAGCTGGCCGAGCACCCCGTGGTGGTGGTGGCGGTGGTCGGGTATGTTGGCGTGCTGCTGCCCGTGCTTTTCTGGGCTATCTGGGCGGTGAACCGGCGCACGGTGAGGCGAAACATCGAGCCGCGAATCGCGGAATTGGAAAAACTGCACCGCGATCTCGTGGCGCCGGTTGAATCGTGACTGCGCGGGAAGCCTTGCCCGTTCGACAAGCTCGGGGCTCTGCCCTCAAGCCCTGAGCGCTGTTATTTGGCGGTGGCGAACGACGGCTCGGCGGCGAGCGCCGGCCCTGCGGGGAAACGGCGGCGCCAAGGGCGGCAGGCGACCCAGAGGGGAGGGATGACGGCGAGGAGGGCGAAGGGCCAGCCGGCCCAAGACGGCAGCAGGGTGAGCTTTGCCCAGATGAGCAGCGAGGAGACGGAAACGACGAGGGCGAGGCTGAGCCGGATCGCGTGGGCGACGGGGTTGGGGTTGACGGGCGCCGGCAGGGACTCCTCGTCCCGGCCCGGGGTGGCGCGGACGCAGAGGTCGGCGAGCCACCAGCAGAACACGGAAAGCGGCACGGCGGCGATGAGGTCGACGAGGTAGTGGTAGGCCAGCGTGAGCGTTGTGGCGATCTGGAGGAAGCCGAGCGGCAGGCAGGCCCAGAAGAAGCGGCGCCGCCACTTCCAAGCCGCGGCGAGGACGACGAGGCTGAAGGCGGTGTGAAGCGACGGCATCGCATTGCGGTAATACCGGCGCGGGACGGTGACTTCGCCGGGGCCCTCGAGGATCGCGGTGCGGATGGCATCGGCCTCGGCCTGGCGTTCGGGGGTTTCGAGCTGACGATGGAGCGGGGTGTAGGCGAAGATCGGCCCGATGGCCGGCACGATGCGGTAGCACGTGAGGCCGGTCACGCCCACGAGGAAACTGACGACGAGCGCGCGCCGGGCGTGCGCCCAGGCG
>JAEZDN010000142.1 GCA_023433275.1 Verrucomicrobiota bacterium
GGCCTGGGCCTGGAACTCGGCGCGCACGGTGTCGAGGAGCTTGAGGCTCTCGAGGGCGGCATCCGGTTCGACGCCGAAGTCGATGAGGCAGGCGATCTCGTCGACGCCGAGGGTGGCGAGCTTGCGCAGGACCGTGCGGCAGGTGTCGGGCGTGCCGAGCAGGCCGCAGAGGTCGAAGTAGCGGTTGAAGGAGTACTCGACGAGGGTGTTCATTTCCTCGGTCGAGAGGCTCTTCATGTCGGCGCCGGGATAGACCGCCTGCGAAAGGCCCTTCAGCAGATCGGCCGAGTCGGCGAGGTAGCGGCAGAGCGGACCGCGCACCTTTTCCTTCACCGCGGCGAGGTCCTCGCCGACGAAGGTGTGGAGCGCGATGGTGACGCAGCCCTCGTCGTGGCCGTGGGCGCGGCGCGCCTCGCGGTAGATCTTGATCTTCTTCGCGAGGTCGTCGAGTTCCTGGCCGAGGAGGTGGGTGAGGATGCCGGCGCCCATCTCGCCGGCGAGGCGGAACGTCTCGGGGCTGCCCGCGGCGGTGACCCAAACGGGGAGTTCCGCCTGGATCGGGCGCGGGAAGATCTTCACGGGGACGGCATTGCCGCGCCCGCCGGGGAATTCGACCGCCTCACCGCGCCAGAGCTGGCGGACGGTGGTGATGTTGCGGCGCATGATCTCGCGACGCTCGGCGAAGTTGGCCGGGTTGAGCGTGAAGTCGCGGTCGTGCCAGCCGTTGGCGAAGGAAATGCCGACGCGTCCGCGGGAGAGATTGTCGACCACGGACCATTCCTCCGCGATGCGGGCGGGATGGTGGAGCGGGGAGACGACGCTGCCGGCGCGGATCTGGATGCGCTCGGTCACGGCGGCGATGGCGGCGCTGACGACGGACGGGTTCGGGTAAAGGCCGCCGAAGTTGTGGAAATGGCGCTCGGGCGTCCACACGGCCTTGAACCCATGCTGGTCGGCGAACTTGGCGCCCTCGAGCAGGAGGCGGTAGGCGTCGTTGCCGCCGGCCTCGCTGGCGAAGTAGAATAGGCTGAAGTCGAGCACGCGCTTGGGCGCGGCGGCGGCCTTGGCGCCCGCGAGGCCGGGCATCTTCGCCTCGTCGGCCAGCAGCACCACCTTGAAGCCGCGCGTGAGGGTCCAGAAGAGTTCGAGCACGGAGATGTCGAACGAGATGCTGGTGACGGCGAGCCAGACGCCCGGCTCCGCGCCCGGGGCCTGGCCGAGGGCCTGGTCCATGCCGGTGAAGAAGTTCACCACGTTGCGGTGAGTGACCATCACGCCCTTCGGATTTCCCGTGGAGCCCGAGGTGTAGAGGACGTAGGCGAGGTGCTCCGGGCCGGAGGCCGGCGCGGTCGCGACGGGTTCGGGATGGGAGCCGTTGACCGGTTGGGGCGCGTCGACGCAGATGACCGTGGCCTGGTGCGGGGGCAGCTTCGGGAGAAGCGAGAGCTGCGTGAGCAGGACGGGCGCGGCCGAGTCCTGCAGCATGTAGGCGATGCGCTCCTTCGGGTAGAGCGGATCGAGGGGCACGTAGGCGCCGCCCGCCTTGTGGATGGCGAGGAGGCCGACCATCATGTCGAGAGAGCGTTCCATGCACACGCCGACCAGGACGTCGGGACCGATGCCGTGGGCCTGGAGCTGGCGCGCGAGACGGCTGGCACGGGAATCGAGCTCGGCGTAGGTGAGCTCCTCGTCATTGAAGACCAGCGCGGTGGCGTCGGGCGTCCGGGCGGCCTGCCGGGCGAAGAGATCGTGCAGCGTGGCGTCGCGGGGATACTCGACCTCCGTGGCGTTCCAGCGCTCGAGCATCTCGGTGCGTTCCGCGGCGGTGAGCAGGGGCAGGCGCGAGAGGCGCTCGGCGGGGTTGGCGGCCATGCCCGCGAGCACGCTCTCGAAGTGACCGAGGAAGCGGCGAATCGTGGGCGCGGTGAAAAGGTCGAGCGCGTACTCCGCGGTCACCTCGAGGGCGCCGGTGTCGGTTTCCGCGGCCCAGACGGTGAGGTCGGACTTGGCGGTGCCGGTGTAGACGGGCTGGATGCTCAGCTTGATGTTGCCGAGTTTCAGCGCGGTGGTGGGCATGTTCTGCAGGGCGAAGAACACCTGGCAGATCGGATCGAAGCTGAGGTTGCGCTGGGGCTGGAGTTCCTCGACGAGCTTCTCGTAGGGCATCTCGCGATGGTCGAAGGCGCCGAGGGAGACGTCGCGCACGCGACCCAGCAGCTCGGCGACGGTGGGATCGCCGGCGAGGTTGGTGCGCATGAGCACGGTGTTGATGAAGAAGCCGACCACGGCCTCGGTCTCGGCGCGGTCGCGACCCGCCAGGGGTGAACCGACGACGAGGTCGGTCTGGCCGGAGTAGCGGTGCAGCACGGCGTTGAAGCCGGCGAGCAGGGTCATGAAGAACGTGACGCGGTGGCTCGAGCTGAGCTGCTTGAGCCGCGCCACGAGCGCGGGGGCCAGCGTCAGGCTGACGGTTTCGCCCCGGTGGGACTGCAGGGGAGGACGGGCGTGGTCGGTGGGAAGTTCCAGCAAGGCGGGGGCACCGGCCATCTGTTTCTTCCAGTAGGACGTGAGGCGCTGGAGCGCGGCGCCCTGCAGGTATTCCTGCTGCCATTCGGTGAAGTCGGCGTACTGGATCTCAAGTTCCGGCAGGGACGGCTCGCGGCCCTGGACGTAGGCGTCGTAGCTCTGGCCGAGCTCGCGATAGATGATTCCCATCGACCAGCCATCGGACGCGATGTGGTGCATGACGAGCATAAGGGCGTGCTCGGTCGGCGACAGGCGATAGAGGCGCACGCGCAGCGGCAGGTCACGTGCGAGATCGAACGGCGCGCGGGCTTCCTGCGCAGTGAGGCGCTGCAGCTCGGCTTCCTGAGCCGCGGACGGGTGGGCGGAGAGGTCCGTGACGGGAAGATTGAGCGACCAGGAGGTTTGCACGACCTGCACGGGTTCGGAACCGGCGGCGGTGAAGGTGGTGCGCAATGACTCGTGGCGGGAAACGATGGTGTTCAGAGCGCGGCGCAGCGATGGCTCGTCCAACGGGCCGGACAGGCGGACCAGGTACGGGATGTTGTACAGGGGGGAACCCGGTTCCATCTGCTCGAGAAACCAGAGGCGGCGCTGGCCGGACGAGGCGGCAACGGCCGGCGGGTTGGCGAGCGGCGTGGAGGTCGCGGAATCGGACGCAGGGAGGAGGGGAGTATGCGTGTCCATGGTGGGCGGATGCGGTGGTGTGGTTTAAATTTTATCCGGCGGCCGGCTGGGGCGCGGCGAGGAGGGCATCGCGCGTTTCGCCGGTGGCGGGGTTCGGCAGGGGCGGGTTCGATTCCTTGTCGGTGGGGCGCACGGAGGGCGTGCCGGGGAGCGGGCCGACAGGACGGCGCGCAATCTTGCCGTCGAGGCGCCCGAGGTGGTCGAGTTCTCCGTTGGGCAGGCGGCGGGCGAGATCGCCCGTGCGGAAGAGGCGGGCACCGGGAGTGTGCCGGAACGGGTCGACCGGGAAGTGGGCAATCGTGTCGGCCGGACGATCCCGATAACCGGCGGACAGGGCATCACCGCCGACGTAGATCTCGCCGGTGATGCCCACGGGAACCGGCTGCAGGTGGGCGTCGAGCACGTGAATCTGAGCGTTACCCATGGCCCGGCCAACCAGGGGCCGGCCGGAGCCGGGCATGACGGGAGCCGCGAGGCAGGCGCCGGCGCTTTCGGCGGTGGCGTAGACGTTCCACACTTGCGAGCCGCAGGAGAGAAGCCGATCAGCGACCTCGCGGGTGAGACACTCGCCGCTGGCGAGCAAGCGAAGGGATTTGTCGCCGCCCCAGCCGGCGTCGAGCAGCTGTTGCCACCGGGAGGGCGCCGCCTGCGCCACCGTGGGATGGGCAGCGCTGAGGGCCGCAGCGAGGCGCGACGCGTCGGCCAGGTCGCCGTGGGGAACCAGCGCCAGGCGGGCACCGAACACGAGAGGCAGCAGGAGTTCGGTGAGCGCCTCAATGGATCCGGCGGTGGAAAGACCGACAAAGGTGTCCGCGGGGGTCAGGTTGCAAAGGCGGCGGAAGGCATGCAGCGAGTTGACGATGGCGCGGTGGGACAGCTCGACGGCCTTGGCCTCGCCGCCGGTGCCATTGGTGCGGACCACCCATGCGAGGTCGTCGGGCCCCGCCAGCGGCGCGAGTTCCGCGTCGTCGGTCCGGTGGATATCCGCCGCCTCGAGATCGAGCAGCAGAAGCCGGTTGAGTTCCGGGGCGAAATGCTCGCGGTGCCCGGAGTCGGTGAGGATGAGACTGAGGCGGGCGGCGCCGGGCTGGCGCACGGAGAAGGGGACCCGCGTTTCCAAGGGAAGGACTGCACCGCCCGCCTTCAGGATGCCAAGCACGGCGACGACGAACGCGGGGGAACGCTCCACGCCGAGACCGACCACATGGCCCGGGCGGACGCCGGCGGCGCGCAGGTGGCGACCCAGTTGGTTGGAGCGTTGGTCCAGCTCGCGATAGGTGAGGCTGGTGGCGGCGCTGGCTACGGCGAGTGCGGCCGGCTCGGTGATGGCGCGCCGCGCGACGAGTTCATGGACCGTGGCGTCACGCGGATAGACCACGCTGGAGCTGTTCCATTCGGTCAACAGGCGGCGGCGTTCCACCGGAGTCAGCAGCGGCAGTTCGGAGAGCCGGCTCGCGGGCCGGGTTGCCGCCGCGTGCAGCAGCACGCTGAAGTGGGAGAGCATCTGCTGGATCACGGTCGGCGAGAAGGCCTCGGCGTCGTATTCGGCGCGCAGGCTCCAACGGCCGAGACCCTCGACCACATGGAACGCGAGTTCGCAGGGGCAGGCGCCTGTATCGAGCTCGAGTTCCTGGATGCGAAGGCCAGGCCAGCCGCCTTGATCGAGGTCGCGGCGCTCGTGAAAGAACTGCACCGGGCAGGCGATGGCGGGATTCCGGAAGCGGCCCGGCAGGCCGTCGAAGGGCATGCGGGCCGAGTGAGCGTAGATGGCGAGCGTGTCGCGCCGCACCCGATCGAGGAGCTGGCGAAAGGTGGGATCACCCGAGAGAGTGGCGCGGCAGGGCACGATCCGGGTGCAGGGCCCCAGCATGGTTTCCATGCCGGGCAGGGGGCGGTCGGAAGCGGCCAGTCCCAGCACAAAGTCGGAGCGGCTGGTGTAGCGGTGCAGGAGGACCTGGAAGGCCGCGAGCAGGACGGTGAAGGGGTTGGTGCCTTCGCGCTGCGCCAGGTTCTCAACGGCGTCCGGCAGGGCGGCGGGAAGGGAGAGGCGCTCGACGCGGGTGTTGCCGGAGCGCGTGCCGGAGCGTGAGCGGTCGGCAGGGAGCTGGACCGGGGCGGGTTCACCCGCGAGTTGTTCGCTCCACCAGGAGAGGCATGCCTCGCGGGCCGAGGCATCGGGTCCCTGCGCGGCGTAGTCGCCGTAGGTCAGCGCAACCGGTGGGAGCGCGGGTTCGCCACCCGCAGACCGGGCCGCATAGGAAGCGGCGAGCTCGCGCAGCAGGAGGGCGATGGATTCCTCGTCGAGGATGCCGCGGTGGAACGTGAGCACCAGGATATGGCGCGTCTGCTCGAAGAGGAAGAGCTGGCCGCGCAGGAGGGGCCCTTGGCGGACGTCGAACGGGCGGGCGACGTCCTCCCGCGCGAGGCGAAAGGCCTGGGCCTCGCGCACGGCGGCCGGCAGGAGGCGGAGGTCGATCACGGGCAATGGCACATGCAACGCAGCGACGACCCGCTGCACGGGACGTCCCTGTTGAAAATCAAAATTCGTGCGAAGGATTGCGTGGCGGGCCACCAGGTCGTTCAGCGCGCGGGTCAATTGCGCGGCGTCGAGCGGGCCCTCGATGTTCAGCGCCACCGGATAATTGCCCAGCGGGCGGTCCGGGTGGAGCTGGAGCAAGGCCCAGAGTTGTTCCTGGGCGGCGGAAGCCGGGGCCGCCCGGGCCTCGGGGGGGGCCGGGTTGGCGGTGAAAGGGATGCGCGAATGAGCCATGATCATCCGAGGGACTGGGCCAGCATTGCGTCCGCTCCAGACGGGGCGGATTGGGACGGCCGCGCAGCCGACTGGAGATCGCCGATGACGGCGGCTAGGCCCGCGATGGTGGAGTGTTCAAACAGGTGTCGGACGGTGAGCGTCAACTTGTAGGCGGCGTTGAGGCGGGTGATCACCTGGGAGGCGCGCAGGGAGTGGCCGCCGAGTTCGAAGAAATCGTCGCACGCGCCGACCCGCGTGCAGCCGAGCACCTCGCACCAGATGCGGGCGATGGCGGTTTCCAGGCCGGGCTGCGGAATGACATGGGGCGTGCCGACCGGGCTCGTGGATGCGGGCGCGGGAAGAGCGGCGCGGTCGATCTTGCCATGGGCCGTCAGCGGCCAGGCCTCCAGTTGCACATATGACGCCGGCACCATGTAGGCGGGGAGGCGGCGGTGGAGAGTTTCGGCGAGCGCGGCGGCGGTCGGCGTGGGAAAATCGGGTTGCAGGAGGTAATAGGCGGCGAGCTGGGGCTGACCGAGGGTGTCCTCGCGCGCGACCACCAGGCTTTCGCGCACGGCGGGATGTTCATTGAGGGCGACCTCGATTTCGCCGGGCTCGATGCGGTGACCGCGGATCTTCACCTGCTGGTCGAGGCGACCGAGGTAGTCGAGCTGCCCGTCTTCGCGCCACCGCACCAGGTCGCCGGTGCGGTAGAGTTTCCTTTCCTCGAGGCGGGCGAACACGTGGGGCACGAATTTTTCGCCGGTCAGGGTGGGGCGTCCGTGATAGCCGTCAGCGAGGCCCGCGCCGCCGAGATAGAGTTCACCCGGGACGCCGACCGGCACCAGCTGGCGGTGGGTGTCCAGCACGTACACCTCGGTGTTGGCGATGGGCCGGCCGATGGCGGGCGCGGCGTGGCCATCGGGTTCCGCCGGGACGCGGCACCAGGTCGCGACCACGGTGCTTTCGGTCGGGCCGTAGTGGTTGAACAG
>JAEZDN010000075.1 GCA_023433275.1 Verrucomicrobiota bacterium
CCCCAGAAGGATTCGACCCCTCGACTGGAACGAACGAAGGATCGTTCCCAAGTTGTAAGGGGCGCCGAATACCGGCACGTCTGCGCCTTGCGCCTCGGCCTGACGCTGGGACCACGTGGCGGTGCTACCGCAAATCATCAATGTTGGGCCGTCCTGGGGCAGGGAGGCTGCGCGGGGGGTATGCCGCGGCGATCGAAGTTGGAGGAGCGCGGCGAAAAAATCAGCGCCTCCGACGGGCAGCGTGTCCGCTGCAAGCGATTCCGCTTCCCGTTGAACGTCGGCCATGGATTCGGCATTTGGCATGGAAACCCCGGTGAGATCCGAGCCCAGCAGCGCCCGAATGTCCGAGGTGGTGCGTGGATGCGTGGGGTCGTCGGCGAAGAGGGATTCATGCAGCGGCTTCCCCTCAATGTAACAGTGGCCGTTGCGAATGATGCGGTCACGCGACGGGTTGGCGCTGAGGATCAAGAGGCGATGCCAGCCGACGGCTTGAGCGACGGCGCGTGCCTCGGCGAGAACCGAACCGCGGAGCACGGAATCGCACTTCTTGAAGATCCACGCCGGGCGGAGCTCAGCCACCTGCCGGCTGACAGCGGCGACGCGGCGAGCGGCATCGGCGTCATCCAGCAGGCGGGTGTTGGTGTCCAGGCAAACCACCTCGGCGTCGGTGGCTGGAAAAAACACCGTTTGAACTTCCGCCGACAGGCCGCGGCGCAGCGCAATTCCAGCGAGTTCGGCGGCGCCGCTCAGGTCGTCTGCGATCACCACGATCATGCCTCGGGGCGGCTGAGCCGGGCGGCCAGGCGGACGGATTCGATGAGACTGGTGGGGTTCGCCTGGCCCTGCCATGCGATGTCGAAAGCCGTGCCATGATCCACGCTGGTGCGAATGACGGGGAGGCCCAGCGTGGTGTTGAT
This sequence comes from Verrucomicrobiota bacterium, assembly GCA_023433275.1. Lineage (GTDB taxonomy): Bacteria > Verrucomicrobiota > Verrucomicrobiia > Opitutales > Opitutaceae > Lacunisphaera. The sequence continues at coordinate 918 of JAEZDN010000075.1, forward strand.
GGCGGAATCAAAGGCCAGCGCCTTGAGGGGAATGTGGCCCTGGTCGTGGTACATGCAGACAAAGGCGTCGGTTTCGCGGCGCCGCCGCGGCAGGAACGCCGTGTCCGGCGGCAACGGACCCTCGATCGCCAGGCCTTGGGCGCGGGCGGTCTCGATCGCGGGCTTGATGAAGCGTTCCTCCTCGCGCTGGCCGAACAGGCCATTCTCGCCAGCGTGGGGATTGAGGCCACACACCGCGAGGCGCGGCGGGCGGCCGCGGAGACGTTGCATGGCCGTGGCGGTGAGTTCGATGACATCCAAGATGCGACGCACGCTCAGGAGTCCGGGCACCTCATGGTAGCCCACATGAACCGTGGCAAAGCTGCAGGTCACTTCCGGCGACGTGAGCATCATGCAGGATCGCGGCGCCTGCATGAATTGAGCGAAAATCTCGGTATGTCCGGGGAACTTGTGCCCGGCGGCGTGCATGGCCTCCTTGTTCAGCGGACCGGTGGCGACGGCGTCGACCTGGCCGGCGAGTCCGGCCTCGATGCTGGCGATGACATAGCGAAAGGCCGCGTCTCCGCAGCGGGGATCCACCCGGCCTGGGGTGAACGCCGTGGCATCGATGCGACGCAAGTCGAGCACCGTGGGAACGGTGGGTGACCCGATTTCCGTCACGATGGGCGCGGTGAACGGTTTGTTCAGTTTCTTCGCCACGCGGGCCAGCACGGCGGCGTCACCAAAAACGATGGGCATGCAGACTTGGGAGAGAGCGCCATCGTTGAGCAGATCCAGGCAGATTTCCGGTCCGATGCCGGCGGGGTCACCCAGGGTGACGGCGATGCGGGGAAGGCGAGGGGCACTCATGCGCGGGTTTCGAAAAGGAGACGTGGCCTGGGGTGGCTGCCAATCCTTAAAGCCCGGCAGCGGCGGGGAGATCGGCCGCGTGATTTCGTCGGGATTCCGAACGGTAGGAGCCTGTTTAAAGGCGATCAAAGGTTCTCATTGCGTTCCGCGCGCCGATCGCAGGTGAACAGGTTCCTATAATGAGGAAAGAGTTCATCTGCTCGGGAGCGGTGGGTGCTAGGGAGGGGAAAGGGATTGTTCCGGGACAGCGGCCCTGTCATCGGTGGGATCCTATGAGCAAAACGAACAGGTTGGCGGTGGTGACCGGCGCCAGCAGGGGCATCGGACGGGAAATCGCCGTCACGCTGGCCCGAGATGGTTGGGACATAGCGATTCATGATTTGGGAGCCCCGGTCGAAGTGGGGCAAGTGACAGGCTTGATCGAGGCGGAAGGGCGCCGGGCTCTGGCGGTTCATGGAGACGTGGGCGTGAAGGAGGACGTGTGGGCTTTTTACGCCAGCGTGGTGAGGACATTTGGCCGCGGGGCCGATCTGTTGGTGAACAATGCCGGCGTGCAGACCTGGGCGCCGCTGTTGGAGCTGGCGGAGGAGGATTGGGACCGCGTCATCCGGACCAATCTGAAGGGATGTTTTCTCCACACGCAGCGCGCCGCGCAGCTGATGGTTGAGCACGGGGTGCGGGGAGCGATCGTCAACATCGGCTCCGCGTGCAACCAAGTGGCCTTTCCGCGCCTGGTGGATTACACGGCGTCGAAGGGAGGCATCGAGCAATTCACGAAGGTGTCGGCGCTGGAACTCGGGCCACACGGCATTCGGGTCAACTGCGTGGCGCCGGGCGCGATCGAGCATGAGCGTACCAAATTGGAGGCGCCCGGCTACGCGGAGAAGTGGGCGAAGATCACGCCGCTCCGCCGCGTCGGGACGACCGCCGATGTGGCGCGGACCGTGAGCTACCTCGCGAGCGCCGGGGCGGATTTCATCACCGGGCAGACGCTTTTCGTCGATGGTGGCGCGTTTTCCGTGCCGAACTGGCCGGAGAAATACGAAGCCTGAGTCGGATTCATGCAGTCGGAATGCACTTCCGCAGCGTGCGCGGTCGAACGGTTCGGTTGTAGCGGAGTGGCTCGTCTGCGCCCTTGGTCCCCGCCGCGAGAAAAGGGGCGCGGTCAAGCCGCGCCCCCAACATGAAACAGCATCGTTCCCGCTGAGCCAAAAGCTGAGGTGGTCCGAGCAAGCATTTTTTTGCGGATTTTAGGCGGCGGGCAGAGGGGCAGATCTGCGTTTGGCGAGGGCGGCAAGATAGCGGGCGTCATCGTAGGGGACGTTGTCCTTCCAACAGCGCCAGAGGATGCGGACCCATTTGAAGGCCAGAGCGCGCAGGATGGCGTGATGGCCTTTGCCCGCAGCCTTTTGCCTGAGGTAATACTCCTTGGCCCAAGCGCAGCGGGGCACGGTCTGGCCGG
>JAEZDN010000090.1 GCA_023433275.1 Verrucomicrobiota bacterium
CTCCAGCCCGACGCGGGGACCATGCGCGTCGCCGGGGAGCCCTACGCGCCCGACGGACCGTTGCGGGCGCGGCGGGCCGGCGTGGTCATGGTCAACCAGGAGCTGGCCATCGCGCCTCACCTGAGCGTCGCGGAAAACATCGTGCTCGGCGCCGAGCCGGGCCGCGCGGGTTTCGTGGCGCACGTGGAATCGCGGCGCATCGCGGGCGCGGCGCTGGCGGAGTTGGGGCGCCCCGACATCCCGCTGCGGGCGCGGGCGGGTTCACTGAGCATCGCCGAACAGCAACTGGTCGAGATCGCGCGCGCGCTGGCCCTGGGCTGCCGGGTGCTCGTGCTCGACGAGCCCACGAGCAGCCTCACGCAGGCCGACGCGCAGAAGCTGTTCGCGCTGGTCCGCCGGCTGCGGAACCAGGGCAAGGCGGTGATCTACATTTCTCATTTTCTCGAGGAGGTGGCGGCGTTGTCGGATCGCTACACGGTCCTGCGCGACGGGCGCAGCGTGGCCACGGGACGGACCGCGGGGACGGCGATGGACGAGATCGCGCGGCACATGGTGGGCCGTCAGGTCGACGACTTGTATGCGCACCACACGCGCATCCCCGGGCAGGTGATGCTCGAGGTGACCAACCTCGCGGGACGGACGAAGCCGTCGTCGGCGTCCCTCCAGCTGCACCGCGGCGAGGTGATGGGGCTCGCGGGGCTGGTGGGCGCCGGGCGCAGCGAGTTGTTGCGGGCGATCTTCGCGTTGGAACCGGTGCGTGCCGGCGCGGTGCGCGTGGGGGTGCATGCCGGCCCGGCGTCGCCGCTGTTGCGCTGGCGGCAGGGATTGGGGCTGCTGAGTGAGGACCGCAAGGGCGAGGGCCTGGCCCTGAACCTGAGCCTTGAGGAAAACCTGACCCTGCCGCGGCTCGAGCGCGTCATCCGACCCGCGGCGCTCGCAGCCGAGACGACCACGTGGATTCGCCGCCTCGGCGTGCGCTGCGGCGGGCCGGCGCAGGCGGTGGGCCAGTTGTCGGGCGGCAACCAGCAAAAAGTCGCGCTCGCGCGTCTCTTGCGCAATGGCGCCGACGTGCTCCTGCTCGATGAGCCGACGCGCGGCGTGGACATCGGCGCGAAGCAGAACATCTACCGGCTGATCGACGAACTCGCGGGCCATGGGAAGGCCGTGCTGATGGTGAGCAGCTATCTGCCGGAGCTGCTGGGCAATTGCGACCGGATCGCCGTGATGTGCCGGGGGGAGCTCGGACCCGCGCGCCCGGCGACCGAGTGGACGGAGCACAGCATCATGCTGGCGGCGACGGGGACCGAGGGCGGGAAATCTGAAAGCTGAACCATGAAATCGGGCAGCGGGCATCTAGATTCCTAAATTGTGAACCGGCTTATGAATTCCTTGATTCGTCATCCTGATCCCGCGTCGGTGGAGTGCGATCCACGGGGTTGGCGCGCGATCGTGGACTTCCTTGGATCCTTCGCTGCGCTCAGGATGACGGTGAGGAAGATCGGATCGGGACCGCGGGGAAGGAGCGTTTCGGTCGCTCAGCGTCGGGGCACAAAGCCCTTTCCCCAGGATCTGCAGACCCGGTCTTGCGCAGGCTCCGGGCGGCCGACCACGATCGCTCCCGTCATCCTGAGCGTAGGCGAAGGATCCACGGGTCGGCGCACGTCCGGCCTTTGGATTGGATCCTTCGCGCGGTTCAGGACAGCCGCTGGGGTTGTTGCGACTGAGATTTCAGATTTTCGATTCCCGATGACCGATTCCCGATTTCCCCATTCCTGATGTCCGACCCCGCTCCCAAGACTTCCGTACTTCGCCACGTGCTCACCGCCTTTGCGCCGCTGGTGGGGTTGATCGCCGTGTGCGTGCTCTTTGCCGTGCTCCGGTTCGACACGTTTGTGACGCGCGACAATTTCTCGATCATCTTCCAGCAAACCGCCGTCATCGGCGTCGCGGCGCTCGGCATGACGTTGGTCATCATCGCCGGGGGCATCGACCTTTCGGTGGGTTCGATCATCGCGCTCGGCACGGTGGTGATCGCGCTGTTGCTGCAGGAAGGACATTCCCCGCTGGTGGCGGCGCTGGGCGGCGTCGGAGCGTCGGCGATTTGTGGCGCGTTGTCCGGGCTGTTGATCACGCGCCTGCGGTTGCTGCCGTTTGTCGTGACCCTCGGCATGATGGGGGCGCTGCGGGGGGCGGCCAAGGGCCTGGCGGGCGAGCAGCCGATCTATCCGGATGAGACGTGGCTGAACAGCCTGATGCAATTGGGGCGCACCGGTGGATTGCCGTCGGGCGTGTGGCTCATGCTCGGCTTGGCGGTGCTGGTGGCGCTGGCGTTGCGCTACACGCGGTTTGGCCGGCACGTGTTTGCGGTGGGCTCGAACGAGTTGACGGCGCGGTTGTGCGGCGTGCCGGTCGAGCGAGTGAAGTTGCTCGTGTACATCCTGGGCGGGGCTTTCGCCGGGCTGGGTGCCGTGTTGCAATTTGCCTATCTCACGGGCGGCGATCCCACGACGGCGGTGGGCTTGGAGCTCAACATCATTGCGGCGGTGGTGATCGGCGGCGCGAGCCTGGCCGGCGGGCAGGGCACGATCACCGGGACGCTGGTCGGCGCGCTCATCATGAGCGTGGTCGCGAACGGGTGCACGAAACTGGGTTTGTCGAACTGGGTGCAGGAGATCGTGACCGGCGGCATCATCATCGCGGCGGTCCTGCTGGATTATTTCCGGCGGAGGAATGCAGAGAAGGCATGAGAGGGATGAGTCCGGTCGCAGAGGGCACCAAGGTCGCACAGAGGCCACGGAGTTCATTGGACGACCGGTAGGGGTCGAGCTTGCTAGATCCTCGGCTCCACGCCGCAGTAGGGCCAATTTCCGGCCGGACGAACAAGGATCGAGCAAGCTCGACCCCTACCTGGAGAAGGGGAAGGCGGGAATCGGTGTGCATGGGATTCCCGAGATTTAGGAGTTTGATTTCACGTGGCCGATTATAGATTCCGCCCCTCCCCATGAACCATTGCCCCTCCATTCGTCTTCGCTTCCTCCCGGTCTGCGCGATTCTCTTTCTGGCTGCCGCGTTCCTTCGCGCCGCGGATCCCGCGGCGCATGGGTTCGACCCGGAGCGGCTCAAACGGTTGGACCATGTCATCCAGACCGAGATCGACGGTCAGCGCCTGGCGGGCGCGGTGATGATCGTGAAGCGCAATGGCGAGGACGTGGTGTTGAAAGCCTATGGCTCGCATGACGTGGAAGGCGGCGTGCCGATGCGCACGGACTCGATCTTCCGCATCGCCTCGATGAGCAAGGCCGTCACGACGATCGCGGCGCTGATGCTCTATGAGGAAGGCCGGTTCATGCTCAACGACCCGGTGAGCAAGTTCATCCCGGAGTTTGCGAAGTCGGTCGTCGCGGTGCCGCCCCCGGCGGGTTCACCCTCGGATGTGAAGTATGTGACCGTGCCGGCGAAGCGGCCGATCAGCATTCGCGACCTGATGACGCACACGGCGGGTCTGACTTATGGGGATTTCCTCGCGATCGAGGATTACAAGAAGGCCAGGCTCCACGGCTGGTACCTGATGGATCATGACGAGACGATCGGCGACGCGATGAAGCGGCTGGCGACGTTGCCGTTGTCGGCGCAACCCGGCGAGGCCTTCAATTACGGGTACGGCACGGATTTGCTCGGCTACCTGGTGGAGGTGGTCTCGGGGATGCCTTTGGACCGGTTTTTCGAGGAGCGGATCTTGCAGCCGCTGAAGATGACCGACACGGGCTTCTATCTGCCGAAGGAGAAGGCGGCGCGGCTCGCGGTGGTGTACAGTGTCGAGGGCGGGAAGCTGGTGCGGAAGGAAGATTCGAGCCGCACGGATTTCATCGATGGGCCGCGGAAACTTTTCTCGGGCGGCGCCGGGCTCTACTCGACCGCGTCGGATTACGGCCGCTTGTTGCAGATGCTGCTCAATGGCGGCGAGCTCGACGGCGTGCGTTTGCTGAGCCCGCGGACCGTGGCGCTGATGCACGAGAATCACACGGGGAACCTGTTCAGTTGGGACACGCAATCCTTCGGCTTGGGCTTCTGGGTGAACGACCGCCCCGGCCGCTATGGCGAACTGGTGGGCGAGGGCGCCTATGGCTGGGGCAGCGCGTATTTCCCGCAGTATTTCGTGGATCCCAAGGAGAAGCTGGTGGCGGTGCTGATGTGCCAGCTGCGCGCGACGGGCGGCAGCAATCTGAACCAGCGCTTCAAGGTGACGATTTATCAGGCGTTGAAGTGAGGGCGGCCTGCCGGCGAGCGCGCTCGGAGCCACACTATTTCACTGACGTACGGGCGTATCCTCCGCACCCGTGCGTTGGGCACCCCTCTCCAGCCGGAACCATGTAGTCGGAGCGCGATGCCGCAGCGTGCGCGGCTGAACTGTTCTGTGTAGGGGCGTGGTTCGTCCACGCCCTTGGTTCCCGCGGCGGAGCAAAGGGCGCGGTCAAGCCGAGCTCCTACATCCGACGGTATAGTTCCGGCGCAGGGTGACTCCCGATCACGAAGCACCGGGGCGAGGGCGCCCCGGCTCCAAGAGCGGTGCGCCTCTCGTGGGCGTGAGTTCGGACCGACCAAGGTCGGCTCCGACCAATGATAATGCGCCGAGGCGGGAGGACGCGGAGCTACATCGCTTCGGCGATGTAGCCCTGGCCGCGGAGGGCGGCGGTGAGCTGGCCGGTCTCGGCGCCGTCGTGGCGCACGATGGCCTCGTGGGCACCGGGATCGATTTCGACGCTCTCGACCAAAGGCACGGCCTCGAGTGCCTTCTCGAGGTGGGCGGTGTCGGAGGTCGGTGTGAGTTTGGCGATCTTGAGACGAGTGGTTTCCATGGGAGAAGAGGGAAACGGAGGGAAAGGAGAATAGTCCGACCGGGTGCCGGGTTGAGGCGCGAGCTTACGAGGCCAGCGTCGGTCCGGATATAGGGTCGGGGGCGGACCCTCCCGTGGGGTGTGCTCCGGTGGAGAGTTCCCGAACGGCAGGACTCGGCGCGGGAGACGCGGAATGCCGGGTGAGGGCACCCGGCCCACATTAGGCGGAACAATTGATGACGCCACCTCGGCCCCCATTCATGTTTGTCGGTGTTCATCTGTGGTTCAACTGCATGAATCCGGATTGGTCCTCCGCATCGCCCATCGAAAACTCCTCCCGAGATGATCATGGAGGCAGATGTAGGGGCGCGGCTTGACCGCGCCCTTTGCTCCGCCGCCGAACCGAGGGCGTGGACGAGCCACGCCCCTAAAACCGAACTCCGGCGGATGGCTCGCTCACACGAGCGGCACGGTCACCGTCGAAATCGGCAGCTCGCTTCCGCGGTGGGTTTGATAACCCCAGGGGGTGACGAGCAGCGGCACGTGGTAGAGGGCGCGTGCGTCGGCAATCGCGAAACGGATGGGCACGCGGTCGAGGAAGGGACTGTCCTTGTGATGCGTGACGAAATAGTCCTTCACGAAAAACAGGAGCTCGTAGGTGCCAACGGTCATGCCCGCGGAGGCGAGGAGGGGCTCGTCGAGCCGACCATCGAGGTTGGTGACGACGGCCTTGAGCTGGGTCGGTTTACCGTCGAGTCCCCAGAGTTCGATGCGCATGCCCGCAGCGGGCCGGCCGGTGGTGAGGTCGAGGACGTGGGTGGTAAGTCTGCCGGGCATGGACGGAGCAAACAGCAATAAATGGAAAGCTGTAAGCCTGAAATGGCGCAATCGTCAGGCCGGGACGTGGCCGGCCCGGCGTGCGGAAAAGGGTGGGCCGGTCCTCCAAGCTCGCTTCCGGCGCGTCCGTGGCTTTCTTCTCCGGGTATGGATCAGCAAAAGTTCATGCGGGAGGCGATCAAGCTCGCCGAGGAAGGGATGGCGGCCAGCCACGGCGGACCATTCGGCTGCGTGATCGTGCGCGCGGGCGAAATCGTGGGTCGCGGCAACAATCGCGTCACGTCGACCAATGACCCGACCGCGCACGCCGAGGTGACCGCAATCCGCGACGCGTGCTCCCGGCTGCGGACCTTTCAGCTCACGGATTGCGAGTTGTACACCAGTTGCGAGCCATGCCCGATGTGTTTGTCGGCGATTTATTGGGCGCGCATCCCGCAGATCTATTTTGCCAACACGCGGCAGGACGCGGCGGAGATCGGATTCGACGATGACTTCATCTACCGGCAAATCCCGCTGCCGCTCGAGAAACGGGCGATCAAGATCACGCAGGTCCTGCGGGATGAGGGGATCGCGACATTCCGGGGTTGGGCTGCCAAGTCGGACAAGGTGCGGTACTGATTGCCGTGTTATCAAACTCTCCGGATCGACCGATCGGGACGGCGCCAATCTCGAGTCCTTGAATTCCTGAAATGTTTCCGCCCATGAAAATCTTGATGGTGGCGATGCTCATGCTCGGGGCCGCGGCGCGCATCGGGGCCGCCAACGCCCTGGTTATCCAGACGGATTTCGGCACGAAGGATGGTGCGGTCGCGGCGATGAAGGGGATCGCCTTCGGGGTGTCGTCCGCGCTGCCCATCTTCGACCTGAGCCAGGAGAACACGCCTTACGACATTTGGGAGGCGGCGTATCGTCTCAAGCAGACGGCGGCGTTCTGGCCCGCGGGCACGGTGTTTGTCTCGGTGGTCGACCCGGGCGTCGGCACCGATCGCGCCGCGGTCGTGGTACGCACGAAGAGCGGTCATTTTTTCGTGGGCCCGGACAACGGCACGTGGACGTTTGTGGCCGAGCAGCTGGGGGTTGACGGGGTGCGCCGCATTGACGACGCGCGCAACCGGCGTCCCGGGTCGGAGAAGAGCCACACGTTCCACGGACGCGACATCTTCGCGTACGTCGGCGCCCGCCTTGCCGCGGGGGTGATCCCGTTCGAGGAGGTGGGACCGGCGCTGGCCGCGGAAGTGGTGCGTTTGCCGTATCAGGCGGCGGCGCGGGACGGTGACGCGCTGGTGGGCACGATCCCGCAGATCGATTTCCAATATGGGAATGTGTGGACCAACATTCCCGACGCGCTTTTCCAGGCGCTGACGCCGGCGCCGCGGATCGGCGACGTGTTTCGCGTGGTGATTTCCCATGCCGGCAAGGAAGTGTGGCGCGGCGAGGTCCCGTATGCGCGTACCTTCGGCGATGTGCGGGAAGGGGAGCCCTTGCTCTACCTGAACAGCCTGCTCGACGTGGCGCTGGCGCTCAACCAGGGCAGCTTTTCCGCGAAGCACCAGATAAGCTCCGGCGGCGACTGGACCGTGCGCCTCGAGCGGGCGAAGTGAGCGGCATTGAATTGGCTCGCCCAACCGCGGCGCACAAGCGGGCGCCGGTAGGCGCCTCTACTGCTTTTGCCCTGCACTCCCGACTGCACGAGGCCCAGAGCCTGCTCAAAACACTTTGCGAGCTGCGGGGTGACGAACGTAGTTCCGCAAGTGTTTCGTTGGGCTTGGTGACGCCCGCGCTTACCCGGAGGACGAAATCGCCCTGGCGCACTTGTCCCGGCAGATCAAGGAGGTCGCGAAGAGAGACGGGTTTGGGCGAAGGGGGCGGGGGCAAGGTGGGCGTCTGCGGCAAGACGAGCGATGGGGAACGAGCTCAAGGTTTACGTCGCGCCGCCGGTTTGACGCGGGCCCGGGCGTCATCCCTCAGCGGACGGGTTTGCTGGATCATTTCATTTTCCCAGTAAGCAATCATCGGCTCGGGCACGCCCGCCTGTTTCGCCGAAGCTCGCCAGCCGCCGAGGGTTGCCGCTTCCACTTGGTCATAGATCTCGCGGGCATCCTTGGCGGAAATGCCGCCGATGGTCGCCAGTTTCACCACCGCCTCGAACCGGGTGGGGATCGCCATTGATCCGAGCCAAGCCAGTCCGATCAACGTATTGACGACGTTGGGCGTGAGGTCGAAAGCCGGGGCCAACGCCCAATCGCGAGCGCGGTCGTTATAACGGAAGACATGGTTACGGCCGTGGTCGTCGCGATTGGTCGCGAGCAGGTTGAAAACCGCTCGCCGGAAACACTCCCGTGCGCCGGGTGCGCCAGCCAGCCGCCGGCTCAACCGCATGAAGTCCTCGTAGTCGATGGCTCCGTCGGCGGGCTTGCGATGCATCATGGCACTGAGGGAATGGACGTGCCAGCGCGCAATCGATTCGTCGGCGTTGCGGTAGCGATCGAATCGCTCGACTGCGAAATGGCGTCTCTCGCCATCATGAACCAGGCAGGCCCGCGGCACATCAATACCGGCGCCCCGTGCCATCAACCAAAAGGCGAATTCGACGGCACCCTCGGCTTCGTCGTTATCTCGGGCGAGCTTCAACACGCAGGTTGAGTACCCCGGAGGTGGCGGGCCGCCGATCAGGACTTCGTGCCGCTCGACCTGTTCTGCATCGAGACGGAGATGAGCGGAAACTTTTGGCTGCGCTCCGCCCAGTGGGCTGCCGCCATGGGCCAGTGCCTCGGTGACTTTCTCCTCGGTCAACCGCACGGGCGAGGCCCGCAGCTTGTCGGCCGCCTTGGCCAGCTCCGCCAAGACTGCCGGTGACGTGGTTTCGTCGGCTCCCGCGCCGAGCACGGGCTCGAAGGTGATGGCTCCGGGTCCGCGCTGGCCGATCACCGCCAGCTTCCCAAGGGGGGTACGGATGTCGGGCATTTCCTGTTGGAGCATGCGGTTGCCCCAGGCATCGGGGAGTGAGTCCACAATCAGACCCGGCAGGCCGCCGATGAAAGGCGTGTCGCCGATACGAAACAGCCGCGGCCCTGAGGCAAAGGTTGCGAGGGGCAGGCTCAGCGGAGAGAGATCATGTCCACTCGCGAGAAAGGCGGGGTCGATTTCCAACAGATACCTCGCGTCATCCGGGCGATAGGCCAGTTGCCCCAGGGGTTGCCCCAGGAATTTCAGATGAAGGCGGGTCGGCTCGGGCATGGGGACTCAGGACGCGCCGCCCGGCCGGCCGCGGGACCGCTGACGCTTCGTAGCCTCTGCGTTCAGAAAAGCGTCGATGCTCTTGGGCGCTATTTCGGGCCGCTTCAGGCTGGCGAGGAACGAATCGACGAGGCCTAACGATACGAGCAGCTTGGCCAGCCCTAGAAAGCTGATCTGCCCGGAGCGCTCAAAACGCCGCAGCGTGGCAATCGAGACCCCGCTCTTTGCGGCGAGGTCGTCCTGCCGCCAATGCAAAGCGAGACGATGCGCGCGCACAGAATCGGCGACCTCGCGCAGCACGTCCGACTCGGTTTTAAGTGATAACATATGATCACTTATTGCCTGATTTTAGGCGTAAGCAATCACATATGATAGCTAGAACCCAATTGAACCCCGATCGGTGTTAACCGCGAATGCTCCGCCTACCGTAGGCATTGTGCTCGTGTGTCGGGCACGAATTGCGGGGTGAGGGCACCCCGCCCTCAAAGGAGAGCGGCCCGCAGGAACGCGGGGCGAACAGAAGTCCCCTCAACTCGGGGCCGGAAGAAGTCAGCCGAAACTTTGTATCCCTCAAACGCTTGGTCGGGCATCACGAAAATCTCATCCCCATGAAGCGGGAAAATGGTGGGCCCACTGGGATTCGAACCCAGAACCAAAGGATTATGCTTACCACTTCGGCTTTCGCCGCCGGTTGGGAACCGTGCGTGGTCTGGACCATGCCTTCGCCGTGCCGCGTGTGCGGGGTAGGCGGGTGATTATGGTCTCTACACCTTCCCGCTTGCGCGGGCTTGGATCGGCGTTGGGTCGCCCACTTGCGCGGACAGGCCGTTCACCGAGTTTACGCCTGACTAGCGGCGG
>JAEZDN010000156.1 GCA_023433275.1 Verrucomicrobiota bacterium
GTCTCGAGCGCCGCGGGTCCATGACGCGATAAATGCCGGGCGGCAGGGCCGCCCGCCCAGCCGGTGACGACGGGCGCGGGCGGACGTGAGACCCACCAGACCGGCACGGGCAGGCCGGGGGCGTTCACGAAGCCGAAGGCCCGGCCGGAACCCGCCGCGAGCGCGCGAGGGAGAAACGGCGCCGACCAGAATCCCGGGCGAAAGCGGAGCAGGATGCGCGACGCCTCGCCCCAGCCCATGCGGGCGATGACACGCTGTTTGGCTTTCAGGGGCGGATCGAAGGCGACCGTGCCGGCCCGGAGCACCCCGAGCGGCAGGGTTAGCACGACGGCGGCGGCACGATGCTGCTCACGCTGGCGTCCGCGGCGGCTTTGCACGATGACCTCGCCACGCCGCCAGCGCAGTCCCGTCACCACCGTGCGCAGCCGGAGATCCACGCGTTCGCGGGGCCATTCGCGCTGCAGGAGCCGCGCGATCGCGTCGTAGCGCCCCCGCAGGCGGAGATCGTGCGTATCGGCGCCCGCGTGCCCCGCGCGCTGGGCGTGGGCGCTCAGGTGATCGGCGGAAGCCGCGTTGAAACTTGCGGCGTACACCTCCGCCCGGAGCCGGTCCGCCGGTGCGAGCGACGCGGACTCGGCCCGGAGGAACTGCGCGAAGGAGCGCCCGCGATTCTGACGCGGGATCCGGGCGGCGACCTGCCGGAGTCGGGTCCAGAAATCCGGGATGGCTTCGAGCTGCGTGCCGTTGCGCCACCACATCGTGACATTCACGGGATCGACGGCGAGGTCGTGGCGGCGCACCAGCGCGTGCAGCGGGCGGTTGCCGCCATGGATGAACTCGGCGCCGAGTTCCACGGGATGCGGCCAGGCGCCGCGGTCCTGGGTGAGCACGCGGCCACCGATGCGATCGCGCGCCTCGAGGACGCGGACGTTCCAGCCGCGCCGCGCCAGCTCGCCGGCGGCGGCCAGACCGGCGATGCCGGCGCCAATGACGATGATGTCCGGGTCCAGGTTCATGGTTGCACGGACCCGCGGATCTAGCCGGGGGTGCCAACGATTTCGTTTTCGTCTCGTAGGAGCGCAGACTTGCCCCGCCCGCCCTGCTCTCGCGGCGCATGCCTCAGCCGGAACGATGCAGTCAGAATGCGACTCCGCCGTGTGCGCGGTCGAATGGTTCGGTTTCAGGGGCGTGGCTCGTCCAAGCCGTCGGTTCCTGCAGCGGGAAAAGGGCGCGGTCAAGCCGCGCGCCTACATCCAACTGCAGGATTCCGGCTCAGGGCGCAGCAAGCCTGCGCCCCTACATCCAAGCCATAACCGCCAGCTCTGCTTCCGGGTCGCGGAGAACTCCTAGGCGGGCTTCGGCATCCGGCCCGATGGCGGTGGAGTGCCGCCTGAGTTACGATGACGGCGAGGGCACGGACCCATCAACGTTCATCCCCAGGGAAGAATCGAAGTCCGTTCGTGCCCTCATTATTTTTCACCATGGGAATCGAAACCATCTTCATCGTCGTGGGCGTGGTCATTGTGATCGCGGTGCTGGGTCTCGGCCGGCGCCGCCGAGGAGGCGGCAAGGATTCCTCCCGCCCGTTGTAGTTTTCCGAGCAGCCCCAACCCATCCTCATCATGGCAAAATCCAATCAAGACGAGAACGCCCGGCAGGCCTACGGGCGCGCGGAAGAAACGGAAACGCAGACGCGGCGCGAGCGCGGGCCCGCTGAGGGGCGCGAGACGACCGGCGACGCATCGGCCGAAGACGCATTGACCGCGCTGCGCGACAATGGGCCCGATCCCACAAATCTGGATCGCGCGCTGCCCGCGGGGGAACGGCGCCGGGCCCGGGTGGCGCGGCGGGGCGGCGAGGCGCGGCCGGACCAAGCCGAGGCGGCGCCGCCGGAGCATTTCGTGGTGGTCCTCGATCGCGCCCATTTGAACATTTATCGGGTGCGCGAGGCGGGTCCGGGGACGCGCGCGCGTTTCGAACGCGTCGAAGCGATCACGCTGGTCGCCGGCACGGCGCATTACACGGATCGTGATGCCGACCAGGCGGGACGGTTTGGTGCCCGCGTGGGCCCGGGCGGGGGCTCCATCGATGAGCGGCTGCCCATGCAGAACGAGCACGAGCGCAGGCTCGTCGCGGACCTGGCGGAGCGCCTGCGCGGCTTTTTGGAAAAACATGCGCGCGCCACGTGGGACTACGCGGCCGGTCCGGCGCTTCATCACGCCGTGCTCGATCGGCTGCCGCCCGCGGTGCTCGAGCGGTTGATCGCCGCCGTGCCGAAGGAATTGGTTCACCAGACGCCGGCGGAATTGGAAGCGCATTTCACGCCTTGAGCGGGGGACGAATTGCCGGGTGAGGGCACCCGGCCGACAACATAAAACGATGCCGAAGTGGGACGGAGAAAACGCGGCGCATAGCGTTCCAAGGAGCATGAAACCATCACGCGACATCACGGAGCTGAACGGGCACAGCGTGCTCGTCAAAACCACGACCGATCATCGTGACCCGCCGGTGGGGTTGCGCGGCACGATTGAGGCGCGCAGGGATCGCGCCGGAACGCCGGTCGTGAAAATCGTTTTGGATTATCCCGACATGTGCAACGAGCCATCGCGCCATGGCGTGATCTCCCTCGACGGTGAAGGCATCGAGCGGCTCCTGGCGGGCGAACATGCCGGGATCTACGAGTACACCATCGATCGTCCCCTGGACCCGACGCCGGATGCGCCGGCGGCCCAATCGTGAGCATCGCCGCGGCGGATTCAACCCGAGCGGGTCGGCGCGCATGAAATGTTATTCGCTGATGTTGGGCGCCCGGCAGACGGGGGCACGCGGACCGCGGTTCAAGGCCGGCGACGATCGTCGCGTGCGCGATATCACCCAGCGGCATTTCCCAAACGGCTTCACCATCCTGGCGGCGCGTGGCGGGTGGTTTGACCCAGGGGCCGGAAGCTTCATCGAGGAGGAATCGCGCCAGATCCTCGTGTGCACGGCCGCGCGCGCACTGGGCGCATGGTGCCGGGAGCTGGCGCAGGCGTTTCGCCAAAAGGAATTGCTGGTGGTGGAGCTGGGTCCCGCGCGGGTGTTTAAACTGGAGGTAAGGAAACGAGATAAGGTGAGGAAAGCCGATCGCCGGCGTTGAGTTGCGTCTGCTGTGCGGCGCGCCAAGGCCGCGGGCAAGCCCCGCCCCTACCAGTGGACTCCGCCACCCCGCATTCCGCGGTGGGAGGGCCCGGCGGGGGAGAGGAACGTCAGGACGCAGTCCACGGGTTGTTTGAACTCGTCGTGCCCGTGCCCGACGTGCGGAGGCGCGCAAAAAGCGTAGAGGGCAATGTTCGTAATACGAACATTGGGCGCGGCGACGGGCGACGCTGTGATCAGCTCCACGATGGAGCCTTGCCGGCTTAGGGATCGTTTTACCGAGTGTAACCGCGCGAGTGGGGATTTTTTGTGGGGTCGTCGCTCGAGAAAACCCTGCGCGCGAGGTCGGACCAAGGTCCGACCCTGCAAGCGTGCGGCCACAAGTTTATTAAACTGTTCTACGTGCCGGATCGCAGTTCGGTGCGGCCTTCGCGGCGATCGGATTTGTGGCGGGCTTTCTTTTCGCGACGGGTGCGCACCCAGTGGGGCTCGGGGGGTTCGCCGGCCATGATGCAACCGGAGGGCTGGATCTCGCCGACGAGTTGCGCGAGGCCGAAGCGCTCGATCTGCGCCTTGACCTTGGTGGCGTCCTTGTAGCCGAGCGGGGACTCCGAGAGATCGGGGCCGCCGGTGAACCAGCGGATGTCGAGGCCCTTGGTCACGCCCTCGAGCACCTCGCGCAGGCGGGCGGGATCGATCAGGCCCTCGGCGTCCTTGTACGGGCGCAGCATGGCGGTGCGCGAGAGATTGCGGCCGGCGCCGTGCGGACAGAACGACAGGTAGCGGTCGTGGTCGGAGCCCAGCACCATGAGGATCTCGCGCGCCATGTTGAGCGGGATAAGACCGAGAAGCGGACGGCCTTCGGGGTCACGCCACGCGGGCGTCGCGCCTTTCCCATGGAAGTAACGGTCGCCGCGTTTCCAGACGAAATTGTGCTCGTTGCCCACCTGTACGAGCGCGCGTTGTCCCAGGCGGCGGAGCAGCGCGTCGTGAATCAACGCGTGGTTTTCGCGAGTCCAGCGGCTGATGTACTGAAGGGCATCCCAGTACGCGAGGCCCTCTGCCGAGTCGGCGGGCAGCCAGCAGGCGGCGTTGGGGATGTCGCGGGCGTTTTCGTCGCACCACTCGCGCGCGGCGAGCTGGCCGCGTTTGTAGAGATCCGCGCCGAGGCCGCGGGAACCATGGTGGGTGACGAGGACGTTGAAGCGGCCATCGCGGCGCGTGATGGCATCGGACAACTCGTGGTAGCCGGCGGCCTCGAGCGCTGCGCGCTGGGCCTCCGTGAACTGGATGCGGCCGATGTAGGCGAAATGATTGCCGTCGCCCTGGGTGCCGAGGAAATCGCGCGCGCGGCTCTGCAGGCCGTGAAGGAACGGGTTGTCCCAGACGGGTTCCTCGAGCACCGGGGACGAAAACTGGTGGCCGCGGGGGCGTCCGCCGGCGCCGAAATGGGTGACCTTCTGGAGCTGGTCCATCATCTCGCCGACGGGATGGTTGTCCGGAAAGAAGGACGCGAACATGGAGCAGCAGATGTCCGCCGAGTGGGCGCCGGGGATGATGGCGTTCACGACCTCGATTGCGCCCCCGACGGGAATGGTGGCGGCACCCGGGCCGGAGGGGCAGGCATCGGGCATGATCACGCCGCGCGTGATGACGGGGACATGGAGGAGTTCCTGCATGCGGGCGCGCGCGGCGAGCAGGTTGGCCGCCTCCTCGGGTGTCTCGGCCTCGATGGCCTCGGCAAGCGGGGCCGGGGCCGGCCGCGGCAGTACGACGGGGAGTTGATTGGGCATTTCCTGTTCGAGCTGGGCGAGCACGGCGGCGCGGTCGAGGCCGGACAACTCGAGCTCGCGTGCGCGGCGCAGGGCCGGGCCGAGGCGGCGACGGCCTTCGGGCCACCCGGCAGCGATCAGGTCGCGGGCTTTGATTTCCATGCTCATGGGATCGGGTACGGTACCGCGTTTCCGCTGGCTTGCCACCGGGTTTCGCGGATGTCCGAGGTCAACGTTGCCGGGTGGTGGGCGATACAGTCTGGGCGGCGGGTCGAGCCGGTCGGCATGACGGCGCGAGAAACGCGACCTCCATGCCTCCGGGGCGAGGGCGCCCCGGCTCCATCAATCGACGCGGGCCGGCTGCCCGGTAGCAAGGACGGGGCAGAGCGCGGACGCCTCGGGGTACTTGGCGATGGTGTCGCTCCCGCTTGGATCCTTCGCTGCGCTCAGGATGACGGTCGAAGTATGGGAACCGGGAAACTGGGTCGGATCAGGATTTCCCCTGGGGATTCTCGAAACTGAAAACTGGAACGCGCTGACTCAGCGCGAGGCGGCGGCGGCGCCGCTCCAAGCCAGCGCCTGGAGGTCAAGGCGCTCCACCGCCTGCAGGTGGGGCGATGGTTTCGCCGGTGACGAGTTCGGCCTCGACGAGGATCTTGCGGCGGGGCGCCGTGGGATGCTGGATGCGGTTGACGAGCCGCGTGACGGCGGCCGAGCCGATTTGCTCGTGGGGCACGCGCATGGAAGTCACGCGCTTCTGGCCGGCGGCGGGATCGAGGCCGTCGAAGCCCGTGATGGAAACATCGACGGGCACGCGCAGCCCGCGGGCCGGGAGATCGGCGGCGAGTTGATAGGCTTGGTGATCGGCGGCGCAGACCCAGGCGGTCACGCGGTCATCGCGGACGAGGCGGGCCACGGTGTCCGCCACCTGAGGCGGCGAGAGGCGCGGGGAGTTCTTGTCGACGTTGAGGACCCATTCCGGACGGAAGGGGAGGCCTTGGAGGAAAAGGGCCTCGACGTAGCCGCTGAAGCGTCGCGCGACCCAGTGCCCGCCGATCGGATAGTCCCAGGAGAGGAAACCAATGCGACGGTGTCCGGCCTCGGCCAGGCGCTCGACGAGCGCGACCATGGCGGAAGCGTCATCGGTGTCGATGATGTCGATGCCCGGCTGGTTGTAGCTTTCGAGGACAGCGACGGTGGACACGCGCTGTGAGATCATTTCCACGGCCTTCTCGGCGAACGGGTAGATCAGGATCGTGCCGCGCCAGTTACCCTGGCGCATGTTGCGGAAGACGGGCTGGCGACCGGACTCGGGATGGAAGTCCGCCGGCGCCTGATAACAGACGTCGATCGTGACGTGCTCGATCTCGGCGCGCGCCTGGATGCCGCGCAGGATGTAGGGGAAGGTCGCCATCTCGACCTTCTCGGCGGGGATGCCGATGAGGACGCCGATGGTGAGGGCGCGGGATTTTTTTCCGCGGCGACCGACGCGGCCGGGGGATAGTTGGTAGCCGAGTTTCTCGGCCATGGCCTGCACGCGCTGGCGGGTGGCCGCGCTGATGGCGTGGTGATTCGCGAGGCTGCGCGAGACCGTGGCGCGGGAGAGATTCAGACGCTGGGCGATGAGCTCTTGGTTGACGGCGGTCATCGGGTTTTTCGCGGGGGAGGAGATGCGCGCCATGGCCTCGGAATAAGGCGAATCACGCACCAAGGAAGCAACAAACGCGTCTTCAAGTTATGCAACAAAATAAACAAAACGCGCTCAAAACACCGTATTGAGGACCAAGTAGGCGATCGTAACACACTGGCCCCAGCAATGATACAATTCATCTTGGTGCATAAACTGTCATGCAACAAACAATGCACAACCGGTTTGACTTTGGTGCACAGGAATCGCTCAGTTTAAGCCAAGTCCGGGTCATCCGGGCCTGACATTCCCCAACCCCTGGCCTCTGGCAGCAAAGCGACCGCCCGTCGTCCGCCTGCCGGCGGCACCAAACCAAACCCCCATGAACCTCAGACATCGTTCCGCCACTGTTGCGGGATTCTTGATTGGCGCGGCCGCGCTTTGCACGTGGCCGCTGGCGGCAACCGCCCAACAGACCGCGGCTGCGGCCCAGCCCGCCGACGACGAGACGGTGGTGCTCTCGCCCTTCACCGTCACCTCGGAGAAGGACACCGGTTACGGCGCGACCAACTCGATTTCCGGATCGCGCGTGAACACGCCGATCAAGGACATCCCGCTGCCGATCCTGGTCGTCACCGAGCAATTCATCAACGACATCGGCGCCACGTCCCTGCGCGACTCGCTCAGCTACGTGTCGGGCATCAGCCTGCAGACGCAGAACGACCTCGAGAACCGCGGCGGCACGTTCGGCAGCGCGTACGGTCCCGGCGGCGTGAACAATCCCGAGGGCGTCACCTCGAACATCAACGGCGTGCAGATGAAGATTCGCGGCTTCATCACCAACAACGTCCTGCGCGACGGCTATTATCGCGGCAGCCCGAGCGACTCGATCAACATCGAGCGCGTCGAGGTGGTGCAGGGACCCAACGCCCTGCTCTACGGCACGGGCAACTTCGGCGGCGTGGTGAACTACCTCACCAAGAAACCGCTGACGACCGAGCGCGCGACGGCGAGCGTCTCGTACGGCACGAACAACTTCAAGCGGGCCACGATCGACAGCACCGGCCCGATCTCCCCGACTGTTTCGTACCGCGTGGTGGGCGCATGGGAGGACACCGACACGCACATCGACCATCAGTCGATGAAGCACTGGTACATCTCGCCGTCCATCGCCTGGCGCCCGACGCGCAAGACCGAGGTCCTGGCCCAGTACGAGTACAACGACGCCGAGAACCGCGGCTTCGGCTTCCGCGCCCTCCGCGCGGCCCAGGGTACCGGCGCCACCCCGATCAACAACGACCAGCTCGAGGCGACCGGCTTCTACTGGCCCCCCGGCGCCAACAAGCGCACGCACAACCTCGGCGGTCCCGATGTCTATAACATGAATCAGCAGGACAACCTCGAGGTCACGCTCACGCAGCAGCTCCTGGACGAGTCCAACTGGGTCCCGCGCGTCGACTTCCTCGCCGGTTTCAACCGCTCGAACTTCAACACGCAGACCCGCGACGCCAACGGTGGCATCCAACAGGTCTCGGCGGGCAACCCCGGCTTCAACCTCTCGCAGACGATCACGCTCACCTCGATCGACAACGGCCTTGGCGGCAGCACGCCCTCCAACGGCAACCTCCAGTACGGCACCTTCGACAACGAGGTCACGCGCTTCTCCTGGAACCGCAACGACACCGACACGCTGCGCGACCAGGTGCGCGCCGAGCTGACCGCGCACAAGACGCTCTTCGAGGGCCGCTGGTACCAACTTGAGGACCAGATCCTCGCCGGCTATTCCAAGATCTCGAACGAGATCACCTCGGCCAACTGGGAGACGGTGCCCGGCCTCTACAGCTTCAAGGGACCGCTCGACCTCACCCCGATCCGCTTCGCCACGCAGGGCGACGGCACGCCGGCGCCGGGCCTGTACCAGAACAATCGCGACAACATCAACAAGGGCTGGGACCGCGCGCTCTACCTCAACAACTACCTGAAGTTCGGAAAACTCGGCGGTCTCGCCGACCGGATCATCCTCATGAACGGCATTCGCGAGGATCAGGCCAACAACTGGTCCACCAACACGCAGGTCACCGTGGCCGGTGTCGCGACCACCACCACGAGCCGCGCGAACGAGTCGAAGGTCAAGTCCCGCCAGCACGGCGCGATGCTCCGTCTCACCAAGTCGCTGTCCGTGTACGCGCTGAAGGCCGACGGCTTCCAGCCGAACTTCGGCGGTCTCCATGAGGCCATGACCGGCGTGCCGGTCGGCGCCGACACCGCGAAGAGCAAGGAGATCGGCCTGAAGTTCGATTTCCTGGACGGCAAGATCTCCGGCACCATCAGCCGCTACAAGATCACGAAGAACGCCTGGATCTCGAGCGGCTTCTCCACGCCCGCGCCGCTCGGCAACCCGCGCTTCGACCCGTCGAAGCCGATCATCTACAACCTGGGCGACGCGAACGGCACGGGCTTCTACAATCCGTTCCCGGGCCAGTTCAACCCGAACGGCCAGACCTACACGCCCAACGCCGCGCAACAGGCCGCATGGATCGCCGCCGTCAACGCTGGCGCCGTCACGCTCACCTCGCCGATCACCGGCACCCGCGCCGACGCGGAGAGCATCTACCTCAACGCCAGCATTCCCGAGGGTGCGGCGTGGATGGACGCCTTCTTCGCCGCCGCCGCGCCCGGCTGGGCCGGCTGGCCGTACAAGGGCAACGACATGAACGATCCCGGCATCAACAATGCCACGCTCGACGACGCCGCGTTCCAGAACGGACCGCAGCAGGCGGCGATTCCCTCGATCTCGCAGTCCGAAGGCTGGGACGGTTCCTTCCTGTTCACGCCGAACAAGCAACTGCAGATCGTGCTCACCGCCGCGATCGGCACCAAGGTCGAGCTGATCGACAAGGGCAAGTGGATCAAGTATCCCTACCCCGAGGATCGCTGGGCCACGTGGTATTTCCCGAACGGCGGCTTCGGCCTCAAGGGCCAGACGCTCGCAGAGGCCTACACGGATCCCGCGGACACCTCCA
This sequence comes from Verrucomicrobiota bacterium, assembly GCA_023433275.1. Taxonomy (GTDB): domain Bacteria; phylum Verrucomicrobiota; class Verrucomicrobiia; order Opitutales; family Opitutaceae; genus Lacunisphaera. Next base: position 9,558 of record JAEZDN010000156.1, read on the forward strand.
CGCGCACGAACACCGGCGTCTTCCCGGGTGACGACACGCCCGAGGATCGCTTCTCGATCTTCGCCAACTACCGCTTCGAGGGCGACCTCGCGGGCTGGGTGGTCGGCGCCGGCGCCGACTGGCAGTCGAAGCGCGCGTACTTCTCGGGCGTCACGCACGGCTCCGGCCAGGTGCAGACCGATGTGAACGGCGAGGTCATCGTGCTCTACACCCCGAAGCAATGGGTGCTGAACGCGTTCGTCCGCCGCGAGTGGAAGAGGGACCGCTACAACCAGTCCATCCAGCTCAACGTCGACAACGTCACCAACGACCGCGACCTCTACGGCCAGATCTACGCCCCGGGCCTCTCCGCCCGCCTGACGTACACGATCGGCTACTGATCCCACGTCGCCACGGTCTTCGTCCTCCCCTGTAGGGGCGCAGTCTTGCTGCGCCCTTACCCGGGCGGACCGGGGCCCGCCCAAGCCCCTTTCGTCTTCCGCCGTGTGCGCCCGTGTTTCATCGTCCGTTGCCCCCGCGGCATCCCGCCGCGCGGATCAACCCCAATCCCTCGTGACCCCGACCCCCAGCGCACGGCTGTCCTTCAAGGAAAAATTCGCCTACGGCCTTGGCGATACCGCCTCGAATTTCTACTTCCAGGCATTCAACCTGTTCCTCGCGTATTACTACATCGACGTGATGGGACTGGGCAGCACGGCCGCCGGCAACCTGCTGGCAGTCGTCCCGATTGCGGTGGCCTTCCTCAATCCCGTGATCGGCGCCATCGCCGACCGCACCAACACGCGCTGGGGCAAGTTCCGCCCCTGGATCCTCTGGGGCGCGATCCCGTACGGCATCCTGGGCTATGTGATGTTCTCGAACCCGGACCTCACGCCCGCCGCGAAGCTCATCTTCGCCTACGTCACCTACACGCTCGTGCTCATCGCCTACGCGGCGATCAACACGCCCTACGGCGCCCTGATGAGCGTGATGTCGCCCTCGTCCGAGGACCGCACCTCGCTCAGCTCCTACCGCTTCGCCTGCGCCTTCCTCGGCGCGCTGCTCATCGGGTCGCTCGTCCCGGTGCTCAAGGATTTCCTCACGCCCGCCGGCGGCACCCCGGCCGATGGCTTCCGCAACACGATGGTGATCTTCGCCGTCCTGTCGGTCGGCATGTTCTTCTTCACCTTCGCCAACACGAAGGAGCGCGTCGTCGCCCCGCCGCAGGAAAAAGGCTCCTTGCGCAAGGACCTCGGTGACCTCCGCCGCAACCTGCCCTGGCTCGTCCTTGGCCTGGTCGGCCTCTTCAACCTCACCAACACGGGCCTGCGCAACGCGTCGGGCATCTTCTATTTCAAATACGCCGTGGGCAACGAGGCGGCGATCGCGACGTTCAACCTCGTCGGCTTCCTTTGCTTCATCCTCGGTGCGCTCGCGACGAAATGGTTTACCGCGCGCTGGTCGCGCCGCGGGCTCATGATCTGGCTGACGCTCATCAACGGCGCGGCGATCACCGCGTGTTATTTCGTGAACCCGGCGAACCTGCCGCTGCTCTACGCGCTCAACATCCTCGCGAGCTTCGCGGCCGGCCCTACGCCGGCGATCGTGTGGTCGCTGTACGCCGACACCGCGGACTACGGCGAGTGGAAGTTCGGCCGCCGCGCCGCCGGCCTGCTCATCTCCGCCATGGTTTTGATTCACAAGGTCAGCCTCGCCATCGGCGGGGCGATGATTGGCTGGCTGCTCGACCATTACGGCTTCGTCGCCAACGCCGAACAGACGCCGCGCGCCCTCCACGGCATCGTGCTCCTCTTCAGCCTCCTGCCCGGCGTCCTCGCACTCGCGGCCGGCTTGGCCGTCTTCTTCTACCCGCTCGACGAGGCGCAGGTGAAACAGATCGAGCTCGACCTCGCCGCGCGCAAGGCCGTGCCGTCCCCGGCCTGAGGAAACAACCACAGAATACGGAATACACAGAATGTCCGGTCCTCAGCACAGCCTCATTTCAAGTCGAGTCGTCGCGTCGGCCGTCTCCCAGCCTGTGGCCGCTACGTGCGACGACCGTGGGATGTCGTGTTCGGGGTCGTCGCTCGCGACGGCCCGACAGGAGGCGTTCCCCCTGATGGTTCCGGCTCGCGCTGGATCGCGGCGCAGCGGGAGCTGGAACCTCCATTATCCCATTCCGGGTATTTTGTGTCTGCTGTGGTTCGTCCTGTCACCCGGTTTGGTCTTTGCCGCCGCGCCCGTGGGCTGGAACCTGGCCTGGTCCGATGAATTCGACCACGGCACGCAGCCCGATCCGGCGAAGTGGTCCTATGACGTCGGCGGACACGGTTGGGGCAATCGCGAGCTGCAATTCTACACCGAGGCGCGCCTGAAGAACGCCCGCGTCGAGAACGGCCACCTGATCATCGAGGCCCATCGCGAGAAATGGGAGGGCAGCGCGTACACGTCCGCGCGCCTGGTGACCAAGAACAAGGGCGACTGGACCTACGGCCGCTTCGAGATTCGCGCCAAGGTACCGCTGGGCCGCGGCACGTGGCCCGCCATCTGGATGCTGCCGACAAAGTGGGATCTCGGCAGCGGCAACTGGCCCGACGTGGGCGAGATCGATATCATGGAGCATGTCGGCTACGACCCCGGCGTCGTCCACGCCTCCACGCATTCGAAGAAGCACCAGTGGCAGATCCAGACGCAACGCACGGCGACGGTCCCCGTGCCCGACGCGGGCGAGGCGTTTCACACCTACGCGCTCGAGTGGGATGCGGAGGAGATCCGCATGTTCGTGGATGACCGGCATTATTTCACCTCGCGCAAGGAAGGCGGCGATTGGGAATCCTGGCCATTCTTCCGCCCGTTTCACCTCGTGCTGAATGTCGCCGTCGGCGGCGCGTGGGGCGGCTCGAAGGGCGTCGACGAGACCATCTGGCCGCGGCGCATGGAAGTGGACTACGTGCGCGTGTACGAAAGGAGCGCTCCCTAGCTCGGGCGTTGTCCCCGCCTCTCATGCTTGCCCCACACACCCCGACGCCTCGCGCCACCCCTCTTCAGAGAGGGGAGTTCAATCCTACGCAGCCGAAGTCCCCTCTTTCAGGAGGGGTGCCCGACAGGGCGAGGTGTGTCGGTTCGCACGTTTCGCAGACGCTTTCCTTCAACTGTCCGCTTTAATGAACCCTTCCATCACCTCCACGCCCGTCTGGCAGGATGAGTTCAATCAGGCACCGGGCACCGGACCCGATCCCGCGAAATGGGTTCACGACCTCGGGGCGACCGGCTGGGGCAACAAGGAGCTGCAGCAGTACACGGCTTCGCGGGAGAATTGCGTGGTCGTGAACGATCCGGAGGCGACAGGAGGCCGGGCGCTCGTGTTGCGCGCGGTGCGGATGGCCGACGGCGGTTACACGTCGGCGCGGCTGAAGACGCAGGGACTTTTCGCGGTGACGCATGGCCGCATTGAGGCGCGGCTGAAATTACCGCGGGGGCAGGGGATCTGGCCGGCGTTCTGGATGCTCGGCGAGGGGTTCGATCGCGTGCCGTGGCCGCTGTGCGGGGAGATCGACATCATGGAATTGGTCGGCCACCTGCCGGGCACGCTGCACGGCAGTTTGCACGGGCCAGGGTACTCGGGCACGCATGGGCTGAGCAAGTCGACGGTGTTGCCCGGCGGCGGCGAATTTTCCGGGGCGTATCATGTGTTCGCGGTCGACTGGCAACCGGGCCGGATCGAGTGGCTGTTGGACGGCGTGGCTTATCACGCCGTCACGCCCGCGGATTTGCCCGCGGGCGCAACGTGGGTTTTCGATCGGAAGCCGTTTTTCCTGTTGTTGAATTTGGCGGTGGGCGGCGCCTGGCCGGGTTATCCCGACGCCACGACGCAGTTCCCGCAGGAGTACCGCGTGGATTATGTGCGGGTGTATGGGATGGTTTGAGCAGCGGTATCGGTAGGGCCGGACTTGGTCGGTCTTCTTCCCGATGGCGGCGTGATAACCCGAGGACCGAGCGAGCTCGGCCCCTACCGGCAGAACGTTGAAGGCGGGCACCTGGAGCCGGGGCGCCCTCGCCCCGGTTGGGTGTGAGGACGGTGAGTGCGTGCGAACCCACCGGGCCGGGGGCGGCCCGGCTCCAGGAGAAGGCGGCGCGGCGCCCAACGAGGGCGCATGGAACGAGATGGTCGGGGCCGCACTTGGTCGGTCCTCTTCCAGATGGCGGCGTGATAAGCCGAGGACCGAGCAAGCTCGGCCCCTACCGGCAGAACGTTGGAGGAGGGCACCTGGAGCCGGGGCGCCCTCGCCCCGGTTGGGTGTGACGACGATGAGTGCGTGCGAACCCACCGGGCCGGGGGCGGCCCGGCTCCAGGAGAAGTCGGCGCCCAACGAGGGCATCGAGATGGTAGGGGCCGACCTTGGTGGGCTTTCTTACCGATCGCGGCATGAATGGCCGAGGACCGAGCAAGCTCGGCCCCTACCGGCAGAACGTTGAAGGCGGGCACCTGGAGCCGGGGCGCCCTCGCCCCGGTCGTGTGTCCCTACCCCGACAACGCGGCGATCACGGTCTCGAATCCGCCAATCCCGTGTTGTCTCGAGCGTGGAGGGCGGTGACTTCGCGCAACACCCACGCCGATTCGTTTGCCGCCACGGCGCCGGAGAGGACCACGTCGGAAAGGCGTGCGCCCTGCACGTCGTCGAGGATGACGGCGGGCCGTGCATCCGGCGTGGCCACGCGCAACTCGGCGCCGCGGACTTGGAGGTTCTTCACGTGGCGCGCGAACAGGCCCCAGGAGGGCAGGGGGCCAAACACATCCGGATCGGGGTAGGCGGTGGGCATTTCGGGCAGCGCGCGCGCGGCTTGTTCGGCGGTGCCGCCGCCGGCGTAGTGCAACTGGAGGTTGGACAGCACGACGTCCTCGATCAGGTGGCCGGGCAGGCCGGCGAGGAAGATGCCATGGTCGGGGGCGACGTTGTGCGCGACGACGTTGTCGATGAGGATGCGGCGCGTGGTGCCGGCCTGCGTCGTGTCGGGCCGGCGCAGGCGCGCGCCGAGGCGGATGAAGAGCGGGGCGTTCTGCACGTCGCGCATGGTGATGTTGCTGATCGTGATGTCCTCCATCACGCCGCCGTCGACCTGCTCGAGGGCAAGGCCGCGCGAGTAGTCGAACACGCAGTTGCTGATCGTGATGTTGCGGAAGCCGCCGCCGGCCTCGGTGCCGAGCTTGATGCGGCCCATCACGCCGCCGAAGCGCCGGGTTTTCCGCGTGCGCGTGCCGTCGAGCAGCGTGCCCTCGTCGTAACCGCTGACGAAGCAGTTGGTGATGGTGACGTTCTCGCAGACGCGGGCGTAGCCGAGGGCGTGGGAGGATTTGAGGCAGATGCCGTCGTCCCAGGGCGAGTTCACGCTCGTGTTGGAGATGCGGACGTTGCTGCACGCGTCGATGTCGATGCCGTCGCGGTTGGTGTCGATGACGAGGTTGTCGATCGTGAGGTTGTCCACGCCGGTCGCGAGGATGCCGAAGTGGCCGCCGTGCAGGATGGTGAAGTCGCGCAGGATGACGTTGCGGCAGTTCTTGAGCGCAATGGCCTTGTTGCCGACGCCGTCGGGCAGCGTGTCGCGGGCGTTGGGATAATTGAAAGGGCCGGGCACCAGGTCGGGACGCGGGGCGGGTTCGAACGGGCCCTCGGCCTTGAGGACGTCGGGCAATTCCTCACCCGGCTTGAGCGGAAGCAGTTCGCCGACGGCCAGGGCCACCCGGCGGCCGTTGCCGCGCGAGAGGCCGCGGCCGTAGATGCGGCCCGGCCCGGTGATGGCGACGTGCTCGAGGTTTTCGCCCCAGATGAGGCTGTTGCGGAAATGCGAATGCCCGAAATCCTGGAATTGATTCCACGCATTGGGTTCGGGGTGATCGTAGCCGCCGGGTTCGCCAGCGGGCGGGGGCTCGGCGGCGATGATCGTGGCGCCGGGGCCGAGGTGGAGCGTGACGTGGCTCTTGAGGCGAATGGTGTAGCAGAGGTATTCGCCCGCTGGCAGCACGACGGTGCCGCCGCCGGCCTTCGCAGCGGCCTCGATGGCGGCGTTGATCGCGGGCGTGTCGAGCGTGCGGCCGTCGCCGGTGGCGCCGTGGTCGCGGACGGAATACTGAAGCGCGACGGCGGTCTCGGCGGCGCCCGGAGCGGCGGTCGTGAAGGCGAGGAGGAGGGCGAGCAGCAGGCGGCTCAGGGCGGGGGACATGACCGGGAGGGTTGGAGGGGGTGCGAGGGAGCGGGAGAGGCGTCAGAAGCAGGGCCAGTCTGGGACTGGCCTCGGGGACGGAGGAGCCGGTCGGAGACCGGACCTACTTGGAGACGCGACGAAGAGAGAGGACAAAAAGAAGCCCCGGGATCGGCCGGGGCTTCTTGTGAACACGGACCCTTGTTACCAAGCAAGCGTGGTCGTCAGGCGGATGTTGCGGCCCGGCTGGGTGGTGATGCCCGTGCCCGCGACGCGACCGCCCGCGACGGCGATGTAATCCTTGTCGTCGAAAACGTTGTCGATCGTCAGGCGCGTGTGGACGCCGTTGCTCCACTTGTAGGCGAAGCCGAGGACCGTGACGTAGCTGGGCTCGAGGTAGAAGCTGACTTGCTTCACCACGTTGAACGGCGCGGGGGTGAAGTTGCCATCCGGCACGTCACCGGCGCGGCGGCCGCTGTAGCTGACGCCGAAGTGCGTGGAGAGGCCGTTCACACGGCCCGCGTTGAAGCGATAGTTGAGCAACAGCGAGGCGTTGTTGTCGGCGACGCCACGGACGCGGCGGCCGAGGCTGTCGCGCATCTTGAGATGCGACCAGGTGGCGATGGCGGACAGGTTGTCGGTCACGCGGCCCATCAGCTCGATCTCATGGCCCTTGTTGCTCAGGTTGGAGACGAGCGTCTGCGGGACAGTCTGGTCGGTTTGGTAGGCGGGGTTCGGGACCGTGACATTGGTCTGGGCGATCTCGAAGTACGCGCCGTTGAGCGAGAGCTTGCCGCCGAAGAACTCGGACTTGAAGCCGAACTCGTCCTGTTCGCCCTCGCGCCAGAGCGGGAGGTTGTTGGCGATGACGGGTGAGGCGTTGATGGATCGGCTGGCGTAGAGCGAGACGTTGTCGCGCACCTTGTAGAGCGCGCTGAGGCTCCACATGTCCTTCGAGTCGTCGAGCACGCCGGGGGCGGCGCCGGTGAGGACGTTGGCGGAGACTGTCTTCGTGTCGTACCGAAGGATGCCGCCCGTGACGTAGAGGCGGTTTTCGAGGAAGCCGAAGCGCTGGTTCACGAACGCCTGCATGTTGGTGTAGGAGTTCCGGTTCGAGAACGAGAACGCCGCGGCGTAGATCGGGAAGTAGCGGTTGTAGGGCCGGCTGAGGTCGATGCCGGGCAGCGTGCCGTTGTGGCCGCGACCGGTGGCGATCTGGCGCGAGTAACCGAAGCCCGCGACGGTCTGGGAGCTGATGTTGCCGAGTTGCGCGGCATAGACGGCGTCGGCCTGGAGATTGGCCGTGTTGCGGCGCGTGGACTGGATGTCGCCGCGATTGGGAATGTTGCCCGGCGTGAAGAACGGCGAGTAGGTCGAGGACGCGACGCCGTTGGTGACCGTCCAGACGTAGTCCTGCGTGAGCTCGCCGGTCATGGGGTTGTAGCGGTTGCTCAGGCTGGGGGTGGAGAGGAAGTTCTGCTCCGAGTCCTCGTAGTAGTGGCGGCCGTTGGCGGCGAAGCGCAGGCTGAGGTTCTCGTTCACGCTCGTGGTGAGCAGCGTGAAGAGGTCGGCGCTGTGCGTCTCGACGTGGCTCCAGGGTTGCACGCCGTTGAGGCCCTGCGGATCGAGGCCGGGAGCGAGGAACGGCTTGCTCGTCGCGGCCGTGACACTCGGGTCGATGATGAGCAACGGCTCGCGAAAGATCCAGTGCTCGGACGCCACGATCTTGGCGGTGAACTGGGTTTTGTCGGAGATGCGCCAGGTGAACATCGGCGCGAGGGCCGAGCCCTTGATCTTGGCGCCTTCCCAGTAGCGTTCGGAATCCTGGCCGGAGTGCACCAAGCGGTAGGCGAACCGGTCGCTGCTGCCAATCGGGCCGGACACGTCGAGCATGTACTTCTGCGCGTCGAACAGGCCGACGGTGGCCGAGAGCGAGCCCTGGCGTTTGTAGGTCGGCGACTTGGTGATGATGTTGAGCGAGCCGCCGGGCGCGCCGGCGGGGGAGAGGATGGCGTTGGGGCCCTTGGTGACCTCGATGCGGTCGATGACGGATTCCTCGATGTTGTCGGCGTCGGCCGACTGGAGGAAGTTGTCGACCGTGCGGGCGCCGTTCTGCGTCTCGAAGCCGCGGATGATCATGCGGTCCTGGAACTGCACGCCGCGGCCTTCCTGCACACCGGCGACGTAGCGGGTGACGTCGAACACGCGGTTGGGCGCGAGGTCGTCCATCATCTCGCGCGTGATCACGGAGATCGTGCTCGCGGTGTCGAGCAACGGGGCGCGGACGCGGACGGCCGAGATGGCCTCGCTCGCGCGATAGCGGTCGACCGAGTCACCCGACACGGTGAAGGGCGAGAGCACCACCACGTCGTCGCCGGCGGGAGCGGCGGCGGGGGCGGTCTGGGCGGCGAGGGGGCTGGTCGCGGCGAGCGACAGCAGGGAAAGCACGCAGAGTGCTGACGGTGTGATACGGCGAGACAGGGCTCGCGTAGGGAGCGTCTGGTTCATGGGTGGGGTTTTGGTGTTGGGGTTTTCCCGGTGCACCGCGTGGCGACGCCGGCGATGATGCGGGAAGTCGGCCTGGGGGAAGGGCCGATGGGCAGGGTTGTGCCGCGGTCGCCGGGCCCGGCCAAGGGCGCCGCAGCTTTCCACGTAAAATGAATTGCGCCGGGCGAATGCGGATCCCAGCGTGGGCCATGGCTTTAACCCCAGCCGCCGCCAACCCGCCGACCCTGCGCGAGATAGCCCGGCGGGCGGGCGTGAGCCACACGACGGTGTCGCTCGCGCTGCGCAACCACCCGTCCATTCCGGAGGCCACGCGGGCGCGCTTGCGGCGGCTGGCCGACAAGCTGGGCTATCGGTCAAACGTCCTCGTCTCCGCGCTGATGAGCCAGGTGCGGCTCAAGCAATCCAAGTCGGGCCCGGAGATTGTCGGATTCCTCACGGGCGGTCCCACCGCGGACGAATGGAAACAGCATTCGGCGAGCGTGGGTTTCTATGAGGGTGCGCGGCGGCGGGCGCAGCAACTGGGCATGCGCGTGGAGCCGTTCTGGCTCGGGCCCGGCGGGGCGCAGGCTGCGGCCACGTGCCGCGTGCTTCAGGCGCGGGCCATCCGCGGCAACCTGATCACGCCCTTTGCCGTGCCCGTGTATGACCACGAGCTCGATTGGGCGCACCTGATCTGCGTGGGGCTTGGATACGTGTTCAACCACCACGCCATGCACCGGGCGACGCACAACCATTTCCGCGGCGCGTTCCTCGCGTACCAGAAGCTCTGGGAACTCGGCTACCGCCGGATCGCGCTGATGCTGGACCGTGACGACCAGAATCGTCGGGTGAACTATGGCTGGCTGGGCGGCTACCTCGCCGCGCAGAACACGCTCGGCGATGCGCGTCTGGAGCCGTTGCTCACCACGCGGGGGGAGGAAACCCGTCAGTTGAAGACGTGGTTGCGAACGGCGCGTCCCGACGCGGTCATCGGCTTTGGCCCGAAACAATTCATCGCGCTGGAGCTGGTGGGCCGGCGCATCCCGCAGGACGTCGCCTTCGCCGCGCTCGATGTCGAGCAGACGCGGCTCGACCACGTCGAGGAGGTGACGGGCATCAACCAGAACCTCACGCTGATTGGCGCCACGGCGATCGATATCCTGGCCAGCCAGCTCTATCACAACGAGCAGGGTCTGCCGCGGCGCCCGGTGTACAGCATGATCGAGGGCTATTGGGTGGCCGGCCGCACGGCCCCGCCGCGACCAAGCAACGGGTAGGGAGGCCGCGATCGGCGCCGGCCTTTGATCGCGGCGGCACGGGCTGCCGCACCGTTTCCTTTACGTGGAAACCCCTTGCAGGCTTGGATCGCGGCGCATTCCCTGCCGGTCTTGCCCGTCCGGTCGCGCGGCGACCTCCCCCTGATGTCCAACCCCACCCCCCGTCCCGCGGCCGCGCCCGCGGTCTATCGCGCGGGCACGCTTGTTTATCAGGCCGCAGGCTTGCGCGCGGTGTTCGCCTGGCTGCTCGGCGCCGAGGTGGTGTTCACGCTGATCGACATGCTCGAGCCCAAGGTGCTGCCCGTGCTCCTGAAGCTGCATGGCGCCACCGACACGCAGATCGCGGTCATCGTGGGCTCGTTCAACGCCGTGCTCCAGCTGCTGATCATGCCGCCGCTGGGTTACTATTCCGATCGGCTCCGCACGCGCTGGGGCCGCCGGATCCCGATCCTGTTTTGGGTGACGCCGTTCGTCACGCTCTTCCTCGCCATCACGCCCTTCTCGCCGGAAATCGCGGATTGGCTGGTGCGGATCGACGGGCTCGGCGCCTGGCTCCAGTCGCTGCCGGTGGCGCCGGTGATCCTCGTGTTTGCCGGGTTGGTGCTACTCTACCGCGTGGTGCAGACGATGACCAACGTGTGCTTCTTCGGGTTGTTGCGCGACGTGGTGCCCGACACGCACATGGGGCGGTTCCTGGCGCTGTTCCGCGTCTTCGGTGCCGCGGGCACGTTTATCATCACCTACTGGCTGCTCGGGCTCACCGCCACGCACAGCCGCCCGATCTTCGTCGGCGTGGCGCTGCTCAACCTCGTGGGGTTCTATGCGGTTTGCTGGTTTGTGCGCGAAGGCGACTACCCGCCCGTGGAGCGCGATCCCGCGGCCGAGCAAGCCGGGTGCATCGCCCGGCTGGGATCCGCGGCGCGGACCTTCGTGCGGGAGTCGTACCGGCATCCGGTTTACCTGTGGATCTATTTCATCCGCGTCTGCCTTTACGGCGCGCTGATCGGGCTCTCGGGCTTCATCATCTTCTTCCCGCAATATGAACTCGGCATGAGCCTCACCACCGTCGGGCAGATGCTCTCCTGGCCCGCGCTGGTGTGGGTGGTGATCGCGTACCCGGTGGGGCGGCTGGTGGATTCGCGCGGGGCCGCGTACGTCCTGCGGATCGGGCTCGTGATGATCACAGTGGGGTACGTGCTCTCGTTCTTCCTCGTGGTGGGGCCGTTGACGTTCCTCGTGTCGTCGCTCGTGACCGGCGTTGCGTTTTGGATCGTGATGATGGCCCAGCTCAAGCTCACGCAGGAGGTGTTTCATCCGCAGCGCTACAGCCAACTGGCCGGGGCCAATACGATCGTGCAGGGCGTCCTCATCGCGGTCGTGATCAGCCCGGCCTGCGGCTGGGTGCTCGACGCGCTCAAGGGCTGGACGCACACGCTCGCCCTGCCGGGCGTGGGCGAGGTGGTTTTGGGGCCGTATCGGATGGTGAACCTCATGCTCGGCCTGTGCTATGGCGCCGCGTGGTTCGGTCTCGGCCGCCTCGAGCATCACGTGCGCCTGCGCGGCGGGCCGCAGCAGTATGCCGCCCCGCTATGAAGCCGGAACCATGCGGTTGGAGCGCGATCCCGACGTGTGAGCGGTCGAACCGTTCACTTGTGGGGGCGTGGCTCGTCCACGTCGCCCTCGTTGTCCGCAGCGAGGGAAGGGCGCGGCCAAGCCGTGCCCCTACAGCGGGCTGCATGAAGGCCACGGCAGCCTGCAGTACGGGCGACCCCGCCCGCGGCGCTTGCGTCGGGCATCATCCCACGTCCTTTGCAGACTTGTCCGCCCGGTTTGAAATTCCCCATCCTTGAACACCCCACCATGAAGTCGTTCTTCCGTTTGCTTTCCCTGGCCTGTTGCGTTGGCGCCCTGGCCGCGCCGATTGACCGCGAGGCGCTGGTGCGCCGCCACAATCCCGTCGTGCGCAGCGTGGACTACGACTCGCCGCTCACGGTGGGCAACGGCGACTTCGCCTTCACCGCCGATATCACCGGCCTGCAGACTTTCGCTTACGACTACCACCGGCACGGCGTGCCCACCGAGACTCAGGCGCGCTGGGCGTGGGTGAGCGACGAGAACCCGAACAACTACACGCTGGCCGACGCCAGCACTCCGTTCACCCAGGGCGACGGCCGCGTCGTGCGCTATCCCAACCGCCAATCCAGCCCCGCCGGCGACTGGCTGCGCAAGAACCCGCGCGCGCATCCAGTCGGCCAGCTGGAACTCGTGTGGGACAAACCCGACGGCTCAGCGTTCACGCCCGCGGACATCGAGGAACCGGAACAGACGCTCGATCTTTGGACAGGAATTCTCACCAGCAAGTTCAAGCTCGGCGGAGTGGGGGTCATCGTGAAGACGGCGTGCGACCCGCGGACGGATGCCATCGCCATTCGGATCGAGTCCGATTGGGTGAAACAGGGAAAACTCGGCGTCCAGGTCGCCTTTCCGCGCGGCCACGACATCAATACCAAGAATACGCCCGCCTTGGATTGGAGCCATGACGAGGCGCATGTGACGGAGACGAGCGACGTGGGATCTCGCCACAAGCTGGCCGCCGCTTCCGTGGCGGGGGCGCAGGATCAAAAAGCCCAGGCGCGGGTCGCGCGGGGTCTCGAAATCCGGCGGACCGTTGGCGGACTCGTCTACGGCGTGAGCATCACCTGGACCTCCGGTACGGAACCGCGCCGTGTGTCGGATCATCGGCTCGGGTTCTGGTCGGGGGGCCATGACCGGCGAGGAAATGCCTTTGGCATGGTCGTGGCATTTTCCCGGGATGCGACGGCGAAGAGTCCGCCTCCGTTTGAGGAAATCTTCAGCGTCAGCGCCAAGCACTGGCCGGCGTTCTGGCGCTCGACCGCCGCCGTCGATTTCAGCGGCAGCACCAACGCGCTCGCGGAAAAATTCGAGAAGCGCATCGTCCTTTCGCGCTACCTGACCGCCGTGCAGTGCGTGGGCGATGTGCCCCCGCAGGAGGGCGGGCTCACGGCCAACACCTGGTACGGCAAGCATCACACGGAGATGGTCTGGTGGCACACGGCGCAGTTCGCGCTGTGGGGGCACGACGCCGCGCTGGCGAAAAACCTGCAGTGGTTTATCACGCAGCTTCCCGCCGCGCGCGAGCTGGCGGCCAGTCGCGGCCTGAAGGGCGCGCGGTGGGCGAAGATGACCGGGCCGCAGATGCGCGAGAGCCCGGGCGGCAATCCCTTCATCATCTGGAACCAACCGCACCCGATCTACCTCGCCGAACTCCTGTACCGGAATTCGCCCACGACGGACACGCTGGCCCATTACCGCGAGCTCGTGTTCGAGACCGCCGAGTGCCTTGCGACGATGGCGCATTGGAATGCCGAGAAGAAACGCTACGACCTCGGCCCGCCGCTGTGGATCGCGCAGGAAATCTACGACCAGGCCACGAGCCAGAATCCATCGTTCGAACTGGCGTACTGGCGCTGGACGCTCGGCCTGGCGCAGCAGTGGCGCGAGCGCCTGGGGCTGCCGCGCGACGAAAAATGGGACCATGTCATCGCGCACCTCGCGCCGATTCCGGAGAAGGACGGCAAGTATGTCGCCCTCGGCTCGCATCCCGACACGTGGGACAACATCGACAGCCGTCACGATCACCCGACCATGCTCGCGCCGATCGGGCTGTTGCCGCCGCAGGCGCCTTACACGGATCGTCCGACCATGGAGCGGACGCTCGACGCCGTCCTCGCGCATTGGGATTGGGCGGCGAAGATCTGGGGTTGGGATTATCCGATGATTGCCATGACGGCCGCGCGTCTCGGCCGGCCCGAAGTTGCCGTCGAGATCCTGCTCCGCGACGGCCCCAACAACATTTACCTGCCCAACGGTCATGCGCCGGTCCGCAGCGACACCAAAGTGGACCCCGCCGCCCCGCCCGGCGCGCGCAAGCGCGAGATCGCGGTCTATCTGCCCGCCAATGGCTCGTTCCTCGCCGCCGCCGCGCTCATGATCGCCGGGTGGGATGGCAACACCACCGAGTCTCCCGGCATCCCGAAGGACGGCACCTGGCAGGTGCGCGCGGAGGGGTTGAAGCCGTTGCCCTGAGGTGCGGTGACGCGACAAGTCCGCATTCATGCGGTTGTCCGGAGGATGAGTCCTGTCGCAAAACCAAACTCCGGCTGGCCTCCGGCGGTTCCGTGCGTATAGTAGGCGGCCATGAGACTTTGGATCGCAGCGCTGATTCTCGTGGTGGCCGCGACGAGCGGGGCGGCAAAGGAATTCAAGCTGCCGAATGGCGGGAAACTGGAGTTCTTCCCCGTCGGGCGATGGAAACTCGCCAGCGAGGATGTCGGTGAACTCAGGATCGTGCTCGAGGCCGACGACAAGCGGGTCAACGCGCGCGCCGTCTATAGCATCGCCGCCGAGGGCACCGACGAGTTCCCCACCGACGAAAAGCTGCGCCAGCACATGGTGCGAGTCGCGGAGCGGGCGCATGCCGTCGGTGATTTCGTGGAGCGACGTCCGGTGATCAAGCCGTTCTATCCCGTGCAGGGCTACGGCTATTACGCGGTCATGACGGATCGGAAGCTCGTGGGCCTGCCGCCCGTGCCGGGCGACTACAAATTTTTCAGCCTCGGCATGATCCGCGTCGCCCCGGGCGTGCTCGTGAAGATCCAGATCATGGCGGATGGCGAGGAGACCGACCCCTATCAGCAGCTCCTCGGCATGGCTGAGGGCGCGGTCTACACGCCGCCGCGGTGACGAGCCGGCAGCGCGTCTGATTTGGAATTCTCGCCCGTGAGTTCACGGGAGGTCCTCCAATATGGGAGGGGCTTGACGCCTCGCAATCGAACGCGTGGAACCTGCCCAACGCCTCGTTCGAATCTCATTTCTCCCCGCCGTCATCCTGAGACCGGGAGCAACCGCTGGGGGTTGCATAGTGAGCGGCGATGAACTTGAGAGCATGGAAAATACAACCGCCACCGTCATCCTGAGCGGAGCGAAGGGTCCAAGGGGAAGGACGGATGTGCGCCGTCTTCGTGAATCCTTCACTCCGTTCAGGATGACGGGAGGGGAAGGTCTTGGGTATTCTGCGCCGGACTCATGCGGTCGGAATGCAATTCCGCAGCGTGCACGGTCGAACGATTCAGTTGTAGGGGCGTGGCTCGTCCACGTCCTTGTTTCCCGCTGCGAGAAAAGGGCGCGGTCAAGCCGCGCCCCTACAGGAGACCTTTCGGGCCCCGGGATTCTTGGAGGGTCACGCGGTGATCGAAGGACCGAGCGAGGTCGCCCCTCCATCCAACTGCATCGTTCCGGCTGAGCGCTCCGCAGTCCCGCCACGAGGGTGCGAGAAGGGTTGGGACGTTGACCCAGCCGCGTCCGTAAGTTCGTCGACGTCGCCGACCGCCGCAGGTCGCGGCGCGGCTCGACGTTCGTTTGGCGTTGCGGCATCGCGGGTGGGCGGCACGCTCCGCGCGCATGGATGGACGTTTTTGGCGCTGGCCCCTGGCCACTCAAATCATGGCGGGTCTCGTGGTGGGCGCCGGTCTGGGCCTGGTGGCCAACGCGCTGATTGAGACACCCGACGCCCTCGCGCGGCTCGACTGGTGGCTGGCGCACGTGATCCAGCCGGTGGGCCGGTTGTTCATCCGGATCATCTTCATGATCGTCATCCCGCTGATCTTCGCCGCGATCGTGCTCGGCGTGGCAGAGATGGGCGACCTGCGGAAATTGGGGCGCGTTGGCGTGCGTTCGCTGTTCTTCACGCTGCTCCTGTCCGGCTCGAGCGTCGCGATCGGTCTCGTGTTGGTGAACACGTTGGCCCCCGGCCGCCAGATGGCGCCGGAAACGCGCGATGAGCTCAAGGCCCGCTACAGCAGCCAGGCGGCGCCGCGGGTGGAGCAGGGGACCGCCCAGCGCCCGCTGGCGGACACCCTGCTGAACCTTATCCCGCAAAATCCCCTCGCGGAGGCGGTGAATGCCTTCACGGCGAACTACACCGGCGGCGGTTTGATCGCGGTGATGGTGTTCAGCCTTTTCTTCGGCGTGGCCCTCGCCATGGCGCCGCCCGAGCAGGCCGGGACACTGTTGCAGGTGTTGCGGGGCTTGTTCGAGGTGTGCATGCGGATCATCGGGTTTGCCATGCTGCTGGCGCCGGTGGGCGTGGCGTGCCTGGGGTTTGCCGTGACGTCCACGCTGGGTTTCGACGTGGTCAAGAGTCTCGGATTCTACACGGCTGTCGTGCTCCTTGGGCTGGCGCTGCACCTGTTCGGCACCTACGCGCTGTTCCTGCGATTTGGCGCGGGCGTCTCGCCGCTTGGATTTTTCCGCAGGATCCAGGAAGTGATGCTGACGGCGTTCAGCACCTCCTCGAGCAATGCCACGCTCCCGGTTTCCCTGCGGGTGGCAGAGGAAGGCCTCAAACTGCCGTCGAAGATCAGCCGTTTCGTGCTCACCGTCGGGGCCAGCGCGAACCAGAACGGCACGGCGCTGTACGAGGGGGTCACGGTGCTCTTCCTGGCGCAGGTGTTCGGGGTGGACCTCTCGTTGGGCCAGCAGGTTGTTGTCGCGCTAATGTGCATTATTGCCGGACTCGGCACGGCCGGGGTGCCCGGGGGTTCGTTGCCGCTGGTCGTCGGGGTGCTCGTGACCATCGGCGTGCCGGGCGAAAGCATCGCCATCATCCTGGGCATCGATCGCCTGCTCGATATGTGCCGGACGGTCGTCAACGTCGTGGGCGACCTGGTATGCGCGACCTTGGTCGCCAAGCGCGAGACGGCCGAAACGGGCTGACCGTGGAGCGACCCCGCCCGCGCAGCGCCGAAGACCGCGGCGAGGTCGCCGCGGCTCCATTCCAGCCCCTCCATCCGAAGGGCGCCCATTGCCGGCATGTCAGCCGTGGGGTCGCTGCTAGTCTCGACCTCGCGTCCGAAATGGGCACAAGTGTCGGCCCACAATTCCAGCGGTGATAACCTGGAGCGCGGGCGACCTCGCCCGTGGCGCAGATCGCGGCGAGGTCGCCGCGGCTGCATTTAAGCGGCCTCGTTCGCGCAAGCCGCCTTTAGCGTAACACTTAACCATTTGTTAATCACGCTCTTAACCTAATAGGACGGTCAAATGATTTGCCGGATGGGGTTCGGGTCGTAGGGTTCGGCGCCCTACATGAATTCCCTCCTCGGTTTTAGCGTCGAAATCCTGATCATCCTCGGGCTGGTGCTGGCGAACGGGTTTTTCGTGGCGGCGGAGTTCGCGTTGGTGAAGGTGCGGGCCAGTCAGTTGCGACCCTTGGCCCGGAAGGGCAAATCGGGCTGGCGCCTCCGCATGGCCCTCAAAGCCACGCACAACCTGGACTCGGCCCTATCGGCGACACAGTTGGGTATCACGTTGTCCAGTCTTGGGTTGGGCTGGGTGGGCGAGCCGTTTCTGGCTCACCGGCTCGAGCCGTTGCTGGCCCGCTGGGGGGTGACGGACCCTGGCGCGGTGTCCTCGATCGCCTTCGCGCTGGCGTTCGCGGTGATCACCTTCCTGCACATCGTGTTTGGCGAACTGGCCCCGAAGTCCCTGGCGATCCAGCGGCCCAAGGGCGTGTCACTCTGGACCGCGGGTCCGCTGATGTTTTTCTACGTCCTGTTCATGCCCTTCATCTGGGTGCTGAATGGCACGGCCAACCGGTTCCTGCGCTGGGCCGGGCTGGGGCCGGCGACCGAGGGCGAGCACGCCTTCAGCGCCGAGGAACTCGAGTACGTGTTCAGCCACGCGCGGCACACCCACCCGGGCGACGCGGCCATCAACAAGCTCATGGTCCAGTCCCTGCGCGCCCGCTCCACCCAGGCCCAGCAGATCATGCGACCGCGCGAGCAGGTGATCGCGCTGTGGACCGACAAGCCCGTCGCCGAGAACCTCCGCATCGCCCAGATCAGCGGCCACAGCCGGTTCCCGGTGTGCGCGGGTTCGCTCGATGAGGTGAAGGGCCTGCTCCTCGTTCGCGAGTGGCTTTGGCAAATCAGCCTGCTCGGCCCCGACACGCCGTTCGAGTCATTGGTGCGCCCGGTGGTGGAGTTCGAACTCAACACGCCGTTGCACACCATGATCGAGCGGTTCCGCCTCTCGCGCAGCCACCTGGCCGTCGTGCTCGACGCCAACCGGAAGCTCGCGGGCATCATCACGTTTGAGGACGTGCTGGAGGAGATCGTGGGCGACATCCGCGACGAGTTCGACATCGAGAGCGGGCCGATCTACGAGCGCACGGAGAATTCCATCGTCGTCACGGGCGCCTTCACGATTCGCGAACTGCAGGCCGAGACGGGCTGGCCCCTGGAATGGCAACCGCGCGAAACGGTTGGAGTCTGGGTCCAGCGCCTCGCGGGCGCCGTGCCCAAGCGCGGCGACCAGTTTTCGTCGGGCGAATACCGTCTCACCGTGCTCGAGGCCAACGCCGACCGCGCCCGCCGCGTGCGCGTGACGCGCGCCGTGGCCGAGGACACGACCCCGCCGATGTGAGCGCCGGGCATGCGCCCCGTGCGGGATTTTCCCGCAACCATGACAAAGGGATTGAGCGCGGCGGTTCGTCCGGGCAGAGGAAGCGTGGGGCGTGGGGACGAGGCGAGCGGACGCGTGAATTGTTGCACGCGGTCTTTGACGCGGTGCGGGCGGTTGGTATCTGAGCAGGGATGCTTTGGACCGATCCTTTCGCGTGGGTGGCGTTGCTGTTCCTGGCGGTCTGGCTCGGGCTCGCGTGGGAGGTGATGCGCGGCAACCGGCGGCTGCGCTGGCTGGCCAGGTTGCCGCTGCCGGGCCCGAATGCGACGTGGCCGCGCGTGAGCGTCGTGATCGCCGCGCGCAACGAGGGCGCGACGGTGGGGGCCGCGGTGCCGACCATGTTGGCGCTCGATTATCCGGACCTCGAGTTCATCGCGGTGAACGACCGTTCCGAGGACAACACCGGCGCCGAGCTGGACCGCCTCGCGGCGGCGGATCCGCGCCTGCGCGTGGTGCACGTGCGCGAGCTGCCCGCGGGATGGATCGGCAAGAACCACGCGCTGCACACGGGCGCCCACCAGGCCACGGGCGAGTGGATTCTTTTCACGGATGCCGACATTCATTTCACGCCCGATGCGTTGCGGCGCGCGGTGGCGTATGCGCGGAGCCAGACGCTCGATCATCTCGCCGCGCTGCCGCAGCTGAGCGAACACGGGCACGCGTTCGGCATCTGCGTCAACGCCTTCAGCCTGGCTTTCGTCGTCGGCGTCCGTCCCTGGCGCATTCCCGATCCGCGCAGCGGAGCGCATGGCGGGGTCGGCGCGTTCACGCTCGTGCGGGCGTCGACGTATCGCAAGTTGGGCGGACACGAGCCCCTGCGCCTGCGGCCCGACGACGACATCAAGCTGGGCAAGCTGATGAAAGCGGGAGGATTCAGCGAACTGGTGCTCGGCGCCGGCGCGATCTCCGTGGCGTGGTATGATTCGGTGGGCGCCATGATCCGCGGGCTCACGAAGAACGCCTACGCCGGAGTCGACTATCGTCTCTGGGCGCCGCTCGTGGCGACGCTGGCGTGGGCCGTGGGCTGGCTTGGGCCGATCGCGGGTGTTGTCATGACCGAGGGCGTCGCCCGGTGGCTGCATGTGGCCACGGTCGCGGTGATGCTGGCGCTCGGGTGCGACCAGACGCGCTTCGGCGGCACGCGCTGGTGGCACGGGTTGTTCGCGCCGCTGGGCATGGGCGTCTTCGCCTACATCCTGTTGCGCTCGCAGGTGGTCACGCTTTTCACGCGAGGCATCACCTGGCGGGGCACGCATTATCCGTTGCGGGAGCTCACGAGGAATCGGCTGTGAGGTGTGGTCTGCGGTAGGGGCCGACCTTGGTCGGTCCTCTCACCAGCCACGCATAATCTCGTGATGATTGAGCAAGCCCGAGCCCGCCGGGAGCGGGATCGGGGTAGACTTGCTGCGCCGTCGTGCCGTCGTGGTGCATGCCTCAGGGCGCAGCAAGACTGCGCCCCTACAAATGGAGCCGGCCCGCCCTCGGGCCGGTGGGATGCGGCGAGAGATGTATGCATCTCATTCCACCGGGGCGAGGGCGCCCCGGCTCCAGGGCGAGGGCTCGGTTGGAAAACCGATAAGGACCGAGCAAGCTCGGCCCCTACCGAAGACGAATCGGTATGGACGAACAAGGACCGAGCGAGCTCGGCGCCTACCGAAAGATGGATCGGTATGACCGAGCGATCGGTCACCACGGGGCGGACGGCGAGGCCTTCATGACAGGATTTGCGTTCGACGCGGAGGGACGGCGTGGCTTCCCTCGGCCCATCGCATGAACTCCACTCCTTCCCGCCGTACCTTTCTCGCCACCGCCGCCACGCTCGGGGCCGCCGCGGCGGCCTCCGCCGCTTCCATGAGCACCGCCACGCACACGCCGCCGAAACTCGTTCATCATGTTTTCTTTTGGCTGAAGAATCCGGATTCCAAGGAGGACCTCGCGAAGCTGCTCGCGGGGATCCGCGGGCTCGCCCAGATCGAGACCGTGCGCGGCATTCACGTCGGCGTGCCGGCGAGCACGGAAAAACGCGAGGTGGTGGACAACAGCTTCAGCGCCTCGGAGATTCTCTATTTCGACGATGTCGAGGGCCAGAACGCCTACCAGGTCCATCCATTGCACCAGAAGTTCGTGGACGAATGCTCCTCGCTCTGGAGCAAGGTCATCGTGTACGACGCGATCGCGCGCTGAGCCGGAGCGATGCTGTCAGAATGCGATTCCGCAGTGTGCGCGATCGAACGGTTCGGTTGTAGGGGCGGGGCTCGTACACGCCCTCGGTTCCCGCAGCGAGAAAAGGCGCGGTCAAGCCGCGCCCCTACATCGAACTGCAATATTCCGGCGAAGGCCTCTCCCGCGCGGTCATCCTGAACGCAGTGAAGGATCCACGGAGTCGGCGCAGGCCCGTCCTTTCCCTTGGATCCTTCGCTCCGCTCAGGATGACGGTGGCGGGTGTTATTTTGTACGCTCCAAAGCGGTGAGCGCGGTGCACGGTCGAACGGTACGGTTGTAGGGGCGTGGCTCGTCCACGCCCTCGGTTCCCGCAGCGAGAAAAGTGCGCGGTCAAAAGCTGCGCCCCTCCGTCCAGCTG
>JAEZDN010000093.1 GCA_023433275.1 Verrucomicrobiota bacterium
ATGGACGAAGGGCGCAGCAAGTCTGCGCCCCTACCAGGAACCGGCAAGGATCAGCGGGCACCAGCCTCCCTACTCCAACCGTGGTGAATCGGAGACTTCTTCAGGCGGCCGCTTGGGTCACACCCGGCAGGGCGGCGAGGATGCGGGACCAGAAAGTCGAAGCGCTTTGCTCGCGGCGGAACCGGTCGGCTGCGAGGCGGGCTTTTTCCTGGAGCTGCGGCAATTCCATGACCGCCCGGCTGACGGCCTCGGCAAGCGCCGGCGCAGTCCACGCGGAGGCGACCACCACTCCCAAGTCACCCTCGCGAGCCTGGCGGGCCGCGACCGTGCCCTCGGGGACCACGATCACTTTTCCGAGAGCGGCGGCTTCGGCAAATACCCCGGACGAACAGTGTCCATAATAGGTGGGGCGATAAGGGAGCAGCACGATGTCGGCATCGATCATGAGCCGGTAGTATTCCTCCGGCGAAAGTGCGCCTGCAACCAAGTGCACCTCGCTGGACGGCTGGCGGTCAAACCATTGGACGTGGGACTCGAACCCGCGTTGGGTGCGGTTCTGAATCTGGACGGTAAACCGGGGACGCGGCTGCGTCGAAAGGCAGCGGAGGATGATATCCGGAACCAGGTGAAAACCCTTCAGCTGGCTCATGTGCCCGAGGTAAACCACATTGGGCCGGCCCGACTCACGGGCGACCGGCGCCACGCGGGCCGGCGGGTCCATCGCCACCGGCACCTCAATGACTGGGCAGCCGAGCACCCCGTGGAAGGCCTCACACATCTCGCGCGTGTCAGCGCAGAAAACCGTTCGTGCCTGCGTGGCGAGCAGCGCCTGGGCGGCGTAACGAAACAAGTGCGCTAGCATGCCGTGGTTGGCGCGACCTTTCACGTAATCCATCTCGTGGGTCAGGTAGCGCAGCAGCACGGCCACAGCGGGACGCCTCGCAGCGGGAATGCGAGCCAGCCAGAGGGCCAGGCCGTAGAGCTGGTTCTGGTTCAGGCTGGGAAAAAACAGGAGGTCGTCCGCGCTCATCAGCGACGTATCCACTCGCGCCAGATCGGCGGCGAAGGCCTGGTTGACCGCGTGGAAATTCTCCAGCGCCCACACCTGGGGGTCGCGGCCGATCTCCTTGAAGATGTCGTGCGAGAAGACCGCACCCGGCACGAGGCCCTCGCAGGTCACCTGGCAACCGCGACGCGCATGGATCGAAACGGGAATTTCCCGGCGCTGCAGTTCGCGCACCGCCAGCGTGCAATAATTCAAATAGTGTCCGCCCTGGTCGAGCAGCTGGGGATCCAGAATGTGAACGTGTCGCATGGCCAGCGCGTCAGGAGGCACAAGCTGCGGCGGGCGCGGCCTTGCGTCCGGGTGCAGGGCGCTTGCTCGCGTCCAGCGCGCGGCGGGCGGCGGCGAGGCTCGGGTCGAGCGCCAGCGCCTGCTGATAGCACTGGATGGCTTCATCGGTTTCGCCGGTGGCGGCGAGGGCCTGCCCGAGGAGCACGCGCACGATCGCATTGCGGGGCTCGAGTTGCGCGAGCTGCCGATAGGCCCCGGCCGCGGGGCCCGCTTGGCCGCGCTCCATCTGGTAATCGGCCATCTGCCGGAGCGCAGGCGCACATTTCGCGTCGAGCGCGAGTGACTTCTGTACAGCCTGGAGGAAACCAGCGCGGTTCTTCAGGTGCAGCTGGGCCGCGGCGAGTTGGGACCAGACCTTGGGTTGTTGCGCATTGGCGGCGAGTGAGGCCTCGAAGTGCCTGCGGGCGGCGGTGAAATCCTTTGCCACCAGTTCCATGTTGCCGAGGGCCGCGAGGATTTCCGGATGCCCGGGCGCCTCCGCGAGCGCGCATTCGACGCTCTGCCGGCAGGCGGCCAGGTCCCGGCGATTGAGATGCTCCCCGGCTGCGGCCATGTGGCGGCGGGCCGCGGGGGGAATCGGGAACGCTTTCGCCACGACGGGCGCGTTTCGACGCGCCTCGGTGATCGCGGTGGCCAGCGTGGCATCGGGACAATGGGCAGCCCAGTCCACGCGCCAGATGTCGAGATCGGCGAAGTGCGCGGCCCCGTGCTCACGGAACCAGGCCAGCACCTCGCGCACGCGCCGCTCGTCGGGCGCGCCAAAGACTCCGGCGTCGAGCCCCGCGTAGCCTTCGAGCCAGTCGGAGGGTACCGCTCGGAGCTGGAGGCCGGACTCGTCCTCGGACGGCGCGTATTGCTTGTTGATTTCCATCGCCGAGCGTTGTGGCTGGCGAATCCGCTCCATGCAGCGGTACCACGATTGCTTGATCTGCAGATTGGGCCAGTTGACGAACTGGAAGTGCAGCACGCCGTGAACATAGTTCACCACGGGGATGTTGCGACCGGTGAGACCGGACGGGACGCGCTGCGTGTGGATGAATCCGGATTGGTAGGTGGCCTGACCGTCGTCGCAAAAGGCGAAGGCCTTGGAGGCATAGGTCCATTGCGACTGGTCGAAGCGATATTCACCGAGACTGCGCCAGAGTTGGATCCAGGAAAGCGTGAGGGTCTCGCCCGGGCGCAGGGAAAGGACGAGCCGGCGCAGGTAATCGTTGTGCGCGCAATTGGCGGTGAAGGCCTCGTCGGCGTCGAGCACCAGGAAGTGGGTTCCGCCCAACTCGCGGCCGGCGGCGAGCAGCGCGTTGCGGTCGCCGGGTTCGTCGCGATGCCACACGGTCTTGCGGATGATGCGGCCGACGCGACATTCGCTGGCGAGGGACTCGACCACCTTGACGGAGTCGTCGTCGGAGCAATCGTCGAGATAGACGACGGCATCGACGTAGGGTTTGAGCGCGCGAAGGCAAAACGGCAGGCGGGCGGACTCGTTGCGGGCGGGAATCAGGGCGATGATCCGCGCCGGACCGGCCGGGGCCGCGGCGAGCGGGGCGGTTGAACTGGTGCTGGCGATGCCAAGGCACGCGTCGATCAGGGCCACATCCTTCCGATCCTTGCCCTCGTTGCGTTTTGCCTTGAGGCGGCGCACCACGTCGAGCGAGGCAAACTTGAGGCCGAACGCGTAAAAGTGGTTGTCCGGATTGAAGATGATGTCGTCGCGCGTGGTCGTGTGGTGATGCGCGTCAGGATTGTGGCTGTTGACCTCGGGCATGACCGGCCCGAAGTCGGCGGGCCCGCAATGAAGCACGTCGAGGTCCTGGGCATCGCGAAGACCATACGCCGCCATCACGGAGCTCCCATCGATGCAGAAGTTTTCCGCGTCGGCGCCGCTCGTGGCGAGCCACTGGCGGTAGCGCTCGAGATGCCGGGCAAATCGGGCGAAGAATTTCAACTCGGCGTGATTGAGGAAGTGAATGCTGTTGGCGTTGAGAAACAGCTGGGCCAGCTGGAGCGTCTGCGCGTGGGTGTCGTTGATATGGACCGAGTGGTTCCCGATGCCGAAAAGATCACGGATGGCGACCTTCAGGGCGCGAACCTGGTCGAGGGCGGCCGCCTGAAGAATATAAACGCGCACCGCGCCATCCTTCCGGAAACACGGCTCCATTTTGCCGTTGGCCCCGGCGAAGCCATTGCGGAGGTCGCCGAGCCAGGGTTCGCCGGCGTAGAGTTCACAGATGAGATTGCGAGCGCCCCGGCGATTGAGCTGCACTCGCTTGGCGTAAACCAGGCGGCCATGATGATTCAGGAGGGCACGAACCTCGTCCTCGCGGCCCTCGGCCGAGGGAAACACGGTGACGACAAAGGTATCGGGGCGCAGGCGGCAGTATTGCAACGCGGCCGCATCAGCATGCTTTTCATCGAGCCCTTGTTTTCTGAAGTATTCGAAACCAAACCGGTCATCGGTCCGATCGAAGGCCAGGACGGCGACAGGCCGGCGATGAAGAAGGCACGCCGTGGCGCGGTGGGCCCCGTCGATCAGGGCATTGCCGCGGGCCACGGGAACGAGGGACCGCTCTCGGTCGAATCCTTGATCCCTCACCTCATCGAGCAAGCGGTCGAACGCCTGAAAATAATCATCGATGTTCACCTTTGAGCCGTCCCCCTCGCGGCAGGTGCCGCCGGAGAAGGCCTTGATATGGGCGTGGTACAACTCGCGGGCCCATGCGGATTCCACGCCGAGCTCACGGTGACGGGCGTAGATGAACTTGATGGCGAGGTCGAAGCGGTCGGGCGTCAGCAGCTCGAGCGGATCGACCACCCCGAGGCGAATCTCGCGGTCGAGCGGCAGATAGCCAAGTCCCAGCAAATGGGGATGGAGCTTTGACAGTGCCGCCTTGAGTTCGTCGCCCGCCACAGGACGCAATTCCTCCGTCGGAACAGCAGCGAGAGGAGTAGTCGGGGCGACCGTCCGGACGGGCACGCGCAACCAGGCGGCGTTGCCCGTGCCATTGCCGGATGGGCAAAGGCCGATGGCCGCGAGATGAAATCCCGCCTCGTGGGCGCAGCGGTCCAGCTCCGCAAAGCGGCATTGGCTTTGGTAGGTGATGCGATTGGTCGCGACCTCCAGAAAAATGGCGTGGCAGCGCGCCAGCGTTTGCGAGCCGCCGCGCAACACTTGAAGCTCGGCGCCCTGGACGTCGCACCAGAGGAGATCGATGGGGGCGTCGCGCAGAGGCTCGTAGGCGTCGAGGGTGGTCAGTTGAACCTCGAACTTTTCCTGGGCCTCGAACGGCACCCACGCGTTCGGATCGTCCTTGTCGCACACCGGCAGCAGCGACCCCGTACCCTGCAGCGAGCCTTCGTGGAAGGTGGCTGAACCGCAGCGATCCGAGACGGCCAGGCGGTGGCAATGCACCCGCGGTTCCTTGGCGTACGCGGCTTGCAGGCGGGGATAGTGACGCTGGCTCGGCTCGAAGACGTGGATTTCGGCGCGCGGGTAGCGCGTGAGGAAGGTTTTCACCTCGAGACCGTAACAGGCGCCCACGATGACGATGCGTTGCACGGTGTCGGCTGGGCGTCCCAGCCAATAGGCGAGGTTCTGTTGGAAATCCTCCTCGATCTCGTTGTAGGAAGGTTTGCCTGAGAGGCCCGTGAAGTTCCTGGTCGCCGGCTGATCCTGGCCTGGCAAAGCCAGCGGCCGGAATTTCGCCGCGACCAAGATTCCGTGCTCATCCGCCAAGGGCGAATACTGCTGCCGTGCCAGGTGTGCGAGGACGGCGGCACGCTGCGAGCCGTACACCACCGCAATGGCCTGGGGCGCGAGCCCGGCAAGATCGGTGCCCTGCAGAGTCGCGAGCGCGGTGGCGGAATCGGAAATGGTCACCAGGTCCACCTGGCTGGTAGCGGACGAGGCGGCCTCCCCTGGATTCCAACCCATCGCCCCGGTCACATGATGAAAAAATCCCTGCCCGGCAGACAATTCCACCATCGCTTTGCGCAAGGGAAGCTGGTGCGCGAAAAACTGCGCGAGGTACTCGCCGATGCGGGCGTAATGACCGCGGGCATAGCGCGCCAGTTCGCGAGCACGCCAGAAGAGCGGATTGGCTTTGAGGACGGCGGCGCAGGCCTGGTCGACGAGCTGGTGCTGTCCCGCCCCATGGGCCGCCTGGGCGATATACCAACCGACGCGCCAATGGGAGCATCCGCGGTTGATGGCGTGACCGAAGGCGTCGAGGGCGGCCTTCCATTGCTGGCGTTCCCGGGCGGCCAGTCCCAGCCAAAGATAGAGAAACCCATCCCCGGGTTCTGCCGCGAGCCGTTCTTGCATTTCCACCACGTCGTCGTCCGGCATGCGCGCGATGGCCTCCTCGGCTGCCAGGATCAAAGCAAGGTTGGCCCCTTCAGGAATCAGTTCACGGCTGTGGCGTTGGGCGACGGCGACGGCTTCGGTCATAGGAGGGAAGTTCAGGGTTCAGGCGGTGAGTCGGAGATGCTCGGGGGCGAGTTCGGGCTCGGCGTCGACCGGTTGGTCGGGGGCAGTCGACAATTGCGCCACGACCGCGCGCGCCTCGGCGGCCATGTCGGTGGCGCCGATCTTTTCGGCCAGTTCCACGAGCAGGGTCCACGCGCCGACCCGCGAGGGATCGATCCGGAGGGCGACGTCCAGGGCCTGGACGGCTTGTTGCCGCTGGTTGTTCTGATGAAGCGCTCCCGCCAAGGTGAACCACGCGTCGGCGTCCTGCGGATCGGTGGCCACGGCCCCGAGCAGATAATCCACGGCGCGGACGACGCGGCCGGCGGCGAGCAGCGCACGCGCGTGGCGGACCCGGTCGACGCCGCGGAGCGGAACATCGAGGGCGGAACGAACCGCCTCGGCGGCGTGACGGAATTTCTCGGCACCCGTGGCGACAAGTTCGTCGAAGGCATTCTCGATCACGCTCCCAAACAGATCGCTGGCGGCCAATGGATCGAGGAAGAGCGGCGCGGCCATGGCCGGTTTGATGCGATCACGCAGGGTCTCGCGCCGGGCCGGGTCGGAGGCAAGTTGGCAGGCGAGCGTGAGGTAGCCGGCCTCATCGCGGGCGGCGAGGTCACCCAGATCCAGCTGGCGCAGGAGCGCGGCCCCCATGCGGGAACGCATGGTCGCGCCCTCCCAAGCGACGACGGGGAGCCCGAGTTCCAAGGGATCGACGAGCGAGTTCACGCCGCCGAAGGGGAAGGTATCGAGATAGATGTCGCCCACCGCCAGGAGCGCCTTCACGTCGTTGCGCGAAGGAAACCGGTTCGTCGAAATGGTCAGGCGCGAGGCGGCCACCCCGTGCGCGGCGAGGGTCTCTTCCATCTCGGCGCGAAAGCGCCGGATCGGGTAACTGGACGACCAGTTCGGGTTGAACGGGTGCAGCAACAGGCAGGACCCGGGCACCGCGGCCAGCAGCCGCGCCCAGGTCACGCGCATTTCGGGGAGGATCTTGAAGTAGTTCGCGGCGGAGACGAAAACGACGCCCTCTTCCGGCAGGCCGAGCGCTGCGCGTGTCCAGTGCGTGGTGGGCTCCGCACGATCCGCCTCGTAATTGAAGGCGTGCGCCGGGCCGCGCAAGAGGCCGAGCCGTTCGGTGAAGTGATCCGCCGCGTCGGAGGCCTCGGTGAGGTCGCCCGAGACGTACAGGTCGATCTCCGGGAATCCCGAGGTGGTGCACGAGGAGTTGTTCACCACCTGGAGCGGGGCGACGCGGTGCAACGCGAGGCGGGTGATCTCGTGGCAGACGGCCGTGACATTGGTGCCGAACACCACCACATCGAGCGCGGCCTCGCGCAGCACCTTGAGCTGATCCTCGAGTTTCTCAGGCAGGAGGGTGAGCCCCGCCGCGTGCGAGGCGGCGTATTTCTCGAGATCGGTGCCCCGATCGTGGCAGGTGAATAGTCTTACCTCGAATCGCTGCGGGTCCAGTTGCTCGAAGGTCGGGAGGGTCGAGTAGGTCTCGGTCTGGGAGCCAAAGTGACGGTTGACGAATCCCACGCGCAGGCGGCGGCCGGCGCGCGGCGTGGCGGGGAGCTGCGTATGCTGATCGAGGCGAACGTGGGCCGCGAGCAGGCGACCCCGGAGTTCCATGTGCCGGCGGAGCGAGCCGGTGGAGAAATACAGCGGGATGCTGTTGTTCAGAGAGATGAAGACCGACAGGGCCGCCTTGACGTGACGCGCGCCCGGGTGGGAAGCCACGGCTGCGGCCAGTTCCTCGAGGCGGCGCAGGTAGTGGTCCGCGTATTCCGCGGCCTGGCCGACGGCGCTGAAACCCTGGGGCGCGTGAAACAACCAGGCGGCGTAGGCGGGCCAAAAGTTGGTGGGTACGTTCTTGAGCGCGGGAGCGGTCGGCCATTGGTGGGCGGGAACCAAGAGCATCGCGGCGAGCAAGCCGAGCGGACCACGGCGATGGAGTTGGATGGCGAGAACCTTGTCCTCGTCACATGCCAGCGCATCACCTGCGCCGGCGGCTGCGAGTCTGCGTTGCAAGTCGATGACCGCGTTGACGTCGGCGGAGGTGTTCTGGGCGAGCCGCACGATGGCTTCCGCGGCCTCGCGCCGGGTCTGGAGAAGTTTTCCGACGATTTCCGGCTGGTCGGGTGACTCGGTGTAGACCGCAGCGGCCATCCCGCAGAGATCGAGCAGGGCGGGCAGAGGCAACGAAGGCGAACGGACGGCGGAGGGTTGGGTCATGGGGTCGGCGGGTTCGAATTTCAGGAAGCGATCCGGAGGCTCGCGTGCAGCGGCACGACGCGGTCGAATGATTCCGCACCGGGAAGTGGGGAGGCGTTCGCGTGAGGCTCGAATAGCACGCTGTTCTCAGGCATCAGCAGGATCTTCGTGCCGTTGAAGCAGCCAAGATTGCGGGGCTGACTGGCACCGCTCGCGTCAGCGAGGCTGATGAGCAGATCGGGCCACTGGTCCGCGGGGATCTTGGAAAGGACGGTGGCGAGGTCGTAGGAGCCGCGCGGAGTGCGCAGGGAAATCCATTGGCCGTCGCGCGTCTGGGCATCGGGCCAGTCGGGACCGGCGACGATCTGTTCCGCCGTCAGCTGCAAAGGGGCGACAGGGCGGGCGGGGGTACCGGTGAGGAGCAGGGCGCGCATGACGAGAGCATCGTGCCCGTTGCAAGACGCGGGCCCGCCGGGAACATCTCCCGCACAAGTCATTGGACTACAAATGAAAGAAACTTTCTTTTCGAAAGGGTTTTCGAGGAGGCAACGCAGCGGAAAAGGTGTCCCTAAGAACCCGGCAAGAAATTCCTGCCTCGATCATTGCTGGCGGTTGGAGCGTGGACGTGAGGCCGAAGGTGTTTGCGTCAGGGCGCAGCAAGACTGCGCCCCTCCGCGGAACTGAAATGTCCTGACTGCTCACGCCGAGAATGCGGAGCGACTAAGAGGAGAAAGGGCTCACGCCACGGCGCGTCGATTTGCCTGGGATTCGCACCAGGCAACCCAGCAAGCACGCAGGGCGGTGGCGAAGCGGGCGGATTGGGCGGGGTGGTCGCCCAAGGGGGAGTTTTTGAGTTCGGTCCGGAGGCCCGCTCGGATTGCAGGCAGACTCGTGGCATCCGCGGCCAGTTCGGTGGCGATGCGCACGTAGTCATCGGCGGACGTCGCGATCCAGTGCGAGCGTCCGATCGCGCGCAACAGGCTGCCGCTGACCCGGGCCACATGGCGATCGCCCATGAGGGTCACGACCGGCACGCCCATCCAGAGAGCTTCGCAGGTGGTCGTGGTGCCGTGATAGGGAAAGGTGTCGAGGGAGATGTCCACCCGGCCGTAGAGCGCGAGGTGATCGTCGGTTTTGTCCGTGCGCTCGAGAAATTCGACCCGCTCCGGCGGCAAGCCGGCGGCGGCGAACCGGGCGTGATATTTTTGCCGCATCTCCTCCTCGGCGAATCCCCTGCCCTTCAAGAGCAGTTTGCTGGACGGCACGGCGGCGAGCACGCGGGCCCAGAGCTGCAGCGTGGTGTCGGAGATTTTGGCCACATTGTTGAAGCACCCGTAGGTGACGTACCCGTTGGCAGCCGCAGGCGACGGACTGACCTCCGGGGTAAATGGCGGGGGCTGGTACGACCAGGCCGTGGGAGCGAAGCGCACCAGTTTTTCCGTGGCATACGCGTCGGCCTCACCCGGTGGGTCCACGATTCCGTCGGTGAAACGGTAATGCATCGCCGGAAGGCCCGTGGTGTTGGGGTAACCGAGATAATTCACCTGCACCGGCGCGAGGTGCTTTGCGAACAGGGGCAGGCGGGAAGTCATGCCTGTGTGACCGGCAAGATCGATGAGGATGTCGGGTGCATCGGCGCGGATGGCGCGCTCGACGTCAGCCATGGAGCGTCCGACGAAGTTGCGCCAGACGGCGGCAAGCGCCTTGAAGCGCGCGGAGACGGTGTCTTCCCGGAAATGGTCGTGATAGAGATACAGTTCGAACTGCGCGGGATCGAGGTGGTGCAACAGCGGTTCCAAGAACCAGGCGCAGGAGTGCGAGCGCAGATCGGGCGACAGGATGGCCAGGCGCAGGCGGCGCCCGGGCGCGGGGGAGTTGGGAAAACCGGGCACGGGATGACGCCCCAAGGCCCGACCGTAGGCAACGTGTTCGGCGAACAGCTGGCCGGGGTTCATGCGGTCGAGATGATTGAGCGCGAAAAGCCGGTAGCCCCGCGCCTCGTGATTGGACGGCTCGAGGGCGAGGAATTGGTCATAAGCGGCGATCGCT
Organism: Verrucomicrobiota bacterium; assembly: GCA_023433275.1. Classification (GTDB taxonomy): domain Bacteria; phylum Verrucomicrobiota; class Verrucomicrobiia; order Opitutales; family Opitutaceae; genus Lacunisphaera. Next base: position 10,089 of record JAEZDN010000093.1, read on the forward strand.
TCGGGGATCCGGTGAGTCTGGTGCAGCACCTGGGCGCGGCCATAGTGGCCCTTCGCGTAGGTGGGATCGGCCGCGAGAGCGCGATCGTGACACTCCAGTGCCTCACGGTGGCGTCCCATCAGGCTCAGCGTGAGGCCGCGGTTATAGTGTCCCTTCGCGAAATCCGGTTGCAGGGCGAGCGCGCGATCATGGCACTCGAGCGCCGCGGCGAGCTGATCCCGGACCTTGAGGCAATGCGCGAGGGCATCCCAGGCTTCGGCGGACTTGGGGTCCAGCGCGACCGCGGCGCGGAGCGGAGGCTCGGCCTCGGTGGCGCGGCCCGAGGTGGTCAGGGCCAGGCCGAGGCGCACGGCGCAAGGGGCGTTTTTTGGGGAAAGACGGTGGGCGCGCGAGAGCAGCTCGACGGCCTCGGCGGCGCGCCCCTGCTGCAGGGCAACGATACCGGAAAGGTGAACCGCGTCGAAATGGTTGGGCAGCGCGGCGCGCACGCGCCGATAGAGTGCCTCGGCCTGATCCAGGCGGCCGGCACGATGATGGACGACGGCGTCCTGCAGGAGACGTTGGAACTGGGCGGGAGGCATCCGGGAAAGGCGAAGGCCCGGCGCCGGGGGGCGGAGACGGTCGATTCGCTGCGGGATTGATCGGCCGGATGGACGAAAGCTTGAGCAAAACCGCTTAAGAACGCTGGCGGCGGGACGTTGTTGAGACCGTGGCCCGACCCTCCACGCATGGGCGGGCCGTCCTTCCGCAATTTCATGTCGACCCTTTCCACTCCGCCCCTGGTCACCGCCCGTTACTCGGAAGAAATCATCCGAAAGAGAATCAACGATTGCCCGAAGCTCGCCTCGCTCGGGCGGATCAACCAGGCGTTGCGCGAGCTGGTGAATTCCGAGGGAAGCGTCTCATCGCAAATCGCCGAAATCATCCGCCGCGACCCATCGCTCACGGCGCGCCTGTTGCGGATGGTGAATTCGGTTTATTACGGCCTCTCGAACAGCGTGAGCAACATCGAGGAGGCGATCTTCTTTCTGGGGCTGCGCCAGATTCGCGAACTCGCCATGGCCACGCCGGTGATCGAGGAAATGGGGGCGTTCCAGGCGGCCAGCGGGCGCGCGCCCCTGCCTTGGAAGGACCTTTGGGCGCACAGCCTTGGCACCGCGATCCTGACGCGCGAGATCATGCGGGCGCTGCCGGTGACCATTGATGACGACACCGATTATTTGGTCGGCCTGCTCCACAACGTGGGCAAGGTCGTGATGGCGCACGCGTTTCCAGAGGAACTGGAAGAGGTCTGCGTCACGGAGTTTTCGTCCGCGGCTGAGGTCACGCAGCGGGAAACTGAATTGATTGGTTGGGACCACGCGCGGATTGGGGCCGTTTACCTGGATCGCCACAAGATGAGCGATGAGATCGTGCTGGCGGTGCAATATCACAATTCGCCGGCCGCGGCGCCCCGGCACCAGATCTTTGCCGCCGCCGTGCAGGTGGCCGATTGTCTGGTGAGACATGCCGGCGTGATGGGCGGTTTTGAAAAGATTCCCCCCGTGGCCCGGGACGCGTGGGTGGACCTGGATGGCTGGCAGATCCTCTATGGCGCCGACGGCGCGGAGACGAAGATTGCCCGGGCGGCGATTGACAACGCACTGCCCCGCCTGCCGCAAATGCTCAGCGGGTTGGTGTAGGGCCAGTCTTCGACGGGCTATCGTGAGCTGAATTCAGGTCGATTAGACCGGCCCAACTCCGGAGCTGGGGCGCCCTCACCCCGGTGGATGATTTCTGCGCCTCGGGCGAGGGCAACGGTCGCCGACCGGAACGAGGGCGGCCCGGCTCCACGCGTCACATCGTCCGCCATCCGTGGGATCTCGCGCATTCAATTCACGAGTAGCGACTGGGTTCAGTTTGTGCCGCTTGGCGGGATCGTGCCGGATTAACGATCCGACCCTACAGTTCTGGGATTTTCGGCCGATTTTACGCGTACATGTCAGTCGTGATACGTGATTCCACCACGGGGGCCTCCGCCAACCCGCCGCCGGAGGCGTTGCTCGGTGCCTGGACCGGCAGCGCCGCGTTCGTCTATTGTCGCGATTTATCCGGCCTGTTCCTGGCCGCAAACGAGGCCTTTGCCCGAAAGTTTGGCCGTCCCACAGAACGCCTGCCTGGCAAGCCCGCATGCGGGTTGGTGCACCATGACGACGTGAAGTCGTTCGCCAAGGCCGACGCCGCCGTCCAGCGTCCGCCCCACTCCACGGCGCACGAGCAGCGGTGGTTGACGCCGCAGGGGTGGCGCTGGATCGACTGGGAGGAATCGGCGATTTTCACGGTGGAGGGGCGGATCATCGGCGTGCGCGCCGTCGGGCACGACATCACGCGGCGCCGCCTGGCGGAGGAACAGTTTCACAAGCTCTCGAGTGCGGTCGAGCAGTGCCCGATCGCCATTGCGATCACCGACGCCGAGGGACACGTGCAGTACGTGAATGGAAAATTCACCGCCACCTCGGGGCTCACCCTGGAGACGATCCTCGACCGTGAGATCGACGTGTTGCGCGAGGGCCACATCAGCGAGGAGGCTTATCAGGAATTTCGCGCCCATGTGGGCACCGGCCGCGAGTGGCGAGGGGAACTCGGCCGACAGGCGCCGGATGGCCGCCAAATTTGGGAATCGGTCCAGGTGTGCTGCCTGCGCAATGCCGCCGGCGAGATCTCGAACATGCTGTTGCTGCGTGAGGACATCACGGAGCGCAAGCTTCTCGAAGGACAGCTGCGTCAGGTGCAGAAGATGGAAGGCATCGGCACGCTGGCCGGGGGCATCGCCCACGATTTCAACAACATCCTGGCGGTCATCAACGGTTACGCCGAACTTTGCGTGCTCAACTCGTCGGATCCCGCCATCGTCCAGAAAAGCGTGCGTGAAATCAAGCGGGCCGCCGAGCGGGCAACCGGCCTGGTCCGGCAGATCCTGACCTTCAGCCGCAAGGCCGAGGTGCGGGTCTCCTCGCTCGACCTGAACCAGCACCTGCAGGATCTCGTGAAGCTCCTGGCGGAGACGTTCCCGCGCAACATCACCTTTCATTTCAATCTCGACCATGACCTGCCGCCATTGCTCGCCGACCAGAATCAGCTGCAGCAAATCGTGTTAAACCTTTGCGTGAACGCGCGCGATGCGATGCCGGGCGGGGGCACGATCACCCTGACCACGCAGCGCCTCGAGGGCGACGCGGTTCCCGCCGGCATGCCCGGCCGCCGGCCGTGTGCCTGCCTGAAGGTTGGCGATACCGGCACGGGCATGCCGACGCATGTGCGCGAGCGAATCTTCGAGCCGTTCTTTACCACGAAGGGCGTCAACAAGGGCACCGGACTCGGGCTCGCGGTGGTCTATGGCATCGTTGCCAGCCACGAAGGATGCATCGACGTGGAAAGCGTGGTCGGTCAGGGCAGCACCTTCCGGGTTTGCCTGCCATTTGCCGATTCGGCCGTGCTGACCCCGGCTGCGACGCGGCCCACGGAATTTCCGGGCGGCACGGAGGCGGTGCTGGTCGTCGACGACGAGGCGCCGTTGCGCCAGCTGCTCGAAACCTCGCTTTCTCGCAAAGGTTACTCCGTCACGACCGCGCGCGACGGCCTGGACGCCATTGATGTCCTTGGCCGCATGGAAAAGCGGTTCGACGTGGTGTTGCTGGACCTGAACATGCCCGGTGCGACCGGCATTGAGGTCTTGAAGGTGCTCAAGATCACGCAGCCGCAGGCGCGGGTGCTGGTGATTACGGGACATCTCTCGCCGGAAGCCCGTGCGGAATTTGAGCAACTCGGCCAGAAGGACTTCATTCGCAAGCCCTACACCCTCGACGAATTGGGGCGGCAGATTCGCACGATCCTGACGTGAATGAAGGGTCGGCGGCGCGAGGCGGGTGCGCTGGCGTAAGAATTCATCCGGGACGAAGAGTTTCGCTCAAGTCACCCGCCCGGGTGGCCGATAGGAAGCGTAGCGAATCAGAATCCGCTGAAATGGATCACACTTCCATTCATGCCTTGTCGTTTTCCAACGTCCCACCTGCGTGGAGGGACAATTGCGGTCCTGTGCCGCCTGGTTCTGGCTGTCCTACACCTGGCAATGATCGCCACCGCTTATGCGGCCCAGCAGACACTGGGCACGCGGCAGACGGTGTCGCGACCTTACCTGGCGACCATGGGCCCGCCGACCATTCGGTTTCAGGAGCCTGCGCCCGTGCCGCCACCGGTGGTGAAGCCGATCGCGAGTGGTCCGCCGGTCGCGGCCAGCGCGCCGGAGGAAGTGGAGGTGACGCTCGCCAACGATCAGGCGGCGGCCTCGACCCCGCCGATGCCATCGCCCGGTGCGGCCATTTCCGCGCCGCCCGATTCCCCGGAGGAGTCATCGACACCGCCGAACTCGGAACCGCCCCTGCCCCGGGCGCTGCCGATCCTGCCAGACGACACGCGGCGCAAGGTGCAGTCGCAGGACTTTCTGCCACTGTTCCGGTTGCCCGGATCGGGTGGTCCGGTGGAGGAGACGTCCATTCTCCTGCCCGGTGTGCCCACCCCTCCTGCACCGGGCACTTTGCCGGCAAGCTCCGCCACTTATCGGGTGAACTAGTGCCTTCGTTGCTCCCCCTGCGTTTGCTGTCACTGTTGGCCGCAGGAGGTTTCCTGCTGACGCCAGCGCGTGCCAACGAAGAATCCCCCGTCGCGGCTGGTGAGGCCGTGACTATGGAATCGTTGGCAAAGGCGGAGCCCCTGGCCGAACCTGCACCAGCTCCGCAGGCTGAGGTGGTGCAGGCCGAGACGCTGCCGGCGGCGCCGATTGGATCACCTTCGATCAAGCCTGAGTGGCAAGCCAAGGAAGGTCGGGGACTGGTCAACCTGGGTAACAGCCTCACGGAGCGCGACGACTTTGCGGCCGCCGAGATCGCTTTCCGTCGGGTGATGAATGACCGGGCGTTTCCGGCGGCGGACCAATGCGACGCCTTGCTGGGCCTGGCACGCATGTATCGTCGCCAGGCTACGTTCACCAAGGCCGTGGCGACCTACGAGAAGTTCCTGAAGCTCTATCCTGACGATCCCCGCGTGCCCGAAGCCCTGCTGGAGCTCGGTCGTTCGCAGCGCGCGATGGGAGCCTACCGGAGTGCGATCAACCGCTTCTACAACGTGATCAATTCCACGCTGAAGCTCCCGCCGGAAAGTTATGAGCACTACCAACTGCTCGCCAAAACGGCGCAGTTCGAGATTGCCGAGACGCATTACGAGATCGGCGAATTCACCGAGGCGGCAAAGTTTTACGACCGCCTGCGCCTGCTGGATCTGGCGCCTGAGGATCGCGCTCGCGCGCATTTCAAATCCGCCGGGTCGCTGCTGAACGCCGGCGAGCTGGAACCTGCGGTCATCAAGCTCACCCAATTCATCGACCAATGGCCGACCGACGCAAATGTACCCGAGGCGCGTTTTCTCCTGGCACTCACCTTGCGCAGCCTCGGCCGGGCCGAGGAAGCGCTCGGCATCACGCTGGCGTTGCTGCGCACCGAGCAGGGCAACGCGTCCGTCGATCCCAAAGGCTGGGCTTACTGGCAGCGTCGGACGGGCAACCAACTCGCCAATGATTTTTTCCAGAGCGGCGACACCTTGAGCGCCGTCGCCATCTATGAGAGCCTCGCCCGCCTCTCGGCGGAGCCGAATTGGCGCCTGCCCATCGTTTACCAGACGGGACTGTGCTATGAGCGGCTTCGCCAGAACGAACGGGCCACCCAGGCGTACCAGACCATCATCGAGACGGTGACCCACGCGAGCCAGACGCCCGTGGCGCCGGAAATGGCCGAACTCGCCAAGATGGCGCAATGGCGCATCGGACAGCTTGACTGGGGTGCCCGTACCGAACAACAGCTCAATCGTTTTTTCAGTGCCGCCGCGCCGCGATCCAGTTCCCCCTCCAATCTTTCAGACCATGACTCCGATGGAAGCCCTGCAACAGCACCAGGAACTCTGTAACGAGCTCCACCAGCTCGCCCTGGAGGAGAATAATTTCCTGCAGCAAAATCGCCGCGCGCCGGATGCCGCATTGCTCGAGAGGAAGAAGTCGCTCCTGGCGCGCCTCGACATGACCCTGGGCGCGTTGCGGAGCGTGCCGCGCCATAGCGCCGAGGGGCCGGCGTTTCGCCAAGCGTTGGACAAAACCCGGGCCCGCATCTTGCAGATCCTGCAGCTCGACAAGGAGAACGAACAATTGCTGCTCCGGTTCAGTCTGGCGGGCGCCAGCGCCCTGCCCGTCGCTCCCGCCGCGCCGAGTGTTTCGATCCTGCAGAAAATATATCAACGCCATAGTTAAGGCCTCGGGCGCGGCGGCCCGCGCCGGGCTAGCTCGCGGTTGGACTTGCAGTGGGAGGGTCCCGCGTTTCGCGCGGGCAACATTCCGCGAAAGTAGAATGTAAAGTTGTCGATAATAGGGCGTGGTTCAGATCTCCGCCAGCCGGCCCCCTGCCCTTTCGTTGGACGAATTAGTCCGGGGTTTGGAGCACCTGCCCTCAGCCCCGCGAGTGCTGCCGCGACTCAAGCAGTTGTTGCGGGATGGGAATTCCTCGATGCACCAAGTGGTGGAATTGGTGAGACTCGATCCCGGCATTGCGGCTCGGGTGCTTCAATTTGGCAACAGTGCCTATTTTAGTCGTGGACTTCGTTGCTATACGGTGGACGAAGCGGTGAACCGCGTAGGGTACGAACAAATTTATGAACTCGTCGCCACTGCAGTGGCCTCGCAGGTACTGGAACGGCCGCTGGCCGTCTATGCCATGGACGCCGATGCGCTCTGGCATAATGCCATCGCGTGCGCGCTCGCGGCCGAGGCTCTCGCCGACCGGATCCAGGCGGATCGCAACGTGGCTTACACGATCGGACTGTTGCACGGCATCGGAATGGTCGCGATCGACGACTGGGCCGCGAGGAACCAGCCTGCGCTGCGGCTCGTTTCGCAGGGATTGCCGCTCGAATTCGTGGAATCGGAACGCGCGGCGCTGGGCTATCATCATGCGGAGGCCGGCGCCGCGCTGTTACGGCTGTGGGAGTTCCCACCGGTCATGACCGAGCCGGTTCGCTGGCAATATTTGCCGAACGGGACCGCGGTTCACTTTCAGCTGGCGGCGTTACTTCATGTGGCCAAGTGGATCCGCTCGGCCGTGTTGGACCCCAGCGGTTCCCGACCGCCATCCATCGCCCATTTGCTCGGGAGAATGGGCCTGACGCCTTTGCACCTCAATCAGCTCGTGGAAATGGTCAGGGCACGGCTAAAATCCATTCGTCTCCAGCTCGACTTAGACCAGCACCTCGTTTCCGTACGCTTTCCCGGGGGAAACCGTGCTATACCGCAGGGCGGAAGCGGCTTGGGGGCGTAGGCTGAAAAGATTTTGAAGGACAGTGGCATGGGCAGGTGTTATGCACGAGTCGCACCGAGCCTTTTGCCATGAACAAGCCACCTCCTGACGATCCCTTGGACGCCCTTCTTGATCGCTGGTCATCCATCCCACCGCCATCGCCCCACCTGAGCGCGCAAGTGTGGCAGCGTATTGCCACGTCTCAGGAAGGGACTTGGGATCCGGCGGGCCGGGGCCCATGGGTTACGTTCACCACCTGGCTGGAACGCCCGGTCTTTGCCTTGGGCTTCGTCGCCGCGTGCGCCCTGCTGGGCCTTTTCCTTGCCGAGGTCCGCGTAGGACAACTTCACCAGGATCGGAATGCCCAGCTCGCCAAGAGCTATCTGCAGCTTATCGACCCTCTGCTCAGCACCACCGACCCGGAAAGCCGCTCATGAAACGCCCAACGCTTGTCCTCCTGCTCGGCCTGGCCGTGGGCACGGCGACGCACTTCGCCTATTTCCAACATCGGGAGCCCAACGACACAGATACGATGGACGGCCAGCTGGCTTGGATGCGGACCGAGCTGGCCCTCGACGATCTTCAGTTTGCGCGTATCAAGGAGCTCCATCAGACGTCGCGTCCCCGGCTGCAGGCCATGGCCGTCCAAGTTGCGCTCATGCAGGAAGAGTTCGCCGAATTCGAACGAACCCGACAGACGACGGACCAAGTCGACTTCCTGGAATTTGCGCGCTTCGTCGAGACGCGCCGCGAACTCAATCGCCGCTGCCTGGACATGACTCGAAAGCTAATCCTCGCGTCAGCCGAAGTGATGACGCCGGAACAGCGTCGCCAATATATTCGCCTGGTGCCCACCGCAGGCCCTGTGGTGGAGACGCTTCTGAACTGATAATCGGGCGCCAGCCCCGCGCTCCGTGTCTCACGATATCGACACCGACCAGGCCAGTCTGCTGGCGCTGCAGCAAGGTGAGGCGGGCGCCCTCAACCGCCTTGTCGACCGATGGAAGCGGCCATTGCACAGTTTCGCCTACCGATATTGCCAGAATCAATCCGATGCGGAAGACTTGGTGGCGCAGGCCTTCGTGAAGCTCTATCAGCAACGAATGCGCCTTCGCGCCGAGACGCGGCTTAGCGCCTGGCTGTTCACCACGCTCACAAACCTTTGCCATAACCACCATCGCTGGAAGCGACGGCACCCCACGGTGAATCTCGAGCTACGGCAGCCCATGGATGGCGACACCGCAACCGGCCCGATTCAGGACAACCTGCGGTCGGAGATTCCCGGTCCGGGCGAAGCGTTGGAACAGGACGAAACCCTCGCCGCAGTCCGGACAGCCATTGGCCGCCTGCCGCACGACCTCAAGGTCACGTTGCTCCTCCATCATTTCGACCGGCTATCCTACCGCGAAATTGCGGAGATCACGGGATGCTCGGAACGCGGAATTGAAACGAGACTTTATCGTGCCCGACAGCAGCTACGCGAGCTGCTTAGTGGCCTTCAGCTGGCGCCACCCGACCGTTGAACAACCGACGCTTTATTCCCGCGGCTTGAAGGTGAAATCCTGGTTCGCGTAAACCAGCACGTGACGGCCCTTGCGAAGTGGAGGCTCAAAGCGCCACTGTTCGACTGCCGCCACAGATGCCGCGGCGAGCAGATCGTCCGCCGACTCCCGCTCCACCGCCGGCATTCTCACGCGCCCCTCTTCATCAATGTAGAATCCGACGGTTACCTTGCGGGGTGGCCCATCAATACGCGCCGCGGGAGAAACCACGTGAACAGGAGTGGGAATGCGATCGAGGTCACTGAGGCGGTTAGGTCTATAGACGTAGTGCTCCTCCAGCATCTGGCGAAAGGCGTGTCTGACCGAGGTGCCCGGCAAGGTCATAACGATGACGCCCTCGGACCGAAATTTGAAGAGTATGTCCGCACGCGAGGCTCGCGGACGACCTGCCACGATCGTGGGTTCGTATTTCCACTGCTGAAGGGCTGACGCGGCCGCGTCAGCGAATGCCTTTTGGGTGTAGCCCGTCACGAGCCAGTCCGAGAGGTTTCCCTCTGCATCCACGCTGATTACCGCGCGAACTTCGCCGGAATATATGCCCTCGGCCATCATCGAAACAGGATAGATCAATGGAACGATCTGCTCGATGCCGATACCGGCATCGCCTTGGGCGGCGCACACTTTAGCTGCAGCAAGACCGAGCGCGGAAGACGCGATGACCAACCGGGCCAGACTAGAGATCTTCTTCATCAGGATGTTGGCCTAACACCTCTACGCGCCAAAACCCTTCCCGCAAGGACGGGCTCTTGGCGCGTATTCGATCCATGAAAAAAAAGAGGCCCGGCTCTTCTTTCGAAGAACCGGGCCATAAACCTGGCAACGACCTACTCTCGCGGGACCTAACGTCCTACTACCATCAGCTGCTCGGGGCTTAACGGCCGTGTTCGGGATGGGAACGGGTGGAACCCCCGGCATATAATCACCAGGAAGGGAAACTCGCGGCAGAGCCGGAGTAATTGGAAAAAGTTCAGACAGCCAAATTGCGTGTGTAAGGAGGTCAAATAAACGCCTAGAAACTGGATCTGCATAAACCGGCAAGGTCATTAGTAGCAGTAAGCTGAACGTATTACTACGCTTGCACTTCTGCCCTATCAACCGGGTGGTCTACCCGGACCTTGCACCGTCTTGCGACGGATTGTGATCTTATCTTGGGATGAGCTTGGCGCTTAGATGCTTTCAGCGCTTATCTCTTCCGCACATAGCTACCCGGCGCTGCCCCTGACGGGACAACCGGAACACCAGAGGTGCGTCATTCTCGGTCCTCTCGTACTAGAGAATGAACCCCTCAAATCACAAACGCCCACAGCGGATAGAGGACCGAACTGTCTCACGACGTTCTGAACCCAGCTCGCGTACCACTTTAACCGGCGAACAGCCGGACCCTTGGGACCTTCTCCAGCCCCAGGATGTGATGAGCCGACATCGAGGTGCCAAACCGCGCCGTCGCTGTGAACGCTTGGGCGCGATCAGCCTGTTATCCCTAGCGTACCTTTTGTCCTATGAGCG
>JAEZDN010000116.1 GCA_023433275.1 Verrucomicrobiota bacterium
TTTGGACTGACGCCCCCGGGTAACCCCCGGCGGCCTTCTTCATTTTCAGAATTCAGGGAACGGCCCGACTTTCAAAAACCGCTGGTTTCCAGTGAGTTTTTCGCTATCAAGGTGGCGTGAAAGCCTCCGAATTCTTTGCGCTCCCCCCGTCGCTGGGCAGGTTTGAATCGTATTTCCAAGCGGGGGTCGCGCCGTGGGAATGGATCAAGCAGATCGGACCGGCCCTGGCGGCGGCGGAGTTCGAAACCGCGGGTCTCACGATCCCGCCGGGGGTTCATATTGAGGGCAAGGTCTGGTTGCACCCGACGGTCAAGCTGCCCGCGCACGCCACGATCATCGGGCCGGTTTACATCGGGGCGCGGACGGAGATCCGGCCGGGGGCGTTCATTCGCAACAACGTGATCGCGGGCGAGGGCTGCGTGTTGGGCAACTCGAGCGAATTCAAGAACTGCCTGTTGCTCGATGGCGTGCAGGCGCCGCATTTCAATTACGTGGGCGATTCCGTGCTGGGCAACGGCGCGCACCTCGGGGCGGGCGTGATTTGTTCCAACCTGCGGCTCGACCAGGGCGAGGTGACGGTGCGGCTGGCGAACGAAATCGTCCAGACCGGCCTGAGGAAGTTTGGGGCGATCCTGGGCGACAAGGCGGAGGTGGGGTGCAATGCGGTGCTGAATCCCGGCTCGGTCCTCGGACCGCGGGCGCTGGTGATGCCGACGATGTCGTTCAGCGGCGTGCTGGCGCCGGCCACGATTGCCCGCGTGCGGCAGAGCGTGGTGACGATGGCGCGGCGGGACTGAGGACAAAAACTTTCTCGTTCTCCTGATCTTTCTCGTTCTCTCTATCCGGTCCTTGGAGAAAGATTGCGATTAAGAGAAAGAGAACGATACCCACCGCGAACCTCCGATCCCTGGAGAAAGATTAAGAGAAAGATTTCCATCATGCCCCGCATTCTAACCGGCATCACGCCCTCCGGCACCCTGCACATCGGCAACTACTTCGGCGCGATGCGCCCGGCGATCGAGCTGCAGGCCGGCGGGGACGCGTTCTATTTCATCGCGGACTATCACTCGATGACGTCGTTGACCGACGCGAAACAGCGCCTCGCCTACACGCGCGGCATCGCGCTGGACTGGCTGGCGTGCGGGCTGGACCCGGCGAAGGCGGTTTTCTGGCGCCAGAGCGACATACCCGAGGTTTGCGAGCTCACGTGGCTGATCGGTTCGCTCACGCCGATGGGATTGCTCGAGCGTGCGCACAGCTTCAAGGACAAGACCGCCAAGGGCATCGACGCGAACTTCGGCTTGTTCGCCTATCCCGTGCTCATGGCCGCGGACATCCTGCTGTTCGACACGAACGTCGTGCCCGTGGGCAAGGACCAGAAACAGCATTTGGAAATGACGCGCGACATCGCGATCAAGTTCAACCTCACCTACGGCGAGACGTTTGTCATTCCCGAGGAAAGGATCTCGGAAACGCTGGCGGTGATCCCCGGCCTCGACGGGCAGAAGATGTCGAAGAGCTATGGCAACACGATCGAGATCTTTGGCGACGAGAAGGCGCTGCGGAAAAAGATCATGGGGATCGTGATGGATTCGCGGACGCCCGCCGAACCCAAGCCGGACGCGGAGAAGAACCTTGCGATCCAGCTCCTGAAGCTTTTCGCGCCGGCGGATGTCGCCGCGGATTTCGAAAACCGGTTGCGCGCGGGTGGCCTCGGTTATGGCGACCTCAAGAAGGCACTCTTCGAGCACTATTGGAATCACTTTGCCCCGTACCGGGCGAAGCGGGCCGAGCTGGCGGCCAATCCCGATTATGTCGACCAGGTGCTTCGCGAAGGCGCCGAGCGCGCCCGCGCGGTGGCGTCCAAGACGATGGCCCGGGCGCGGACGAATTGCGGGTTGCGGTGACGGCGAAACAAGCCCTTGGCCGTGACCGGCGGCGCCGCGAGGCTAGGGGCCCGACGCCACGGACGCGGCGGGGCGGGAGGCCATGAGGTGAAGAAAGACGCGCTTGCTCGCGTCCGTGGGATGCTCGGCGACGAGGGAGACGATGCCGGCGCAGTGACGCAACGGCGGCTGGGTGGTGGAAACCGCAAGGGAGGCTTTCAATGCGGGGCGGTTGTTGAGGGCGAGTTTCACGGGCAGGGCATAGACGGGCGCCGGCAACGGCATCACGCCGTCGGGCAGCCGAATCACGTCCTGCCACCCGTACACAAAGTTGGGGTTGAGACCGAGGTTGCCCGCCACTGACCATAGCGATGGTTTTTGCAGGACGTGTTCGAGGACATCGCGGCAAGCGGGCACTTCCGTGGCGGCGGAATAGAATGAGCGAAGGGCGAAATAGACACTGAAGGCGAGGCGTTCTTCTTCGGCGGAAAGCTGAAATGCCTCGGCAGCCCGCCGCCCGGCTTCAACGGCCGTCGGTTCGGGTCGCCGGCCGATGCCATAATAGTGTGGCTGGGAGATGCCGGCTGCCTGCAGCCGGCGGTTGATCTCGAGCGAGGACGCACAGTAGTGGACGAGTCCGCGCTCGAGGGATTCGGCGCTTACGATGGTTCTACCGTGCTTCACGGGAATTGGGGAATCAACGCGCGTCTGGCTGTCAAAAGGTCCGATAAATTCGATCTTCAGCGCCGCCGGCCGGTGGGAGTAGCGCAGTTCCAAGCCCGTGGAAGTAAAGATCGTGTCCTCGGGCAGCGGCTTGCTTTCGGGGCCGGTGTCGGGCGTCGCAGCGATGAGGCGGACAATCCACTGCTTGAAGCCAGCCGACTGTTGGAGGGTCATCAGATAGACCGCTTCGTCGCCGGCTTGAGGGAGGCTATCTTCCGGCGCCAGGACGATGCCCTGCAGGGGTATGCCTTGTCGGACCGCGTAGGCGCTGAGCGCCGGGAAGGGCGGCATTTCAAAGGGGGAGCGTGGACCGACTGCGGTGTTTTCTGCGGGGAGTGCCGGAGAGGCGCAGCTGACTGCGGCCAACATCATCAGGGCGGAGAATCTTCGCATGCGCATGACGGGATGAGGGCACCGCACGAGGTCGAAAAGTTTCATCAAAGCTTTGGGGGGCGTGAGGCGCGACCCGCCAGTTTGCCCGCGGCCTTGATGATCTTCGCGGCGAGCGGGAGCGGCAGTTGATCCGGTTTGGTGAAACGCAGGCAGCTCTTGCCGCAGTCAAGACCGGCGGCCTTCAGCTCCTTGCGGTGGGGATCCACGGCCTCGGGATTCAGGTAAAGGCAGAGGTAGTTCTTCTGTTTGTTGAAGGCACCGACGTGGTAATCGCCGACGAGGTAAGTCGGCATCCGGTACCTCATGGACTCCTCGACCTTGGGGTGAGCCTTCCTCAGGAGCGCGCGCAGCTTGGTGAAGATCGCCCGCTCGTCATCGGTCAGGGTGTTCAAGAACCCGTCCACGGTGGATGCCTGGGAGATCATGGCGGGTTTATTGAGGGGAACGAGGGAGGTGGCAACCCCGCGGAAAGGGCGGAGGAGGAGAGGCTGGGATTGGCGGAAGGGAAAGAGACGGGTGGGAGTACCCGGCCCACAGGGAGGGAAGGAGTGATGACGGGTGAGGGCACCCGTCCCACAGGGAGTCAGTGGGGGTCTCACATGGGATCGATTGAGAAGCGCGGAAAGAGGTGACGGAGGAGGGGAATCGATTATGGTCGTGAACGAGGTCGCTTGTGGGCGGGGTGCCCTCACCCCGCGGTTTGATTATGCGCTTACCTCACGTCATCCCGTTCACGGCCTCGCCGATTTATTATTTTACGGCGTGTACCATTAAACGTAAGCCGGTCCTTGCTTGTGCGGCGGTGCATCGCGCCCTGGTTGATATCTGGACCCGATCGGCGAAACTCGATGGCTGGTGCGTGGGCCGTTTCGTCATCATGCCCGACCATGTGCATTTCTTCGCGCAGCCGACAGGGGAGGCAAAGCCGCGGGGCACGTGGTTGAAAATGTGGAAATCAGTTTCGGCGCGAAAATTGGCGAACGCGTCGGACCATTCGACGCCGCTTTGGCAGGCGGATACATTCGATCACATCCTACGTAACACCGATTTGTATGAGGAGAAATGGCGTTATATCAGGCAGAATCCGGTGCGCGCCGGACTGTGCATCAACGCCGATGATTGGCCGTGGCAGGGAGAGATCATGGCGCTACGGATGCATTGAGAGTGCGTGGGAGATGACGGGTGAGGGCACCCGTCCCACAGAAAAGGAAGAAGGATGACGGGTGAGGGCACCCGTCCCACAGGGAGGAAAAGGAGAGATGACGGGTGAGGGCACCCGTCCCACAGAGGGAAGGAGGGGTGACGGGTGGGGGGATTCGTCCCACAGAGGAGGAGGGACGACGGGTGGGGGCACCCGTCCCACCGCAGGCTTCCTCGGGCGGAGATCAGATCACCGGATAAACCGGGGCGGGGATCGCGGCGATGCGGTCCATGATGCGCTGGGCGGCCAACTCGTAGCGGGCTTTGCCGGCGGCGGGGTCGTCGTAGTCGTCCGGGGAAATGGGAGGGCCGAAGACGACGCTTACCGGGGTGCCGAAGCGGGGAATGGAAGTACCCTTGCCAAAGGCATGGAACGA
Source organism: Verrucomicrobiota bacterium (assembly GCA_023433275.1). Classification (GTDB taxonomy): domain Bacteria; phylum Verrucomicrobiota; class Verrucomicrobiia; order Opitutales; family Opitutaceae; genus Lacunisphaera. The sequence goes on from JAEZDN010000116.1 coordinate 4,580, forward strand.
ACCGTACACGCGGCAGGGCACGACCGGCACGCCGGTCTTACACGCCATGAGGCCGACACCGGCCTTGGGTTTTTGCAGCTGGCCGTCGGGCGTGCGGGTGCCTTCGGGAAAGAGGACGACGGCGCGATTTTCCTTCAGGGCTTGGAGGACGCGCTTGATGGCGCCGATGTCACCGCTGTCGCGTTCCACTGGAATGGTTTCAACCTGGTTGAGCCACCACGCGAGGATGCGGTTGTTCCAGAGGCTTTTCCGCGCGAAGAAGCGCATCTGGCGCGGCACGTGACAGCCAACCAGCGGGGGATCGAGGTGGCTGGCGTGGTTGGAGGCGATGAGGAACGGTCCCTCGATCGGGAAATTATGTTGTCCGGCCACGACGCCGCGGAACCACATGCTGTGCAGCGTGGACGCCAGAAAGTGGAAGAAGCCGTAGAAGGGCCGGAGCTTCAGCACGTCGGGAGTTTGGGCCATGGGGGAGGAGGGCAGAGATCGGAAGGCTGAAGCTGTCAGCTCGTCATCCTGAATGAAATGAAGGATCCATGGTCGTAAACGGAAGCGGGCATGCGCTCGGATCCTTCGCTGCGCTCAGGATGACGTTGGGCGGGGGATGCGGGAGGGTTCGTCATGTCAGCTTCGGGGCGATCAGCGCGGACATCTTGTCGACGACTTGCTCAAGCGTGAGAAAGGTGGAATCGACGTCGATGGCGCCGGCAGGCACGACGAGGGGGGCGGCCTTGCGCGAGGAGTCGAGGCGGTCGCGCTCGGCGATCGAGTCCTGCCGGCCCTCGGCGGCGCGGCGCTTGGCGCGTTCCGCCGGGTCCGCGTGGAGGAAGAAGCGGAAATCCGCGTCGGGGAAGATGACGGAGCCGATGTCGCGGCCTTCCATCACCAGGCCGCGAAAACCGTGCTGGCGGGCGAAGTCGGCCTGGCCGCGCTGGTAGCTGAGGAGAAGCTGGCGAACCTCAGGGATGGCGGCGTAGTGCGAAACGTTTTCGTTCACCCGCTGGTCGCGGATTTCGTCGCCGGCGGGTTGTCCGTCCACGAGCATGCGGGCGGAGCGACCTTCGAGGCGCGTGGAAAGGGCGAGGGCTGGCAGGGTGGCGACCAGGGCGGCGCGATCCGAGTGTGGCACGCCGCGGCGCAGGAGCTCGGCCGTGGTGTGTCGGTAGAACGAGCCGGTGTCGACGTGCAGCAGGTTGAAGCGCTCCGCCAGGATACGGGAGGAGGATGATTTTCCTGAGGCGGCACCGCCATCGATGGCGATGATGATGAAGGGGGAGGAACCCATGGATCGGTCAATGAGAGCCCGCGTGGAGGCTGGCCAGCAAGTCAAAGAATGCCGGAAATGTCTTCGTGCAGCAGGCCGGATCCTTGATCGTGAGCCAGGGCCGGCCGTCGCCATGGAGGTCGTGGCAGCCGAGGATCCCAAAACTCATGGCGAAGCGGTGGTCGTGATAGGTCTCGATCTCCACGCCGGGCACCAGGGGGCGGGGATGGATTTCGAGGGCGTCCTCGGTCTCGATGACGTGCTGGCCGAGTTTGGTGAGTTCGCGGGCCATGCCGGCCACGCGATCGGTTTCCTGTTTGCGAGTATGGGCGATGCCGGAAATCTTGGTCGGGCCGTCGAGCAGCGGCGCGATGGCGGCGAGGGTGAGGAAGGTGTCGGAAAACTCGCGGAAGCTGCGGGTGACGCCGCGGCGCGGCTCCCCGCGTTGAAAGCCAAAGGATGGAACGGGAGCGGTGCGGGGGATGAGGCCGACTTCCGACAACACCGCGGCGAAACGGAGGTCGCCCTGAAGCGACCCGCCATAATTCGGGAGGGTGATCTCGCCGCCCGTCACGAGGGGGAGAGCGAGGTAGTAACTTGCGGCGGAGGCGTCGGCCTCGATGTGGTAGAGCGTCGGGCTCGCCGCGAACTGGCGCAGCATCGCCTCGGTCATCTGGACGAAGGGCTTGGAGCCGGCCTCGTTTTTGAGCCGGACCGTGAGCGGGGAGCGCGCGTGGGGCGCTACCATGAGGAGCGCGGAAAGCATCTGGCTGCTCTCGGAAGCATCGAGTTCGACGGTGCCACCGGGGAGTCCGGCGGTGCGAAGGGTGAACGGAAAACTGCGCGAGTCGGCCCGTGCGCCCTGGGATTCGAGCGCCTCGAGCAGCGCCCCGATCGGGCGACGGCGCATGGCCTCATCACCGTCAAAGTGATACACGCCGTCGGGGCGGAGGCAGACGAAGGCGGTGAGAAAGCGCGCGGCGGTGCCGGCGTTGCCGATGTGGAGCTTCGCCTCGCGGTTGGGAATTTCACCGCCGCGGCCCTCGATGCGGATGGCCAAATCGGCCTCGTCGGTGTCGACGGTGAAGCCCAGTTCGCGGAGGGCGGCGACCATGATGCGCGTGTCGCGGCTGAAGAGCGCGCCGCGCAAGAGAACGGTCTGCCGGCTGAGCGCGGCAAGGATCAGGGCGCGATTCGTGATGCTTTTCGAACCGGGCAGGGCGGCGCTGCCGCGCAGCGGACGCGTGAACGGTTGGATGGGAAGCGTGGGAGGGAAGGCGGACATGGCGGGGTCAGGCGGGAGAAGCGGCTGGCTGGTGGAGATTGCTCACGCATCCCGTCCGTTCGGGCATCCCTTTTGATCCGGAATCATGCACTTGGATGGAGGGACGCGGCTTGACCGCGCTCTTTTCCTCGCCGCGGGAAGCGAGGGCGTGGACGAGCCGCGCCCCTGCAACCGAGCAGTTCGACGGCGCACGCTGCGGAATCGCATGCTGAACGCATCGGTCCGGCTTGATGGAGGTGAGTTTCAGGCACGGGTTTGGCCATGGTCGGGGGGAGCGCCGATTCGGGACGCGCTTTGCTTTCGGGTGACGAGCAAACCCGCCCGAAGTGCGGATTCCGCCTTGGGGGGCTGGGGTCACGGGATCGGGCGGAACTGGTCGCGGTACGCGCGACCGCGCTCGAGGATGGCCTGGACCTCGAACCAGTCCCGATTGGCGAGGGCGCGCTCGAGGCCGTGCAGTTCCTCCTGATAGGCGCGGACGGCGCGCAGGACCTCGTCGCGATTTTGCGCGAGGATGGTTTTCCAAAGCTTGGGATCGCTGCCGGCGACGCGCGTGGTGTCGCGGAGCCCGCCGCCCGAGAAGTTGCGCCAGCGGACGTCGCGCTTGGCCAGGGCCGCGCAGAGGGTCGAGGCCAGGACTTGGGGGAGGTGACTGATGTGGGCGACAATCTCGTCGTGGGCGTCGGGTTCGACGGTGGCGACGTCCGATTCGAGGGAGCTCCAGAACGCCGCCACGCGTTCGGCGGCCTTTGGATCGGTCTCCGGCAGCGGGGTGACAAAGGTGGCGCGACCCTTGAAGAGATCGGCGCGGCCGTGCTCCCAGCCGGTTTTCTCGGAACCGGCCATGGGGTGGGAGCCGACAAAGGCATGGCGGGGCGCCAGGGCTTGGTGTCCAAGGCGGGAGATTTCGCCTTTCACGCTGCCGACGTCGGTCACGATGGCACCGGAGGGAAGGGCGGCGGAGACTTGTTGCACCAGGGACACGATCTGGTCGACCGGAGCGCAGACCACGACGAGTTGGGCGGATGCCACCGCGGCCGCGGGCGAGTCGGCGACGCGGTCGCACCAGGGCTGATCCTTCAACTGCAGGCGCACCTCGGGGCGGCGGGCCCAGAGGGTGGTGCGCCGGGCGCTGCCGTAGTGGCGCGCGGCCCGGGCCACGGAGGCGCCGAGCAGGCCGGGGGCGAGGATGGCGATTTCGTCAAACACGGCCCTGACCAAAGCGGGACGGCGGGGATTGTCGAGCCCGGGGCGGGAGTTGCGTTGCCACCAGAGTCACGGATGTGTGGCGTGATGGCACATGAAAGCGGAGCCCACGAGTACACCCGATAATTCGGCGGCGGGCGTCGAACCGCGCCGGGGCCGGTGGCTGGTCCTGCTCGCGGTGCTGGCGATCGGAGCAGGGGCGGCAATGTTCTTGAATCCGGCGCGGCCTGTGGGCTCCGGCGCGACCGGAGCGGCGAGGGAGGAGTTGGATGGGCTTTCTGCGCGCGTGGATGACCTACGGGAGATCGCGGCCGAGCACCGCGCCGGCGGCCGGTGGGATGCGGCGGAGGAAGCGCTGGATGAAGCGGTGGCGTTGCAGCGGGAACTGACCGAGCGATTCGGCGATGCGCCCGAGGGGGCCGTGTCGCGACTGGAGGCCGTGGAGACGGAGTTGCAGGAAGTGCGGGCGGAGCCCGTGGTGGCGGAGATCGCGCGGTTGGACGCGCAGGCGGCGGAACAGTTAAGAAAGCGGGATGCGCGCCAGGCGGAACGATTGATCGCGGAGGCCGCGGAAGGGATGGCGCGGGCGGCGGCGGATTTCCCGCGCGCGGCGGCGGTGAAGGGCGAGTTGAGCGAGAGGCTCCAGTTTCTGCGCCAGCGGCAAGGCGAGCTGGCGTGGCTGCAGGACCTGGCTTACGAGGGCTTCGTGAACGAGGCGGACGCGCCGGAAGAGGTGCGATTGGAGACCGGGCCGGGATGGGAATTGTACAAGCGCGTGATGGGGCCGGGCAGCGGCGCCACGGGCGCGGAAGTGCGCGAGTTTTGCCGCCGCCTCGGTTGGGTGTTGGGAAGGCGGGTGAGACCAGCGACGGAAGGCGGGGCGGCGCGCAGCTCGGTGCAGGTTGTGGTCGAGTTGGAAGCGGGGCATTGATGCGATCCGGAGGCAGGAACGCAGGTTGAATGCGGACTTGATTTCCCGACGCAGCCTCAGCCGGAACCACGCAGGTGGAGCAGAACTGCGCCGTGCGCGCAGTTGAACTATCCCATTGTAGGGCGTGGCTCGACCACGCCCTTGCTTCCCGCAGCAAGAAACGGGTGCGGTCACGCCGCGCCCCTGCATCATCTGCATGATTCGGGCTCAGGGCGCAGCAAGTCTGCGCCCCTACACGGA
>JAEZDN010000011.1 GCA_023433275.1 Verrucomicrobiota bacterium
TATGTTTATAAGAGACAGGCGCCACTACGAGGTATTAGATGGAAACCGAAGGGGCTCACAGCACTCCCTTGGTGGACGGAATTTCGCTGCCGGCACCACGGGCGACGGCGGGCTTGAGCGCGCGGCCGAAGCCCTTGAAGAGGGCCTCGATCATGTGGTGGGTGTTGTCGCCCTTCACGGACATGTGGAGCGTGGCGCCCAACGTGGTGGCAAGGGATTGAAAGAAGTGGCCGACGAGCTCGGAGGGGAGCTGGCCGACGTTCTCGCGGGGGAAGTTTGCCTCGAACACGAAGTAGGGGCGGCCGCTGAGGTCGATCGAGACCTCGGCCTTCGCCTCGTCCATCGGCATGGTGAAACCATAGCGGCCGATGCCGCGCTTGTCGCCGAGGGCCTGTTTGAGCGCGGCGCCGAGCGCGAGACCGACGTCCTCGACGGTGTGGTGCTCGTCGATGTGCAGGTCGCCGTCGCAGGTGATGACGAGGCTGATGCCGGCATTGCGCGCGATCTGGTCGAGCATGTGGTCGAAAAAGCCGAGGCCGGTGGCAAACTTCGCGGGCGCCGCGGCATCGAGGTCCACGGCCACGGAGATCTTCGTTTCCTTGGTCGCGCGGGCGATGACGGCGCGGCGCGGGGCGTCGGCGATCTGGCGGGTGATTTCGGTCCAGCCGAGAGTCTTCGGGTTATAGCGGAGGGCCTTCACACCGAGATTGGCGGCGAGGCCGACGTCGGTTTCGCGGTCGCCGATGACGTAGGAGTTCTCGCGCGACCAGGAAGTATCCTTGAGGTAGTCGAGCAGCAGGCCGACCTTGGGCTTCCGGCAGTCGCAGCGGTCGGCGACGGTGTGAGGGCACACGCGCACGGCCTCGAAGGCGATGCCTTGCGACTTGAGGATGTCCAGGAGCAGGTTTTGCAGTGGACGGAATTCCTGTTCGCGGAAGCTGGGGGTGCCGAGGCCGTCCTGGTTGGTGACCATGACGAAAGTCCAGCCGGCGTCGCGCAGGCGGCGCAGGGCGGGGATGACCTCCGGTTCGAGCGCGAACTTGTCGAGGCGATCGATCTGGAAGTCAGCGGGCTCGGTGATGAGCGTGCCGTCGCGGTCGATGAAGAGGATTTTTTTCATGGGATGGCTGGTTGGCAGGTAGGGGCGCAGTCTTGCTGCGCCCTGAGGCATGCGCCGCAAGGAGACGAAGGGCGCAGCAAGTCTGCGCCCCTACGAAAACGGCGGAAAGCGGCATGGTCACACACGGGACATGACCTCCAAGGTTTCGTTGTTTTCGGCGGCGGTGCCGACGGTGATGCGGATGGTGTTGGGGACGTCCTTGCTGCGGTCGCGCCAGATGACGCCGGTGCCGCGAGCGGTCGCCATGGCCCTGGCGGCGTCGGGGACGGCGACGAGCAGGTAATTGGTGTCGCTCGGCCAGATTTTTTTCACGGCCGGCAGCCTGGCCAGCGCGGCGGCGAGGCGGGCGCGCTCGGACAGGAGCGTGGCGACGGAGGCTTGGGCGGCGGCGAGACCCTCGTCGGAAAGCGCGCCCAGTGCGGCGAGCACCACGGGGACCGGCACGGGATACGGCGCGATGACCTTTTGCAGCACGGAGATGATGGCGGGATCAGCGATCGTCGTGCCGACGCGGGCGCCGGCGAGGCCGAAGGCCTTGGAGAGGGTGCGGAGGATGACGAGGTTGGGGTTCGCCGGAATCTCGGTGGCGAGAGTGGGCTGGTCGGCAAAGTCGACGTAGGCCTCGTCGACGACCACAATGGCGCGGCCGGCGAGCGCGCGAACGACCTTCATCACGGCGGCGCGCTCGAGCAGGCCGCCGGTCGGGTTGTTGGGGGAGCAGAGGAAGACGATTTTGACGGCGGGCGTCACGGCCGCGATCACGGCGTCGGGGTCGAGGGCGAAGTCTTTATCCTCGAGGAGCGGGACCTTGACGACGGCGGCGTTTTGGATGCCGGCGGCGACGACGTACATGCCGTAGGTGGGCGGCGTGATGAGGATGGCGTCCTGGCCGGCGCGGCAGAAGGTGCGGAGGAGGAGGTCGATGCCCTCATCGGAGCCGCGCGTGATGAGGCATTGGTCGGGCGACACGCCGTAGAGGGTGGCGAGTTTTGTGAGCAGGTCGGGCGGCTGAGGGTCCGGGTAGCGATTGAACAGCGGCTGGCCCGCGGCGGGGGTGGAGGGATTTTCGTTGGCGTCGAGCCAGATGCGGCCGCCCTTCGCCTCCTTGCGGGCGGAGCTGTAGGGCGCGAGTGCGAGGATCTCGGGGCGCACGAGGGCGAGGGTTTGGTCGACGGGGGACATGGGGGCGGAGCGTGAAATCGAATCGTTCTCGTTCTCTTAGTCGTAATCGTTCTCTCGGGTGGGGAGGCTCGTTGGGTTCGGTAGAGGCGAAGGAGAATGAGAACGATTAAGAGAACGAGAACGAGGGGGGCAGCCGTAAGACCGAGCAAGCTCGGCCCCCACGGGCTGGCGTCGTGATGCAGGGTCGTTGCTGGCGACGACCTCGGGCGCGAGGGCGCAGCAAGTCTGCGCCCCTACGAAGGAAGGAAGGGAGGAGGAGGAGATCATCGCGCGAGTTTGTCCAATCGCACGCGGACGGCGCGCTGGTGGGCGGCGAGGTTTTCGGCGAGGGCGAGGCGCTCGACGATGGGGCCGAGTTTTTTCAGGCCGCGAGGAGTGGCGGTTTGCACGGTCATCGTGCGCATGAAATCGGCGAGGCCCAGGCCGGAGCAGGCGCGCGCCCATCCGTAGGTGGGGAGGACGTGGTTCGTGCCGCTGGCGTAATCGCCGAGTGATTCGGGCGTCCAGGCGCCGAGGAAGACGGAGCCGGAGGTCGTGATGTGCGGCAACAGGGTGCGCGGGTTGGCGACCTGCAGGATGAGGTGCTCGGGGGCGTAGCGGTTGGCAATCGCGACGGCCTCGGCCGGCGAGGCGGCCAGGATCACGCGGCTCTTTTTCAGGGCCTCGGTGGCGATGGCGCCGCGGGGGAGTTGGGCGAGTTGCGATTCGAGTTCAACCTGGACCCGGGCGGCGACGGCGGCGGAGAACGCAACGAGCACGACCTGCGAGTCGGGGCCGTGTTCGGCTTGGGAAAGAAGGTCGGCGGCGACGAAGGCGGGATCGGCGGTGTGGTCGGCGATGACCATCACCTCGGACGGGCCGGCGGGCAGGTCGATCGCGGCGGCGTCGCGCGAGACCTGGAGCTTGGCCTCGGTCACGAACGAATTGCCGGGGCCGAAGAGTTTGTCGCACTTGGGCACGCTGGCGGTGCCGTAGGCCATGGCGGCGATGGCTTGGGCGCCGCCGAGTTTGAACACGTCGGTGATGCCGCAGAGCTGCGCGGCGAAAAGGATCCACGGGCTGACCGTGCCGTCGCGATTGGGGGGCGTGCAGAGGACGCGCACGGGGTTGCCCGCGATTTGCGAGGGCACGCCGAGCATCAGGGCGGTGGAGAAGAGCGGCGCGCTGCCGCCGGGGACGTAGAGGCCGACGCGCTCGATGGCGCGGGAGACTTTCTCGCAAGCGATGCCCGGCATTGTGTAGACGCGGACGGGCGACGGGCGTTGGGCGAGGTGGAACTGGCGGAGATTGCGGTAGGCGCGGCGGAGCGCGGCTTTGTCGGCCGGCTTGAGGGCTTGGTCGGCGGCGGCGAATTCTGCGGCGCTGACGCGGAGGGAGGTGAGTTTGGCGCCGTCGAATTTGGCGGAAAGTTGTTTGAGCGCGGCGTCACCCTTGCGCCGCACGAGGGCGAGGATCCCCGCGACGATCACGGCGGTCCGTTTCTGCGCCTTTTGCGCCGGGCGTTGGAGCGCGGCGTCGCGGGCGGAGGCGGAGAGGGATTTCCAGATTAAAGGTTTCACGGATTGGGTCGTTCTCGTTCTCTTAATCGTTCTCGTAATCTCGACGGGATCGGAGGAGAGAACGATTAGGATTACGAGAACGAGAATGATTTAGAGCATCATCTTCTCGATCGGGAGGACGAGGATGCTGCTGGCGCCGGCCTGTTTGAGGGCGTCCATGGTTTCCCAGAAGACGTCCTCGGAGCAGACGGCGTGGAGGGCGACCTTCGAGTCGTCGGCGGCGAGGGGAAGGATGGTGGGATTTTCCGAGCCGGGGAGGAGCCGGCGGATTTCCGCCAGGTTCGCCTTGGGGGCGTGGAGCATGATGTATTTCGTGCCGGCGGCCTTCTGCACGCCGTCGAGGCGGCGGAGGATGATGTCGAGGCTGTGGGTTTTCTCGGCGTTGAGCGGGCGTGGGTTGCGGATCAGGGTGGCGGTGCTCTTGAAGATGGTCTCGATGGCGCGGAGTTTGTTGGCCTCGAGGGTGGAGCCGCTGGAGACGAGGTCGCAGATGGCGTCGGCGAGGCCGAGGCGCGGGGCGATCTCGACGGAGCCGCTGAGGGTGACGATCTCGGCCTCCACCCCCTGTTGGGTGAAGTAGCGTTTGGTCAGTTGCGGGTAGGAGGTCGCGATGCGGAGGCCGGCGAGGTCCTGGAGGCCGTGGTAGGGGCGCTCCTCGGGGATGGCGATGGCGAGGCGGCAGCCGCCGAAATCGAGGACACGCTCGGCGATGTAGGCGTTGGCGGTGCCGCGTTCGAGGGCGGATTCCTCGAGGACGTTCTGGCCGACGATGCCGAGGTCGCAGACGCCGTCCATGACGAGCTGGGGAATGTCGTCATCGCGGACGAAGAGCAGGTCGAGGGGGAAGTTGTCGGCGTGGAGGAGAAGCTTCTCCTTGGGGGACTTGATCTTGATCCCGCAGGCCTTGAGCAGGTCGAGGGAGTCGGTGGAGAGGCGGCCGCTCTTCTGGATGGCGAGGCGCAGGCGGTCTTTGGGGAGGTTGGCGGGAGGCATGGGAAATGGGCGAAGTGCGAAGTGCGAAGTGCGAAGTGCGAAGTGCGAAGTGCGGCTAAGCGGAGAGTTGAGGATGAGGAGGTTAGAGCGGAACAGGTACAACCTGCGGCGGCGAGTCCGGGGCGGCTTTATGCCGGGGAAAATAAAAACCCCGGCGGGACATGCCAGCCGGGGTTCGGAAAATCAGATCATCACCCAGGAAGGCACATCGTGGCCTTCCCGCGCCGGGAAGGCGTCAAACGTGGTGGTGATGGTGGTGGAGGGACATTCGAGGGATGCCGCGAAGAAGCCCGCGAAGCCGGCGCGGGGCAAGTATTTTTTCGATATGAGCACGGAGAGCGCGGAAGGCACAGCGCGCTGGCATCCGCGCCAAGGCCCTACACCGAGCAAGTGGGATCGGCGATTCCGACCAACAGGGGGAGAAAGAGCGCCTGCGCGCAGGACGAGCCGGGGATTGCGGGGGCGGGCGGACGCGCGTGCATCTCGGCCGGAGGGCTCGCCCGGCCTGGTGGCCAGGGATGAACAAGAATTCATCCAAGGTTCATGGCGGGTTCATGTCGCTGGCGCAGGATGGGCCGACATGCGCGGTGGTTCCGGTCTTCTCCTTCTCATTTTGATGCTTTTCGGGCCGTCATCCGGCGTGGCTGGAGTGCCGCTGGTGCTGGACCGGGAGCGATCGGAAATTGAAGTTGAGATGCGTGGCACGTTTGGCTCATTCACGGGACGACTGCAGGCCTTTGAGGTCGCGGTCAGCATCGATCCCACCGGCCCGACCGTGGAGCGGGCGGAGCTGGAATTCAAGTTCGCCGACTTGCGCACCGGGCGACCGCGGCGGGATCGTGACATGCTGGAATGGGAGGACGCCAATCATCATCCCGACGTGCGTTTTCGGCTGGAACGTCTGGAGGTCACGCCCGGCGTCCCGGCGCGGGCTCGCGGCTCACTGACCCTGCATCGGGTGGAGCACAACGTGGTGTTTCCGGTCACGTTGCTGGCGGATGGCGCGGCCTGCTCCATCGACGGGGAAGTTAACCTGGACTACCGCGACTACGGCCTGCCGGTGATCCGGAAATTTTTCATGCTGAAGGTGGATCCTCATTTGCGGGTGCGTTTTCACCTGCAGGGGCGGATGGAAACGACTGCGGCGCTCCGGTGATGAGGGGGCAGCTGAAAATGGATTGCGCCGCTTTCACCGGCGGAGGACTGTCCGGGCGCGCCGGCCGGCGCATGCGATGAAAGTCCTCATTGTTGAAGACGAGCACAAGGTCGGCCAGTTTATCGAGCGCGCCCTGGCCGAGCAGAGCCACACTGCCCGGCTGGTGGGTTCCTGCGCCGCCGCCCGGGATGCGCTGGCTGACTCGGCATACGACGCAATTGTCCTCGACCTCGGTTTGCCGGACGGCGACGGCCTCGATCTGTTGCGCGAATGGCGGACCGCGGGGTTCAACGAGCCGGTGCTTATCCTCAGCGCGCGCGACGCGGTGGCCGATCGCATTCGCGGGCTGAACCTCGGCGCGGACGACTATCTGGCGAAACCCTTTTCCCTGGAGGAGCTGCTGGCGCGGGTGCGGGCGCTGTTGCGCCGGCAGGCCGGCACCAAGTCGACTCAGCTCGAGCATGGCACCGTGCGCATGGACCTGCTGAGCCGGCAGGTTGCAGTCGCGGGCCAGCCGGTGGAGTTGACCAGCCGCGAGTTCGCGCTCCTCGAGCTGTTCATGCAGAACGCCGGCCGGGTGCTCACGCGCACGCTGATTGCGGAGCGGGTCTGGGAAGCCAGCTACGACATGGAGACGAACCTGATCGACGTTTACGTCCGACGACTGAGGCAGAAGCTGGGCGCCACGGACGAGCAACCCCTGATCCGCACGGTGCGGGGCACGGGCTATAAGCTCACATGAAATCCATGACCGCACGCCTGACGGCGGGTTACGCGCTGGCGGTGACTGGGGCGGTGGTCGTGGCGCTGGCCGCCGGACGCTGGTTGCTCGAGCGCGAAATGATCGGCGGCCTGAGCCTGTTGCACGAAGCCGAGTATCGCGAAGTGATCCAGCAGCTCGGCGAGAGGCCGGACATCATGCCGGAGGAGGAGCTCGTGCGGCGCATGCGCGAGCATGCGGTGGCGGACGAGCACCTGTTCTTCTTCCAGGTCCACGTTGAGTCCGGGCGGGTGTTGTTCCGCTCGGCGACGCTCGGGGACACGATGTTGCCCGACCTGCCGGTGGCGGTGCGGCATTGGACGATGAACCTGCCGCCGCACGGCCGGGTGCACACGTCGGCCTTTGTGGCGGGAAAACGGCATTTCCAGATCGGCAGCCGGCTGGAGCCGATGGAGGTGCTGCTCGCCCAGTACACCCGGATGAGCCTCGGGCTCACCGCGCTGATGGCGATCGCGAGCCTCGGACTCGGTTACGGCATCAGCCGCGTGGCGGTGCGGCCGATCCGCGACATCGAGCGCACCGCGCGTCGAATCAACGCCGACAATCTGAGCGAGCGCATTCCCGTCACATCCGACCGGGACGAAGTGGCTGAGCTGGCGCGGTTGCTGAACGCGATGTTCGACCGGCTCGAGGCGTCGTTCCGGCAGGTGCGGCAGTTTTCCGCCGATGCCTCGCACGAGTTGAAAACCCCGCTGACGCTCATCCGGCTCAACGCCGAGCGGCTGCGCACGAAGCTGGCCGACCATCCCGCGGGCGTCGCGGCCGTCGAGGATCTGCTCGAGGAGATCACGCAGATGAATCGCACCATCGAGAGCCTGTTGTTCCTAGCCAAGGCCGAGAGCGGGGCGCTGGTCTTGTCGCGCGAGCCCCATGACACGAAAAAATTCGTGGCCTCAATTGCCGAGGATGCCACGGTGCTCGCCGGGGACCGGGGCGTGCGCCTGAAAGTGGCGCGCAGCGAGCCGGGCACGGTGTGCTTTGACCAGGGTTTGTTGCGGCAGGTGCTGCTCAATCTCGTGAGCAATGCCGTGTCGGTGATGCCCGGCGGCGGCGAAGTGGAGCTGCGGTCCTATTTCAATGCCGGCCGCTGGCTGGTCGAGGTGCGGGACGAGGGTCCCGGTCTCCCGCCGGACCAGCTGGTGCGGCTGTTCGAGCGCTTTGTGCAGCTGCCGCGGCCGGCGGGGGCTCAGCCCGGCGGCAGCGGGTTGGGGCTCGCGATTTGTCGCGGCATTGCCCGGCGGCATGGCGGCGAGGTGGTCGCGGCCAACCGGACCGACCGCGCCGGGCTGCTCGTGACGGTCGAATTGCCGGCCGAAGGATGAACGAAAATTAATCGGGCGTTCACGGCGGGTTCATCTCCCCGTGGGAGGATGCGGTCATGTTCCGCGCGCTGTCTTCCCGGTCCGGCCGTTGGCGGGGTGGTCCGGGCCGTCTGCTTTACCGCCGCCATGGCGCGGTGCTGATTTTCCTCGGCGTCTTCGGCGCGATCGCGCTGCTGACGCGCACGGCGCTGCTGATCCGCGAGGCGCGGGAGGTCACCTGGGATGCCAGCCTGGTGGCGGCTTTTGGCTGGGGACTGATTTACGACCTGGCCGCGGCCGGCTTCGCGGCCTTGCCGCTGGTGATCCTGCTTGCGGCTTTGCCGGAAAACTGGGGCGAAAGGACGTGGCAACGCGCCGTGACGCACGCGGCTGGCGGTTTGTTGCTGGCGGGGCTGATCTTCGGGGCGCTGGCGGAGGGCGCCTTCTGGGATGAGTTCGGCACCCGCTTCAATTTCATCGCGGTGGACTATCTCGTCTACACGACGGAGGTCACCGCCAACATCCGGGAGTCGTACAACCTGCCGGTGATCGGGCTGGTCGCGGCGGGCGGCGCCTGGCTGTTCGGGGTGGGTCTGGCAGCGACCGGTTTGCCCGCCGCGTGGCTGGCGCATGCGGCGGAATCGGCGCGCTCGCGCTGGATGGCCGCGGGCGCGTGGTCGGCGGTGTTGCTCGCGCCGGGCCTCGCCGTCGATCAGGAGCAGCTCCCGGCGTTTCGGAACAACTACAACCGCGAGCTGGCGAAGGACGGCGTGTGGTCGCTGTTCGCGGCGTTCCGAGACAACGAGCTCGATTACGCGCAGTTTTACCGCACGCGATCCGAGCGCGCCGTGTTCGAGCGGTTGCATGATGAACTGGCCGAGGATGGCGCGGTGGTGTTGCGCCGCGGCGAGCCGGACACGCTGCGCTACGTGCGCAACGACGGGCCGGCGCTGCGGCCCAACGTCATCCAGATCACCGTCGAGAGCCTGAGCGCGGACTTCCTCGGCATTTTCAACCATGCCTCCAACCTCACGCCCAACCTGACCGAGATCGCGGCGCAAAGCCTCGTTTTCGACAACTTCTACGCCACGGGCACGCGGACCGATCGTGGCATGGAGGCGCTCACGCTCTCGATCCCGCCGACGCCCGGCCGGTCGATCGTGAAGCGTCCGCGCAACGGCGACCTGTTCACGCTCGGCTCGGTGTTCCGCGCGCAGGGATACGACACGGCGTTCCTCTACGGCGGGTACGGCTATTTCGACAACATGAACACCTTCTTCGGCGGCAACGGCTACCGCGTGGTGGATCGCAACAGCGTGAGCCGGGACGACATCACCTTCGCCAACGCGTGGGGCGCGTGCGACGAGGACCTGTTCCGCTGGACGTTGCGCGAGGCCGATGCGGGCGCGGCGAGCGGCCGTCCGTTCCACTATTTTGTCATGACGACGTCGAACCACCGGCCGTTCACGTTTCCCGAGGGGCGCATCGACCTGCCGTCGCGGACCTCGGGGCGCGCCGGGGCGGTGAAATACACGGACCATGCCATCGGCCAGTTCCTGCGCGAGGCGGCGGCACGGCCGTGGTTCAAGGACACCGTATTCGTGATCGTGGCCGACCATTGCGCGTCGAGCGCGGGCAAGACGGAGCTGCCGGTGCAGAATTACCACATCCCGCTGATCATTTATGCGCCCGGCGGACAGATCGCGCCCGGGCGCATCAAGACGATCACCAGCCAGATCGATTACGCGCCCACGCTGCTGGGATTGCTCAACTGGAGCTACCCGTCGCGCTTCTTCGGGCACGATGTTCGCAAGATCGACCCGGCCGAGGCGCATGCGCTGGTCGGCACTTATCAGAAGCTGGGGCATTTGGAGAAGGGCGAGTTCGTCGTGCTGGGGCCACAGCACGACGCCCGAACCTACCGCTACGAAGCGGGCTCCGGCGCGCTTGTGCCGGTGGCGCCCAGCGATTGCGCCGAGGAGGAAGCGGTCAGTTATTACCAGGCGGCGAGCATTCTGTACCAACGCGGGCTGTACCGCGCGGTATCGCCCGAAGAACAGGAACGCGTCATGGCCGGGCCGGGCCCGCGCAAGGTGGCCGCGGCTCAACGCCCGGTTCACTCCTTCTGATGCAAACCCCGGTCCCGGCCGCTGGCTTTGCCCGATCGGCGAGCGCCGTTTCCGCGCCGGACGATCCGGGATGCTTCGGCTGGACGGCGCCCTTCCTGGTTTATGCGGGCCTGGGTCTGAGCTTGCAGACCGGCATGAGGATCGCGCTGCTGGCCGCCTTTCACGCGAAGCTGGGGCCGATGACGGAACTGCCCGCGTTGTTGGTGATGGGGCTGCGGTTCGATGTGCTGCTCATGAGTTACCTGCTGATTCCCGCGTGGCTGGTGGCCGGACTGGCGCCGGCGGGATGGGAGGGGGGCGTGAAGGCGGCTTTGCGCGCATACCTGCTGCTGCTGCTCGGGGTGATGACGTTCCTCGAGTGCGCGACCTGGCCTGCGTTGCGGGAGTTCGGCAGCCGGCCCGAGGCGTTGTTCCTGGAATATTTGAACCATGGCGGGCAGGTCGCGGCACTGGTGCTTTCAGGCTTCTGGCTCGAGTGCCTGGTGGCGGTGGTGGCGATCGGGGGAATGCTTTGGCTGGCGCGGGGACGGCTGCAGTGGGCGACGGGCCGGGCCTGGCCGCGCTGGGGGGTGCGGTTGATAATGCTCCCGCTGGGGATAGCGCTCTTGTTGGCGGGCGCGCGGTCGAGCTTTGGTCACCGGCCGGCCAACCTGAGCACGGCGGCGTTTTCGCAGAATCACTTCCATAACGAGTTCGCGCTCAATTCCACCTACACGTTGCTCTATGCGCTCTACCGGCGATCGCACGAGACGGATACGGCGCGGGATTACGGACACTTGTCCACGGATCGCATTCTCGCGCTCACGCGCCAGGAAACCACGGTGCCGGCTAATTCCTACCTGCCGTTGTCCGGCGGGAGCCAGGCGACGTTGCACCGCCAGGAACCACTGGTGGCGCGGGCTGGACCGCCGCCCAACGTGGTGGTCGTCCTGCTTGAGAGCCTGGGCGCCGAGTACACCGATCACGTGGCGGGTGGAGGCCTGACGCCGAACATCGAGCGGCTCGCGGCGGAGGGGATCGCCTTCGAGAACCTGTTCTCCACCGGCACGCGCACGGCCCGCGGCATCGAGGCGGTGGTGGCGGGATTCTTTCCCACGCCCGCGCGCCCGGTGCTGAAGCTGGGCAAGGCGCAGCGCAATTTCTTCACGGCGGCGGATATGTTCCGCCGCGAGGGATACACCACGCATTTCATCTATGGCGGCGAGGCCAACTTCGACGAGATGAAGTCGTTCTTCGTCGGCAACGGCGTGCAAAAAGTCTGGGACCAGCGGGTGCTGCAGAAGCCGGGTCAGGCCGTCGGCGTCTGGGGCATTCATGATGAAGACCTGTTTCTCGAGGCGGATGCGATTTTCCGGCAGCAGGGCGACCGGCCGTTCTTCGCGGTGATGCTCTCGACGTCGAACCATTCGCCCTACGATTACCCGGAGGGAAGGATCGAGCCCCACCCGGCGTTTCCGGACGCGTCGCCGGAAAACGCGATCAAATTCACGGACCACGCGCTCGGGAAATTCTTCGAGCGGGCGCGCACCTCGCCTTATTATCAGAATACGATCTTCGTGGTCGTGGCGGACCACGGCACGCGGGTGAGCGGCGACCAGTTGATCCCGCTGTACAAGTTCCACGTGCCCGCGATGATCATTGGCCCGCCGGACCTGGTGCCACGGCGCACGGTCAGCGCCGTGGCCTCGCAGGTGGACCTGATGCCCACGGTGCTCGGATTGACCGGCCGCGCGTGGACGCATCCGATGATGGGGCGCAATTTGCTCGACCCGGCGGGGGGTGACCTATCGGACCCGCACCACGGCCGCGCGCTGCTGCAGTATGAAACGCATTTCGGCTACTGGAAGGACCGGGAGATCGTGATCCTCCGGCCGGATCTCGCGCCCGCGCAGTTCCGGGTGGCAATGACGCGGGAGGTCGGGCGTGACCGGTTCCAGCTCACGCCCGAGCCAGCCGATCCCAAACTGGTGGAGGAGGCCTTGGCGCACAGCTTGTTGCCGGGGCATTTGTACCAGGAGCGGTTGTATCGGCTGGAGTGAGCCTGCCCGCCTTGAAAATCCTGGGGCCACGCTTGGGAAAATTTGGGCCAGCCCATCCCGCCACCTCGCCACCTCCTGGCAGGAGACTGGTTGGAGGCGATACGGCATCGGCGCGGTGGGCGGGCGTTCCAAATCGCCTGCAAGCAGGCTCCTACAGCCCGTTCAGGCTCCGCCGTGCGGCCCTCGTCGCGGGCGCGCTCCTGCTTTTTTCCACCTCGCTCCCGGCCCAATCGGGCATCGAAGACGACGAGATGAAAATCCGCGGTGTGTTCAATTCCAGCCTGCCGGGGACGCAGCGGAAGAACAGCCTGCGGCTCACGTTTCACCCGCGTTTTGGCGACGTGATGGAACGCGACCACGTGCGCGTGCCGCTGGGCCTGCGCTACGGGCTCACGTCGGATTGGGAAGTGGCGGCGGGTCTCGAGGGGTATTTTTCCCACGGGTTGCGGGATGCGGCCTGGTTCGACCGGAGCGGGTTGTCGAAGATGGGCCTGGGCACCAAATACCGGCTGGGACAAGTCGGGCAGAGTGCGTGGGATTCGGCGGTGGGGCTGGATTTCAGCACGCCGATCGGCGATCCGCCGATGGAAATCACCGACGGGCTGAAGCATTACGCGCCTTACATCGCGTTCTCGCGCCGGTGGGAGAATGACCCGCGCTGGCGCATTTTCTGGAACGTGGGGGCCGACTTGGTTTCGGCGACGGACATTTTGGGCCGGCTGGACAAGAACGAGCTCGGAGCGGACGCGTTGTCGGTGACGGCGGGAACGGTGTTCGACCGCGGCCCATGGCATTACACGCTCGAGGCGGAACTGACCAGCACGGGGCCCTTTGGCGGACCGGCGCACGAGGTGTTCGCGATCCGCCCGGGTGTGCTCTGGGAAGTGCCCGAACGACTTACTGGGCGCGTGGGCGGGAAGTGGGTGGTGGGCGCGGGCCTGCGCACGAGTTTCGGCCCCGATGGCACCGACGTGGGCGGCAGCGTGAAAGTCCGGGTGAACTTCGATTTCAAGCGATGGTGGCGGAAGAAGTTCAGCCGGTGAGGAGCGCGGAAAAAGCGGCGAGGTGGACGGCGGACACGCCACGGGTGTGGGTGGCGCTGCTGGCGGGTTTCCTGGGTTTGCTCGAGGCGACCTCGATCGACCTGTGGGTGCAGGATCATTTCTACGATTTCGAGCACGGACGCTGGCTGGTCGACGCTGCCGATCCGCTGGGCCGGCTGCTGTTCTATGATGGACCAAAGATACTCATCATCCTCACGGCGCTCGGGCTTTTGGCATTGGTGCTCGGGCCGGCGCGCTGGCGGGAGCGGTGGCGGTTGGAGCGGCGCGGCCTGGGAATCGCGATACTGACGGTGGTTACGGTTCCAGCGCTCGCCGGGATCGGCAAAGAAGTAACCAATATTTTCTGTCCCGCGCAAATCCGCCGCTATGGCGGTGATGTGCCCTACGTGAAGTTATGCGGGGTGTATCCGACGGGCGACCAGCCGGAGCGGCGCGGGCGTTGTTTTCCGGCCGGGCACGCGAGCGGCGGCTTTGCGTTGCTGGGGCTGGCGGGTTTGCGCCGCACGCGCGCGTGGAGGCGCGGGGCGATCGCGCTTGGCCTGGCGGCCGGTTGGCTGATGGGCGGTTACCAGATGCTCAAGGGCGCGCATTATCTCAGCCACACGGTGGCGACGATGTTGCTCGCGTTGGTGGTGATGCTGGCTTGGCGGCGAGTGGTGCATCCGATGCCGGATGGGGACACCCGGTGCCAGCGTGCAGGGTACCCGCAAGGGAACGCTGGGGGATAGGGCGAGTCGTCCGGACGAGCCGAACGTTCACCTTCATCCCGACGGCCGTTCGGAGGACTCGCCCTACCAAACGGGGTTTCGGAGACCGTCTACAGGAACTCCAGCTGCGTGCCGCCGGGGCGGCGGAAGTGGGCGGTGGAAAGGGTGAACGCGGTGCGGTTGAGGCCGGCGCGGCGGGCGGAGACTTCGAAGAGCTGCTTCATCTGGTCGGCAAGGAGGCCCTCGCCCCGCATGCGTTTGCCGTAGGTGGCGTCGTAAAGCTTCCCGCCGTGAAGATCGCGCAGGCGGCTGAGGATGCGTTCCTTCTTCGTCGGGAACGTGCGGTCGAGCCAGTCGATAAACACGTCCTTCACCGCGAAGGGCAGCCGGAGCAGGACGTACGACGCGCGTTGGGCGCCGGCGGCGGCGACGGCGTCGAGGATGGCGGGCACCTCGTGGTCCGTCAGGCCGGGGATGATGGGCGCGACCAGCACGTTCACGGGCACGCCGGCGTCGCGCAGCATCCGGATGGCGCGCAGGCGGTGTTCCGGCCGGGCGGCGCGCGGCTCGAGGCGGCCGGCGAGTTCGGCGTCGAGCGACGTGACGCTGACCGAGACCGAAACGCAGTCGTACCGCGCCAGTTCCGCGAGGAGGTCGAGGTCGCGCGTGATGAGGAAATTCTTCGTGATGATGCCGACCGGCTGGCGGAATTCCGCGAGCACCTCCAAGCAGCCCCGCGTGAGGCGGAAGTGGCGCTCGATGGGCTGGTAACAATCGGTGGCGCCGCTCATCATGATCGGCTCCGGGCGCCAGCGGGGCGAGGAGAGCTCGGCGCGCAGGAGCGCGGGCGCGCGTTGCTTGACGAGGATCCTCGTCTCGAAATCGATGCCGCTGCTCCAGCCGAGGTATTCGTGGTAAGGCCGGGCGAAGCAATAGGCGCAGCCGTGCTCGCAGCCGCGGTAGCAGTTGAGGCCCCAGCCGCGGCCGACGTCAGGGCTGTCATTGCGGGTGAGGATCGATTCCGACGCGTCGAAATAAAACTGGGTCCTCGGGTGCGGTCGCTCGACGGGCACGCCATGCTCGTCGAGTTCGGCGAAATCCTCGTCGGGTGAAATGGTGATGCGCTCGAAGCGGTTGGTGGGATTCAACGCCGTGCCGCGCCCGGGAGCGGGCGTGGGGGAGGGGGCGGGGCGCGGCGTCATGCTTTCAGGTTAGCGCGGGCGGCGCGAATGCCAGAAATAATCCGAGCCACGCCCAAGGCTCCTGACAGTTCCTGTCAGCCCGCACGCGCTTCCGGCTTTAGGCTTGTTGGCCGCGCCGGGCTTTGGCCATGTTGTCGCGCCATGAACCGGCGCATCACGCAGCAGGACATCGCCAACCGGCTGGGGGTGGACAAGTCCACGGTCTCGCTGGCCTTGCGCAACCACCCCAGCATCTCGACTGCGATGAAGGAGCAGGTGCGCGCGGTGGGGGAGAAGCTCGGGTACCGGCCCGATCCCGCGCTGGCGACGCTGGCGCGGCAGCGCTGGGCGGGTCACGAGACGGGCAGCGGGGCGGCGCTCGCGTACCTGGTGGACAGCCGCATGGAGAATTTTGTCACGCACCGGCGTTTCCTGGGGGCGGCGCGGAAGCGCGCCGAGGAACGCGGCTACGTCCTGCACGAGTTCGACCTTGCCGGCTATCCCCACATCGCCGGCGCCAGCCGGGTGCTGCACCATCGTGGCATCCGGGGCGTGCTCGTGCCGCAGCTGGCGCACACGGTCGGCCCCGGCATCCTGGAGTTGCCGGCGGAGAAGTTCACGGTGGTATGTCTCGATCTCGGGTGGGATCCGGTGCCGTTCCACGTGGTGGGCCCCGACACGTTCGAGGAAACGCGCCGCGTGTGGCACGAGGTGGTGAAGCGCGGCTTCAAGCGCATCGGTGGCGCGGTCCTGGCGCACACGCCGCATGCGGTGGACGACGCCGTGCGGCTCGGCGCCTCGCTGGCGTCACAGCAGGACTGGGTGCCAGTGAAGCAGCGGCTGCCGCTGCTCACGACGCATCCGCGCGATCGCGAGGGCTTTCTGCGCTGGTTCCGGCGTCACCGGCCGGACGCGGTCATCGGCTTCATCCCGCGGCTGCACGACTGGCTGATCGAGGACGGCTGTCGCGTGCCGCAGGACGTGGCGTTTGCCGCGCTCCTGGTGGTGCAGCAGGAACGTCCGAATGTGACCGGGTGCATTTCGCAGAGCGAACAGATCGGCCGCGGCGGCGTGGACGCGCTGGTCGCCGCCATGGCGGAGAACGAGTGGGGCGCGCCGGTGCAGCAGCGGAAGCTGTTGTTGCAACCGATCTGGCAGGAGGGTGCGACGCTCGGGGCGGGACCGGCGGGCAGGAAGGGATCGCTTTCCTCCAGCCCGGCGCCGGCGAAGCCATCTTCCTGACGAAGCCGCGCCCCTGAGCGAAGACCATTCTGGAGCCACGGCGCCCCCCGCCCAGGTTCGCATTCGTCTTCCTTCTGGCAGGAGCCGAGCGCTCGGTCCTGTTCCCGTAATCGCGCATGACATCCCAGGGACCGGGCAAACTCGGCCCCGACCGTACGCTTCTCACGTTGCGGTTTCCGCACGTCGTGGCCCGTCGAGGCCTCAACAGGATGAGTGAGTGGGCGTTGGAGGAATTGGGGGGGCAGGCTTAACGGTCGCGAGGGCAGCCGGAGTCTTCCGCGCTGCGACCCTGACACAGGACCCCAACCCCGACCGACCATGAACTCCCTCCATCCCCTCGGAAGTCGCCGTCTTGCCTGGACTGTTGTTTCCAGCCTGGCTGCCGTTCTCGCCCTGCCGATGGCTGCGCAAACCGCCGCCTCCACGCCCGCAACCCCGTCCCAGTCGTCCGAGACCTTCGTGCTTTCGCCGTTCCAGGTGAACAGCGACGACGACGAGGGATACCTTGCCACCAACACGCTGGCCGGCAGCCGGCTCAACACCTCGCTGTTTGACACGCCGGCCTCGATCTCGGTGATGACGAAGGAATTTCTCAGTGACATCGGTGCGCTCAACGTCTCGCAGGCGATGGAATACGCGCTCAGCGGCGGCAATGACATCGGCGGCGGCAATGCCAATGTGGGCGCCACGACCGGCAACGGGCTCATCGACAATAATTTCAACTTCCAGATCCGCGGCTTCCGCCGCGCCACGCAGACGCGTGATTATTTCGACACGATCATCAGCGGCGACATTTTCAATCTCGACCGCATCGACATCGCCCGCGGCCCGAACTCGATTCTCTTCGGCATCGGTGGCCCCGGCGGCATCGTGAACGTGACCCCGAAGCGGGCGCGCGCCGACCGCGAGATCACGGACCTTTCCCTCGTCGTCGGCAGCTGGAATCTCCGTCGCGCGGCCCTCGACGTGAACCGTGCGCTCATCGACGGGAAGCTCGCGCTGCGCGCCAACATCATGGGGCAGCGGGCCGACGGTTACCGCGACTTCGAGTCCGACGACCAGGAGCGCGGCGCGCTCGCGCTCGACTGGCGCCCGACCTCCACCACCACCGTGCGCTTCAACGGCGAGCTCGGCCACCTGAAACAAAACAAGGTCCGTCCCTGGCTGCCGTGGGACAGCATCTCGCAGTGGGAAGCCTGGGGCAGCCACACCGTGCCCTACGGCACGCCGCAGGCCCCGACCCTGCTCGGGGACCTGAATTATTCCCAATTCCAGAGCGGTGCCGGCAACGGCCTGCCGGCGCTGCCCGCCGATCCCCTCTGGGGCACGGAAATCCGCACCGCCGGCCATGTGATCCAGCCGAATTTCTACATCGTGCCGGGTGACGGCCCGTTGGCCGGCCAGGTGATCTACACCGGCAACTCGGCGGAAAACGCGCGCTGGTATCGCACCTCCAGCGGCTCCGGCGTCGGCGGTTACAACACCCCGCCCAACTACGAGAACGAAAGCGTCTTCCCGCGCCGCGGCAACATCACCGGGCCGGGCAACTGGGTGGAGACCGACTACGACACCTTCGGCGTCACCATCGAGCAGCGCGTCGGCAAGAACCTCTATCTCGAGGCCGCGGCCAACCGCGCCACGGTCGACCGCGAGGTCCGTGCTTCCGTTGGTTTCGCCGGCATCAGCATCATGTACGACGTCACCGAGACGCTGCCGACCTTCGACGCCAACGGCCGTTATCAGGCCACGATCGGCGGCCCCAGCACGGGCGCCTTCGGTCAGGCCTTCGCCAACAAGCTTGGCATCCCCTATGTCGCCACCACGCAGGGGCGCAACGCGCTCAACCTGACGAGCCCGATCGCGAATCCAAATCTTGGCGACCTGATGGTCTTCGCCGAGCCGACCATCGCGGACGCCTCGATCCAGCGCGACGACCTGCGCTTCAGCGCGAGCTACGACCTCGATGCCGGCAAGTTCGGCCGCCACATGCTGCTGGCGTTCGTCAGCCGCGCCGAGACCACCAACGAGACAGAGTCCTTCCGCGAGGGCAACGTCCACCCGAACCGCGCCGCGTTGAATCACTTCACCGACGTGCCGCGCCGCATCTATCACGTCGATCCGTTCTCCTCGAATCTCGCCGAGCGCGGCATGCCCGACGTCTTCGCGCTGCCGATCTCGAGCGACCGGGTCCAGGGCCTGCCCACGGCGGTGTACCGGAGCGGTTTTGTGCGCAGCGCCTGGACCCGCTCGGTCAATGAGATCGAGTCGGGGGCCTTCGCCACGCAGAGCCGTTTCTTCAACAACCGCCTCGTGACCACCGCCGGGGTGCGCCGCGACCGCGTGCGCATCTGGAACGACGGCCGCGTACTCAGCCCGCAGACGGCTGAAGTCCACGCCCTGATTCCCGCCACGAACACCAGCATCGACCAACGCGGCGACACCCACACGCTCGGCGCGGTCTTCCATGTGCCAAAGCTCGACTGGCTCAGCGTCTTCGCCAACAAGTCCACCAACTTCAAGGACCAGGGCGGCGCGCAGTATCTCGACGACGAGGCGCTGCGGCCCGGCCGCGAGATCGGCGCGCTCAAGGGCAAGGGCATCGACTACGGCCTCAAGTTCAGCTTCCTCGACCGGAAGGTCAACGCGACCCTCGCCCGCTTCACCGTGGAGCAGCACAACCAGGTTTCCGGCCACCAGTCCGACGTGTTCAATTACATCAACGCGATCTGGACCACGATCCACAACAACGGCCCGGTCACGGTGCAGACCGACCAGGACAATCCCAACGGCCACCGTGTGGGCGGCACCGACACCCGTTCGCAGGAATCGTCGGGCTACGAGCTGGAGGTCACGGCCAATCCGACGCGCAACTGGCGCCTGACCTTCAACATCAGCAAGGCCGAGAACGCCGTGTCCAAGCTCGGTGGCGCGCTCACGGATTACGTCGAGCGGCACCGCGCCGAGTGGCAGTCGAAGGCCTCGCTCAGCTACGACAACGGTCGTTCGCCCGGCAATCTCAGCAATGCCGGCGGCACCAACACCATTGGCGCGCTCATCACCGGTCTCGACAGCTGGCTCGCCTTTACCCGCGCGCAGGAGGGCCAGATCGAGACCAACATCCGCCCGTGGAACGCGAACGCCTTCACCGCCTACAACTTCAGCGAGGGCCGCCTCAAGGGCCTCACCCTCGGCGGTGGCATCAACTATCGCGGCGATGCCATCCTCGGCGTCAAGCCGGGTACGCTGGCGTCGCCCGCCGTGACCACGTTCAAGGGTGGGAATTACTACCTCGCCAACGCCCTCATCGGCTACGATTTCACGCTCCGCAACAAGACCAAGGTCACGCTGCGGCTCAACGTGGACAATCTGTTCAACAACCTCGACAAGCAGGTCCTGGCCTCCAGCTGGAACCCGGTCATGAACGACCTGCAGACGTTCCACTACTACTTCAACCCGCGCAGCTACCGCCTGAGCGCCACGTTCAGCTTCTGAGGCGGAAGCGCGATCGCCATGACCGACTCAACAGGGGACCGCATCCGGTCCCCTGTTTTTTTGAGGGCCGCCCTGTTCCACGAGGCGCCCCGGGTCATACCGGCCGTGTCACCGTCATGAAACTCCCTCCCCCATGAGCGATTCAACCCACCCTGAGCCCGTCGTCCTGGAACTCTGGCCCGAAGGCGTGCCGGGCACACCGCGCGAGGTCGCTACGGAGTCCTCGCGGTCATCACCTGACGGCGAGCTTGTTTCCGGCGTGCAGCGTCCGACGCTGACCGTGTGGCGCGCGGCGGCTGACAAGGCCAACGGCACCGCGGTCGTCATTTGTCCCGGCGGCGGCTATCAGCTGCTGGCCGTGGAGATGGAGGGATCGGATGTCGCGCGCTGGCTCAACGGGCTCGGCGTGACCGCGTTCGTGCTGCGCTACCGCCTGAAGGAATGGGGCCATCCCGCCCCGTTGCGCGATGCGTTGCGGGCGCTGCGGCTCGTGCGGTCGCGCGCCGCGGAGTTTGGCGTGCGCCGTGACCGTATCGGAATCCTCGGCTTCTCGGCCGGCGGCCATCTCGCGGCAAGTGCGTCGACGCTTTATGATGACGCCGACGGCCGCACCGGCGCGCCACTCGACGCGGTCTCCGCGCGACCGGACTTCAGTGTCCTGCTCTATCCGGTGATCAGCCTGGTGGCCGCGCCGTCGCACCGTGGTTCGCGGTTGAACCTGGTGGGCCCCGAGGCCTCGCCCGCGTTGCTGGAAAAGCTCTCGCTCGAGCGGCAGGTGACCGCGGCCACACCGCCGGCCTTCCTCATGCACACCGCGGACGATGCGACGGTGCCGTTGGAGAACAGCATTCTCTATCACGAGGCATTGCGGGCCGCCGGGGTGCCGGCGGAGCTCCGGGTTTACCCGCATGGCCCGCATGGCATCGGCCTGCGCGCGGAGCACGAGGCCGGGCGGCTCTGGCCCACCGCGTGCGCGGCGTGGCTTGCCACCCGCGGCTTCCTCCCGTGAGCGCCGTGCATTCCATCACCCGCTCGGGGTGGTGGCGCGCACCCGCCGGTGCAGGGGCGCGGACTTGCTGCACCTTGGGATATGCGCCGCGAACGGACGAAGGGCGCAGCAAGACTGCGCCCCTACGAACACAGGAAGATGCAGCGTCGGCTTCCGGATGGTCCTTTCCAGGATGGAGCCGGGGCGCCCTCGCCCCGGTGGAAGTGGGCCACGCCTTGGCCAATGATATCCAACCGGCCCGGGGGCGGGCCGGCTCCAGTTTAGTGGCGT
Organism: Verrucomicrobiota bacterium; assembly: GCA_023433275.1. Classification (GTDB taxonomy): domain Bacteria; phylum Verrucomicrobiota; class Verrucomicrobiia; order Opitutales; family Opitutaceae; genus Lacunisphaera. Next base: position 21,226 of record JAEZDN010000011.1, read on the forward strand.
GGGATCCCCGGCAGCGGCGAGGATGCGGCCGGATCAGCGCGTGGATTTTCTTCGACGGCCTCGAGCGCGCCCAGTTTCACGAGGTGGCCGGCACGGGTTTGGCGGGCAAACCAAGCTGCGATGACGACGCAGGCGGCGCCGAACAGCGCGAGGTAGAGATAGCCGCTGGCGTAGTCGTAGCGGATGTCGCCGTTGGCCGCTCGCGAGCGTGGCATCAGCCACGCCAGTGCGGTCACCCAGAGGCCGACACCATTGTTGATCAGCAGGGAACTGAGGTTGCGCGTCATGGCCACGCCCGCCAGCACCGTGCCGAGGCGGTCGCGCGGCACGTAGTCGAACATCAGCGAGACCGAGGCGATGGTGCCGACGGTGCCGATGCCGGTGCTGATGAGCCGGAAGACCAGCACGGTGTTGAAAGACGGTTGGTCGCCCGGTGCTACCAGCTTGAGGTAGACGAAGAACACCAGGTGGGTTAGCGCCATCGCCGCGGCCAGCCGGGTGAAAAGCCGGATGCGGTCGAGCCGATCGGCCAGCCAGCCGCCAAGTGGGAGGAACACGCAGAGCGTGGCGCCGGTGGCGATGGCGAGCACGTTGCCGTAGGCCTGCTTGGTGAATCCCCATTGCTCCGTGTAGAGGAGGGGCGAGAGGCTGCCGAAATCGAGCCAGAAGATTTGTTGCGCGATGCCAACCGCGTAGAGGGCGAGCCACTGGCGGTTGCCGAAGATGTCGCGGAGGAACTCGCCCACGACGGCCATGGTTCCCGGCCGGCTGGGAGCCGCGGACGGTGCCGCGGGCGGCCGCACTTCCTGCACGCCGCGCAGGATGAATACCGCCGTGGCGGCCGCCAGCAGCGAGCCGGCCCAGAACACAGCCTGCTGTCCGGAGACCGTGACCCCGCCGGGCAGGGCGTAGGTGTCGTCCCACCGGCCGACCATCACCGCAAAGAAGAACGCGATCATGCCGTTCCGCGCGAAGGTGAAGGCGGCGTTGGCGCGACCGCGCTGCGGCGGCGGCACGACCTCGTTGCAGAGCGATTCGTACGGCGTGGCGAAATCGCGCAGCAGTTCGTGGAGGAAGACCAGCGCCACGAGCAGCCAGAGCGTGCTCACCTCCGGCAACACAAGGCAGCCGATGGCGGCCGAGCACCAGCCGGCGAGCAGGAAGGGTTTCCGCCGGCCGATCGGCGTCCAGATGCGGTCGCTGGTGTAGTTGCACACCGAGCCCACGAACACGCTGAAGAAGAGGTTGAAGCTCCCGAGCAGGGTGATGAGGACGGGGACGGAGACGAATTCGCGGACCTTGAAGGTGACGGCGACATTCGAGAGCATCTCGAGGTAGAGGATCGTCGCCCACGGCAGCGACATCATCGCCACCCAGGACCAGGGAACCCGCGACTGGCGCGTGCGGATGGGCCAGGACGGGCTCATGACGCAGGTCGCGGCCAATCGACGCCGGCTTCCTCCAGCATCGCACGCAACGCGGTGGCGAGCGCGAGTAACATGACCGAGTGGGCAAGGGTGTGGCAGAATTTCATTGAGGGGGCTCCGGTCAGGGCGACGTGGGACGGCACCAGGCGAGCCGGCGCGCGAAGTCCGCCTGGAAGTCCGGCCGCCACCGGCTGACGGTCGTGCGGGGATCGAAGTTGCCCGTGGCGGGCAGATCGCGCCACCAGCCGTCGGGCTCGCGGCGGAATTGTCCGCCCCAGCCTGGTTGCGCGGGATCGGCGGGATCGTTGCCGCCGACAGGCAGGAAGAAAAACCACGCGGGTGTGTCGCCTTCCTTGAGGCAGCCGTGGGGGTTGGGCGCGGTCCAGGCGGTCCGAGGGTAGAGCGAACCGAGTGCGCCGGCCGGCGCGACGTGTTGCTCGATCCACGCGCGGCGGGTGAGCGATTCGTCGCCGGTCAGGTACATGCCGCGAAACGTGGCGAGGCGTTTGTCGCGGTCCGCTTGCCCCAGCGTGAGGATGTAGTGCAGGCCGGGAAACGTGGCGTGGATCCAGCCGGCGAGGCCGTCCTGATCGGCGATGTCGTAAACGCGGAGCTTCGCGGCGAACGCGCGCCAGCCCGATTCGCCGCGATCGTGTCGCACGCGCCAGAAGGCCTGGGCCAGATCGGTTTGGCCGCCCCAGACGCTGATGTTCAGCGGGTCGGCCGGCGTGCCGGCGTCGACGCGCTCGATGATGGAACGCGAGGCATCGGTGTCGTGGTTCGCGCCGACGTGGGCGCGACCGCGTTGCGGGTTGCCGGCGCGAACGGTGGCGAGCAGGGCGTCCGCGGTGGGCCAATGGGCGAGGCCGGAATGGCGCACGAGATCCGGCCGGATCGAACCGTAGGCGGCGACGATCTCGCGGATCAGTTCGGGGCGGGTTGCGGGGGTGGGGAGTTCGCCGGGCGTGCCGGCGGAGCTGGCAATGAGGGCCTCGATCCGGAATTCGTTGGCGTAAACCATCAGGCGCACGAGCGATTGCTGGTCGTCGGGGTCGCCGCCGATGTCGGTGAGCACGGCGAGGCGCGGGCGTTCGGGCATGGCGCCGGCCAGACCGGCGAGACCGAGCAGCACAAGCAGGGCGGCGTGGCGCATGGCGGGTGCCGGTGTCGGTCAGCGCGACGGCTGGCCCGGCGGTCCGAAGGCTTTCGCGGCGTCGTCCAGCACGAGCACCCAGTCGAGCAGTTCACCGGCGTCGGGCGGGGTGAACGTCTGCTCGCCGCGGTTGGGGAAGACGCCGATCAGCGTGGCCTGGCCATTGCGCGCGTTGAACCACCACGCCTTCACCTGAGGGCCGGCGATCACCTCGAGGCGGACCTTGAAGCTGCGGGAGGCGGGCGCGTAAACCATCGCGTAGGCGCCGCCGGCGTCGCGCGTGGCGACGAAACGGTAACGTCCCGCGCCGGGCACGCTCGTGGGCACGCGGTCTGGCACGATGACCGAGTCGTCGGGCACGCGGGTGAGGAACGGGCGCGATTCCAGCAGCGCGCGGGCGTGCCGCATGTGGGCTGCGCCGGGCTGGTGGATGGCTTCGCTCCAATGGAGGAGCGGGTTGTTCACAGGCTTCCGGCCGGGGCCCCACATTTGCCAGACGGAGTGGTGGCCGTAGGTGTGGCCGAAGGCACCGGTGAAAAGATTCCAATAGAGCGGGCGGCGGACGTCGCCCGCGAGGGAGTGGCCGAATTCGGTCGCTTTGAACGAAACCGGGTGGTCCTCGTAGATCGGTTCGCCGTCGAGCACGGGCTTGATGGGCGTGCGGTTGTAGTCGGCGCGCGTCGCATCGTAGCGGCCGGTGAACTCGGGCGTGTGACCGTTCTGGCGCATGTTGAAGTCGAGCCAGGGTTCGTCGTGGAAATACTGGGCCGAGCCCTGGCCGCCGCTCGGATGCCAGGTCATGAGATGCGCTCCGCCGTCGCCACGGCGCAGCCCGCGCGCCATGGCGCGGATGATCTCGCGATGGGCGTCGTTCTCAATGGGGCGGTCGCCCCCGAGGATCCAGACCAGGCGCGCGTCGCGGTAGCGCCGGCCGAGCCACTCGCCGTAGGCCTCGGCGTTGGCTGGGGTGAATATTTCCGGGCCCACGCCCCACTTGAGGTTCCACTTGTCGCCCCAGGTCGGAAGGAAACCGACGACCAGGCCGAGGGAGTTGGCCCTGGCCACGATGTAGTCCACGTGGTCCCAGTAATCGTTGGCGGGACCGTCCTGAACCGCGGGCCGCGCGGGATCGCGGTCGACCAGCGGGAGGTGCCCGTAAGGATTGGCGTCGTCGAGACCGGAGAGTTCCGCCAGCGCCACGGCCTGGATCACGGTGAAGCCGAGTTGCGCCCGGTTTTCGAGATAGGTGTCGGCTTCCTCGCGGTTCAGGCGGTGGAAAAGTTCCCAAGCGGTGTCGCCGAGCCAGAAGAACGGTTGTCCGTCGGACGTGACCAGGAAACGCTGATTTTCAGAAACCTTGAGGCGGGGCGGAACGGTGCCCGGGGTGGCACCGAGCAGGATGGCGGCGGGCAGGGCCGCCGCGAAGGCCGGCAGCGCGAACCGCATCAGGCGACGAAGAAATTTAGCGGTCAATGGTCGGGGCAGATAGGGTGGCCGGAGCTGACGGAACCGGGGTGGCGTCCGTGGAAAGCTCCAGCGAGGCACGGACGGGGATTTCATAGACCGTGACACCTTCCTCCTGCAAGCGGCGTCCGCCCTCGGCCAGGATGGCTTGTTCGGTGATCGCCTGGATCCGGTCCACGAGGGAGGAAATGGAGAAATGATTGGGGAGGCCGTCGCGCGAGTAATTGATGTAGGTGTCGTTGAACGGCGTGCGCCAGCGGCCGCGACTCGGCAGCTCGTGCGTGAACTGTTGCGGGATCGCGCTGGTGCCGTGCATCACGCCGAGCAGGCCGCCGAGGGTGGCGGCCTGGTTGTCGCAATCGTAGCCCGCTGAGGTGGCGATGGCGATGGTGCGGGTGAAGTCGCCCTCGCCGTAGAGCAACGCCATGATGCCGGACAGGCCGTTGATCACGGAGCCGAGCACGGGCACGGGGATGACGAAGCCGTCGACCTCGCGGTAATAGTTTTCGTGGAGCAGGCGGCGGGTGTCGCGCCAGTCGGGATGGGCGTCGCGCCAGCGGAGCACATCGCGGATGCCGCGCGCGTAGGGGCTCCCGGCGGGCAGGCGGGCCAGCGCGGATTCCACGAGGCGGCGAGGATCCGTTTCGAAGAATGCCTCGCTGATCATCGAGGCGTACACGATGTCGGGGTGCGTGCTCCACTCGTCGGCCTGGATGTGCGCGTCCCACTCGGCGCGGGCGACGGCGGCGGCGGGCATGCCGGCGTAGAAGATGGCCCAGATCTCGTTCTTGAGTTGGGAGGAAATGCTAAACCAGTGCGGGTTGAGTGCGCGGCTCCCGGTGGCGGGCGGCAGGTAGCCCTTTTCCATCAGGTCGCGCGCGCTGCGGCTGGCCGACCAGATGAAGCGGTTGATATGCGTGCGCCAGAAAGCCGTTACCTGCGGATACGTGAGGCCGAGGCCGTGTTTTTCGACGGCGTGCAACGTGACCAGCTCGACGTCGGTGTCGTCATCGCTCCACGCGCCGCCCATGGCGTCGGCCATGATGCGGATGTAGCCGCGGCGGTCGTCGAGGTTCATGCGCAGGTCGGGACCGGCGTCGCGGAAATCGTGATATCGCTCGATGAGGACGGGGATCGGCTCGTCGGTGTAGAGGTTCTCGAACGGGAATCCGACGTAGTTGCCCACGAGCTGGCCGAGCCACCAGGCGTGAATCTTGTCGCGCATTTCCGCGGCGGGCAGACGGCGGGTTTCAAGCGTGGCGGCGGCGCCGAGGCTCCCCGCGATGAAGCCGGCGCCGAGGAGCAGGAACAGTCGGGGGAAAAGCATGGGGTAACCGCGGGTAGGTCGACCGGGCGGGTAGTCGATAGACTGTCCGCGTGGCCGACTGGTCACCACGGCTGCGGCACTCATCGTGTTGAGTGGTTCGGACTGGCGGGACGCCCGCTACTCAACAGGATGACCCGGCCGGAATTTGAGGACCTTGGCGCGGTGGCCGTACTGAGGTCTCGATTCCGGCCCCGCTGGACGGTTCCCCTTTCTCGTGCCCCCTTCCTTTACCCCGTTGATCGTTTCCGCGTCCTTGCCGGCGGTGCGCGCAGGTTTCTGCTGGTGGCGCGACCAGGCAGGGAGCATGCCGGAAACAGGCCTGTTCCGGCGGAGCATCGACCTGACGGCGGTGCCTGACTCATGCCGGATTGCGGTCACGGCCGACTCCCGATACGTGCTTTGGGTGAACGGCACCCGGATCGGTCGCGGTCCGCTGAAGGGTACGCTCGGCGATTACCAAGTGGAAACCTATGAACTGGCTCCGCTGCTGCGAGCCGGCCGCAATGTGATTGCCGCGGAGGTGCGATGGGCGGGCGAAGACCACGCGCCCATGAGCGAAGTGCACAGCCCGTGGCCAGGCTGGTGGGTGCAGGGTTGTGACGAAGACGATCGTTTCGACACGCCCGGCGACTGGCGGGTGCGGGCCGACGACTCGGTGCAGCCGAACACCTCGGATCCGTTTCTGCTGGCGCGGCAGTATCTGGGTGCATTGGACCGCGTGGATCCTGCCCGGCGGCCGTCGGGTTGGGAAACGCCAGGGTTCGACGACCGGGATTGGGCCGCGGCGGTCGCCGCCGGCCCCGCGGTCTTGTCGGAGGGTTGGGGCCTGGCGCCCCTGCGGCGGCTGGTGGCGCGCGAGCTGCCGGCGCTGCGGGAGGATCCGCCCGTGCCATTCGCCGCCATCTGGCAGGAACGTCGTCCCGCGGCGTTGCCGTGGTCGCTGCCCGCCGGGGCTGGCGGCGAACTCTGGCTGGATGCCGGCGCGATGACGACTTCCTATCCGACGATCGAATTCACCGGCGGCGCCGGGCGCGAAGTGCGCATCGTTTATGCGGAGGCGCTGGGGTACTGGACGGGTTCCGGCGACGAGCGGCAGTGGCGCAAGGAGGGCCGGCGAGACGACCTCGCCCGCGGGGAGCCCCACGGCTATCATGACGCGGTGATTTTGCCCGGCGGCCATCATGGCTTCGAGCCGTTCCACTGGCGGACGTTCCGTTACCTGAAGATCGAGATCGCGCCGGGCGCAGAGGCGGTCGGCGTAACGGCGGCGACGCATCGCTTCACGAGCTACCCGCATGATTTCCGCGCGACGTTTGACTGCGCCCAGCCCGGGATCGCGGCACTGTGGGAGATCAGCCAGCGCACGCTGCGGCTCTGCGCGCATGAAACGCACGAGGATTGCCCGTACTTCGAGCAGCTCAACTACGTCCTGGATGCGCGGCTGCAGGCGTTGTGCGCGCAGTACCTGGCCAACGACACCGTCCTGGCTCGGCGCACGCTCGGTTTGTTCCGCGACTCGCTCGGGCCCGATGGGTTGGTGGGGGGACGCGTGCCTTCGCGCCGGCGGCAAAGCATCCCGGCTTTCTCGCTCCACTGGGTGCAGATGCTGCACGATCACTGGATGTGGCAGGGCGCCGCGTCGGTGGAGTTCATCCGCACCTGCCTCGGGGCGGTGGATGCGGTGCTCGGTCACTTTCGCGCGCGGTTGACGCCGGCGGGTTTCGTCGGGCGCGTGGACGACTGGGCCTGGGTGGATCTCGTGCCAAGCTGGCCGCAGGGCGTCCCGCCGGCGGTGAAGGCCGGCACGGGCTCGACGTATTTCACGGCGCTGTTGGTCTGCGCACTCGAGGCGGCGGCGGCATTGCACCGCGCGGCCGGCGAGCCGGCGGATGCGGCGCGCTGGGTCGGGCTCGCGGGAAAACTGCGGCAGGCGATTCGCACCGGGGCGTGGTCGGAGGAGGCGGGGCTTTTTCTCGAGGGCCCCGGCCGGCATGACGACCGGTCCAGCCAGCACACGCAGGCGATGGTTATCCTCGCCGGAGCGGCTGACGCGCGCCAACTTCGCGCGGCCGGCGACCGGCTGGCGGATGACGCATCGCTGGTCGCAATGTCGCTGAGCCAGCGATTCTACCTGGCCCGTGCCCTCGAGGCGGCGGGACGCTACGAGCGTTTTTTCCCGGGCGTGCTGGCGCCCTGGGCCGACATGATGGCCGACGGTGTCACCACCTGGCTCGAATCAACCGGCCAGGCGCGGAGTGACTGCCATGCGTGGTCCGCGTGGCCGGTGCATGATTTCCTTGCCAGCATATTGGGCGCGCAGCCGGACGCGCCCGGCTGGACCCGCATCCGGCTGCAGCCGCAGACCGGTGCGACCGCGTGGGCACGCGGCGAGTTCGAGGTACCGACCGGGCGCATTTCCGTCCACTGGCACCGCGAGGCCGCGGGCCGGCTGCGATTCGAAGCCTTCACCCCCGCCGGCGTGCCAGTGACGGTCACGTTGCCAGACGGCGAGTCGCGCGAGTTTGCGGCGGGCGGGCACATAAAAATCACATGGCCGGGCGAGGCGAGCCGCTTGGAGGCCGCGGTCCGGTCATGAGGCCGGTACCGGTTGCCCTCCAGCTCTGGTCGCTACGGGAAGCCGTGCAGGCTGATTTCGCGCGCGCGGTCGCAGACGTGGCGGCGATGGGTTTTGCCGGAGTCGAAACCGCGGGCTTCGGCGACCTCGATGCGGCGGGCGCCGCGCGGGCCGTGACTGCTGCCGGGTTGAAATGCGCGGGGATGCATGTCGGGCTCGAGGCGCTGCGGGCGGATTTGGGCCGCGTGGTGGAAGAGGCGCAGTTGTGCGGTACGCGGCATGTGATTTGTCCGGCCGGACCCCGCGACCGGTTGAATTCAGGGGCGGGATTCGCGGCATTTGGCCGCGAGCTCGACGAGATCGGCGGGCGGCTGCGGGCGGCCGGGCTGGAGTTTCACTATCACAATCATGGATTCGACCTCGTGCGCTGCGAAGGCCGGCCGGGACTCGACTGGCTGCTCGACGCGGCGCGACCCGGACATCTGGGCTGCGAGGCGGATGTCCACTGGCTTCAATCCGCCGGCGTGGAGCCGGTTGGTTTCATACGCGCGCAGGGCTGTCGCATCCGGTTGCTGCACCTGCGCGACGATGCGGGAATCGGCGCGGGGCCGGTGGATTTCCCGGCGGTGTTTGCCGCCGTCGATGCGGTGGGCGCGCTCGAATGGCAGGTGCTCGAGGTGGAGAAACACGATGGCCCGCCCCTGGCGTCCGTGCGCCGGGCGCTGGACCAGCTTCACGCGTGGGGGCGCGGCTGATTCGGTCATGCCCGGGCAACCGCAGGTCAACATCGCCCTGATCGGCGCCGGCGCCGTGGCGACGACGCATCTTGTCGGATTGGGCGAGCATCCCGCCGCCCGCGTGGTTGCCGTGGCTGAAACCGCGGAGGAGCGCGGGCGCGAATTGGCGGCGCGCTTTGGCGTGGGGGAGTGGGTCTCTGACTATCGTTCTTTGCTCGAGCGCGACGACATCCAGGTCTTCTCGATCGCGTTACCCAACCATCTGCACGCGCCCGTGGCACTCGCCGCGCTGCGAGCGGGCAAGCACGTGCTGTTGGAGAAGCCGATGGCCACCAGCGCCGCCGAGGCGGCCGCGCTGGCGGCGGAGGCGCGGGCGCGGCAGCGCGTGCTGATGGTCGGGCAGAACAACCGCTTCGGGCCGGACGTGCAGACCGCGCGCCGGCTGGTGGCGGAAGGGGTGCTCGGCGAGGTTTACCACGCGCGAACGGGTTGGGCGCGCCGGGCCGGAATCCCGCGCATCGGCTCATGGTTCACGCAGAAACAGTATGCGGGCGGCGGGTGCGTGTACGACATCGGGGTGCATGCGCTCGATCGCTGCCTGTGGCTGATGGACGAGTTCGAGGCGGCGACGGTGTCGGCGCGCACGTGCGCGGCGTTCGGTCCGCGGGGCCTGGGCGCGGGCACCTGGGGGAAGGGCGAGATCGACCCGACGGCGACCTTTGACGTGGAGGACCTCGCCGTGGCGTTCATTCGGTTGCGCAGCGGTCGCACGGTGCTGCTGGAGACCTCGTGGGCGGCGCACCAGCCCGAGGCGGATTTCAACGGCACGCAACTTTACGGCACCGAGGCGGGCCTGCTGTTGCCGCCGCTGCGGCTTTTCCGCCAGGGGCCCTCCGGTTACGTGACGGAGCTCGTGGATCCCTTGCCGACGCTGGTCAGCCCGAACCGCATGGCACATTTCATCGACGTCGTGCTGGGGCGAGCCGAGCCCTTCGTGCGATTGGAGGAGTCGGTGGCGGTGCAGAAAATCCTGGACGCGATCTACCGCTCGGCCGCGCTCGGGCGCGAGGTGAGCATGGAGGAAGTGCCAGCATGAGGCCGGCCGAACTCAAAATTGCCTACATCGGCGGCGGTTCGCGGCAGTGGGCGCGGATGTTCATGGCCGACCTCGCGCTGTCCCCGCGCCTGTGCGGGGAGCTTGCGCTGTATGATTCCGAGCACGCGGCGGCGGCTCGCAACGAGCAGCTCGGCGCGGCGCTGTTTGCCCGGCCCGAGGCGACGGGGTGCTTCCGGGTGCGGGCCGTGCGCCGGCTCGCTGACGCGTTGCGAGGGGCGGACGTGGTGGTGCTCTCGATCGAGCCGGGTCCGATGACGATGCGTTATGCGGACCTGGAGATTCCCGCGCGCCACGGCATCGTGCAGCCGGTGGGCGACACGACCGGGCCGGGTGGATTGATGCGCGCATTGCGCGCGGTGCCGGTATATGCCGGTTTCGGTCGGGCGATTGCCGCGCATTGTCCGCGCGCGTGGGTGATCAATTACACGAATCCCATGACCCTGTGCACGGCGGCGCTGCACGCCGGGTTTCCTGCCATTCGGGCCTTTGGTTGCTGTCATGAGGTTTTTCTGACGCAGAGCCGGCTCGCGGGGCTGGTCGCGGAGTGGTTCGGCGTACCGCCGCCGGCGCGCGGGGAGATCAAGCTCGATGTCGCCGGCGTGAATCATTTCACGTGGGCGACGGCGGCCACGTGGCGTGGGCGTGACCTGTTTCCGCATTTGCGCCGGCATGTGGCGAAGCCCGGGCGATTCCGGGCCGCGACGGCCCTCGCGCGGCGGCACCGGCGCCAGGAGCGCTGGTTCGACAGCCCCGGGTTGATCGCGCTCGACCTGTTCCGCCGGCACGGTGCGCTCGGCGCGGCGGGTGACCGGCATCTCGCGGAGTTCCTGCCGGAGTACTGCGCCGACGAGGCCACGCTCCACCGCTGGGGCGTGGTGCTCACGCCGTATGCATGGCGGCGGCGGCATCGCCGGCGTCACGCTGCCGCCGCGCCGGCTGTCGCCGCGCAACCGTTGCGGCCCAGCGGCGAGGAGGGCGTGCGCCAGATCGAGGCGCTGCACGGCTTCGCGCCGCTGGTGACCAACGTGAACCTCCCGAATCACGGCCAGGTGGACGGGCTGCCGGCCGGCGCCGTCGTGGAGACGATGGCGCGTTTCGACGGCAAGGGCATCCGTCCGATGCGCGCCGGCACGCTGCCGGCCACAGCTGCGGCGCTGGTGCGCCGCACGGCGGACGTGCAGGCGCTGACGCTCACGGCCGCCCTCCGCCGGGATCGCGACGCCGCCTTTGCGGCCCTGCTCGCCGATCCATTGATGCACTTGCCCGTGGACCGGGTTTGGCGGATGTTTCGCGCGATGCTGCGTCACTGCCGTCCCGAACTGCCGGGCTGGCGGATTCCATAACCCCACCCTTCTCATGAAAACCATACCCTACCTCCGTCGTCTTGTGCTGCTGTTCGCCTGCTGTTGGTCGGCCTTGTTGGCGGCCGGAGCGCAGACGGCGGCCGGGATGCCCGCCCCGTCTCCTGAGCTGATGGGCCGGTTCTGGACGGCGCATTGGATCAAGCACACCTCCACGCCCCAGGCGGATTTCGGCGTCTGGCTGTTCCGTCGCACCTTCGAGCTGCCGGAGAAGCCCGCGCGGTTTGTCGTGCATGTGACGGGCGATGCGCGCTACCGGCTGTGGGTGAACGGGCAGGACGTGATGGCGGGGCCGCAGGCGGGTGACCCGGACAACTGGCATTTCGAAAGCGTGGATCTCGCGCCGTGGTTGCGCGCGGGGAAGAACGTCATCGCCGCGCGCGTGATCGGCTACGGTGACATCGGGCCGCATTCCAACATGGGGCAGCGCACGGGCTTCCTGCTGCAAGGTGACACGGAGACGGAGCGCGTGGCGGACACCGGCGCCAAGTGGAAGGTCACGCGCGACACCGGCGTCGCGCCGTTTCTCGCCGACCGGGACAAGTTGCGGACCTACGTCGTCGTGAGTCCGGGCAGTGCATTGGATGGCAGCCGGCATCCGTGGGGCTGGGAGACGCCGGAGTTCGACGATTCCGGTTGGGCGGCGGCCCAGGCGCTGCGGCCCGGTTATCCGCGTGGCGTGGGCACGGATGTGGATTACTGGCTGGTGCCGCGCACGATTCCGTTGCTGGAGGAAACGCCCGAGCGTTTCGCGCGCGTGGTGCGTTCGGCCGGGGTGACGCCGCCCGCGGCGTTTCCCGCGCAGACCGCGGCGTTCACCGTGCCGGCCGGCACGAAGGCCGGGATGCTCCTCGACCGCGGTCATCTCACCAATGCCTACCCGCGGATCACCGTGAGCGGAGGGCGCGGCGCCAGGGTCACGATGCGTTACGCCGAGGCGCTGTTCGACGCGAAGCGGCAGAAAGGGCACCGCGACGAGACGGAAGGGAAGGAACTGATTGGCCTTGGCGACCAGTTCATCCCCGACGGCGGCAGGAACCGGAGTTTCTCGCCGATCGATTTCCGGACCTACCGTTATGTCCAGCTCGACATCGAGACCGGCGAGGAGCCGCTGACGATCGAGGATTTGAGCGGCGTGTTCACCGGCTATCCTTTCAAGGAGAATGCCCGGTTTGAGAGCGACGATCCGGAACTCTCGCGCATCTGGGACGTGGGCTGGCGCACGCTGCGGCTGTGCACGATCGATACGTATGTGGACTGTCCCTACTACGAGCAGCTCCAATACGTCGGCGACACGCGCCTGCAGGCGCTGATCTCGCTCTATGTGTCCGGCGACGACCGGCTGATGCGCAACGCCATCGAGCAGTTCGATCGCTCGCGCATCCCGGAGGGGCTCACGCGGAGTCGTTATCCGGCGAACCATCCGCAGCTCATCAACACGTTCTCGCTGTTCTGGGTCGACATGGTGCACGACCATTGGTGGCACCGGGGCGACACCGCGTTCATGGCGGAGCGCATGACGGGCGTGGAGGCGGTGCTCGCGTGGTTCGCACGGCGGATGGATCCGGCCACGGGTTTGCTCGGACCGCTCGATTACTGGACGTTCGTGGATTGGGCGCGGGAATGGCCGTGGGAGCCATTGGCCACGATCGGCGGGCAGCCGCCGGGCTCGCGGACGGGCGGCTCGACCGTCGTGTCGCTGCAATATGCCGGCACCTTGCGCCGGGCGGCGCAGCTGGCCCACGCGTTGGGGCGCGACGAACTCGCCTCCCGCTACGAGCAACAGGCCGCCGGGCTGATTGCGGCGGTCAACCGGCACTGCTGGGATGCGGGCCGCGGGTTCTACGCCGACACTCCGGGTGGGAAGTCGTTCAGCCAGCACGGCAATCTCCTCGCCGTGCTCACGGGTGCGGTCACCGGGGACGCCGCGCGCGACCTGATCCAGCGCACGGCGGACGACACCTCGCTCGTGCAGACGACGACGTATTTCCGTTTCTACCTGCTGCGCGCCCTGAAGGAAGCGGGGCTGGGCGAGCAGTACCTGTCGCGCCTGGGCCTGTGGCGCGACATGCTCGCGCTCGGGCTAACCACCTTCGCGGAGAAGCCTGATCCCACGCGCTCGGACTGCCATGCATGGAGTTCGACGCCCGTGTATGAATTGCTGGCCACGGTGTGCGGCATCGAGCCGGCCTCGCCGGGTTTTGCGACCGTGCGCATCGAGCCGCACCTCGGGCATCTGCAGCATGCCAGCGCGACGATGCCGCACCCGCAGGGCGAGATTGCCGTGGCGTTGCGGCGAGCGGGCGAAGGCATCCGCGCGGAAGTCACGCTGCCCGCGGGCGTGACGGGTGAATTCGTGTGGAAAGGCCGGGCGGTGGCGTTGAACGCTGGGGCGCAGACGCTGACGTTGCCGTGAGGCAGTCGGGGCGCAGGCTTGGCTGCGCCCTGAGGCATGTGCCGCGATGGAATGACGGGCGCTGCAGGACTGCGCCCCTACACCGGCGGGTTCCGCCACCGGGGCGGGGGCGCCCCGGCTCCAGGGGCGCCGGACTTGGGGGTGATGCTTTCGGCCACCCCTGAAAATGGACCGGGCCGCCCTTGCGTGAGCAGAGGGCGGCCCGGGTTATTTGCTTTTACTTAGTTAAACGCGTAGCGGGTGGCAGTGTCGTAGTTGACGACAATGTTCACCGGCAGCGCGACCTTGCGTGGCACCGGTTTGCCGTCGACGAGCGCAGGGGAGAATTTCCACTGCGCCACGGCGGCGGCGACCGACGACACCAGTTCGGCGTGAGCGCCGGGCGTGACCGACTTGATGTCGGTCGGCTTGCCCGTCGCATCGACGACGAATTCGAGGACCACCTGGCGGCCGGCGAACCGGGCGCTCACGTCGGGTGCAATGACCGTGGTGGGCACCGGGCCGTCGGCGCGGTTGCGGTAGGACTCGACATAGGCCCGCTCGGTGGGATCCGCCGCCACGAGGGCGAGGGGAGCAACGAGCAAGCCGAGGCTGAGGGCTAGTTTGGACTTCGTGTTCATGGCTTTGAACTCCGCCTGGGGGCGGAGGTTGTTTTTCTGTTCAGAGGCGGGACACGGCCACCGGCCGGAATGGCCGCAGGCTGGGCGTCCCGTTTCGCCTCCTCCGGTCCGTTAATCGACCGAAGGCGACAAAAGTCTGCTTTGGGGCAATCCGGGGGTACGATCACACCACCTCCCGGCGTCCGACAGAATCGTGCTGACACGTCATCCGGCTGGGTCCGACGGCCTCGGGCCGGGCTCAGCCAAGTCAAAGAACTCCGTCGCGAGGGGGACGCGGCTGGCGCAGCCATGTCCTTGCGACTGGGAACCAGTATAGCATGATCGGTGCCACGGGGCGTGTGCCGATCGGGTTACTTTTACAGTCCCAGCGATCTCAATCCTTCGCCGGCGGAGCATTAGAATCGCAGGAAAGCCTTGAACGAGATCACCCCGCGCATGTCCTAGGGGCGATGCGTTTTCCTTTCCGTTGGCCGTTTCATCTTTGTGTCGCATTGCTGGCCGCCGCCGTCACGGCGGTGGGCGCCGAGACCTTTGCCGAGCGAACCCTGAAGGAAATCGCGGCGCGTCAGCGCAACATCTTCAGCCGGGCCGAGGCCGAGGGCGAGCATCTCGACGAGGCGTGGTTGCGCGGGGAAATCCAAAGCGTGATCAACAGCTATGATGTGTTGATCCAGGAGAACCCGGAATTTGCGGCGGCGCACGCCGCCTATGGCATGTTGCTCGGCAAGGTGGGGATGACGCGCGAGGCGGTGGGCATCCTGCTCAAGGCCAACCAGCTCGACGGGGAGATTCCGGTGGTGAAGAACGAGATCGCGCGCTTCCTGGCCGAGGATGGAAAGATCGCCGAGGCGCTCCCCTGGTTGACGGCGGCGGTGAAGCTCGCGCCGGAGGAGCCGCTTTACCACTATCACCTGGGCAAGCTGCTCATGGAAGGACGAGACGATTTGATTGCGACGGGCGAGTTCACGCGCGCCACGCTGGACGAGGCGATGCTCAAGGCGTTCCAGCGCGGGGCCGAGCTGGCACCCGGCAACATGGCCTACGCGTATCGCGCGGCCGAGGCGTATTACGATCTCGAGGTCCCGCGGTGGGAAGAGGCGCTCAAGGCGTGGGGCGAGCTGGAGACGCGGGCGCGGCCCGGACTGGAGCAGCAGACGATCCGGCTGCATGCGGCCAACGTGCTGGTGAAGCTCGGGCGAGCCGAGCATGCGCGGGCGCTGCTGGTCACCGTGACGGAAGCGCCCCTGCAGAAACAGAAGCAGACTTTGCTGGACGAGCTGCCCCCGGCCGACGCAAAGTAACCCGTCATGGGTTTCATCAACCGTCTCGAGCGGGCCTTCGGGCGCTACGCCATTCCGAACATCTCGCTGTACCTCGTGGGGGGCCAGGTGGTGTTTTGGGCGGTGTCGTTTCTGGGTTTTTTCGACCTGGAGCGCATCGCGTTGCTGCCCCTGGCGGTCACGCACGGCGAGATCTGGCGTCTGTTCTCGTTCCTGTTGCTCCCGCCGAACGCGCATCCCGTGTTCATCGCCTTCGCGTGGTACATGTTCTACATGATGGGCTCGTCGCTCGAGGGTTACTGGGGCGTTTTTCGCTACAACCTTTTCCTCTTCCTGGGCTGGGCCCTGACGCTCGGGGTGGCGTTCCTGTTTCCCCTCAACTACGCGACCAACGTCTTCGTGGCCGGCAGTGTGTTCCTGGCATTTGCGTTCCTGAATCCGGATTTTGAGATCCTGATTTTCTTCATCCTGCCGGTGAAGATCAAGTGGCTCGCGCTCATCGCGTGGATTGGATACGGCTTCGCCCTCGTGACGGGAACCTGGCCGGTGCGCCTGGCGGTGCTGGCCTCGATCGGGAACTTCCTCGTTTTTTTCGCCGGGGAGATCCTGCAGCGGGGCAAGGCAGGCCGGCGACGGATGGAGCACCAGGCCAAGCAGGCGGCGGCACGCGACAACGACGAGCCGCGCCACACCTGCGTGGTGTGCGGCAAGACGGATCGCACGCACCCGCAGGAGGATTTTCGCTATGGCGATGACGACCGGTGTTACTGCGCGGAGCACCGGCCAAGCATGACCGGCAAGGCCTGAGTCATGGCGACGAAACCGCAGACGCCGGGCGCCCTGCCTCCACCACGGGACCGGCGCGACCAGCTGGTGACACTGGCGGACTGGCTGGCGTGGGCGGAGCGGCAATACGCGCGGCGCGGCGCGGCGCTCGGCCAAGTCGCAACCACGGCGCACGACGAGGCGCTTTACCTGCTGCTGCGCACGCTGGAGTTGCCGCTCGACAGCCGGCCGGCGGTGTTGAAACGGAAGCTCACGGCGGACGAAGCGGGGAAAGTGACGGAGGTTTTCCGGCGTCGACTGGAGGAGCGCACGCCCGCCGCGTACATCACGCGCGAGGCATTCCTGGGCGAACATCGTTTCTACGTCGACGAGCGCGTGATCATCCCGCGGTCGTACTTTTTGGAACTGATGCCGGCGATTGCGGAGATGATGGCAGGCCCGGGAGGGAATTTTCCAACCCCACGGCGGGGTCGCCGTGGCTCCAGGGATCATGCGGCGCGGGCGACCCCGCCCGCGGGTTCGGTGAAACGCGTCGTGGATGTGTGCACCGGGTCGGGGTGCCTGGCCATCCTGCTGGCGCACCAGTTTCCGGAGGCGAAGGTGGATGCGATTGACTTGTCGCCCGACGCGCTGGCGGTGGCGCGGTTCAACGTCGCCACGCACCGGCTGGCGAAGCGGGTGCAGCTGCACCATTCCGACGTGTTCGACGCGGTGCCCGCGGTGAAGTACGACCTGATCCTTTCGAATCCGCCGTACGTGCCGACGCGCGAGCTGCGCGGTTTACCGGAGGAATTCACCAAGGAGCCGCGCATGGCGCTCGACGGCGGGCGCGACGGGCTGGACATCATTCGCAAGCTCCTGCGGCAGGCGCGGGACCGGCTGCAGAAGCACGGGCTGGTGGTGCTGGAAGTGGGCGGCTTGCGCGCCGCGATGGACCGGGCGTTTCCGGAGCTGGACCTGCTCTGGTTGCACACGGAGGACGGCGAGGATTGCGTGTGCGCGATCCAGGCTGCGCGGGTGCTGGCGTGGCGTGGGTAGCCGGAATCAAGCGCAAGCAACGAGGTCGCCGGGCGACGCGTACGGGGGCGTGGGGACGGTCTGGAGGAACAAGCGGCAGTCCCGTCCGAGGCGCGCCGGGTAGCCGCGACGGGGAGAGTGGGGGTGGAGGCAAAGGCCGAAGTCGGACCATGCCCCCGGATGGAGGGGACGGAAGCACGCGCACGATTCCGCGCAGGGCAGAAGGACGACGGGGCGCGAGTCAGGGATCGAGATTGAACCGTTCATGGTGTTTCCGGCACAGCGAGGGAGGCGCGGAGGAGCCCGCGCCAGGCGCCGGCCTTGAAACCGGTGGCTTGGTCGCGCGGGAAGTAGACCTGAAGGGTTTCCGCCACGCCGGGGGCTAAGGCGTCGGCGGGCCCGTGGCAGTCGAGGCAGCCCTTCATGGTGACGAGGGGGCGGTAGACACGCCATTCGACGGGGCGACCCGGGCGGTCCACGCGCTGGACCAGCACATCGGACACCGGATCACCCGCCTCGAGCTCGTGCTGGATGCGGGAGAGGGCGGCGAGATCCGCGTCATCAGGCGCGTTCGCCGGATTACGCACCTGCAGGCTGGTGCGGCGAAGTTCAGTGACGACGGGTTGGCCGCGGACGGGGGCGGGCAGCTTGTATTCCTGGAGGTGAAGGATCCCGATCGCGAGGGCGGGGGATGAGTTGGCGAGGGTGCGTTTCATCTCGGCGACGAGCGCGGCGCCGCACTGGTCGATTATGCGAACGCCGACCTGCCGGACGGCGGCGACGGTGGGATCGTCGGGGTCGACGAACAAGTGGGATGAGCTCGCCGCATCAGCGGCCCGGCAGGAGATCGGAGCCAGCAAGACCAAGGCCAGCGAAAGAACGACGGGGTGAGATCGTGCCTTCATGGCACGATGATACGCTGGGTGGGAGGGGGAGGCTTCGCAGTTATTGCGAAAATGGCGGCATAACCGGAGTCGGTCGTTTGCCTGATCGCGGGGTTTTCGAGACGCATGGGAGCGCGCCCGCGCTCCCGCGTGGATCAACGGAGAAGACTTGGCCGTTCAATAAGTGGTGCGGCCGCTGGATCGACCTCGCGCGTAAGATCGTCGCAATCCACGACTCTACAGAAGGCGCCGGCCGCGTGGGCCGCCTTTATTCAATTGGGCGCGGCTCCTTCGGTCGACTCGCTCTCCCACGGAAGCTCGGTGGGAACGGCGATTTTACGCCAGCGGCTTACTTCGCTGGCTCGGTGGACTTGCGGGTCGGGAGGCCGGCGTTCTGCCAGGCTTGGAAGCCGCCGGCGTTGGCGACGTTGTGGCCCTTTTCCGCGAGGGCGGCGGCCACGGCGCCGGAGCGCTTGCCGGAGCGGCAGTAGGTGATGATTTGCTTGTCGCCCACCTTGGCGAGGAAGCTCTTCCAGTCGCCGACCAGACCCTCGTCGAATTCGCTCTTCGGCAGGAGCACGGCGGGGGCGGCGACACCTGATTCGGCCCATTCGGAAGGCTCGCGGACATCGATCAGCACGGCCTTGCCGTCGGCCACGAGTTGCGCGGCCTCGGCCGGGGTGATGGAGGGAACGTCGGCGGCGGAAAGGGAGGAGAAAAGCGACATGGTGAGGAGAAGGAGAAGGAATTGCTTCATGGCAGCAGCGTACCCGGCTCGCGGGGCAACGCAAGAACGCGGCCTTGAGAGAGGAATGGCCTTCCCAGCGTGACACGTATCGGTGTTTCGCGGTGTTCTCACGGCGCGGCTTTTCCGCAGGACGAGCCCGAACTCAAGGCAGCGGCCCGCAGGGACGCGGGTCTTCCGGGGAAATCGCCGGGTGGGGGCACGCGGCCCACAGCTGGGAAGGCGCGCTGGCTGGCGGGCATGGCCGCGGAGAGCCGCGTGCGGGTGCGGGCGGGCACAAAAAAGCCCGCCGGGGTACGGCGGGCTGAGAGGTAGGGTTACTTCTTTTTCCTCGGCGTGACGTTCTTCATGCCGCCGGAGCCGGGCTTGGCAGGGGTGCCGCTGTTGATCGGGAGATCGGGCTCGGGCATGCGGTTGATGACGATCTGCTGGCCGATGGTGAAGAGGCCGTTGACGGTCGAGTAAAGCGCGATGCCGGCCTCGAAGTTGTAGCAGAAAATCGTGAAGATCCACGGCATGATCTTGAACATCGTCTGCTGCGCCGGATCGACGGAAGGCGTGGGGGTGAGTCGCATCTGGATGATCATCGTCGCGCCCATGAGGATGGGCATGATGTTGACCGGAAAGCCGAACCAGCGGGCGACGGTGTCGGGTGCGGCGAGGTCATTCACCCAGAGGAACTCGGCGAAGCGGAGTTCCGACGTGCTCTGGAGCATGGCGAAGATGCCGACGAAGAAGGGAATCGTGATGAGGATCGGGATGCATCCACCGACCGGGTTGACCTTGTTTTCCTTAAAGATGCGGAGCGTCTCCATCTGCATCTTCTGGGGGTTGTCCTTGTACTTCTCGCGGAGCGCCTGCATGTGCGGCTGGAGCTTGGCCATGCGCTTGGCGGACTTGGACGCGGCGAGCGTGAGCGGGAGGAAGACGACCTTCAGGAAAAGTGTGGTGATGACGATGGCCCAGCCCCAGTTGGGGACGATCGTGTGCACCCAGCTCATGATGGTGAAGAGGAGCGGGGCGAAGAAACCCGAGAAGAAGATCTTGTTGAAGAAGAAGGCGTCGAACTGCATGACCTTCTCCTCGCCACGCTTGAACACGTCGATGTTGCTGAGGCGCTTGTATTCCTTGGGGCCGGTGTAGAAGTTGGCGCCGAAAGTGGAGGACGCGCCCGGGGCGAGCGGTTTCAGATCAAACTGGGCGTAGCCGGTGACGCCATAGATGCGGTTGTCGTCGGCCGGGGCGTTGGGGTCGAGTTTGACGCGCTCGGTGCGCAGGCCCACGCCGGGTTCGTCGGGCGTGAGGACCATGCAAAAGAACTTGTTCTTCACCGAGGCCCACGCGATCGGAGCGGGGCGTTCGATCGCGGCCGGCGGGCGGCCGTCCTTGACGCCGATCCAGCTGAGGAAGCCGCCGCCCTCGAGGTCGCTGCGGGCGACGAAATGGGCGTCCTCTCCATCGTTATAGGCGGTGTTGAGGTAGAGACCGTAGTCGTTGGCGTTGAGCGGGGCCGCCGTTCCCAGGTTGAAGACGGCCTTGGGCAGCACCTGCGCCTGGTCGGTGAGATTGCGGAAGGTGGTCTCGTGGCGGATCTGGTAGTCGTCGCGGCCCGGCGCGGGTTCGAGAAGGTAGCGGCGGGTGATTTCGAGCGTAGGCGTGGTGGCGCGGTACACGACCTCCTTGTCGGTCTTGGTGACGAGGGTGTAGGCGGTGTGGCGGTCCGCGCCGGGGAAGTCGGCGAGACTGAGGGCGGGGGCGGCCTGGGCGGCGTTCAGCGTGTAGAGGGCGGATTCACCTTGGATCGCGAGATGCTTCTTGAGCGCCACGCTGTCGATGGCGCCGCCGTGGTTGGTGAGCGTCACGATCATGAGATCGTTCGCGAGAGTGACCTTCTCGGCGTCGCCCAAAGCGCGGCCGGAAATGGCGCCGGGAGCGGCGGAGGCGGTGGCGGGGGCGGAACTGCCGGTGATGGTCGGGGGCTGGGCCGCGGACTCGGCGGCGGGAGTGACGGGCAGGGGTGCGGCGGGCTTGGGCGCGTAGCGGGCGCTGAAGATCATGCTGGCTACTGCCGCGACGAGCAGGAGCACACCGATGGTCGTGTTCTTTTTGTCCATTAGAGGGAGAGGGGGTGCAGAGGGTTGCGTCCGGGAGAGAGCGGGAGAAGGGCGCAGCTAGACTGCGCCCCTACGGGAGAGGATTCGGGAGCAGGAGGGCTTGCGCGGGGGGACGGGATCCTCGCCGCCGGGGTGCCACGGGCCGCATTTGGCCAGGCGGGCGACGGTCAGCGCGAGGCCGGCGAAGAGGCCGTGTTCGCGGAGCGCGCCGCGGGCATAGTGGGAGCAGGTGGGCGCGAAACGGCAGCCGCAATGAGGATTGATCGCCGACAGGGCGGGGGACGCGGTGTGCTGGTAAACCCAGAGCAGGGCGTCGAGGATCCGGACGGGCAGTTTGGCTGATTCCGACACCATCATTCTGAGCGCAGCGAAGAATCCACGGGGCGTCGACGTGATGTACGGACGCCGTGGATCCTTCGCTGCGCTCAGGATGGCATGCTGGGGGAACTCAGGCATTTTTCGGAGCGGGAGGTGTCAGCTTGCCGCAGGCGTGGATGAAGCGTTGGGCGGCCTCGGCAAAATCGATGCGAAGCAGCGAGGCGCGAGCCGTGAGGACGAGGTCGACCGCGGGCGGCACGAGGTGCTGGTGGCGGCGGTAGAGTTCGCGCAAACGCCGCTTCGCGCGGGCCCGCTGGACGGCATTGCCGACCGAGGCCCGGGACGCGACCACGCCAACGCGGGCGGGCGCGGGCGGTTCACCGGCTGGGCGGATCCGCCACGTGAATTGGAAGACGCCGCAATCGAGGCGGCGGCCCTGTTCGCGGACGGCGCGGAAATCACCATTGCGCCGCAGGCGCTGCCGGGCGCGAAGACGCATGCTCTTAGACGACGGTCAGCCGCTTGCGGCCCTTGCGGCGGCGGGCGGTGAGGACCTTGCGGCCGCCGCGGGTGGCCTTGCGGGCGCGAAAACCGATCTTGCGGGCGCGTTTCTTGCGGTGCGGGCGGAATGTAGGCTTCATAGTTTTATGGCAAAAAGAGGGTCAGGTTCGCCGGGCGGGCGGGGGGGTGTCAAGCGAGAGCTTTTGGGGGTAAAAAGCGAACATTCAACGTCCAACGTCCGGCGCTCTCTGTCCGCTCCCGTTCGATCAAGGCCTTGGGAGGTGGTGAACGTTGGGCAGCGGGTGCGGTCGTGCGGGATTGCACCTGCGTGTTGGTGTGAACACCTTGCGGACAAATAGTTTTTGCGTTCGGGCGCGCGACCGCGACCTTGGGCGCATGGCCGAGTCATGCCCACAATCGACCCCTTCACCGGACACCCTACCCACCTCCAAGGCGCCCGCCTCCCCGGCGAGGAAGGATGGGCCGCTGTTCTGGACGGTCACGGGCAACGACTTCGCGCGCTCGATCAGCTGGGCGAAAAAGCAGCCGAATGCGGTATCCGAAACGATCCGGACCGCGCTCTCGTCCTCGCCCAAGCCGACGAAGTAGGCTTGTTGGAATTCGCCGAGGACCGCTGGCGCGGGCTGGGCGAGGCAATCCGGGATTTCCGGGCCACGCTGCCATTGGTGAGCCTCGAGGATTTCGGATTCGATTCGGAGGCGGACGATCCGTTCGAGGCGAACACGACGCGGTTGCGGCGCATCGGGGGCGGCGTGGAGGCGCTGGCGTTCGCGGACACGCAGGACTCGGTGTATAAATTTTTCCTGTTCCGGGAAGGCGGGACCGTGGGCGCCACTTTCGCGTTTGGGCGCGGGGAAGGCGAGGTGCTGATGGCGACGGCGGTGCCCGGAAGCTACCGACGGCTATTCGAGAAACTGCGGTTGACCCACCTTCTCGGGATGCCGACGGAAATCGCGGGCATCACGCGCGAGGGAATCATCGTGGCCAAGCAGACGTTCGGCCGGATGTTGCCGGAGCAAACCGACATGTCCGGGCTCGACCCGGCGCGCCTGATCCCGATTCCATCGCGTTTCCTGCGGTCGGATCGCGATCATCCCCGGTTGCATTTCCTGGATGACGAACCGTGGCTCGTGGGCGACACGCACGATCGGAACGTGGTGGTCGCGGAGGATGACACGTGGCGCGTGATCGACCTGGTGGCCGCGCCGTTGCCGCCGGAATGGCTCGGACAGATGGGGCTCTTCGCCGGGTGGATCGAGCGCGCGCGGCATGATCCGCGCGCGGAGGTGCTGGCGGCGGGGAATGATGACGAATTGTGAGGGCGGCGACCTGCCCGATAAAAATGGAGATTGGTCACGGCATCCTGAACCCAGCGAAGGATCCCAGCGGGCGGGTGTGACGAGCGGATTCGTGGATCCTTCGCTTCGCTCAGGACGACGGTGGCGGTCGTATTTTCCGTTCGCCGAAGTTCATCTCCGCTCACCATGCAACCGCCCGGCGGTTGCTCCCGGTCCCAGGCTGAGGACAGAGGAAATTCGTTTTCAAGGACGAGGCCGTCGTGGCGCGGGAAGCCCAAAAAAAGGGCGCACCCCTGGTGCGCCCCTGGAACTGAATTCAATGGAAGGCTCAGCTCTTCTTGTCGGCTTCGAGGAAGGCGAGGACATTGGCGGCTTGTTGGTCGGTGACGCCGGTGTCCTTATAGACGATCTTGCCGTTCTTGATAACGTAGCACTCCCGGGAGGCCATGAGCACGCCGCTCTGGCCGAAGGCCTTCACGACTTTCTTGTCGGTATCGGCCAGCAGGGGAAAGGGGAAGTTGTTCGTCTCCTTGAATTTTTTCTGGGCCTCGACGTTGTCGGTGCTGACGCCGATGACGGCGGCGCCATGTTTCTTGAGGTCGACGCTGGCGTCGCGGAGCGAGCAGCCCTGCTTGGTGCAGCCGCCGGTGAGGGCCTTGGGGTAGAACCAGACGACGGTGTAGGCATTCTTGGCGTATACTTCACCGAGGTTGAGGGTCTCGCCGGCATCAGTGACGGCGGAAACGACGGGGGCGTTGTCGCCGACCTTGAGCGACTCGCCGAAAAGGGCGGTGAAGGAGAACATGGCGAGGAGGGGGAGCAGGAGGCGGAGGGGTTGCATGACGGGCTGACGCTACCCAACTGACGGGGTTAGGCAAGCGATGGAAAACCGCGCGACAAACGGCGGTCCCGGCTGTTCCGTCAAAGCACCCTAAATTTCCCGGAATCCCCACGCCGCGGAACAGGCGGGAGGCGCCTGCTGTTCTTCAGGGTGTCAGTCCGCGCCGCAAGGCCGGACCGGCACCAACACCAAACCAAGACCATCATGAAAAAGAACCACCTCCTCCAGACCCTTCTCGCCGGCGCCGTGCTGGCGATCGGCCTCGCCGGTCCGGCGCGCGGCGATGACACCGTCGTGGGCACCTCACCCGCGACCGCTGGCACCAGCCTGAGCCTGCTGGGCCAGAAATTCGGCACGCTGAGCTACAGCTACATCAACCTCGATAACACGTCGGTTCATGCGGATAACTACACCTTCGAGGTGAACAACCCGCTGTCGTTCGGCCTGGATGGCGTGTTCGCGTATGATTACACGCGTTCCGGCTCGGTGGCCGGCTCGCGGGTGAGGCAGCATGCGCTCACGGCGGCGTTGCGCGCGTTCAGCACGTCGTACAATTGGGGCAAGCCCTACGTGGAAGCGGGGGTGGGCCATGCGTGGAGCCGATTTGGCGGCGCGCGGGACAACTCGTTTCTTTGGGAAGCCGGCGTCGGCGCGGAGTTCCAGGTGAGCGACCGGGCCGTGGTGACGCCGTATGTCCAGTACGTTGACGCGCCGGATTTGCCGGGCGACGGGGTGTTCAATTTCGGCGTGAAAGGCAGCTACTGGGTGGATGCCCGGTGGGCGGTCACGGCCGGCTTCGAAATGGATGACGAGCAGAACTCGGCCGTGACGGTCGGGACGAACTTCCGTTTCTAGAATTCCGCCGCAAGGCGGATGTGTGTGTGCAACGAGCCGCGGCGCAGGGGTGCGCCGCGGCTCTTACGCGTTACGGAGGATGGTAGTGATCCCGCGAAGGCGTCACTTTACCGCAGGCCGCCTGCCTTGGCGGGTGCCGAGGTGTTCGACGCGGATGCAGTGATGCCGCCCTGCAGTCAGCCGCGAGCCAGATGGCGGGCCACCCACGCGGAGGCGAACTGCGTGGCGATGACGGAGAACGTGAACAGGTACAAACCGGCGCCGATGTGGATCTCGGCAACGGCCGCGGACTTCATTGCCACGATCAGGATCGCGACGACGAAGACGTCGAGCATCGACCATTTGCCGAGGGATTCGACCCAGTGGTGCAGCCGCCGGACCTTCGCGAGGTCGTGCTCGCGTTCCATCCAAACGATGGTGAGGAGGCCGAGCTTGGCGCAGGGAAACACCAGCGTGAACAGCGTGAGGACGGCGAAGAGGAAATACTCGCCTTCCTGGAAGAGCGTGACGATCCCGCCCACCACGGACACGCCGCTTTCGAAGAGCCAGAACTTGGTGACGTGGAAGAACGGGAAGAACACGCCGGTGCCAAAGAGCAGGACCGCGATGACGAGCAGCGTGGGAATCGCGCGGGAGGTGGCGGGCGTGGGCTGGGGCATGATGGCTGCTTCGTAGGGGAAGGGGAGGAGGGCAGCGAGGGGGAAAGGGCTGCAATCGTCGTCCCGGGCGAAGCTGCTGTTGATCCGAACGGGAATCAGGACTGGTGCGCTCAGTTGTTTTCGGAAAGCGCGCTTCGTGCGTTCAACAGCCGCACATGGGGCCTCCCACCGGCATCAGATGTAATACATCTCCGTGGGGTTCTTGGCGGCGAGTTGGTCGAGCGTGTAGCTTTTCACCTTGTCGATCAGCGCGGACCGAACCTCGCCCCACACCTGCTTGAGGCGGCGGCCGCTCTGGCCCTGGAAGTTGCCGCTGAGCCCGAGGCAGTCGCCCTCGGTGGCCATCATGATGTCGTAGAGGGAAATCTCGTCGGGCGGGCGGGAGAGTTTGTAGCCGCCGAGATTGCCGCGGCGGCTGGTGATGAGCCCGTGCATGCGGAGCTTGCCCAGGATCTGCGCGAGGAAGTTGGCCGGGACCGCCTCGGTGCGCGCGAGGTGCTCGATCTGCGCGAGCTCGCCGGAGCCGTCGAGGCGGGCGAGTTCGGCCATCACACGGCAGGCGTAGTCGACTTTGACGGAGATCTTCATGGGGAAAGACAGTCCAAGGCGGGGGAAACCACAGATGCACACAGATGGGCCCAGATGGGTGAGAACCGCGCCAAACCACGGCAGTGCGGATGCGATCGGTGTCTAGCTGTGTTCATCTGTGGTTGGAGATTCCGTTCTTCAGATCGCGTAGTCAGTGATCTCGGGCTTCACGCGTTCGGTGGGTGGGAACAGCATACCGGCGGCGACGGTGGCGTTGGTGCCCTGCTCGATGAGGATGAAGGAACCCGTGAGGCGGTTGGTGGCGTAGCCGTCGTAGAAGAGCGGTTTCGCGGTACGGATGCGGATCTCGCCGAGGTCGTTCACGACCAGCTCGGAGGGAGTGGGCTGCGATTCAAGCGTCGCCATGTCGAGGCGGTGCTCGA
Source organism: Verrucomicrobiota bacterium (assembly GCA_023433275.1). Taxonomy (GTDB): domain Bacteria; phylum Verrucomicrobiota; class Verrucomicrobiia; order Opitutales; family Opitutaceae; genus Lacunisphaera. Next base: position 47,713 of record JAEZDN010000011.1, read on the forward strand.
TCTCGGTGACGATCGCCTGGACGGTGCTGGTGGTGTGCTTGAGGAAGTACTTCTTGCCACGCTGCAGGGGGCGCGGGTGCATCCAGCACACCTTCGCCTGGAGCTCGGTGCTGCCGCCGGGGAGCGCGTCGACGCCGACCAGCATGCTGCCGCGGCTGACGTCGACGTCGTGCTCGAGCACCACGGAGACGGATTGCGGGCAGAAGGCTTCGGCGACCGGGCCGTCGAACGTGTGGATTTCCTTCACCGTGGAAACCACGCCGCCGGGAAGCGTCATGACCTTCTGGCCGACCTTCACGATGCCGCCGGCGATCTGGCCGCTGAAGCCGCGGAAATCGTGCAGGCGCGGGTCGGTGGGATTGTTGGGACGGTTGACCCACTGCACGGGGAGGCGGAAGCCGTTGAGGTTCCAGTCGCTCGCGATGTGCACGGTCTCGAGATGGCCGAGAAGCGTCGGGCCGGCGTACCAGGGCGTGTGCGGCGAGGGCGTGACGACGTTGTCGCCGTTGAGCGCGCTCATCGGGATGAACTTCACGTCCTTGATGTCGAGACGCGGGAGGAATTCCTCGAACTGTTCGCGGATCTCGTTGAAGCGCGCCTCGCTCCAGTCGACGAGGTCCATCTTGTTGATGGCGACGACGAGATGGGGGATGCGCAGCAGCGAGGCGATGGCGGTGTGGCGGCGGCTTTGCTCGATGACGCCGAGGCGGGCGTCGACGAGCACGATCGACAGGTTGGCCGTCGAGGAGCCCGTGACCATGTTGCGCGTGTACTGCACGTGGCCGGGAGTGTCGGCGATGATGAACTTGCGGCGCGGCGTGGCGAAGTAGCGATAGGCGACGTCGATCGTGATGCCCTGCTCGCGCTCGGCGCGGAGGCCGTCGGTGAGGTTGGCCAGGTTGATGGAGCCGCCGCCGGTGATGTCGGCGGAGCGCTCGAGGGCCTCGATCTGGTCCTCCATGAGCGACTTCGAGTCGTAAAGGAGGCGGCCGATGAGCGTGGACTTGCCGTCATCGACGCTGCCGCAGGTGTTGAGGCGGAGGATGTCGACGACCGGCACGGGAGCGCGCGGAGTGTTGAGGGAGGAGTTGGCGACCACGGACATGAGAAAGGTTTGGGCGTCGGTTTTGCAGTAGGAGCCTGTTTGCAGGCGATGGGTTGGAGGGATCGCCTGTAAACAGGCTCCTACAAAGTGAAGATTAGAAGTAGCCCGCCTTCTTGCGGTCTTCCATGGCGGCCTCGGAGGCCTTGTCGTCGGCGCGGGAGCCGCGCTCGGTGACCCGGGCGGCGGAGACCTCGGCGATGATGTCGTCGATGGAATCGGCCGGGCTCTCGAGCATGCCGGTGCTGATCATGTCGGCGATGGTGCGGACGCGGCAGACGAGGGTCTTGACCGGCTCGGTGGGTTTCGGGCGGGCGCCGGCGTAGGGATCCGGTTTCGCCGGATCGGTATGCGGCGGCGGCACGGGCAGCCATTGGCCGCCGCGGCGGAAGCACTCGCGGGTATGGCTGAAGTAGATCGACGGGACCTCGAGCTTCTCGCGCCTGATGTATTCCCACACGTCCATCTCGGTCCAGTTGCTGAGCGGGAACACGCGCATGTTCTCCCCGGCGTTGAGGCGGCCGTTGTAGAGATTCCAGATCTCGGGGCGCTGGTTCTTGGGGTCCCACTGGCCGAAGCTGTCGCGGAAGCTGAAGAACCGTTCCTTGGCGCGGGCCTTTTCCTCGTCGCGGCGGGCGCCGCCGATGGCGCAGTCGAAGCGGAATTCCTCGATGGCGCCGAGGAGGACGGGGATCTGGAGCTTGTTGCGGCTGACCTCGCCGGGCGCCTGCGTGGCGGAGCCGTTGGCGATCGCCTGGTCGACGGTGCGGACGATGAGCTTGGCGCCGAGCTGCTTGGCGCGGCGGTCACGGAAGTCGATGAGCTCGGGAAATTCGTGGCCGGTCTCCACGTTGAGGAACGGCATCGGGATGTCCGACGGGCGGAAGGCCTTTTCGGCGAGGCGCAGGAGGCAGATGGAGTCCTTGCCGCCGGAGAAGAGCAGGACGGGGCGTTCGAATTCGCCGGCGACCTCGCGCATGATGTGGATCGCCTCGGTCTCGAGGTGGGCGAGGTGGTCTAGGTGATAGGAAGACATGGATATCGGGTCTAGGGTCTGGGATCTGGGATCCGGGTACGGGTTTTCAGCGATCACCCAGGGAACGGAGCAGGCCGCTGATGAGTTTTCCGGACTGAATGCAAAGCGCCGTCAGTTCTGCATGCGCGGTTGAGACAAATTTGTTATCGATGACGACATAGCTCATCGAACGAACCTCGCCGCAGGAACGATGTGCAAGGTTGCAGGCCGGGCGTTTTTCGAGCGCGTGGAGGCTCTCCCACCCCTCGGCAATGTTGTTCATCACGGAAACTGCGGCGCGCTGAATTTGATCGCGGAGTCCAAAATCGCGGGCGAGTGGATCACGTCGAGCGAGGTCGTAGACGTAGTTGGTCAGCATGCGCGCCGATCTCCATGCTTCGGTATCTTCGAATGATGAACCCATTTCATTGTTTGGCCCGTGATGCTAAATCCTAAATTCCGGTCCCCAAGGCCGCATTCTGCGCGGCCTTGCCGCCCCAGGCGGCGTGGAGGCCGCATTCGCGTTTTTCGTCGGCCTTGGCCGGGTCGAAGTAATCCCATTCGTTGGGGAGCTGGTGCTCGGCGAGGTAGGCTTCCATCTGGGCGTCGGTCCAGTGGAAGACCGGACTTACCTTGAGCGCGCCGAAGTTCGCGTCGAGGGACACGATGTCGAGGCCGGCACGGTTCGGGTTCTGCACCTTGCGGAGGGCGGTGATCCAGACCTTGGGGGCGAGTTCCTTCATGCCGCGCTGGAAGGGCTCGAGCTTCATGATGCCGCTGAATTGTTTCAGGCCGGCCTCGTCATCGAGCGAGGGGATCGGGCCATGGATGGCGTCGCGGTGCGCGGGCGTCATCTTCGGGAGAAACGGCTTGATGTTCAGCTTCAGCTGCGCGCGGAGCTGCTCGGCGTGTTTGTAGGTGGCCGGGCGGTTGTAGCCATGGTCGACCCAGAGCACGGGAATGTCGGCCTGCGCCTGCGTGGCGAGGTGGAGGACGACAGCCTCGTACGGGCGGAAGTTGGTGGAGACGATCGCGCGGCCGGCGTCCTGGGCGATGGCCCAGCGCACGACTTCAAGCGGGGACTTGGTGGCGAGTTCGGCGTTGAGTTGCGCGAGCTGTTCGGCGGTGAACATGAAAAGAGGGAAATGAGGATTGGCTGTGAGGGCCTGCTGGCAGGCGATGGCTTGAAGGAATCGCCGGCAAACAGGCTCCTACAAAGGAGGGAGGCTCAGAGCTGGGGGGCGACGGGGGCCGGGGTGGTGGCGGCGGCCTGGGCCTGAAGCTTGGCTTCGGCGGCGGCGGCGGCCGCGACAGCGGCTTCGGGCAGGAGGACGCGGGTGGCGAAGTCGCCGAAGCGCTCTCCGGCAACGCGCTCGTTCTTCCACCGCGTGAGCAACGGCCGCAGTTCCGTCTCAAGATCGGCGTCCTTGATGACGTCCTTGTAAACCTTGTTGAGCCGCGAGCCGGAAACATCGCCGCCGAGCCAGAGCTGGTATTTGCCGGGCGCCTTGCCGACGAAGGCGATTTCGGCCATGTAGGGCCGGGCGCAGCCGTTGGGGCAGCCGGTGGAGCGGATGATGATTTCCTCGCCCCCGACCCCGACCTCGGCGGCGAGCTGCTCGATGCGGTTGATGAAATTCGGCAGGGCGCGCTCGGATTCCGCGAGGCCCAGGCCGCAGGTGGGCAGCGACGGGCAAGCCATCGAGGCGGCATGAAGGACGGTGGTCTGGTTCTCGGATTTGACGCCGTGGGACGAGAGCAGCTGGTCGATGCCCGCGCGGTCGGCCGGGGGCACGTTGGCGAGGATGACGTTTTGGTTGGCGCTGAGGCGGAACTCCACGTGCGGGAATTTCTCGGCGACCTGGCGCAGGGCGGTCTTCATGGCGTGGCCGTCCACGTCCTTGATGCGGCCGGTCTGCACGAAGAGCGTCAGGAAGAGCGAGCCGTCCACGGCGGTGTGCCAGCCGTAAACGTCGCCGGTGGTGGTGAACTCGAACCGGCGCACGCCGGAAAGGACCGGGCCCGCGCGGCGGATGATCTCGGCGGTGACCCAGGCCGCGCCGCGTTCCTCGACGACATACTTGAAGCGGGCGTGCTTGCGATTCGCGCGATCGCCGTAGTCGCGGAAGATGGTGAGCACGGCCTTGGCGGCGGTGATGACGTCCTCCGGGCGCACAAAGCCAATGACATCCGCGAGGCGCGGGAAGGTTTGCACGTTGCCGTGGCTGCGGCCCATGCCGCCGCCGACCGTGACGTTGTAGCCGAGGAGCTGGCCGTTCTCGATGATCGCGATGAAGCCCAGGTCGTTGGTGTAGATGTCCATGTCGTTCACCGGCGGGACGACGAAGGAGATCTTGAATTTGCGGGGCAGGTAGGTCGCGCCGTAGAGCGGATCGACGAAGGACGTGTGCTCGGCGTCGTCCAGCTTGAGCTGGACGTTGTCCATCCAGATGGAGTGGTAGGCCTTCGTGCGGGGGGCGAGGGCGAGCGCGGTGGCGAGGGCGTCGGCGTAGACTTTTTCGCGGGCGGGCGACGTCGCCGGCGTGGGCGAGGCGGTGACGTTGCGATTGACGTCGCCGCAGGCCGCGAGGGTGGAGAGCAGCGAGTCGTTGATCTTGCGGACGAGCTGGCCGAGGCCGGATTTTACGACGCCGTGGAACTGGATGCACTGGCGGGTGGTGATGCGGAGGGTGTTGTTGCCGTATTGGGTGGCGAGGTCGTCGAACACCTTCCATTGGTTCGAAGTCATGACGCCGCCGGGAATGCGGCTGCGGATCATCATGATGTACTTCTTGCCGGTCTTGCGGAGGTCGCGGTCGTCCTGCTGGTAGATGCCGTGAAATTTGATGAACTGCTCGTCGTCCTCGGAGAACTTTTCCAGGTTGGAATCGTTCAGGGTTGCTGCGATGTTGCCGGCGAGGGTGGGAATGCGCTGCTTGAGGAGCTCGTTCTTGGAAAGAGGGGCGGTGGTGGTTTCAGACATGACTGAGAGAACGCTTGCCAGTCTTGACGAAAGATAAAGATTAAAAGGAGTCATAGTGACTAAAGAACTCATGTTTGAATCTCAACCTGATGGTAAAAAGGGGTTTGTCTGGCTCGTCGGAGCCGGACCGGGCGCGGCTGACCTCATCACTGTCCGGGGTTTGAAGATTCTCCAAGGTGCCGAAGCGGTGGTCTATGACGAACTCGCCAACCGGGATTTGCTGCAGAATTGCCCCCCGGCCTGCGCCTTTCATTCGGTTGGCAAGCGGGCCGGGAAACACAGTGCGACCCAGGATGAGATCAACCGCCTGCTGGTCGGTTTGGCGAATGAGGGAAGGAACACGGTGCGGCTCAAGGGCGGCGATCCCTTGGTGTTTGGCCGCGCGGGTGAGGAGATCGAGGCGTTGCGGGAAGCGGGCATCGCCTTCGAGATTGTGCCCGGGGTGACGGCGGCCACGGCTTCAGCCGCCTCGCTGGGTCTGCCGCTCACGCACCGCGATTGCTCGTCGGCGGTGGTTTTCGTGACGGGCCACCAATGCGCGGCAAATACAGATGCGCTGGATTGGGGCGCGCTGGCTCGGCTGCGCGCGACGCTGTGTTTCTACATGGGCGTCCGGCGGCTTCCGGAGATTGCGCGCAACCTGAGGCAACATGGCATGGCGGCGGAGATGCCGCTCGCGCTCATCAGCGAAGCCACGCGGCCGACGCAGAAGATCACGATCACGACGCTCGGCGCGGCGGAGAATATCCCGCCGGAGGAGATCGTGCAGCCGGCGCTGGTGGTGATCGGCGAGGTGGTGCGGCTGTCGGATTTCGCGGTGCGAGTGCCGGAATTGGCGGGTCGGGCGGCGCCTTGATCGGGTCTGGCCGGTCACACACCGGTCCTGCTTCCTGAGGATCCCCCAAGGCACGGCCCGCAGGGACGCGGGCCCTCCAGCGTGGACATTGGACCGCGCGTCCGGGCGCGGGCGGCTGCGCCCTACAAGCGAAAGGGCAGGTCGCCGCGAGCGGCGACCCTACCGGGCGGAAGCGGACATCCAGCGATCGGCGAGGATGTCGACGAGGAGCGGGTGCTCGGCGACAAGCGGGGTCGTTGAGACTTTCAAGCCTGGGTTCGCCGCCTCGGCGCGGCGGCAGATGGCAGCGACATCGCCGTTCGGCCCGGCGTGGCGTCCAGGCAGGAGAAATTGCATGGCTGCGATCACTTCCCCGGCGTTCCAGCCGGGCGAGCCAAGCAAGTGTTCGAGCAAGGGTTCGCAAAAATCGTAGGCGGCGCCCTCGCGTCGTTCCATGCTGCAGGGCGCGACGATGAAGTCCGGTCCCAGTTGGGCCGCGAGTTGGGCGGCGAGCGCGTTGCGCACCTCGGTCACGGCTCGGGCCGGGCTGCCGTGGTCGACGAGGGCGACGCGCGTGGGGGGCTTCGTCATGCAGGAGCGTGCTTGCAGGCGATCCGGCACATTCGTGGCCCGGTCACGTTCTGAATCGCCTGCATGCAGGCTCCTACCGGGGGGCAGGGTCGCGCGCACGTGGTCGGCGAGGATGCGCGCGAGGCGGTCGTCGGTTTCGGCGAACAATGGCGCGGCGATCGTGGTGTTCAGCGCGGGGTATTTGCCGCGGAGGTGGGAGAGACGCTTGGGCAGGTAGTCGGTGATGGCGCCGCTCGGGCCGAAGAAGAGCGGGATGATGAGAAAGTTGTTCGTCCCGGCGGCGAGCCGGCGGTCAAGCGCGGGTTCGAGGATTTCGGCCGGGGTGCCGCCGATTTTTTCCGCGGGGATGGCGCTGGAGTGGAGGAGTGAAATGGGTTCAACGCGAGCGTCGATGCGTTCAGCCAGCGCCGTGGACAGCCGCCGGAGGGCGACCGTGGCGGTCGGCTCGAGCGAGCCGTTGTCCATGAGGAGGGTGAGCGGAGCGGGCATCCGGGTGGGCTTCGTGAGCGTCCAACCAAACCGTCGTCAGTCCCAAGCGTCGGTGCGGAAGGGCGCGGCGGGAAGACCGGCGGCGTTGGCCAGCGTGGCGTGGGGCACGTTGCGGAACGCGTAGCGCACGGCCACGGGGTTCTTCACCGCCGCGGCGCTGACGAGAACCGTGGCGCCCTCGATCTTTGCGTTCGCGGGATGGAAAACCTTGTCCGCGCCCGCGAGTTCGAAACCGCCCACTTGCGGCGCGGTGCTCGCCAGTCCGTCGGCGTAGGCGAAGGTTACGCGGAACGCCGCGCCCTCGCGGGCCACGGCCTGCATGACCGGCCCGGAATCGACCACGCCGCGCGTGGCGTGGATGCGCGCGAGCGCGAGCCGGGCGAGCCGGTCGCCGACGGGTTTCTTTTCCTGCGGGTGCAGGTCGTGGGGTTCGGTGCCGTCGATGGTCACGGCCAGGGCGGCGGCGGGGGTGCGGTTCACCGCGACGGCCTGGGCCTCGCGCAGGTAGGCCCAGGCGTTGCCAGTTTCCGCGTCCCAGCCTTCGAAGTTAGGCAACTGCACGATGAGGAACGGGAAATCGCCGTGCAACCAGGTCGCGCGCCACGACTGGATCATGGCGGGCAGCAATTCAGCATAGTCGCGATGGCGGCCGACGTTCGATTCGCCTTGGTACCAGAGTGCGCCGCGGAGGGCATAGGGCGCGAAGGGAGCGATCATGCCATTGAACAAGCGGGCCGGCGCGAAACCGGAGCCGGGACCGACCGGCGGGCGCGGCCATGGCATCGTCACGGGGGTGCCGTGCATTCGGTTGTCCTCCTGTGCCTTTGCCCAGGCAGCCTCAAGGCCGGGCTGGGCGGCGTAGCGTTCGGGCCACTCACGCCAGGCGGCCTGGAACCCGCTCTGCAATGCCGGCCAGCTGCGGTGGGTGCGCAACACGGGCTCGGGCATCCATGATTCGATGGTCGTGCCGCCCCACGATGCATTGATGAGGCCGACCGGAACGTTGAGTTTCTCGCTCACGGTTTGCGCGAAAAAATAACCAACCGCGGTGAACGCGCCGATCGTGTCGGGTGCGGCGCTTTGCCAGCCGCTGTGCGGGACCTTCGTCGCGGGCATGTCGGCGCCGGCATGGTCGACGCGAAGGTGGCGGATCAGCGGGTTCGCGGGTTTGGATTTCTCGATGTCGTATAGCCGGGGTGAACTGTGCAGGCTCCACTCCATGTTGGACTGGCCGGAGGCGAGCCACACCTCGCCGACGACGACATCGCGCAGGGTGATGGACAGGGGGCCGCGCGTGACGACAAGCTCGGCGCCGGTCGCGTTGGCGGGCATGGCGTCGAGGTCGGCGCGCCAGGTGCCGGCGGCGTTGACGAGCGTTTGCTTCGTCTGGCCGGCGAAGCGCACGGTCACGGTCGCGCCTGGCTGGTCGTCCCAACCCCATACGGGGACGGCGACCTCGCGTTGGAGGACTGCGTGGTCGGTGAAAGGCGATGCGAGTTCGAGGGCGGGGGCGTCACGGAGGAGGAGCAGGGCGGGCAGCAGACCCAGGACGGAAAGTCGGCGTAATTTCATGGGGGTGCCCAATTCAAGCCGGATGCGTCGGACTCGCAATAGGCATTTGCCTCGGCTCGAGGCGAGGTCTTGGCTTCGCGCACCATGCTCTACCACTGCGTATATTTCTGGTTGAAACCCGAACTCACCTCTGACCAGCGCGCGGAGTTCCGGCGCGGGGTCGAGACGCTCAAGGGCATCAGGAGTGTGGCGAAAGTGTCCGTCGGCGTGCCGGCGAAGACCACGCTCCGCCCGGTCATCGATGCGAGCTATGACGTGGCGTTGATCGTCGAGTGTGCCGACGTCGCCGCCGAGGCGGCCTATCAGGTGGACCCGCTGCACCTCGCCTTCGTCGAGAAATTCAAGACCTACTGGACGCGCGTCCAGATCTACGACTCGGAGTGACCGCCGGCCGCCTGCGGCGGCGGCGGTTAAGGGTTAGTCGTTAGTAGGAAGAAAAAGTAGCCGTTCCTCTCTCCCCCATAACACTCAACCCGCAGCCAATAACTTCTTATCCATGCCTTCTCTTTCCGGCCAGGTCGTGATCGTCACCGGGGCCTCGTCCGGCATCGGCGAGGCGACGGCGCGGCGGCTCGTGCGAGCGGGCGCGAAGGTGGTGATCACGGCGCGGCGGCAGGAGCGGTTGGACGCGCTCGCGGGCGAATTGGATCCCACGGGCGCGAAGGTCCTCGCGGTGGCGGCGGACATCACGTCGGCCGAGGGTCGCTGGAAGATGGTGGAGGCGGCCCAGGCGAAGTACGGGCGCATCGATGCGCTGGTGAACAACGCGGGCTATGGCACGCGCGGTCCCGTCGAGATGGTGCCGGTGGACCTGGTCCGGAAGAATTATGAGACGAATATCTTTTCGTTGATCGCGCTCACGCAGCTCGTGTTGCCGCAGATGCGCGCGCGGGGCTCGGGCTGTGTGGTCAACATCGGTTCCGTGGCCGGGCGGATCGCGCGGCCGCTTTCGAGCATTTATGATTCCACGAAACACGCGCTGGAGGCGCTGACCGACGGCTTGCGCGGCGAGCTGAAGCCCTTTGGGGTGCGCGTCACCCTGATCCGCCCGGGCTACATCATCACGGAATTCGTGGAAGCGGCGGACGCGGTGTCGGCCGACGTGATCGCCAATGCGGGGGCGTATGCACCGTTCTACCGCCACCACCAGGAGGGGGCGAGGAAACTCCGCGCCTTTGCCGGCCAGCCCGACGACATCGCGCGCCTGGTCGAGCGGGCCCTGGCGAGTGATAATCCCGCGCCGCGGTACAACGGCCCATTCCACGCGAAAATCTTTCTTTTGCTGAAATGGTTGCTCCCCGACCGCGCGTTGGCGTGGATCACCCGCGTGCGCGTCTCTTCATCATGAATCCATCGGTGGAAGAACAACGGAAGTCGCACTCGTGGATGATGCTGGGGTTGCTGCTCGCGGGCAGTTTCCTGGCGGCGGGGGTCGGGACGTGGGGCAATTTTCCGAATGTCCGCGAATGGTATCCGACCCTCAACAAACCCTCGTGGACGCCACCCTCCGGGCTTTTTGCGCCGGTGTGGAGCACATTGTATGTGATGATGGCCGTCGCGGTCTGGCGGGCCTGGCGCACGGCTCGGGCGGCGGGGAGCCTGCTGAGGGGTTATGGCGTGCAGCTCGTGTTGAACGCGCTCTGGTCCGTTTTGTTTTTCAAGTTTAAGCAACCCGTCTGGGGCCTGGTCGACATCGTGGTGTTGCTGGCGGTGTTGCTTTGGATGCAGCGCGCCTTGTGGCGGGCCGATCGCCTCGCGGGGCTGTTCTGGCTGCCGTACGTGCTGTGGGTGGCGTTCGCGACGGCGCTCAATGCCGCGATCGTGGCGATGAATTGAGCCAGCTGGGCGGTGGGTTGCGCCGATGCGTGCAGATCAGGAATGGGGCGGGCCAAAAGGACTTTTCCTGGTTTGTCTTTCCAGCGCATCCGGCACTTTACCGACCCACGTGATGAACAGACGCTGACCGGCGCGGGTGAAGCCCATGTAGAGGCGGCGTGTGTTGTCGCGGCGCAGTTCGGCCTGCTGTTCGGGTGACATCTGCAGGTCGTCTTCCTTTTCCAAGAGATCAGCTCCGCCAAGGAGGAAGACGATTGGCGCTTCCAGCCCGGTGGCCGCATCGATACTGCAGACCCGCACGGCTCGTGTAACCGCGGTCTTGCGGGCATCGCCCACGCGATGAGCGCCGAGCGCCCGCGCCAGTTCATCGTACACGCTGGCTGTGCGGAGGCCGGAGGCGACCAGTACCAACACCGCTTCGGGATCACCGCCCTCGGCCAGAAAGATCTTCAATTCGTTGATCACGCGCCCCACCTCATCCTGGCGCGAGGTCAACGGCACGATGCGCGGTTCTTCGCCCAGTTCGGCGGAAGCAAGTTCCGCCTCATCTGGCAGGTTGAGGTCGATTTCTTCCTCATCCGTCATTCGCGCACGATAAAACTCTGCCGCCAGCGTGAGGATCGGACGCGTGTTGCGGTAACTCCGACGCAACCGGGTAGAACGTCCGCGGACATCGAGACCGCAGGCCACCCAGGATTGGCGGCGCTTCAAGAATCCCTGCGTCGGGTCCGCTGCCAGCAAGAGGCGGCCGGTTTGCGGTTTCAACGCACTGCGCAGTGCCCACAGCCATACGGGAGCGAAGAATTGGGCCTCGTCCACGTAGATGTAGTCATAGTGTGGAGGACGGATCTTGCCACGTTCGATCTCCCGCCAGAAGCGCAGGGCCCGGCCCGACCAGTCTTCCTGTTTCTGTCCGTCCAGCAGCGCCAGGTAGCGGCGGTAAACGGTATGTAGACTCCGGCGCTGTCCGGGACTCAAGGCGACACCCCGCCCGGCCCGGTCTGCCGCCAGATAATCCTGCAGGGCGGTGACCGCGCGGTCCTGCATCCAGTCGATCTCATCGCGGACAAACTCGACCCATTGCGCGGTGGCCTCGCCACCTTCGGCCTGGATGGCTTGGGAGAGCAATTTATCGCGACCGCCGTATTGGGCCATGCCGCCGGACAAGAACGGCAGGCGGGTATCCGCCCACGAGAAGAAGGTATGCCAGTCGACATTGGGCGGCCGGCCCAGTTCACCAAAGCGGATTTCAAGCTCCCGCCGCAGCGCCTTGTTGTGGGTGATCACCAGCGTCCTGCTTTTCGGATCGAGCTGCGCCTGTGTGCAGGCCCGGAACAGCAGCACGAGTGATTTCCCGCTGCCGGCCACCCCGGTGACCAGGCTGGCTTCGCCGTAGGGCGCCGGCGCCTCGGCGACGGCCGCGGCCTCGTCCGACAGGCGCAGGCGGTTCTTGGCCCAGGCTTCCTGATCGTAGTCGAGCAGAAGCGGCGTGTATTCCGCGGCCACGTTGCGCCGGCGCGCAGCGCGCGTGGAGAGCCGCGGCGGCACCACCGTTTCCGGTGAGAAATGGGACCGCAGCCGGGCCAGGTGTCGTTCCTGCAAACCGCCCGTCGCCAGTTTGCGCAGGCATTGGGCGAGCTTTTCCGCTGTGACATGCTCCTCGCCCAGCCAGTAGCAGTCTTCCAACGGATTTTGTCCCCAGAGTTGGCGGAGCTTCTCGTGCGGCGCTTGGGGAAAAAGCACCATACCGTACACAGCCGGCGGACCGGGGAAGGTGCTGCCGTCGGCCACATCCTGGGCCAATGCGGTGTCGATGAATGTGCGCACGCGCTGACGCAACCGGGCGCCGGTCTCCGCGGCGGATGGAGGACGGGTCGTCTCTCCACCGAAAAGGCTCCCATGCAGATCCTCGTCGAGGTCTGTTTCGGTCACGCCTCCCACCGCGAGGACGAAGGCCGTGGCATTGTTGTGCAACACCAGGAAATCCGGGTGCTCCTGCCGGCCCGGCAGTGGCAGGCCGACCCAGGCCATGAATTCTTCGCCGGGGATGGCCTTGAGCGCCCGGTGGACCTTCAGGATTTCGGAGCGGAACGAACCGACAAGCGGATCCGGCAGGATGCGGGTCATGATTCAGATCCGGGTAGCGGGATGTCGACGCGGTGCGCCGCGCGCAGCAGCGAGGCGAAGCACGCCATGGCGTCGTCATCGGGACGCGACTTGGCGAACTCCAGCAGGACCGGGCTCGCCACCAACAACAACTTGGTCCGTGCCCGGGTGACGGCCACATTCAGACGTTGTTGCAGGAAGAAGAACTCCCGCAGGCGCCAGGCGAAATCCTCATCCGAGACGGTGAACGACACCAACACGACCTCTCGCTCCTGCCCCTGCATGCGCTCCACCGTGTCCGCCACGAGGGCGGCAGGGGAGGTCCGGTCAGGCGTCCGGGCCGCAAGGCATCGCCGCAGATACCGGGCCTGTCGGCGGAAGGGGATCACCACGCCGATGTCCTTCCACGCGAGGCCGCCCGCATGCAAGGCCTGCAGTGCATCGGCGATCAGGGTGGCCTCCTCGGGCGCGACCGAGCGACAGCCTTCGTGCGGCACCGCCAGCCACACGACACCGGGCGAAGGTGCCAGCGACTCCTTCCAATCGTCGGCGCAGGCGGACAGCTGCAAGGTGCGCCCGGCGGCGCGCGGATGAGCCCGGAGACGCGAACCGTAGAACGTGTCGCTGGGCCAACGGCACAGGGCGTCGTTCAGGCGGTGTGTGACTGTGAGCATCGTGTCGTAACCGCGTCCGACCAGCCGCCCGAAGATGGAGAGTTGCTGCGCCTCCTGCGGGGACCGGCTGATCGTCACCGGCGGCAACTGCCGGTGATCGCCGGCGAAGATATAGCGCTTCCCCGCGAGCATGGCCATGACGGCGAGCGGCACGGTGACCTGGCTTGCCTCGTCGATCACGACGGTGTCGAAATCGCGTCCGCCCAGCCGGTGTGAACGCAGGGAAAACGGCGTGGCGCCGATGATATATCCCGCGCTGGTCGGCATCTTGGTGAAGGAAAGCTCACCGAAGGCCGCGCGTTGCTCGATCGCCGCGGGTAGCGACGGATCGGTGAACGCGGCTATTTTGGCGATGTGTCCGCCACCGGCCATGCGCTCGGCGACAGCCGCCAGCAGGTTGTTGATCGCACGGTGCGTGAAGCTTGTGACCAGAACGCGTTCCCCGCGGCTGAGCAGGTCCGCGATCACCCAGGCGAGCACGTGGGTCTTGCCGGTGCCCGGAGGTCCCTGGATGAGCCAGCACACGTCAGCGGCCACGGCGTTCGCGACAGCCTCCTTCTGTTTGTCGTTCAGACCGTCCTGTTCGGCACGATCGAAAGTCTCGGTGAATGCCTCGGCATCGATATGCGGCTGCCGCTCGCCTTGGAGTAGCGGCAGGATCAGATCACGACCGACGGCGGTCCGGCCCAGGTCCTCGATGGCGCCGCGGTAGCGGTCCTCCAGATCGATGTAGGGCTCGTCGAGACAGATGCCGCTTTCGCCGACCACGCAGGGTTGGTCGCCGAGTGCCCGCCACTCCTGTACCTCGACATGGGTGTCGGAGATTGCGGTGATCAGCGCCTCCATGAACGGCAATTGCGGATCACCCCGACTCAGGCGGACCAGGTCCCCCTCGCGGAAACGTGAATCGTTCCCCTCGCATTCCAGTCGCCAGCGCTTGGGCTCGGGCTGGCCGGTGATCCGGGCTGCCGCGATACATCGCCCTTCCTCGACTCGTTCCTCCGTGGGCGTAGCCCACAATCGCCGCATGTTCTCCCGCTGGAGCGCATGCTCCTCGACCACGAAACGCCCGAGTTCGTTCTGCAGGGCGGCCAGCGCGGAGCGGTGTGGCGGGAGTGGTTCGGATTCCATGTGATGGGCCGTGCTTTAAATTCGCTATGCCAAGTGAGCAGGCGGTCAGATCAGCAGCGAGTTGGTTGGGTTGAGGGAGGAAGGGGTCGGCCTGTCGCTAACAGCAAGTGCTTGGCTCTTTTGCAAAGTGGTCAGGCGGGCTATGCGAAGCTGTCCGGCTTTTGGCGCCGAACTGCGAAAAGTGGGCGCCGAGCTGCCAGTCGGCGGTATGGATCAATCGAATCATGACGTCTGCCTTCTTAGGGAGACGCAGCTGCAACCCACAGGGTGGAGCGTCAAGGGGCGTAGGACAGGTGGCATTCAGAGAATGCATATCAGATCAGGCATTGGCCCTATGCCTTCTGGGGTTTTCCTCCGGGCCGAAAATCCAGGCAATTGAATTCTCCGGGGCTGGTTCCGAGGCCGGGATGGCAGGTTCTCCTTGGTTGGCGGCACTCCGGGTGGGTGTGGAGACGCAGGGCGTTTTTGTCAGGGCAAGTATTGTTTCGGCGAGCAGGCCGCAGCGGAACGCGAAACCGGGCGGGTTCGAGCCCCACCCCGTCCTACCCGTGGGCTTGATTTTCCCCGGGTTCGTGCCGATAGTGGCGCCGGAATCGCCCCCCAGACCAAACCGGCTCCGTATGGTGCTCTTTCCGCAAGGATAGGTCGGGGGGCTTCTTATTTTGGCCAGAATTGCACCAGGATTTCACGGTGGGAGATGAGCTTGCGGTAGAGGTTGTTCTCATCAGGCCGGGTATAACCGCGCGCTACGGCACCGCAGACCATGTCGGCCAGCTGGAGCAGCAGATTGCGATCCGAATCCTGCACCTTGACCTTGCGGATGAACTTCGGCCCATCGCCGGCTTCGTTCACGCGTTTGCGCAGGTAGGTGTTGAGTTGGTTGCGAAACTCCCGTCCTCCGCTGCCGTCGATCACCACGATGGAATCGCTGAGGTAAGGCTTGGCATTCTGAAAAACGAGGCCGCAGGTGTATTTGTAGAAGGGATCGGGAAACTGAAACCCCTTGCCGGTCAGCTTGGCCTTGTTGATGACGACCGAGAAATAGAACCACTCATACGGCGCCACCGCGCGCAAAAAGGCCTCGCGCCAGTCGGGTCGCAGCTTGCTGAAGTGAAACTCGAAGTGTTCGGGCAGGCGCAGCTCGCGCTTCAAAAGACCGATCCGCTGCTCCACGGCGGACGCTTCCTCGTGATCCTCGAAGGCGATAAGGGTGACGGTGAAAAAGGCGGATCGGCTGCCACCGGGTGGCATGCCGGGATCTCCGGATTCGTCGATGAACACGAGCATGGGCGCGGATGACTGCCGCTGGCCCGTGCGACGGTGGCAGGTTGACGATTCTCTCGCGGTACGTCGAGGGAAGATCGGACAACCTCGAACGACAACGGCTTCTTTACGTGAGCGGAAAGGTGGTTTTCAACCACAGCTGCATCCGATCCATTTTCATGAGCACGCGTTCCACCTATCTCGCCCGGACCCTTCTCTCGCGCGCGAAAGCGCTGGCCGGGAACTGGGCGGAGGATGAGGCGCCGGTGGCGCAGCAGCGCGAGCGGTTGCGCGATCTCGTGGCCAAGGTGCTCGCGGTGGAGGAGGGCATCACCGACGAATCGAAAGTGCGGCTGGTGCTGGATGCCCTGCCGGCGGTTCGGTCGGAGCGGGCGAATTCCGATCGGGAATTGCGGGACCTGGCGGAGTCGCTCGAGGCGCACTTGTGGCGGTGAGGGAAACGCTCACACGATTGGCCGCAAGAAGGCAGGCGTAAAAGGGGGCGGGAGATAACGGAGAAAGTCTTGGTGACTTCGACGCGGGCGGGGTCGCCCGCGCTCCAGGGATGGGTTCCTTCGTTGGGAACCGGTTTGCAGGCGGTTGGCCCGATGGCTGGGCGAAGATCTTCATCGCTCGTAAACAGGCTCCTTCAAGAAGGGGGCCTGCTGCGGGACGGGCGCGGGGCGAAACCTCGTACGAAGGCAGGATCGCTGATCCCGCCCTGTCGTTTAGTCCGGGGTGACGCTGGTCGGGCGGGCTTCCGTGAGGAAGGCGTGGAGGGCGGCGGCGAATTTTTCGCCAAAGCCTTCGACGGCGGCGATCTGCCCGGCGGTCGCGGCGCGCAGGCGGTCGATCGAGCCAAAATGGGCGAGCAGGGCGGCCTTTCGTTTTTCCCCCAGCCCGGGGAAATCGTCGAGGATGCTCTCGCGGATCTTCTTCGAGCGCAGGTCGGCGTTGTAGGTGTTGGCGAACCGGTGGGCCTCGTCGCGCAGTCGCTGCAGGAGGTTGAGGCCGGGATGGCCCAGCGGGAGATTGAGCGGGGCGCGCGCGTCGGGGAAGATGATCGTCTCGTGTTTCTTCGCGAGGCCGATGAGGGCCGGCGGGAGCGCGTTGATGGCGATGAAGGCCTTGAGCGCGGCGGCGATCTGCCCGCGGCCGCCATCGATCACGATGAGGTCGGGAAAGAGCCGCTTTTCCTCCAGGAGCCGGCGGTAGCGTCGGCCGACCACCTCTTCCATCGCCTTGAAGTCATCGTTGCCGATGAAGCTCTTGATCGAGAAGCGCCGGTACTGGTTCTTGTCTGGCGCGCCGTCGGTGAAATGGACCATCGAGGCGACGACGAAGGTGCCGCTGATGTGGGAGATGTCGAAGCACTCCATGTGCATGGGCGGCGACTCGAGGCCGAGGGCCTCCTGCAGGGAGCGGAGCGCCTCGGCGTTGGGGCGAAGCCGCGTGAGGTCGCGGGTGAACTTCCGGGTGCGGGAAAGGGTGCGCTCCAGCGCGAGGACGACGTCGCGGAGCTCGGCCGCCTTTTCGAATTCCTGCTTTTCCGACCGCGCGCGCATTTCCGCGCGGAGTTCCTTGAGCCATTCGCGGGATTTGCCATCGAGAAAATCGCAGGCGCGGGCGACGCGTTCCTGGTACTCGGCGGCGGTAACTTCATTGGGCCAGCCGTAGAGTTCGGCGCGCACGTCGTCGTAGAGGCGCCAGCGGCCGTCGGGCAACCGGATCGGCGTGGCATCGCCGAGCATGACGCCAAACTGCTTGCGCATGGACGCGAGGGTGCGGCGCAGGAGGCCGGAGTGGGCGAAGGGGCCGAAGTAGCGCGAGCGGTCGTCCTTGCGGAAGCGGGTGAGGGCGAAGCGCGGCAGCTCGTCGGTGGTGTTGAGCCGCACGAGGAGGAAGCGCTTGTCGTCGGTGAAGTCCGTGTTGTATTTCGGCCGCCACTGCTTGATCAGCTTGCCCTCGAGCAGGAGCGCCTCGGGCTCGGACTTGACCTCGATGGTTTCGAAGTCGGCCACCATTTCGATGAGGGTCCGGATCTTGGGCTGGTGGCGGAGGAGGCGCGCCCGGCCGGCCTGAAAGTAGGAGGAGACGCGTTTCCGGAGGCTCTTGGCCTTGCCCACGTAGATGATGCGTCCCAGCCGGTCCTTCATCAGATACACCCCGGGGGTCTCGGGGAGGGAGCGCACTTTGTCCTTCAGATCGGGCATCCCGGGAAGAGGGAGCACGAAACCCGGGAAAAGTCAGCTTTCCGCTTGGGCGCCGCGGCATGTGACGGTCCGCCGCCCCCAAGCTGGTATTTTGGGCAAAAGGAGGTACGGTGCCCCAGTTGGTTCAGTAAATGGCACACCCACCGGCACACTCCGATCCCGCGCGCAACGGCGCGGCCAAAACTTCCCTCCGCTACGAGCTTCTCACCTTCGGTGACGAGCTGCTGCTTGGGCTGACGTCGAACGCGCACCTCACGTGGATCGGGGCCGAACTGGGACGGCGCGGGGTGATGCTCCAGCGCAACGTCACGGTCACGGACGAGGCCCATCGGATCGCGGCGCAGTTTCGGGAGAGCTGGGCGAACGCCGACGTCATCATCACCACGGGCGGCCTGGGTCCGACCTGCGACGATCGGACGCGCGAAGTGCTCGCCGAGGCGCTCGGGCAGAAGCTGGTTTTCGAGCCGCGGGTGGAGGAGGCGATTCGCGCGCGGTTCGCCAAGTTCCAGCGCGTGCCCACGGCCAACAACCTCAAGCAGGCGTTTCGCTTCGAGCGGAGCGAGGTGCTGCCGAACGCCAACGGCACGGCGCCCGGGCTCTGGGTCGAGCAGGAGGGCAAGATCCTGATCATGTTGCCCGGGCCGCCGAATGAACTGCAGCCGATGTTCACCGATCAGGTCATCCCGCGGCTCGCCGCGCAGGGGCTGCTGGCCGACCACGAGGCTTACATCCAGATCCGGTCGATTGGCATCGGCGAGTCCGCCCTCGAGACCATGTTCGAGTGCACGTTCAGCCGCAGCCCCGGGCTCGGCATCGCGTTCTGCGCGCACCAGGGGCAGGTGGATTGTCGCATCAGCTCGCCCGACGGCCGGTATGGCATGGAGAAATTGCGCGCGATCGCCAGCGAGTGCGCCGCGCTGCTCGGGGATAATTTGCTGTGTTTCGGGCACGACAGCCTCGCGCAGGTGGTGGCGGATCAGCTGAAGCTCCAGGGGCGCACCCTGGCGGTGGCCGAGGCCAGCACCGGCGGCTTGCTGGCAAATGCCTTCGCCGACCTGTGTGGAGCGTGCAAATTTTTCCAAGGCGGGATCGTCAGCACGAGCAACGAGGCGAAGATGCTCATGCTCGAGTGTCCTGAGTGCCTCTTGAAACAGCATGGCGCCGTGAGTCCCGAGTGCGCGGTCGCGATGGCCAGCGGCGTGGCGGAGAAGCTGGGCGCCGACTATGGGCTGGCGATCACGGGTTTTTCCGGACCGTGCACGGGCGAAGGGGGAAATCCGGTGGGCAGCATCTACATCGGGCTGCACAGTCCGGCCGGCGACTGGGCCAAGCAATTGAGTTATCCGGGCCCGCGGGCGGCCGTGAAGAAGCGCGCGATCAACGACGCGATCGACTGGCTGCGCCGTGAGGTGATGAAGGAATCGCGCCGCCTCGCCGCGCCCTCGGTGAACTGAGGAAGCGCGCCACGGCCTACGACACCGCTTGTCAGATGCGGGGCGTGATGCACCTTGGCGCCATGCGGAGAGGCGGCATGAAGCGACTGTTCGTGGCCGGGCCGGGTCTGGCCCTCGCCCTGATGGGCATCGGTGGCGCACATTCCGCTGAATGGCGCCTGGACTTTGATGCGGCGCCTCTTGGACCGGTGACCGCCGAGCAGCTGAAGTCGCTTTCGCCGGTTCCGGTGCTTTGGGCGGGTGGATTTGCCCGGGACGGAGAGGAAGGGAGGTTTCGCGTGACGGAGTCGTCGGGCCACGGCCGCGCGCTGCAAGTGCTCTATCCACGCGGCGGAGTGGGGCCGCAGAAGACCGGCGGGCAATGGCTCGCCGCGCTTCCCCCGCGGATCGCCTACGACTTGGAGTATCGCGTGCGCTTCGGCGTGGATTTCGACTGGCGGCGCGGCGGCAAGCTTCCGGGCCTGGCCGGCGGGACCGTGCCGACGGGCGGTAATTTCGATCCCGATGGGTTCAGCTCTCGCTACATGTGGCGCGACGACGGGCGGCTGGTGGTTTATCTTTATTGGGCGGGACAGGCGAGTGCGGGGCGGGAGCGGGGCCGCCAGTACGGCGTCGACCTGGACTGCGGCGTTACGCTCGAGCGCGGGCGCGACCATCGACTGCGGCAGCGCGTGACGTTGAACACGCCCGGCCGCGCGGATGGCAGGCTGGAGGTGTGGGTCGACGGGCGCCAGGTGTTGGCGCGCAGCGACCTGCTGTTTCGCGACCAGCCGGGCAAGACCTGGGCAATCGACCGGTTTCTCTTCTCGACCTTTCACGGGGGCAATGATCCCACGTGGGCGCCCCGCCGCGACTCGACCGTTGAGTTCGATGACATCGTGATCACCGCGGCCGATTGAGGAAAATTTTTCGTGCGCTTTGGGGGGATTCGTGGGCAAATCGGAGCGATGTCCCCCACCGCTCCCAAAGCATTCATCTTCGTCTGCGGCCCCGACGATTTTCTCGTGGGGCGCATCGGTCGGGAGCGTTTTGATGCCCTGGTGGCCGAGGCGCAGGCGGATGATTTTTCGCGGGAGATCATCAACGGGTTCGCGGGGAACGTCGACGAGGTCGAGATCGCCGTGAATCGTTTCCGCGATGCGGTCCAGACCGTGCCGATGTTCGGCGGCAAGCGCGTGGTGTGGTTGAAGGATGTGAGCTTCCTGGCGGACAACGTGACGGGCCGCGCCGAGGGCACGCTCAAGCAGGTCGCGGCCCTGCAGGAGATCCTGGAGAAAGTTAACCCCGAGGAAGTGGCCGTCGTGATCACGGCCGCGCCGGTCGATCGCCGGCGCAGTTTTCCGAAATGGTGCGAGGCCCACGGCGATTTCACGCTGGCGGGTGGCGACGGCGACAACGCCGCCGAGGCGCTGGCGGGCGTGGCACTGGCCGAGGCGAAGTCTTTCGGCGCGTCGTTTGGAGAGGGCGCCGTGGAAATCCTTCTCACGAAGGTCGGGGCCAACACGCGGCTGATCACTGAGGAGGTGCGCAAGCTGGCGACCTATGTGGGGGACCCCTCGACTCCGCTCGGAGCAGGCGGCGCCGTCATCGAGGCGGCGCATGTCGTCGAGCTCACGCCCAACATGGCGGAGGGAGATTTCTTCGAGTCGGCGGAGCGGTTCTTCTCGGGGGACCTGCCGGCGACGTTGCGCGCGCTGACGCAGCATTTCTTCACCGGCGGAGACGCCCGCCCGGTGCTCTCGTCGCTGCAGAACCGCAACCGGATCCTGATCCAGGCGCGGGTGCTGATCGATGCCGGCGATCTGCGGGCCCCCGGCCCGTACGGTTTCGACAAGGCGGCGTGGGCGCGCGCGCAGAGCACGTACGCCAAACATTTCGGGGGAGACACCGAAAAAAGCGCCTACAACCTGTTTACACAAAACCAGTGGTATGCGGGCAAGCTGGTGAGCACGGGCAAGCTGCCCCCGTTGCGCCGGTTGATCGACAACCAGCAGGAGTTCATCGCCGCCTTCGAGGAAATCATCCGCCGCCCCAACGACCAGGAAGCCGTGCTGCGGGAGATGGCGGTGCGGTGTCTGACGTAAGAACAAGCGATAAGCTTTAAGCAGTAAGCCTTAGGCTTAAGGCAGCGGATGTCGAAGCTGGCGCTCGAGGCTTAGTGCCTACAGCTCTCATCTGACGTGATTTTCCATTGGCAAGGGTGGCCTCGCGGCCTAACGCTCGGGCGCCTGTGAACAACCCGACGTCCACCGTTTCCGCCGACCCCATTCCCAACGTGCTCGCCGAGCGCTATGCCTCGCCGGCAATGCGCGAGATCTGGTCGGCCCACGGGCGCATCCTGCTCGAGCGGGATTTCTGGATCGCGGTGATGAAGGCGCAGCGGGACCTCGGCGTGGCGATCCCGACCGAGGCCATCAAGGATTACGAGCGCGTGCGCGATGACGTGAGCCTCGACCGCATCAAGGAACGCGAGCGCGTCACGCTCCACGACGTGAAGGCCCGGCTCGAGGAATTTTCCGACCTGGCCAAGCGGCAGTTCATCCACCTCGGCCTCACCAGCCGCGACCTCACGGAGAATGTCGAGCAGCTGCAGGTCGCCCGCGCGTTGAAGCTGGTCCAGTTCAAGGCCGTCGCCGCGCTCAACCTCCTGGCGAAGCGCGCGGCCGAGTATCGCGACGTGATGTTGACCGGCCGGACGCATAACGTGCCCGCGCAGCCGACGACGCTGGGCAAGCGGCTCGCGATGTTCGGACAGGAAATGCTCCTCGCCCACGCGCGCCTCGAGGATCTCATCGCCCGTTATCCCGTGCGGGGCCTGAAGGGCGCGGTCGGCACGCAGCTCGACCAGCTCACCTTGCTGGGGGGTGACACGGAGAAGGCGGACCAGCTTGAAGGTCGCATCATCAAGCATCTCGGCTTCAAGGCCACGTTCGGCGCGGTGGGCCAGGTGTATCCGCGCACGCTGGATTTCGACACGGTGACGGCGTTGCACCAGGTCGGGGCCGCGGCCGCGAGCTGCGCGACGACGCTCCGGCTCATGGCCGGAGCGGGCCTGCTGACGGAAGGATTTCAGGAAGGCCAGGTCGGCTCGTCGGCAATGCCGCACAAGGTCAATGCCCGCAACTGCGAGCGCGTCTGTGGTTTCTCGACGATCCTGTCGGGCTACGTCGCCATGACGGCGGGGCTGGCCGGTCACCAGTGGAACGAGGGCGACGTGTCGTGCTCGGTGGTGCGCCGCGTGGCGCTGCCCGACGCGTTTTACGCGATCGACGGCCTGTTCGAGACGTTTCTCACCGTCCTGCGCCAGCTCGAGGCGTTTCCCGCCGCGATCGCCGCGGAGAACGAGCGCAACCTGCCGTTCCTCGCGACGACCACGATTCTCATGGAAGCCGTGAAGAACGGCGCCGGTCGCGAGACCGCGCACGAGGCGATCAAGGAGCACGCGCTCGCGGCGGCGAAGGCGCTGCGCAACGGAGGCGACGCTGATCTTTTGTCCCGCCTGGCGGGCGACCGGCGCGTCGGCCTCGGCAAGAAGAAGCTCACCGAGGTGTTGCGCGAGAACGAGCGTTTCGTCGGCGCCGCCCCGCACCAGGTGGACGCGTTTGTGGCGGCGGTGCAGCCCCTGGTCAAAAAACAGAAGGGCGCCGCGGAGTATCGTCCGGGGAAGCTGCTCTGAGCGGTGCGGCGTAGGGGCGCAGTCTTGCAGCGCCCATCGTTCCCTCGCGGCGCGTGCCTCAAGGCGCAGCAACTCTGCGCCCCTACATTGACAGGTCGGGGCCTTGGAGCCGCCCGCCGTCGGGTCAGTTCGGTTGCGCCGGGGGAATCGGAGGCGTGGCTCGCATCCGGGGCGAGGGCGCCCCGGCTCCAGGCCACGGCGTTCCCGCCTGTTGCCTTGACCGCGACGACGGAAGAGCGGGAGCAACCGCAGGAAGTCTTGGTGCCCCGGTAAGCCGCTTGGGGGTCGCGCATTCGGGCGAAAATAATTATTCGCGTGGGCGATTTGCTGGCGGGTTGTTCGCGCGAGGGCGCGGCAGGATTGCGCCCAACGAAGATTGGAGGAAAAGCGATCGATGGGCAGGAAATGCATGGGCGTTGGTTCCCGCGCATCGGTGAATTTCCCGACCGCGGGAGATTTGGTTTGCCAGTCCCCGGGGCCCGGCCTTTTTTGACCCTTCGCGTTCATTTTTATCCCAGCTTTAACCACATCCACACCATGGCAGAAGAACTCGTAGGTAACTGTCTTATCGGCCAGACCGGCGGCCCGACCGCCGTCATCAATGCCAGCGTCGCCGGCGTTGTCGCCGAAGCCCTCAATCATGAATGCATCGAGGAAGTCTATGGCGCGCTGAATGGCGTGCATGGCCTGCTGGGTGAGGACCTGGTCGACCTGGCCGCCGAGTCGCAGCAGGCGATCCGCAGCCTCCGCACGACGCCGGGCGCCGCCCTGGGTTCGTGCCGCACGAAGTTGAAGAAGCCCGCTGACTTCGACCGCGTGCTCGAAGTCTTCAAGGCGCACAACATCCGGTATTATTTCCACATCGGTGACGGCGAATCCCAGGAAACCGCCGCCAAGCTCGCGGAGACCGCGGCGGCCGCCGGCTATGACCTTCGCGTCATCGGCATCCCGAAGACGATCGAGAACGACCTGCCCGCGACCGATCACTGCCCCGGCTACGGCAGCGCCGTGAAATACATCGCCGCCACCGTGAAGGAGCTCGCGCTGGACGCCGAGGCCATCGGGCAGGGCGACCTCGTGACGCTCGTCGAGGTCATGGGTCGGAATTCCGGCTGGCTCGCCGCCGGGGCCTCGCTGGCCAAGCGCCGCGATCACCCCAACGATCCGCCGCATCTGGTTTATCTCCCCGAAGTGCCGTTCAGCACCGAGAAGTTCGCGGATGACGTGCGCCGCGTGCTCAAGCGCGAGAAACACTGCGTCGTCGTCCTGGGCGAAGGCCTCGTCGACAAGGACGGCAACTACGTCTCCATCGAAACCAGTTCCACCGATGCCGGCCATGCCCAGCTCGGCGGGGTGGGCGAGGCGCTCAAGGATGTCGTCGAATCGCAGCTCGGCGCGAAGGCCCGGGTGGCCCGCCTGGGCGTGGCGCAGCGTGCCGCCGCGCACCTGGCGTCCAAGACCGACGCCGACGAGGCGTTCCTCGCCGGCCAGGCGGCGGTCAAGGCCGCCGTCAACGGCGAGACCAGCAAGCTCGTCACGCTCGTGCGCGGCGACGGCGACGTCTACACCTGCGAGACCGGCCTCAGCGCCCTGAGCGATGTGGTGGGCAATCTCAAGCGCCTGCCCAAGGAGTGGGTGAACGAGGACGGCGTGAGCCTGAACTTCCAGTTCTTCCGCTATGCGACGCCGCTGATCCAGGGCGAAGTCAGCGTGCCGTACGACAACGGCCTGCCCGCTTACGCCAAGCTCACCCGCGAGAGCGTCGACAAGACGCTGCCGGGTTACGAAGGCTGAGCGAGACGAAGCGTCAAACGAGTTGAGTTCCAAAGCCGGTCCCGCATGGGCCGGCTTTTTTGCGCCGGGGCGCAGGCGCGCGTGCCCACGGCGGGGTCGACGTGGCTCCGGTTATATTGGGGCCCGGGCGCGGGCCATCCGGCCGCGCATCGAAGGCGCTGGCCCGCCCAAAATTCCCCTCGCCTGTCTGTTCCCGTCGGAGATGCTCGGCGTATTCCTCCCATGGAGCGCGCGACCATTCCCGTCCTGATTGTGGATGACGACCCGACGACGACGGCCGTGTTGAGGGGCTTGTTGAAGGGCCTCGTGGCGGATGGATTGGCGTGCGAGACCACCTGCGTGGGGACCGGCGCGGATGCGCGGGTCGAGTTCAAGCGCGGTGGCCATGAGTTGGTGCTGCTCGATTACCTTTTGCCGGACGAGGACGGGTTGAGCCTGCTGGCGACGATCCATGCGATGCCGGAGAGGCGTCGGCCCGTGGTCATCATGCTCACGGGCGGGGGCAGCGAACAAGTGGCCGTCGAGGCAATGAAGCTGGGCGCGAAGGATTATGTGGTGAAGACAGCGCTCAACCTGCCCACGCTGCGGCGGGCGATCCTCGGGGCGTTGGAACATCGGCGGCTCGAGGACCAACTCGCAGAATCCTCGGCGCTGTTGCGGCGCCAGCATCACCAGATGGAAGCCGACCTGGCGATGGCGCGGCAGGTGCAGCAGGCGTTGTTGCCGCAGCAGTACGACCCCTATGCCGCGGGTGGACGGGTCCTTCGTTTCTCCCATCGGTGGCTCCCGGTTCACCAGGTGGCGGGGGATTTCTTCGGGGTCTTCCCGGTGTCCGCCACCGCCGCGGGGATTTTCCAATGTGACGTCATGGGGCACGGCGTGCGCGCGGCGCTCATCACCGCGCTGCTGCGCGGACTTCTCCGCGAGCAGCAGGCGCTCGCCGGGGACCCCGGGGCGTTTCTCGCCGCGCTCAACCGGCAGTTCGGGAGCATTCTCGCGCGGGCCGGGGATTTGGTGTACGTGACAGCCGTTTATATCGTGGCCGATGTGGCGGCGGGCGAAGTGCGCTACGCGAACGCCGGGCATCCCACGCCTCTCCTGCTCGAGCGCGGGGCCGGGCGGGCCAGCCCGTGCCGCATGCCCGACGGGCCCGGGCCCGCGCTGGGGTTGATGCCCGAATTTGTCTACGACACGGCGGCCCGGCCGATCACCGCCGGCGACACGGTGCTGCTATTCACGGATGGAATCTACGAGGTTGAGAGCCAGGAAGGCGAACAGCTCGGTCAGGGTGACTTCGCGGATCTGGTGACCGCGCGGCTCAACCAGCCCACGGCGGCATTGCTCGACGGGCTGTTGCAGGATGTGCAGGCCCATCGCGGGAGCGGGGAACAGTTGCCTGATGATGTGTGCCTGCTCGCGGTGGATTGCGTCCACGCGGAGTGACGAAACGGGTCGCCCGGGGGTTGCATTCTTCCAGCGGCTCGTTCTTTTCACGTATCCACCTTCCATGAATCGCCTGACCCCCCTCCTTTGCGCCTCCCTCGGCACCCTTATCCTTTCGCTCACCGCGTGCGGCAAGAAGCCGGCGGAAGCTCCCGTGGCGACCGCGCCTGCCGCTCCCCAGATCGAATCGGTCGACCAGAAGGTGAGCTACGGCATCGGCTATAATGTCGGTTCCGGCCTCGCGCGGGACAGCGCCCTCGCGGTGGATCAGGCGGCGTTGTTTGCCGGCATCTCGGATGCGCTGGCCAAGGCGGAGACCCGCATTCCGGAGGCGGACCTCGAGACCGCATTCCAAGCCATGCAGCAGAAGATGATCGCGGCGCAATCGGCCGAGGCCGAAAAGCAACTCGCGGCCGGCAACGAGTATCTGGCGAAGAACAAGGCCAAGCCCGGCGTCACCGTGACGGCTTCCGGTCTCCAGTATGAAGTGTTGAAGAGCGGCGATGGCCCCAAGCCGAAGGAGAGCAACACGGTGAAGGTTCACTACCACGGCACGCTCATCGACGGCACGGTCTTCGACAGCTCGGTCGAGCGCAACGAGCCCATCGAGTTTCCGGTCACCGGCGTCATTCCGGGTTGGGTCGAGGCCCTGCAGCTGATGTCGGTCGGCGACAAGTGGAAGCTGACGATCCCGCCGGCGATCGCCTACGGGGCGCGGGCCAAGGGCAACATTCCCGCCAACTCGGTGCTGATCTTCGAGGTCGAATTGCTCGGCGTGCGGTAACGGCATCGCGGATCCCGGCACTTAAAGCGGGAACCTCGAATTCCGCGGGGGTTCTATGGAGGATGACTACCCTGAAGACCAGTCCTCGTCCTGCGGCCAAGAAATCGAATCGCGGCAAGACCTCGCTCGTGGGCTCGCGCACATCGGCGAAGCGCGAGCTTTCCGTCCTGCGTCGCGGTCGCGAGCGGCTCGAGGCGCAACCGCGACCGGACGAATCCTCCGCCCGGACGACCGTGGCGCCGCGACGGACCAGTCGCGCTTAAGGAGGGATATTTGCCTCGGTGAGAAAATGGGGGCCGGGTGCCCTCACCCGGCAACCGCCCCGGGCCATGAATTCTCGCGTGTCCCGCAAACCTTGCGGCTTGCGGTCAAGTTTCGCGTGAAGGCAGATGCACCTGAAGGAAAGGGCAAGCGGTGGAGGCCTTGAACGCGCCAAGTGGGGGCGCCCGGCCCACAGTTGCGGAAGACAAGGAGGGACCGACTCGCGATTGAACGCGGCGGCCAGGGGCATGATGGACGCGACGCGGCGGGCCAAGGAGGCGGCTAGGTTTCGCGTCGGTGAACGGATTGGGCGATCAGTTCGGCGACGCTGCCGGATTGGCGGCCGCTGAATTCGTGGCGGAGGCGGTCACAGTGGGCGTGGATCTGCGCCTGGAATTTCTTGAGGTTGAAACTGGGATAGAGGCCCTCGCTGAGGACGCGCCACTGCGCGGTGTCCTGGATGGGTTTGGCGTTGTCCAGCACGGGATCACCGCTGGCGCCCACGCCGTTTTGACGACACAGCTTGCGCGCGAGGGACACGATGGCGGCCAGCTGGATATCTTCATTGATGGAAGCGGGGTCGTCGATGCCGCGCATGACGTTGACGAAACGGCGGGAGAGACCGGCGCGCTCGGCGAAGCGGGCGCCGAGGTGGTTGCCCGTGCAGCCCAGGAAAAGCTTCTCGACCTCGTGCAGGCGCAGGTGGTTCAAACGGGCATACTCGATGATGGCCTGGAAACCCGCGGGATGAAGGTGGGCGAGCAGAAGACGCCCGATGTCGTGGAGCTGGCCGGCCACGCGGGCGGCGGATTCAAGACTGTAGAACTCGAGGTCATGGCAGATCGCCTGGGCGATGCGGGCGACGCCGCGCTGGAATATCCAGTAGCGGGTCCAGCTGAACGAAGGCGGCAGATGGAATGCCCGCTCGGGCACGATCACCAGGCTCCGGGCCTGTTGCTCGAGACGTAGTTCGCCCAACTGGCCGACAGCGAGGCGCGCATCCTCGATGCGAACGCCGTCGTCGCCCGGGGGATGGGCCGCGTTGGCGGCGACGAGCATTTGCACGGTCAGTCCGGGATCACGGGCCACCAAGTCCATGAGCGGGTTGATACACGAGGGGTGACCGTTCGCCGCCATCTGGAACGCCGCGGCCGCCGAATCGATGATGGGGCAGCCGGGGAGCGCATCGATAGAGCGGCATAATTGCTCCCATGACACGACCGGGCACCGACCTTCCGCAGGGGCGGCGAGCCACGCGGTGCGGGCCCTGCCTTCCTCGACGGCTTGCGCGTCCAACCCGCCGTCAAAGCCGGGGGAGGCGCCGCGTTCGGGATCGAGCCGGTTCGCGAGCAACAGGATCGCGTATTCGAGCGACTCGAGGGCGTCGGGCCAGGCGGACCAGCGGGCTTCATCCGCGAGGCGAGCGAGACGGGCCAGCGCATCCGTCACGACCCGTGCGCCAGCCTCCGCGGCCTGGCGTCGAAGCGGGCACAGCATCTCCGTTGCATGGCGGGCATCGGCCCGGTCGGGACAATGGCGCAGCGGCTCGGTGGCCAGCGCGAGATTGCGGTGCAAGGTCTCGAGTTGTTCGCGCAGGGGGGTGAAGGTGGCTCCCGTTCCGCAGCCAGCTGCCTTTTCGTCTTCAAAGAAGACCTCCCGCCACGGGTGGGCCCCGGCTTTTTCGATTTCCGCGAACACGGCTTCGTCGTCGTAGGGCTTTGCGAGGAAGTTTTGAACCCGCAGCTCGAGGGCTTGGTGCACGGAATCGCGGTCGCCATGGCCGGTGTAGATCACAACGGGCAATCGCCGCAGATGGCAGTCGGCGCGCACTTTCCGGATGAGGTCCATCCCGCTGGCGCCATGGTCCAGGTTCAACGCCGTGATGAGCAGATCCACCCCGGGGTTTCGGCGCAGGAAGGCCCAAGCCTCGTTGGGTTGCGCCACGACGGCGAGACGATGCTCGCCGCGCGCGAGGATGCCCTGCATGGCACGCCTCGCCGTCTCGTTGGGTTCGACTAGGAGGATCCGGGCCATGGACGGGTTGACGCGTGGCGGCCGGGCGCAATGGCTGCGGGGTGCGCTGGTGCGTCACGGACGGCAACGGCTCCACAGGGCGTTCGCTTGAGGTAAAAAGGCGACGGGCCGGCTCCGGGCGCCCCCTGGGGAAGGCGTCGTCGAACTCCTAACGTTCGTGCACCGGCAGAACGTCGCGGACGCGGGTGGCGCGCCGTCCGGTGAGCACGGCGTCGATCACCCGCGCATAGGGCAGCTCCTGGTTGGCTTGGGTGGAGCGCAGGAGCAGCGCACCGCGGCTCATGTCGCCGCGGCCGACGAAATCCCTGGGAAAGAGCAGGCGCGGGCCGAAAACATCGAGCAGAACGTCGCGGTATTTGGGCGTGGCGATGCTGCCCAGCAGGATGGCGTTGCCCTGGTCGCCGAGCTTCCGGGCGAGCGCCCGGGCATGGCGCCGGAGGGGACGGAAATAAGCGGGATCGAGGGGATCGATGTCGGTCGCGCCGAACGCGGCGATCTCGGCGGGGCCGACGGGGAGGGAGGGATCGACGAGCCCGGCATTGGACGTGATCACCCGCACCGAGTCGCCGCGCCTCGCGTTGGCGAAATGGGACGCGTAGGTGATCTTGCCGCGGAAATAGAGGCCGCTGGTGAACGTGAAGACCGTGGAAAGGGGCAGGCCTTTGGCGTGAAATTCCTTCGCGAGGGGAAATGGGGCCTTGGGATTCAGGAGAAGCTTCGCCCGCAAGCCGCCGACGTGAGCGGGAGAAAGAAGGAACAGGCGCGGGGCATCCGGACCGACGGCGGTGGTAGCGGTGGTAGCGGTGGCGGTGGTGGCGGCGGTGGCGCGTGCGGGCGCGGTTTTGCTGGCGCGAGGCATGCAGGAAGGACATCGGATCGCGATGGCGGTGCGGGTTCAGCAAACATTCTTGGGCAAGTTCCCCCGCAGTTGATCGACCACGTCAAACGTGGAGCCGGCCCGGCCCCGGGCCGATCGGACCACGCGCGGGGGCGAGGCAACCGGGGCGGGGGCGCCCCGGCTCCAGGGGTGATGGAGGCCCTGCCTTTCAGTCTGATAAGCGAGCCTCGATCGGCCTGAGGGCGAGTCGTCCAGACGAGCCGTGGATTAATGGAGCGGCTCGTCCGGAGGACTCCCCCCTCGTTCGGTTGAGCCTTGGAACCGAGGCGCCGGGCGGTAGGGTTTTTATCATGGATGTTCGGTTTGTACCGATGGCGGAGTTCGGGCTGACGGGTGGGGCGGAACTGCTGACCCGGGCGTTTGCGGATTATTTTGTGACCATCGCGTTCAGCGAGGAGGGGCTGGGCCGCATGGCCAAGTTGGACAGTGTCGAATTCTCGCTCAGCCCGGTGATGATCCTAAAAAACGAGGCCGTGGGGGCGGCGCTGATCGCGCGGCGGGGCAATGCCAGCCGGCTCGCGGGCATGGCGCTCCTGCCACACGCGCGAAAACAGGGAGCGGGGCGCGCGCTGATGACTTATCTCCTGCGTGAGGCGAGCGAACGAGGCGATGCACGGATGGGGTTGGAAGTCATCGAGCAGAATGTGCCGGCCGTGAAACTCTACGAGGCGATGGGATTTCGAAAGATCCGCCGGCTGGTCGGATTTGCGGGCGCGCCACCCGAAGGCCTCGAGCCGGAGCCAGGACTTGAAGTCGTGAGCGTGCAGGCAGTCGCTGCGGCCGTGGCGGGGATGGAACCGGCGATCGGCTGGCCCTGGCAGCTGTCGGCGGAGACCGTGGCGCAATTGCCGCCGCCCGCGTCCGGCTACACCTTGGATGGGGCGAGTGTGCTCGTGCTAAACCCGGCCGGGCCGGTGGTGGGACTGCGGGGTCTCGCGGTGGAGGGGGGATTGCGGCGTGCGGAGCGCGCGGCACGACTGTTGCGCGCCGTGATGGCGCGGCATCCCGCCAAGGAATGGCGGTTCAGCGCGATGTGGCCGGAGGAACTGGCGGTGTGGTTCGAGCGCGCGGGGCTGCCCCGGCAGCAGCTCACGCAGTGGCAGATGGTGCGCGAGCCTGGTCGCGAGGAATGATCCTGAATCATTCAGTGGGAAACCACGGACGGACACAGATGGACACGGATCAGAATGGCTTACAGCGGTTGAGAACTCGCGGTAGTGAAATGGCCCGCGGGTTTCACGATGACACGAAAAGGGCGTGGTCGAGCCACGCCCCTGTTAACTGAGGCGCACGATGTGGGATCGTGCGCCGATTGAAGTCTCGCGGTTACGACGCCGGCATTTGGAAGCCGGGGGTGGATTTTGAAAGGGCGTCCTCGTCCGGGCTCATGCCTTCAACGATGCCCTCGAACAGCGGCGTGGTCATGTAGCGCTCGCCGGTGTCGGGCAGCATCGCGAGGATCACGGAGCCGGCGGGGGCCTTCTCGGCGATTTGGATGGCGGTCGCAAACGTCGCACCGGCGGAGATGCCGACGAAGATGCCTTCCTTTTGCGCCAGTTTGCGGGACCACTCGATGCCCTGCGGTCCGGGGATGCCGACGAGCTCGTCGTAGAACTTCTGGTCGAGGCCCTCCTGCAGCACGTAGGGGATGAAGTCGGGCGTCCACCCCTGCACCGGATGGGCGTTCCACGCGGGGTGTCCGGCCGAGGGGCCATGGTCGGCGGCGCGAGCTTGGGCGGTACCGCTGGCCACGAGGGCGGCGTTGGCGGGCTCAGTGAGGATGATCTTGGTTTCAGGACGCTCCCGGCGCAGCACGCGGCTCACGCCGGTGAAGGTGCCGCCGGTGCCGTAGCCGGTGACGAAGTAGTCGAGGCGCTGGCCCTTGAAATCGGCGAGGATCTCGCGCGCGGTCGTGTTCTCGTGAATGCGGGCGTTGGCGGGGGTCTCGAACTGACGGGCGAAGAACCAGCCATTTTTCTCGGCGAGCTCCTTCGCCTTGGCGTACATGCCATAGCCCTTCGCGGCGCGCGGGGTGAGGACGACCTTGGCGCCGAGGAAGCGCATGAGTTTGCGACGCTCGATGGAGAAGCTGTCGGCCATGGTGACGACGAGCGGGTAGCCCTTCGCGGCGCAAACCATGGCGAGGCCGATGCCGGTGTTGCCGCTGGTGGCCTCGACGACGGTCTGGCCGGGCTTGAGCGCGCCGGAGCGCTCGGCTTCCTCGATGATGCTGATCGCGAGCCGGTCCTTGACGGAGGAGGCGGGGTTGAAGAACTCCGCCTTCACGTAGAGCGTCACGTGCTTCGGGGCGAGGTGGTTGATCCGGATGCACGGCGTGTTGCCGATGGTGTCGACGATGCTGTTGTACAGGCGGCCCTGGCCGCTGGTCTGGCGTGGGGAGGAGTTCGAGCTCATGGGGCCTGAAGAGATATGCCAAAGCCCCGGTCAGGCAAGCGCCGGTGAGGCACGCCTGGGGGCACTTGGGGACATCGGCGATGACGGCGAGCCGGCGGGCGCGCGTTCGAAATCAGGGGGTCGAGGGTGCGCGGGCCGGTGCACCGAGCCAATCGGTGTAGCGTTGGACAATGCGTCCCGGCACCACCAGTTGCCACTGCTCCTGGTCCGGGCGCAGGGAAAACAGGGCGAGTTTGTTGTTTCCCTCCGCATCAAAGATCTGGGCGGTGACTTTGGTTTCCTCGGGACTCGAGTAGTGGTTCAGGATCGTCGCGCTTCCCAACGGGATGTCCTTGGCCGTCAGGTGGGCCACGAGGCGGGTGGAAGAACCGAATGCGTCGCGCAGGCTCGAGGGAAGTCGGTTGAAGAGCATGTCGGCGCGAATCCGGGCTTCGGGGTCGAGAGCCAGCAGGGGGACGAGCGCGTCGATGTTGCCGTTCGCCGCGGCCCAGAGCACCGATTCAAAGGCGGCCTGCGGGCTTGATTGCCCGGCGTTGCGCCAGAGTCGATGGGCGAGAACCTGTCCGGCGAGGCGAGGGGCCGGTGGCGCATCCGGCTCAAGCGTGCGGTCGGCGCTTTGCGCGGATGTCCGGGCGCGCTGGCGAATCGATTCCAATTCGGCCCGCAGCTGCGCCACCGCGGTACGTTCGGCGAGGACGGCCTCCAACTCTTCCGGGCTGGGTTGGGCGTCAGCCAGCGTTTGATGTTCGAGCTCGAGTTGCGCGCGAACGGCGGCGCGGGCCCGCTCGCGAGCGATTTCGTCGCGCAGCGCGCTCTTTCGGTGGTGTTGCCACGCCAGCCCGGCGAAAACGATCGCGGCAGGCAACGTCACGACAAGGTACGAACGGAATTTCGGGCGCATGGGAGTTAGAACCAATCCCCGGCGGGTGGACTTTCGGATCCTGTTTTGAACTCCAGCTTCTGGGTGACGAGGGTGTTGACCGAATGGCCGTCCTTGAGGCCGGGATCGAACTGCCATTCGCGGATCGCCGCCACCGCGGCCTCTTCGAATGCATAGTGGGTCGATTGCACCGCGCGCGCGTCCTGCACCTTGCCCTCGGTGTCGATGATGAAGGAAACCACCACGCTTCCGCTGATGTTGGCGGCGCGCAATCCCGCCGGATAGGCGGGTGAGCGACGCACGATGGCGGCCGGTTTGCGATCCAGGGAATTCAGGGGAAGGAGTGGGGTCACGTCGGAACGGCGCCGATTCGCCGCGGCGGCGCTGGCGGCAGGCCGCGAGCGGGCCGCGGCCTGCAACTCGCGGCGAAGGGCGGCGGCCTCATCGGCTAGTTGAGCCAGCTCCGCGTCGCTTACCTTCAGGTCGTCGAAGCGCGCTTCCGCCCGTTTCAAATCCTGGTTCTTCCCACGCAGTTCCGGAATGGCTGCATTGGCCTGAGCGACGGCGGCCAGTTCGTGGCGGAGGGTGGTGAGGTGATGTTCCTGCACGGCGATGACACCGGCTCCGGTCGCGACAATGGCGCCCGCGAAGGCGAGTTGCAATTTGGTGAGGCTCATAAAGGCGAGGCTCGCGGTGGTGCCTGCGCCGGCCAGGGCGCTGCCGGTGATGGTGGCGGCCAGGCCGGCGGGCGCGGCGATGGCGGCCTGGTTGCCCAGCACCAAACAGAGGGCGGCGGCGGACGACACGACGCCGCGCCGGGCGAGCAGGTGGCGAAGCTTTTCCATGGCGCGGTCCACGCGCATGCGGGCGGCGTTGTCGGTGAGTTCGAGTTTGGCGCCGACCTCGGCGAAGGGGCGGCCCTCGAGATGGCGAAGCAGGATCGCCATGCGGTCGCGTTCCCCGAGCTCGGCGAGCGCATCGTCGAGCATCGGACGCAGGCGCTCCCATTCGGGCGACGCGGTGGAATCGGAATCCGGCATAAGGTGGGCCGCCTGTTCCCGCGCGCGGCGGCGTTGTTCGGCGCGCACGAGCTTGGCGGCGGCGAAGCGCGTGCTGGTGAACAGCCAGCCGGTGAGCACCCGGTGGCCCGAGAGCTGGCGCGCCTTGCGGGCGAGATCGGTGAAGACGAGTTGGGTCACATCCTGGGCGAGATGGGTGTCGCCATTCACCTGACGCAACGCGGCCGCATAGACGAAATTGAGGTGCCGGCCCACGAGTTCCGCGAAGGCGCTTTCCGCGCGATCCTCGGCGTAGCGGCGGAGCAGGGTCAGGTCGTCGTTCATGGCGGTTTCACTCCTAGCACCCGCGGACGGGAAAAACCGCACAAAAAATCCGATGGTTGCGCCGCGGCGCGAGCCGGGGGATAATCACGCATGACAGAAGCAAATGAATCCGGACCGGAAACAGGTCACGCCCCGGTGAAACTCGATGCCGTGGAGGCGCGGGTGCTGGGATGTCTGATTGAGAAGGAGGCGACGACCCCGGACGTTTATCCGCTCTCGCTCAATGCGCTCGCGAACGCGTGCAACCAGAAGAACAACCGGGCGCCCGTGATGGACGTGGGTGAACGCGAGGTGGAGGGCGCGGTGGATCGGTTGCGCGGCAAGCGGTTGGTGACGGCTTTCAGCGGGGCGAATGCGCGCGCGATCAAGTACAAGCACCGCTTCAGCGAGCGCTTTCCCGTCGAGTCGCTGGCGCAGGCGATGGTGGCGGAGCTGCTGTTGCGCGGCGCGCAGACGACGGCGGGATTGCGCGGGAATTGCGAGCGGATGGTCGCGGTGCCGGACCTCGGCGCGTGCGAGGAATTGCTGGTGCACCTGAGTGGAGGCGCGGAGCCGCTGGTGCGCAAGCTGCCGCGTCAGGCCGGGCAGAAGGAAGCGCGTTGGGTGCAGGTGCTGACGGGCGAGCCATCGGCGGACGAGCTGGCCGCCGGCGCGGGGTTCGAGGATGCGCGCCAGCCGCTCAAGGTGGAGGTGGCGATGACGTTGCCGCCGGATGCGGAGGCGCGGTTGGCTGCGCTTGAGACCGAGGTGGCGACGCTGAAGGCGGAGTTGGCGCGGTTGCGGGCGTCGTTGGGGGAGGAGGGGTAGGTCGGAAGTTTTTATTCGCTGCTGGCCGAGCCCGCACCCGTTGCTGCGCATAGTTGATGGAGGGGCGCGGCTTGACCGCGGCCTTGGCTCGCGGTGGGAACCGAGGGCGTGGACGAGCCACGCCCCTACAACGGAACGGTTCGACCGTGGACACTGTGGATTCGAATTCCGAAATGCTCCGGCGGGGAGGGGGGTG
>JAEZDN010000026.1 GCA_023433275.1 Verrucomicrobiota bacterium
GCCACCTCTTGCGTAGCCGTGAATTCCCGCCCTCAACCGCCCATGATCACTCGCGCCGGCCCACTGCTGATCCTCTCCCTGCTCGCATCCCCGTCCCTCGCGGTCGCCACGATCCCGAGCGACGCGACGCCGGCCGTCATCGTCGACACCACGCGCGAGCCCGTCGCGGCCGGACCCTTCGTGGCGACTTGGGAATCGTTGCGCACCTACGAAACTCCCGAGTGGTTCCGCGACGCGAAGTTCGGCATCTGGGCGCACTGGGGTCCGCAATGCGAGCCCGGCATGGGCGACTGGTATGCGCGTCACCTTTATTTCGAGAAGGGACCCGCCTGGGGACCCAACGTCACCGCCTTTCACCGCGAGACCTACGGCCACCCGTCGGAGGCCGGCTTCAAGGAAGTGATTCACCGCTGGAAGGCGGAGAACTGGGATCCCGACAAACTCGTCGCCCTCTACCAACGCGCGGGCGCCCAGTATTTCTTCGCCCTCGCCAACCACCACGACAACCTCGACCTCTGGGACTCGAAATACCAGCCGTGGAACTCCGTTCGCGTCGGCCCGAAAAAGGACCTCATCGCCGGCTGGGCCAGGGCCGCGCGCGCCAACGGCCTGAGGTTCGGCGTGAGTGTTCATGCGGCCCATGCCTGGAGCTGGTATGAACCCGCGCAGGGCGCCGACCAGGAAGGCTCGCTTGCCGGCGTGCCCTACGACGGCCAGCTCACGGCCGCCGACGGCAAGGGCACCTGGTGGGAGGGACTCGACCCGCAGGACCTCTACGAGCAGCGCCACGCGCCGGCCGAGGGATTTTTGGAACCCCGGAAGATCCACGACCGCTGGGACTGGGGCCATGGCATCAGCCAGCCCGACCGGGCGTATTGCGAGCGGTTCTTCAACCGCACGATGGATCTGATCAACCGCTACCAACCAGACCTGCTTTACTTCGACGACACCGCCCTGCCCCTCTGGCCCGTGAGCGATGCCGGCCTCAAGATCGCTGCGCACTTCTACAATCAAGGGGCCGCGCGCAACGGCGGCCGGGCCGACACCGTGATCTTCGGCAAGGTGCTCGCCGACGACCAGAAGCGCGCCCTCGTGTGGGACGTCGAGCGCGGCGCGCCCAACGACATCCAGCCGCTCCCCTGGCAGACCTGCACCTGCATCGGCAGCTGGCACTACGACCAGAAACTGGCCGCGGAGAACCGCTACAAGAGCGCCGCCACCGTCCTCCAGATGCTCGCCGACATCGTCAGCAAGAACGGCAACCTCCTGCTCAGCATTCCGCTGCGCGGCGACGGCACACCGGACGATGCCAGCCTCGCCGTGGTCCAGGGCATCGCGGCGTGGATGGACGTGAACCGCGAGGCGATCTTCGGCACGCGCCCGTGGCAGATCTTCGGCGAGGGCCCCGCGTCCGCCGGCGCCGCCCTCAGCGCGCAGGGTTTCAACGAGGGCAAGGGCAAGGCCTTCACCGCCGACGACGTGCGATTCACGCAATCGAAGGACGGCCGCACCCTCTACGTGATCGCCCTCGCGCGCCCGACCGCCCCGCTCAGGGTCTCCTCGCTCGGCCTCGCCGCCGGTCGGCTCGCCCGCGCCATCGCGTCGGTCGAGCTGCTCGGCTCGCCCGGGCCGGTGAAATGGGCGCAATCCGCCAACGCCCTCGAACTCGACGCTGGCACAACCAACGGATCGACCGGACCCGCCGTGTTCAAGCTGACGCTGCGCTGATGGCAACGCGCTGACTGTAAGACAGGTTCCCGGTTGCGACCGCGCGCTTTCCCATCGAACTTCCGACCATGCCCCACTCCCGTTTGTCCGGTGCTCTCTCCTTTGCCTGTCATCCTGAGCAAACCGAAGGATCCAAGCGGACCCACGAAGCGAAGGTGACCTGCGATCCCCGCCTGGGATCCCTGGCCCGCCTGATGACGACCCTCCGAATCGTGGTTCTCATTTCGTGTGCTTCGTGTGTCGGCTGGTCAATCGATTCGGCTCACGCCGCGGACCTGCCCAATCCCCTCATCTTCCAGCGCGCCGACCCGCACATCCTGAAACACAACGACGGGCACTACTACTTCATGGGCACGGTGCCGGAGTACGACCGCCTTGTGCTTCGACGCGCGACCACGATCCAGGGGCTCATCACCGCCGAGGAAAAAGTCATCTGGCGCAAGCACGCCACCGGCATCATGGGCGCGCACATCTGGGCGCCCGAGATCTATCACATCGATGGCAAATGGTTCATCTACTTCGCCGCCGGCGAGGCCGAGAAGATCTGGAACATCCGCATCTACGTCCTCGAGAATTCCTCCGCCAATCCCCTCGAGGGCGAGTGGATCGAGCGCGGCCAGTTGAAGACGGGCTGGGAATCCTTCGCGCTCGACGCCTCCACCTTCGAGCACCGCGGCCAGCGCTACCTGCTCTGGGCGCAGCAACAGCCCGGCATCCCCGGCAACACCAACCTCTACATCGCCCCCATGGCGTCGCCCACCACCCTCGCCGGCCCGGCGGTGCTGCTCTCGAAGCCCGAGTACGACTGGGAGAAAGTCCGCTACGCCGTCAACGAGGGCCCGGTCATCCTCAAGAAGAACGGACGCCTTTTCCTCACCTATTCCGCCGCCGGCACCGGCCCCGAATATTGCCTGGGTATGCTCACCGCGGACGAAAACGCCGACCTGCTCGACCCGAAATCATGGACGAAATCGCCCACGCCCGTTTTCGTCACGAGCGAGGAGAACAGGATCTACGGGCCCGGGCACCACTGCTTCACCGTCGCCGAGGACGGCGTCACCGACCTCATTGTCTATCACGCGCGCAGCTACCGCGAGATCCAGGGCGACCCGCTCCGCGATCCCAACCGCCACACCCGCGTGCAACCCGTCGCCTGGCGCGCCGACGGCACGCCCGACTTCGGGGTGCCGCGGGCCAACGATCCCCGAAAGTTCGGCCCGGTGGACCTCCGCGAGCTCCGCGCGCGCGACGCCTGCATCTGGCCGAATCCGGCCACGCGGGAATACGTCATGTACTTCTCCTCCGGCCAGCGCGGCCCCCACGGC
>JAEZDN010000034.1 GCA_023433275.1 Verrucomicrobiota bacterium
CCGAGGAGGAGCGCGCCGCCCGCGCCGCCGGGGTCTTGCGCCGCGAGCGCGCCGCTGACCAATACGTTGCCGCCCGACGCGGTGAGCATGACGCGGCCGTCGGGCAGGTGCTCCACGCCGGTGGCGCGGATCGTGCCGCTCTGGTTGACGGCGAGGTCGAACAAGCTGCCACCCGCGGCCTCGAGCTGCACTTGGGCGGCGGTGATGAGACCGGCATTGTCGATGCCGGTCGTCTCCGTGGTGGACGGCAGGTTCGCCCTCACGACGAAGGCCGGCGCGTCGGGCGAGGCGAGATAGACCTCGGTGCCGGCGGCGAGGCCGGCCGCGCCGCGGGGCGCGGCGATCTCGCCGTCATTTTTGACCGTGTGGGCCAGGAGCAACACGTTGCCCTCGCGCGCGGTGATCCGCCCGAGATTGACGACGCCGGCGGCGTGGTCGCCTTGGAAGGTCAGCGGCCCGCCCTTCAGAAAGTCCGCGTCGGCCACGTCGAGCGTGGAGGCGAGGAAAGCGGCCGTGTCGATCACGGCACCCGGGCCCACGAGGACGCCCTTGGGATTGATGAGAAACAGTTTTCCGTCGGCCTGCAGCCGGCCGAGCAGTTGCGAGGGATCGCCGCCGGTGACGCGCGCGAGCAGGACTGCATCGGGGCCTTGCTGGAGGATCCGGACAAATTCGTTGGGTGCGATGCCGAACGACTGCCAGTTCATGATCGCGGCGCGCGAGGCCTGGTCGAGGGTGAGCTGGGTGCCGTTGAACACCGAGGTGACCTGGCCGGCCACGACCTGGCCACCCTGCGGCAAGGCCATCGCGTGGGGCGGCAGCACGACCATCGGCAGCAGCGCCGCCAACACGACCGGAAGGCTGAGGACGCCGACCTTGCGCCGGAAGTTTTCCAGGAAAAGGCCGCGACGGGAGAAACGCCCGCGCCCGGGGGCGCGCGCTGGTGCAGGTTGGCTCATGGTGCGTGGAGCCCGTACCGGGAAAGGTGGCGGGCCGGCCGCCAAATTAGCAGAACCGCGCAAGGCCGCCCATCCCCTGATCCGGGGGGGACGCGCGAATTATGCCACGCATCCGCGGTGACTCAGCCGCCTCTCAGCCAGAGCGCCATCAGGCCGGTGCGACCCCGGACGCCGTACTTGCGCAGAATCTCCTTCACGTAACCGTGCGTCGTGTGCGGCGACTGCCCGATATGCGCGGCAATCTCCGCCTCGGTGCGGTCGGTGAGCAGGAGGTGCAGGATGCGCCGTTCGGTGAGCGTGAGCGGCCGCCCCGCCAGCAGCAGGCCGTGGCTGAGCAAAAGCTCGCGGTGAAACCATTTCAGGCCGCGCATCGTGTACGCGACCCATTCGGCGTCATGGGCGGAGAAGAGGCGGTGGGACTTGTCGCGGTCCACGAGCAGGAAGGACTCGGCGTCGGCGTTGATCGGCACCGCCACCCACATCCGGTCCCGGATGCCCTGTTCCTCGTAAACCATGCGATAATGGGCGGTGCGGCGGAAAGCGTCGAAATCGACGAACCCATCGCGCAGCCGGTGGATGCGGAACCGGCCCATGTGGGCGGTTAGGGCGATCGTGGTCAGGGCCGGCGATTTGTCCTGCTCGCGTGCAATCACGTGGCTCTGCGCCAGGGCCTGGGGCGTCGTCTTGTAGTGGCGTACCGCCAGGCCGCGCCAGCCATGCTGCAAGTCGCGGCGGGCAGGCGCGCCCTGCATCAGTCGGGCGGCGCCGACCCACACGAGATCGTGGGCGTGGAGCCAGCCGGCCATGGTCTGCATCAGGTGCCGGAGCGCTTCGTCGGCCCGGGCGGCGGAAAAATCCGCTAGTTCGTCCCAAAGTTGGTGGGACTTTTCCATCTGCGCGCGAGTGAGCATAAGGGACGGTTGGAATTTAACCGGCGGACAATCGGACGGACGCTGGTCACAGCACAAACCCAATCGATGCCCGACACCGGTTTTCAATGTATTGGTAGAGGAGAAGCTCCACCTGCGGCCAGCGCCTGCTCAGAAGTTGAACCCTGCGCTGATATGCCCGTGTGACGAGCGCCCGGCCGAACCGCGCAACCCCGTGGGCGCGGCAATTGTGGGCCGAGTGCCCTCACCCGGCATTCCGCCTCCCGCAATCGTTCTCTTTCTCTTAATCGTAATCTTTCTCTCGTTTGCTGGTGGGGATCCCCTGGAGCCGGCCCGCCCCCGGGCCGGTCCGCCCGGGGCGAGGGCGCCCCGGCTCCACCCCAGAGCCGAGGCCCAATCTTCGGTGCCCGAGAACGAGAACGATTAAGAGAACGAGAATGAGGACAGAGCAGCGAACTCCCCGCGGGCCCGACGACGGAAACGAAGCAGTCTAAACCCTTTGGCCGCCACTTAACCAATTGCCTCCGCGTTTATGGGCTGTCTGGCTCGCCTCTGTTGCGTTGGCTGGTCTCGAACCCTGAAAACATGATACGAGCCCGGCACCGCAACGCGCTTGCTCCTCTCGCATGGTCTCCCTGAACAAACGCTTTTCGTCCAAGCCGGGCCAGGCCAAGGCCGCGGCCAAGCCCGCCGCAAAAATCGTCCCCTTCGGCGACCAGTGCGTGGAGTTGGAAATATCACTTCGCTACATCAAGCCCCGCATTTGGCGCCGCTTCGTGGTCCCTGAAGCCATCAAGCTGCACAGGCTGCATGCGGTCATTCAAACCGTCATGGGTTGGACGGATACGCACCTGCACTCGTTTCGCGTGGGGGACCGCGAGTATGTCCACCGTGATGCTGAGGACACCGAGTGGGACCACACCCTGGCCGATATAACCATTCACGACGAGCGGGAGCACACCCTCCGCGACCTTGTGCGTGCCAGGGGAGACAAGTTTACGTACACTTATGATTTTGGTGACAGCTGGGACCACGATCTCAAGGTGAAGTCCATCACCCTGTCGCCGAAACCGATGGTGTCGGCCGTATGTGTTGCCGGCGCGCGCGCCTGCCCGCCGGAAAATTGCGGCGGACCGTATGGCTACCTGGAGCTCTGCGAAGCGCTGCCTGATCCAAGGCATCCGCAGCATGAACACTGGAAGGATTGGATCGAAGACTACGACCCGCAGGCCTTCGACCTCGACGAGATCAATCAGGCGCTGTCCCGAGTGAGCCTCGCCTGACCGGGGCGAGGGCGCCCCGGCTCCATGGAGGCGCCGCGATCTGGATGGCATGCGGAGAGGGATTTCCCCAATGGTGGGCCGGGTGCCCTCACCCGGCATTCCGCCCATCGCGGGCGAGGTCGCCCGCGCTCCAGATGAATGGAGCCACGGCGACCCCGCCGTGGGGTAGGGCGCGCGTCGTTCTCAACGAGCCGCGTGCTCCGTGAATTGTCCGCCCGCAATCGTTCTCTTTCTCTTAATCTTAATCATTCTCTCGTGCTGGTGGGGATCGTCTGGAGCCGGCCCGCCCCCGGGCCGGTCCGACCGGGGCGAGGGAGCCCCGGCTCCAACCAGAGCCGAGGCCAATCTTCGAGGCCCGAGAACGAGAACGATTAAGAGAACGAGAATGAGAGAGAGAAAGAGCAGCGAACTCCCAGCAGACTAATTGTGGGCCGGGTGCCCTCACCCGGCATTCCGCCGCCCGCGGGCGAGGTCGCCCGCGCTCCAGCTAATGGAGCCACGGCGACCTCGCCATGGGTTTATGTTCGGATAGTCTTTTACGGAGTCTCAGTGATTCACCGGAAATTGGAGTTGGGCGCGAATTTCACCCGGTGGAGTCGGCCACAGGATGTCGAGGATCTGCTCGATGAGGGTGAGCGCGTCAGGGCGCGCGTCGGCCTGAACGCTGAATTGCTGGTAGCGGTGGAAGCTCTCGGTTTCGAAAGGGGACACGCTATTGGACGCGTGTATCGCGCTGCGCACGCCGGGAGTTTGCGCCAAGCGAGCAAGGGCATCGCGTCGGGCGGTGGGGAGTTCGAAATTCAAAGGCAGGTCGGAAATGGCGTCGCTGGGCAGAGGTCTCCGTTCGAGGGGATAGCCGGTGAGGGTGGGGAGCGAGCGACTCTCCAACGGGATGTTCAGGGAATAGTGGCCTCCCAGGCGGTTCACGTTGAGCAACGCGGATTCGGTGTCGGCGGATAAAGAGACGTAATCAGGTCGCTTGGCGGCATCGGTCTCCGCGAGCATTTGGACGAGGAACACGTGGAGTGCCGCGCGGTCCCGAAACGAACGTTTCTCGGGTCGTCGAGATCTTTCCAATTGGGCCTGCTCCTTGGCTTTGCGTTCCTTGGCGCGCCTGAGCATGTCAGGCGGTTCCTGCGCTGAGATTTTTATCAGCACGATTTTGGTGCTGCGGTGGGTGCCGGTGAGCGAGGCCGTCGCAGGATCGTATCACAACCGCGCGATCGAGACCGCGCAGGTGATCGAGGAGCTCATCAAGATGGCCGGTGACTTCAAAGATGCCGTTAGTCGGAACGAGGAGCTGGGGCTGGGCGCCGACGAGATCGCCTTCTACGACGCCCTGGCGGAGCGTCCTGAGGTGCTGCGCACCATGGGCGACGTCACCCTCAAACAACTCGCGACCGAACTGACCGAACAGCTTCGCAAC
The DNA here is from genome assembly GCA_023433275.1 of Verrucomicrobiota bacterium. Lineage (GTDB taxonomy): Bacteria > Verrucomicrobiota > Verrucomicrobiia > Opitutales > Opitutaceae > Lacunisphaera. The sequence goes on from JAEZDN010000034.1 coordinate 4,559, forward strand.
AGCACGACCGTTGATTGGCAGGTGCGAGAAAGCGTTCGCGCCAAGATGCGCATTCTGATCAAACGTCTGCTGAAGAAGTACAAGTATCCGCCCGAAGGACAGGACGAAGCCGTGGTACGGGTGCTCGAGCAGGCCGAGGCCTTGGCGGACGAGTGGAGTCGGTAGCCTGGAGTGAGCCGCTGAACGGGGTCAGGGCGGCACTGCTGTCCAAAACAGCGGTAAAGGCGGCTAAACGGGGTCAGGTGGCTTTATTCCCGGCGGGCGGATGAAGGGAAGGGGCGCGATCCCCCGAGCAAGCTCGGCCCCTACCGGCGCAGAGTAGTCCAACCCCGCGAATCGGAGCTGCGGGCCCGGTGCCGCATCTGGCCAGTCCGCTTCGGGATTCCCCCGGGAAAACCCGGTCTGCTATGGGCGGTCGTGACCGCAGAGAAAACTCTTGCGCGAGGGGATGCACCACGTAGCTTCCCCGATTCCGTGCTGGGTCCCCATCGTCTAGCCCGGTTAGGACACCACCCTTTCACGGTGAGAACCGGGGTTCGAATCCCCGTGGGGACGCCAACGGAACTCCTTGATCACAAGGAGTTACATTTTCTGCGAAGCTCGGTTGCCAGTTGACGTGGCAACCGATGCATGGATCACCCTCAGTTCAACGTCAGCCGGTTCGGAAATAAGACCGGGTCAGTCTCGTGGCGAGTCACGGGCTACCTTCATGGAATTCGCGTCAGGAAAAACTTCCCGACGCGCGAAGAAGCGGCGGCCGAGAAGGCCGCCTTGGAAATCAAGGCCATCCAGGCAGCCAGTGGCCAGCGTGCGGCCGTCACGTCGCTGAACGATGCTCAGCTGCGTGAAGCCGAGTCGCTCTTCCACCGCGTTGCAGGGAAGCCGCGCTCACTGGCCTTCTATGTGGACTACGCTCTGGCCAACTATCGCGAGCCGGAGCACCAAAAGAAGGTTTCCGATGCGGTGACCGATTACGTTGCGGCAAAGAAGCGCGAGTTCGAAGAGGACCAACTCTCCAAGCCGCAATTTCGCCGGATCGACTGGGAGCTGAAGCGTTTCGAGAAGCACTTCAAAGGCCGCACCATGGCCGAAATCACGCCAGCCAATCTCACGGCATTCCTGGAGCTGAGCCACTCCACGCTAAAGACATTTAACAACCGCCGGGGCGTGCTTTCGACCTTCTTCAAGTTCGCCTTCCATCGCGGTTGGACAATCGAGAACACGATCCTTCGCGTTCCGCACCATCGCATTCGCACGCGTCGCGGTTCGGCCATCACCTTCACTGCGCAGCAGGCCCGCGAGCTGATGGCCTTCGCCGAAACCCACGAAGGCGGGCGCTGGGTGCCCTATTTCGCCATCTGCTTATTTGCTGGTGTGCGCCCGGGTGTCCCGGACGGCGAAATCACGAAGCTGCGCCCGGAGCACGTTTCCCTGGATACTGGTATCATCCATATTCCCTCCACCGTGTCGAAGATCCGCGAGCCTCGCCGTATTACGATCCAACCGAACCTCGCCGCGTGGTTGCGCGCCTATCCCTTGGACAAATACCCTCTGATCGTGGGCAATTTCAAGAAGCGCCGGCAGCGATTCAAAGACCGCTTCAACCTCACTCATGACGTGCTGCGCCACACCTTCATTTCGATGTTCGTGGCGAAGTATCGCTCCATCGGCGAAGCCGCCATCCAAGCAGGGAATTCTGAGAGCATCATCCGGAAGCACTACCTCGCTCTCAAGACTGTCGAGGAGGCTGATGCCTTCTTTGCCATCTTGCCAAAGAAGCCGGCGGCGCTGGCAGCGTGAGCAGTTGGTTGACGCGGCGACTCCGTATATGGAAACACAGCAGATCGGCACAAAATCCAAGCGCTCACTCACCGACATTGTTGGTCTTCAGAATAGCGGGATCTTTCCGGTTGGCCGGGAGCCGTCGATCCGAACCCTGCGGACCTGGACGCGGCTGCGCCGAATTCCTCATCACCGAGTCGGGCATTTCGTTTACTACGATCTTGCCGAGGTAGAGTCGCACATCCGCACGAATCTGCTGATACCTGCGCGCTGAACAATAACCGCGCCACTCGGCGACCAACGGCCACCGGCAATGAAGCTGGTGGCCGTTTTGTTTTCAGAGTCAGAGGTTCCAATCCGATGCCGGCTGCGCCGGAGGGGTTAGCCAAGCGCCCGTGCCGTGGTTTTCCATTGTATCGTGGGGTCAAGGTAGTCCGCTGCGCGGCTCCACCTCTGGTCTCTCCGTTTCCCCCTCGTTGGCGGCCCAGGCCGCGCTGCCTCGGCACTCCGTTCCCGTGACTCCCACGAGGAAACCCGCGGCAGAACCGCGGGCGCGCGGAGACAACCTGTCATTCAGACCGGAACCGATGCGTCTTCGATTCTAACAATCCATGCGCATCTTCGAAGCCTCCATCCGCTACAACTTGATCCAATCGGGCAAAGTTCAAACGGTGAACAAGCCGGAATTGGTAGCGGACTATCTTCGGTCTGCTTTCGACGAACACCCCATGCAGGAATCCTTCTGGGTGATTTTGCTGAATCGCAAAAACAACCCGATGGGCCGGATCATGATCTCACTGGGAACCCTCACCTCCACGCTGGTTCATCCGCGCGAGGTCCTGAAACCGGCCATTCTTGCTTCCGCCTCAGCCATCATTGTCAGCCACAATCACCCCAGCGGTGATCCTGCCCCCAGCGCGGCCGATGTTCAGGTAACTCGCCAACTGCGCGACTCCTGTCGTATCCTGGACATCGACCTGCTGGACCACGTGATCGTGGGTGAATCGGCCACCGATCCTCTCGGCAGGGGCTACTATTCCTTCCGCGAGGCAGGCGTCTTGTGACGCCCTTTGCGGCGTGCTGCCGGGAACTGTTCGTGAACGGCGAACAGTTTTCCGGCCGCAGCTACCGTGCAGAGATCGGCCAGCGCCGCCCAGCTTCGCGAGTCGAGTTGGTAACCACAATACCCCAGCATCGCGCGGAATTCACAGAGTGCCAGGTAGCCCTCTGTGCTTTCCTTGAGCGTGAGGACCGCGTTCGTCGCGGCCAAACGAGCGATACCGTTGTCGTTGTATTTGGATGTGTTCTTGAGTTTGAGCATACATCCACGGTCGCTCGTCAACTATCTACAATCTGCACACCGCTAATGGTGCAGGCGCCGTGTTGTCCACGACGTAGAATCCGGACACGCCCTGTCAGGAAATGCGCGAACACCTCGCCAAGTCCGGCGCCGCTGACGCGTGCGATGGTCTTGGGGAATTCGACAATGATCTCTTGCTGCGTGGCTCCGCGTAGCGAGGCTTTGGTGACCGTAAGCAGCGGTAATGCGACGACCTCGCCACCGATCTCAAACGATGTGAAGCCACCCACGCCTTGCGGGTGCATCTCAAAGGGAGGTTGCGGGGAAGAACTCATAGGCTGATGTCTTGACGGTTCGATGGAGTGGCTCGGTCAACTTGCCCCCAAGGCAGTCGTCCGCGGCTCCACTCCGAAACCCGATGGAATACGCCCCGCCACCAACCGTGCCCCAGCGCAGCAGCGGTAAGATCGGCTCTCGCTTCACGATCTACCGTTTTTCTCTCCATCAAGGCCGCAGTGAAAGGCGTAGGGTTCAGGTCGAGTGCTGCCGGCCTATCTCCGCTCGGAAGCCGAGCCATCAACGCCTCCTTGTCTGGTGTATGTAACACGCAGCTCATCCGGCCGCGCGAGCAAGCAACGTAAGCGGCTTTGGCGTCGAGTCTCGCGGCGGCCACCAAGACATGATCCGCTGTCTTGCTCTGCGAACGATGGCTGGTGACTGCGAAACCGTAGGCAAGTTGGGCAAAATGCCGCGTATCAATGTCTCGGCCGTCCGTGCTGACGATAACCCCATCACGAACCTCTTTCACGGTAATGGTCTCACCGTTGATTAGGCCGCGGCGTTTATCGTTGGCGCGCACAAGCAGCTTATCGCCGGCGCAAACCTCCAGATCGAAGCTCCTGGCCACCGTGAATCCACCAGTCCGGGGCCGGATACATTGCTCCCCACGTGCGGTTCGCACCACGAGGAAACCACGGCCTTTATCGGTCACGACAGCCTTCTCGCCACGTTTCATTCCCTGCCCGTTACGGTCGAAATGCAGTATCATGCCTGCGGAGTAGTTCGACGCCCGCGCCATCTGCGCCTTGGTCCATTGCATTGGCTCGTGGGCCTGAATCACTTCTCCGCTCCCAAGCACCTGATGTTTTTTGAGTTCACCACGAAGCGTGCCGGTGAAAGCAATGCTTTCCGCCCACGTTGGCGTAACCGCCAACACCGCATCCAGCCTCTTCCCGTTGTCGGATAGCCTCAAATAGTCCCCGACGGCTACCCGAATGTAATCAGCTTTGCCGTCTTTGACCCAGCCCAAGGCGTCAAGCTTCTCCAATCCACCCCGAGCATCGCCGACCGCCATATCCTTGATCGCAGCTTTGTATTCTCGATGGGTCTGCCGGCGAATGTCGGTGAGCTCAAATATGGCCAACGGCGAATGAGCTTCCAGCACTCGGAGGAAGTCACCTGCCTCTACCGAGCTATGCTGCCGGGAGTCGCCCAGGAAGATAACTCGCGACTGGCATTGCGCCGCTTTCTGGAGCAACTCCACGCCTTGGCTGTTTGAGGCCAATCCCGCCTCATCAATCACCCACACACCGCCACGAGCATGAGGCTTCAGCAAGAAGGCGCTTACCGTAGTAGCCCCAGCGACCCTTTCAGAACGCAGCGTATCAGCGGCCGAGGAGGTAGGCGCACAGACACTCACCTCCGAGCCGGACGACTCCAGGCACTGAACCAATGCCCGGAGCGTGGTGGTCTTTCCCACGCCGGCCGCGCCTCGCATGGATACAACCTGATCACGGGACGCGAGAATCCCTTCGGTGACTTTGCGCTGATCAGGAGATAGATTCTCGATCGCCATCCCGTCCACTTGACCCAACGGAACGAAGTGGTCCTTCGTTTCTCGCACAAAATTCGTTGCCCACTGCTCATGGGCTAGGCCGCGCTCGGTGGTGAACGACTCACTCAGCCATTCTCTGGAGCCAAGCGACACCAATCCCGCATCGGCGGCGTGTTGCTGTAGTTTATCGAGATCGAGATGCCCGAGATTGGCGTTTAATGCTTCGGCCAACACCTCATGTCCGCTGGCCACGGACCGACGTTCAAAAAGGTGTGCCGTCGCAATCCGAACGCTCTCACGCTCACGCGTGGGCATGGGCGGCTCGGGAATCCGTTGGACGGCATTCTCCCGGACGCGGGTTAGCCGTTCAAGTTCCGGTCCGCCTAGTTGGGCACGTTGTGCAGACAGCACGGCATCGGTAGTCGTTTCCGCCAGCTTGGGATCGCGGGTCTGAACGGTGATGGCGTGAATTTCGGCCGTCGTGGGAGTCCGGCCGTTCTTTGCCTCAAACTCAGCGATGCCTTTTTCAACCTCCGCACGGCGCTTCGAGAAGCGCTTCCGAACCGGCTCGGACACCCCAACGATCTCGAATCCAGTAACGTTTCCACGTCGATCACGTATCTGCTCGATGTCGTATCCAAGTTTGCGGCAAGCCTTGGCCAACTCGTTCTGGTAGCATTTGCCAGCATACCGGATGGCCCGGACCATTTCGATCTCCGTAAGCGCCCGCCATGACTTGGTCGTCTCGTCCCAGGTTGCGTTTGCAGTGACGAAATGACTGTGCAGTTGCGGGTCCAGCGCCCGGCTGGCGGTATGGCGGAACTCGGCAGCGATCAGGTTACCGGTTGGGCGAGTGTTTCTCGCTATCGCCGTATTGCATTGGGTCGCCGCGAATCGCTCCAGTTCAGCGAAGGCTTTCCGGGCGGCCCGGTCGTGAGCTTCGAGCAGGCGACCGTCCCCCATCGTGACTGCCATGATCGAAACCGATTTCTGGGCGCTGCATTGAAAATCGAAAAACCGAACTCGGTTCGCACCATCTCGCGGAGTCAGCTTTTCGCCGGTCGTTGGATTGCGGTTTTCTCGGAGCGCCTCGAAGGCTCCGTCGTTGCCTTGGATTACTCCGTTGAGACCGAGTCTTTCAGCTCCTTGGCCGATCCATTTCCCGCTAACAGACTCATGCTCGGAATAGTAGTCGTTAGCGGTCAGGTGTTGGGACAGGTAGGTCGATCCGTCCCGGATTTTAGCCATCGTGAACACATAGACAGCGAGACCGTCAACCTAGGCGAAAATCCGTTGGGACTGATCTGAGACGCAATATGTCTAACGCCAATTGCGCATTAGAGGCTGAACGGAATTTGCACCGTGCCCGCACGCCCCGGGGCATCGCGATGCCACGTCGCTCGCCACACCTTGCCTCCCCGCAAACACACCGTTTCGCCGAGCGAAAGAGACGCCATCAGGGAAGGCGGAACCCGATAATCCCAGTGCTTGTGGGTGCTAGTTCCTCGGGTCTCCGTGCGAGACGCTAAGGTCCTGCTCCGGCTTCGACTTTCGGTTTCTACTTCGACCTGGCGCTTACCGACCTGTTCTGTCGCCCACTGCCGAGTGGCCGCGTGCCCCTGTGGGCCGAAGATCTTAAGCGCCTGAAGGCCGCAAAACGCCTCACGCCGCGATTCCCCGAGCCGGTCATCCAGCACCGCCAGATTCTGGGAGGCAAAGACCGAACAAATTTGAAATTCTCGAACGAGTGCCAATTGCTGCATGAGGTGCCGCGATACCGTTTCCTGGCACTCGTCGCTAATGAGAAACGAGTGGCGTTTGCGGGCACGTTTTGTGGCCGTGCGCAGGAAGCAGTATTGCATCAACGCGTTTGCTGCGCGTCCGGCGTTCGACTCCAACACCGGGAGCCCGACCACGCAAATCCGGCCACGGTCCAGCAAATCGTCCATATTGAAGCTGGATTGGCCTGTGAAAAGATGCCTCAGGGGTTCTCGGCAGAAGTAGTCCAACACCCCGGCCGCAGTCGCAGCTAACGACCCTTGCAGGCGATCCCCACAGGTAGGGAATTCACGGGTGAAGTATTCGACAGCCAATCGTGCGTCGGGTGAAGGTGCGCCTTTCGCCAGCGTAAGTGCCGCCGCAAGTCGGCTGCTAGTCTGCCAATTTGGATCATCCAACTCGGCGAGGGAGTTGGCGCGTCCGGAAAACAATTCAGCCGCTAGGAGGAGATCATGCCTACCATAGGCAATAAGGCAAAGGGTGAATAGATTCCGGAGCAAGATACCAAGCTGCTCTCGCCAAAAGGCATCATTGTCGGAAGCCGAGGTCTGGCCGCTGATTGCCTGGGCGATTTCACAAACAAGCGCGGCGGCTTCGACGCTACTGCTTTCACCTTCCAGTGGGTTGAAGACGACTCCCGGACGACCGAGCACGATCAATTCGCGTTCACGAGATTCCTGCTTCGCGAGGGTTTCAAATTCCGCAATCTGCGAAGGCTTCACCACCAGCACCAGACCGCCCATACCATCCCGGAGGTAGGCCCGTTGGATTGTTCGGAGCAAAGTCGTTTTCCCGCCGCCGACGCTGGCCAGGACGAGGACCGCTTCACGCGCATTTCGCCTGGTAAAAACCTGCCCGTCCGTAAACCGTAGGAGCACCTCATCGGCCGGGTCTGACTCTCGGCCGATGGCAATGGACTCCAGGAAAGTGAAGAAACGCGCCATCATTTAGGCGCCTCTCGAAACTTGAGCACGACGCCGGCCGTGTCGGAGGTGCGGGTTCCGCCAACAAAGGAGCCGGCATCGCTAGAGACCGCGACTTCCCGCGAGCCATCGCGCTTCACGAAATATTCGACATTAAGCCCGGCATTACGGAAGCGCTGTAAAAACGCCTCTGCCCGCTTAGCGGCTCGGTAGTCCAGGTAGAACGTGCCGACAACAGTCCCTGCGCCCAGCCCGCACCCGAGTAGGAGAAAAAGCATTAGACCAGTGAAGCGAGCGTGTCGCAGGCGGCATACTGACCTCTGGATATCGTTCAGTTGGATGACGATTTCGTCGAGCTTCGCAGTAATAGGATCATTGGAGCTCATTCGTTTACCTCCGACACAAGAGAATCAGCCTCTTGCTGCTTTTCGCGCTCCCGAACCCGGTCAAAGATAACCACGCACGCTAGCGAGAGGCCAATGGGGACGAAAGCCACCCACTCGGGAATAGCGTAGTTCCTCAACCCGGGAATTGCCCACCCAAGCGCAGGGCTGTTGCTGCGGACCCAACCACCGAACAGGTGGACAATCAAAATGATCGCTCCGAAAAGCGAAGTTTGTGCTGCCAAGTAGATCCAAGTGGATGTTTTCAGGTTCATAGTAGGAAATTTTCAGGTATCAGCGAAGAGTTCGTCGATCCGTCGCCGAAGAGGGGATAAGTCGCTCAAAAGGCGTTCCCGCTCAGCTGTGGCCAATTGCATGAACTCGCCGACGGAGGGGAGTTTGACGAGCAGGCGGCGAATGGATCGCCCGGGACCAAGTGGTGCTGGTGGCTTAATGTCCTCTGCAACGCCATGCTCTTCCACTCGCATGCCGAGCCTTTGATAAGCCTGTCTCAGACTCAGACCCTTCAAATCCGTCACGGCCGTGACGGATTTGGCCATTTGCATGTAGCGCTGTGCCGTCCGCGCTGAGCCGGAAAAATTGCTGCGCAACCAATCATACCACGCACCATGACCCATGCGTGAGCGGACATCTTCTTTCGCAGCCGCCAGCAAATGACCAGCGCGCCAGGCTGCCGCCAACGCGGAGTGAATTTGCCCTTCGGAGGTGTGGCAATTGCGTAGCACCTCGTCGTGAAGAGCGTTGATTTCCGCAGCGACTTGCCGCGGATCGGATGAGGAGGCTTGATCGCCAAAATCACTCATGCGACCTCCATCCCCATGGCCCGACGGAACTCGACCTGAAGCTTCCAAGTGGCTTGCTTCGTTCGCCCGGTTGACTCTCCGAGTCGCTCCAGACTGACGCCGCCGAACAAGTCAGGGCGAACTGTGAAAATCGCGACGGTTGACCGAAATCCGCGATCTTCGAGAGTTCTCCCATCCGCAACCCACGCGAAGACCCGGGCGATTGCTTCTGTGGCTAAATGATCTGAGGTCTTTTCATCGATCGGTTCGATGAACTCTACCGGATGAATAGACGTTGCGAGACGAAGACTGTTGGCAGGGACTTGCACGCCGCCAATATACGGCAACTCCCCAAGTGATTGTTAGCGAATAAGTTCTTATTTCCCGTTGGTTATTTTAAGAACCACCGTCATTGGGTTTCCTCGATCACTGAGGTGATTCGCAACATCACACGCTCCATGATCTTGGTGCAGATACGGCCCCGCACCTCCATACTGAATCGTCCACCTTCCAAAAATTGGTTTAGGGATTCAAAACCACATCCGCGAAAGGCCTCATCAACCTCTTGATCGTCGAGAACGGCCTGAGTGTTGAGTCCATCATAGTCTCCCTTACTTACACCCCATTTCCATCCTTCTGTATCGAGCCAGGTGTCAAAAAGCTCTTGGATCCGAATGGATTCATTTTTCTGGTTTGAGGATGCTTCCTCTTCCGCACGCTCAAGCACACGCGGCCACTGGGTTCGAAACACGTATAGTTTAGGGTTAAAACGGTTATTCCGTAAGCGTGAGCCAATACTTTTGATGACCTGAGCCTGCCAGTGATCGTTAGTGCAGGCTACGACGCGGAACACGGTCGCATTCTTTAGGGCTTCGCCCACATCAATCGTGCGGAGGAATTGATCGTCAACAAACGCCTCTGCCAAGGCATGACCTTTGCCCGAGCCGGGCCGAGATTTCTCCACAGCGACAACAGCCTGCCGAAACAGGAATAGAGAATCTCGAAAATCGGCGCTAAGACAGCCGCCCAGTTCATAGATAATGTGCGCTCGAACCTCGCCCATTTCTTCGCCCAGAACCGAATGCGGCCAAGGAATCCGCTTCAGGCATTTCACAACATAGGCCGTCATGAATGCTTCGGGTGCCCGATTGAACGTGGCAGACAGTCGTCGCTTACCTTGCGCCATGTATCGAATCAAATAGCCGATGGCTCGAAATTCAAGGCCCCGAAAAGGGGCGCATGTTCGTCAACTCCTTGACCTTTTAAGAAATCAAGACTGGCCAACCCGAAACGTAAAAAGCTACCCTTTCGGGGCTAGCAAATGAACGAAGCCGATACATGCCGAACTTACGTTGTGCCCAAACTGCAGGCTGCAGGTTGGGACTCGGCGCCGTTCAGCATCGCGGAGCAGCGCACCTTCACTAACCCAAACGGCCGAGTAAGAATCATCGGCGGCCGGATTGTGCGTGGAAAGCCTAAGCGCGCCGACTACTTGCTTCGTTATCGCAATGACACATGGCTGGCGGTCGTTGAAGCCAAAGCGAACTACAAGACCGCGGGAGCGGGTCTTGGCCAAGCGAAGGACTACGCTCAGCGGCTTGGCCTCAAATTCGCGTATTCGACCAACGGCACAGGTATTGTGGAGTTCGACTTCCTAACCGGCATCGAGCGTCCCGTTGATTCCTTTCCGTCGCCACAGCAACTCTGGGATCGCCTGAACGCTGGGGCACCACTCCCCGCCCCGGCGCAAGAGAAGCTTTTGGTCCCGAATTACCCCGACCCGGAGCGTCCCGTTCGCTACTATCAGCAGATTGCGATCAACCGCGCGCTAGAGGCGATTCTTCGTGGACAAAAGCGTATACTCATCACCATGGCGACGGGGACCGGCAAGACGGTGGTCGCATTCCAGCTTTGCTACAAACTGTGGCTTTCCCGCTGGAATCGATCCGGTGACCCGGTTCGGCGTCCAAAGATTCTCTTCCTGGCGGACCGCAACGTCCTCGTTGACGACCCGAAGGACAAGACGTTCGTCCCATTTGGGGAGGCTCGCTACAAGATTGAGAATGGCGAAGTCGTGAAGAGCCGAGAAATGTATTTCGCGACCTACCAGTCTATCGCTGAGGACGAACGCCGGCCTGGCCTTTACAAGGAGTTCTCCCCGGAATTCTTCGATTTGATTGTGGTCGATGAGTGCCATCGCGGCAGCGCGAAGGACTCATCCTCGTGGCGAGAGATCCTCGAATATTTCAAGCCTGCCGTCCAATTGGGCATGACGGCGACGCCGCTCAGGAAGGACAATAAGGCAACCTACCGCTACTTTGGTAATCCGATCTACCAGTATAGCCTCCGCCAAGGATTGGCTGATGGGTTTCTTGCCCCCTATCGCGTGCATCGCGTCGTCACGGCCGCAGATGCGACCGGGTGGCGCCCAACCAAAGGGGAGCTCGATAAACTCGGACGTGAGATTCCGGACGAGGAATATCACACAGCCGATTTCGAGAAACGCCTATCGCTTCGCCCAAGGTCCGAAGCCATCGCGAAACATCTCACGGACTTTCTCAAGAAGACGGATCGCTACGCCAAGACCATCGTCTTCTGCGTGGACCAAGAGCACGCCGAGGAGATGCGGCAACTGCTCAACAACCTGAACGCCGATCTGGTTAAGGCCGACTCCAACTATGTGTGCCGAGTGACCTCGGATGAAGGCGACGTTGGCAAGGGACACTTGAGCAAGTTCCAGGAGCTGGAAACGAAGACCCCCGTCATCCTCACCACGTCTCAATTGCTGAGCACCGGCGTTGATGCCCAGCTTGTCCGGAACGTCGTTCTAATCCGCATCATCGGCACGATGACGGAATTCAAACAGATCATCGGCCGTGGCACCCGGTTGAATGAGAAATACGACAAGCTTTACTTCAACATCATCGACTACACGGGCACCGCTACGCGCCACTTTGCCGACAAGGAATTCGACGGTGATCCCGAGTTCGTCTCGGAGACCAAGATTGACGAGTCCGGCGTTCCAACGGAAACGACGATCATCGAACCCGGACCGACTGCCGTTGAGGAAGACCCGCCAGATAATCCAGACGATGATGAGGACGACCCTGGCCCTTCGGTAATTATCGATCCACCTGAGCCACCGGAGCCGCGCAAGTATTACGTCGCGGCGGGCCACGTTGATGTGGTCACGCACACGACGCAGGACCTCGACGCCGAAGGGAAGAAGCTGCGCGTAACCGAATTTCGGGACTTCACGCGGGACACAGTCCGGACGCTCTACACGGACATCGCAGCATTTCGCCACGATTGGTCGAATCCGGACCGACGTGCCGAAACGCTCGCCGCGCTCAAAGAGCACGGCATTGATGCCGAAGAGGCGACCGCGGCCCTTGGCCAGCCTGACGCCGACCCCTTCGACGTTCTCTGCAACGTAGCTTGGAATGCCCCTGTATTGAAACGGGCCGAGCGCGCCGCGCGCCTACGCACGAACCGTCCGGATTTCTTTGCCACGTTCGGAGAGCCCGCTCGCCAGATTCTCGACGCATTGCTGACCAAGTATGCCGAGCATGGGCCGGCAGAATTCTCGATTCCGGAATCTCTCAAGGTTCGAGAGATCGAGGAAAAGTTCGGCAATGTTTCCGAGATCATCGCCCGCTTTGGCGATGCCGACAAATTCCGCATCGCGCTCAACCAACTCCAGCAGCACCTCTACGCTGCGTAATCATTTCCCGACTTTTGCTGCATGCCCAAGCCCGCCCCCACTGCCAGCCCTGAAAAGAAGCGCGCCTCCAAGAAGGCAGCGACGCCACTTACTACCGCCCAGCGCCTCGGCACTCTCATCAAATCCGCGCGCCAAATCATGCGCAAAGATAAGGGCCTGAACGGGGACCTAGACCGCCTGCCGCTCTTTACCTGGATTCTCTTCCTCAAGTTTCTCGACGACATGGAACTCGCGGGCGAACAGGAGGCGAAGTTGGCCGGCAAGAAATACGCGCCGGTCATTGAGGCGCCCTACCGCTGGCGCGATTGGGCGGCAAAGGCCGACGGTATCACTGGCCCCGAGCTCCTGAAGTTCATTGGACAGGACAAGACTATTCGCCCCGATGGCACCGAGGGTCCGGGGCTGTTTGCCTACCTGCGCGGCCTTTCCTCTGAATCCGGCCGAAACCGGCAGGACGTCATTGCCAACGTGTTCAAGGGCGTCACCAACCGCATGGAGTCCGGCTATCTCCTGCGCGATGTCATCAACAAGGTCACAGACATCCATTTCACAGCCAGCGAGGAGATGCACACTCTCTCCCGTCTCTACGAAAACATGCTGCGTGAAATGCGCGACGCAGCGGGAGACAGCGGTGAGTTCTACACTCCGCGCCCCGTTGTGAAGTTCATGGTGGATGTCACCGCACCTCGCCTCGGCGAGACCGTGCTTGACCCGGCCTGCGGCACTGGCGGCTTCCTCGTCGAGGCCTACGACCACCTCGCCGTCGCCTGCAAGTCGGTCGCCGACCGCCGTGTCCTCCAGCGCGAGACGCTGTTCGGTCAGGAGGCCAAGCCGCTCCCCTACATGCTCGTGCAGATGAATCTTCTCCTGCACGGCCTCGAATACCCGCAGATCAAATACGGCAATACCCTTGAGCAGAAAGTCACCGAGATCGGCGACGGCGAACGCGTGGATGTCATCCTGACCAACCCGCCTTTCGGCGGCGAGGAAGAGCGCGGCATCCTCAACAATTTCCCCGCTGACAAGCAGACCGCCGAGACGGCTCTCCTCTTCCTCCAATACATCATGCGCAAGCTCCGCCGCCCCGTGCGGGGGCAGACACCGGGGCGTGCCGCCGTAGTCGTGCCCAACGGCACGCTTTTCGGCGATGGTGTCTGCGCCAAAATCAAAGAGGAACTCCTCAAGGAGTATAACCTCCACACCATTGTCCGCCTACCCGAAGGCACCTTTGCGCCCTATACCGATATTCCGGCCAACCTCCTCTTCTTTGACCGCTCTGGCCCGACCAAGACTATCTGGTATTATCAGGTTCCGCTTCCCGAAGGGCGGAAGAAATACACCAAGACCATGCCCATGCAGCCCGAGGACATGGCCGCCTGCCTCGCTTGGTTCACCGCGCCCAAACGCGAAGCCAATGCCCAAGCATGGCCAGTGGATTTTGCTGCCCTTCGCGAAAAGGCGTGGGCTGACGCCACCCCGCATTGGGAGGCCGCCACTGCTGCCGCCGACCGCGTGCGCAAACTCGAAGCCGAGTTTCGCGTCACGAAGGACGAGCTGCGCAACGATCCAGGGAAATTGAAGATCGAGCTGGAGAACCTGCTCATCGAACTCGAAGGCCGGATCGCCAAAGAGCGCAAACTCCAGGCCGAGGCACAGGCCACTGGCGACGCCGCGTATTGGCCCATCTACAACCTCGACGCTAAGAACCCCAACGCCGCCGAGGCCCTCGACCACCGTCCGCCCGCCGAACTCGTCGCAGACATTCTGGCCAAGGAACAAGAAATCTTCCGCCTCATGAAGGAAATCAAAACCGAGGTGGAGGCACTCGCATGAAGTCAGGCTGGATCGAGACTCCGCTGGGGGAGGTGCTCAACGCCAGGACAGATACATGCCAGATTCATCCCGACACGGAATATCGTGAGGTCACCGTAAGCCTATGGGGTAAAGGGGTTCGGCTGCGCCGCAAAGTCCTCGGTGCCGGCATAGCCGCGCCTTTTCGAAACGTGGCGCACGAGGGCGATTTCATCATCTCCAAAATCGACGCTCGGAACGGGGCGTTCGGTTTTGTTCCCAATGAGCTCGATGGAGCCGTCGTCACCAACGACTTTCCGCTTTTCTCTGTGCGCGCTGAGAAGTTGAGCCCCCGGTGGCTTTACTGGATAAGTCAGGCTCCGTTCTTCACCGAGCTTTGCAAAGCCGCAAGCGCAGGGACCACCAACCGTGTTCGGCTGGACGAAAGCAAATTTGCCAGGCTCACCGTGCCCCTTCCGCCCCTCGCCGAGCAGCAGCGCATCGCAGCCCGGCTCGACGCCATCGAATCCCGCCTCGTCCGCATCCGTCAGCTGCGCGAGGAAAGTCACGCCGAGTCGCAGTCGTTACTCCGCACGCTAATCGGTGAACCCTATTGTCGAAGCATCGATCGCGTTCCGATGAGCGAGTTGGTGACGTGGCGCTCACCCGACATCGCCGTCTCTCAAAGTGAAAGCTACACCTTTGCCGGGGTCTATTCCTTCGGTCGCGGCGTCTTTCGCAAAGAGTCCGTCTCGGGTATGGATTTCGCCTACGACCGGCTCACTCGACTCCGCGCAGGCGAGTTTACCTACCCAAAGCTCATGGCTTGGGAAGGCGCGCTAGGCGTGGTTCCCGAGGACTGCGACGGCTGTCATGTTTCGCCTGAGTTTCCCGTATTCACAGTCCATAAAGACAAGGTCCGCCCCATAATCTTGGATATCCATTTCAAGACACCGGGAGTCTGGAAGGAACTTGCAGCTCTGAGTCCTGGCACAAACTTGCGTCGTCGGAGGCTTAACCCGAACGAGTTTCTGCGGTATAAATTTCCGCTACCGCCGATGGAGCACCAGCTCAAAGTCGAAGCAGTCGCGAAGAATATCGCGGAAGTTCAGGGGTGCCGGAAACGAGTGAGCGATTCTGACGCCGCACTGTTCCCATCCTTACTCGACATGCTCTTCAGTCGGTGAGGCGATATGGCGGACCTCGACCAGCTTCGCCACCCAGACAATCTCCGTCGCGCTTGGCGTTGGGTGCGTTCCAACGCCGACGCCGCCTACAAATCCTACTTCCGGTCCCTCTATCAGCGCTACGCCGTTGCTGACGAGGCGCTCCTAGATGACCTCGCAGACCGGTTGAGGCGCGGCGTCTACGAGCCCGAACCGGCAACGAAGTTGTTTCACCCGAAAGCCTCTGGGATTCTCCGCCCATATTCCCTGCTCAGCGTTGAAGACCAGATCGTCTACCAGGCCGCGCTCAATCTCATCGCCGAGAAGCTTTACCCGAGAGTAGTTCAGCGCTACAACAAGACCGTCTTCGGCCACCTCTATGCTGGCTCCGCCTCAACTTGGTTCTATCGGAAATGGTCGGACGGTTACAAAGCGTTCAACAAGGCCACCGAGCAGGCGTTCACGGATGGCTACGTTTACACTGCGAGCTTCGACCTGACCGCGTGCTACGACAGTCTCGACCACCGGGTTCTGAAGCACTTCCTGGAGCGGCTGGGGTTCGACTTGGATTTTCGAGCGAAGCTCACGGAATGGCTGGAGAAATGGACGGCCACTTCGACGGGGATTTTTCATAACCACGGTATCCCGCAGGGCCCCCTGTCGTCGGGCCTACTGTCTGAAGTTGTGCTGACCTATTTTGATGACCTGAAATTAAAGCACACCGATTTTCGCTATCTCCGATATGTCGACGACATAAGGCTTTTCGCCAAGGACGAGCACACGCTAAGAAGGCTCTTGGTCAGGCTCGATGAGATGAGCAAAGACATCGGGCTCTTTCCACAGAGCGGAAAAATCAGTATTCATCGAATCACGAACATTCGCGATGAGCTAAAGTCGATTTCGAATCCTCCCGAGGCGGCGATTACTCGGACATTCGTAGACCAGGCGAAGCTGTTGACCCGCCTGAAGGCGCTCACGCCGCGCTATCGCGTATCAGATCCGACCCGTTTCAAATACCTGCTTGCCCATGCAGAAGCCGACGAAGCGCATAAGCTACAAGTTTCTTCCCAAAGCGAAGAAGCTGCTCCGTGAGTCAGTTGCCGAGCTCCAGACAGCTGGGCTGCTCTAAGTCGCTGGCAAGGGCCGTCCTTTCGACTAGCCCTGCCGCCGGATTTGGTTCTTACTCTTGTCATGGCGTCTGCGGAACAAGTGCGGGCTTTACTCCAGAGTCACTTTGAAGGTGATCAGGGCCGCTTTATGTCTGTCGCGATGCAAGTGGCGGCTGGAGAAGCACGTAAAGGCCATGCGGAGTTTTCCGAAGAATTGCGCCGAATGATCGATAAGGCGAAGGCACAGATGGTGCCGCAGCAGACGGCAGGCGAAACGATCCCGTTCGCAGCAGCACGAGGTGAACTCAGCGAACTTTTCGCGGTTTTCCACCCCGCAACGAAGCTAACTGACATGGTGCTGCCCGCTCCGTTGCAGACGCGAATCGAGCGGATCGTAAATGAGCACAGACAAATGGCGCTCTTGCGCGGTCACGATTTACATCCGAGGCAACGATTACTCCTCTCTGGACCTCCAGGGTGTGGCAAGACCCTCACCGCCCATGCATTGGCGGGAGAACTGAAGCTCCCTCTCTTCGTAGTGCGGCTTGATGCGCTGATGACCAAATATCTGGGCGAAACGGCCGCAAAGCTCCGCCTCATCTTCGAGTCGATGGAGCGAGTGCGTGCAGTCTATCTCTTCGACGAATTCGATTCCATCGGCACCGAAAGGGGTAGCGCTACCGATGTCGGAGAAATGCGCCGAGTGCTGAACAGCTTCTTGATGATGCTGGAGGCGTATCGCGGCACTAGCATCGTGGTCGCGGCTACAAATCACGGGCACACCTTGGACCAGGCGCTTTTCCGTCGCTTCGACGATTTGCTTTCGTTCAGCCTGCCGACCAAACAACTTCTAGCGGAAACGATTCGGCGTCGGCTTGCGCTCGCGCCGGGCAAACCGAACGTTGTTCTTGGCAAAGCTGTCGCGGCGGCAGCAGGGCTTAGCTACGCTGAGGTCGTTCGGGCTTGCGACGAGGCGATCAAATCATTGCTACTAGAGGGACGGGCCAACCTTACCACCGGCGACCTTCAGCTAGCGCTGAAAGAGCGCCGGACCTTTCTCAATCGTCCCCCATTGTAAGCCATGCCCGGCGAACACGACCGCAACCTTCCCCACATATTCGTTAACGGGAGAGTAGCTGGCATCGGGTTCACCAATCCAAGTGCAGGCGGAGGCGGAGGCACTTCCTTTCCGCAGCGCAATCGAGCCGAGCACGCAGCACGCCTGCTCAGGCAACTGACCGAATTGCGCGAAGCGGACAATGCGGCACGCCAAGCACGCGCTGCACGCGGCCTGCCCACGGAATATGGCCTGATTGTCGAGTTTGCGGCCGGATCGGAATTCAAGCTCAAGACGGAGAGCCTGGAACGACGGAGCGACGGCATCGCGCTACTGAACATCCGCGAACTCAAGGTCGCGCAGCCCGACGGCACTGAGAAGATGGAAGAGTTTGCAGTAGTCCGAGTTCCTTTCGGGAAGCTCGAAGTATTCGAGAATATCGTAGCCCAGTATCGAGATGAGGTGACCGAAGAGGGAGGCAACACTCCGAAGCATCAACCCTTGGTCGCATCTATCGGCGGAATTCGTCAGGCCGCATTTGAAGCATTCTGGACGGCACCGACTCCGATACCCCAAGGAGGAGCTATCGTCCCTTGGGAAGCGTGGATTCGCGCTGGCGAGTCCGAAGAATCTCGCGCGACTATTCTCGCCCGATTCACAGCCGCCGCTCAAGAAGCCCAAGTCAGGCTTGTCGGGCGTCCGCTTAAATTACCTGAATCGACCATCCATCTGATTCACGCTTCACGTGATCAGCTTCAGGGCTCGATAGATTTGCTCGACTGCCTCTGCGAGCTTCGCGCTCCAGCGGTCGGGGCCGCAGAGTTCGATGCACTGGAGCCTGCCGAGCAGCAGGCGTTTGCCGCCGCCATGGTCGCGCAATTGACCCCACCGGCCCAGAATGCACCTGCGGTCTGTCTGCTTGATACCGGTCTGAATCACGGACACCCACTTCTCGCACCCGTCGTCGCACCCAATGGGCTGCATACGTGGCAGCCTGGTTGGGGGACCGACGACCGTCATCAGAACGGTGTTGGCCACGGGACCCAAATGGGAGGACTTGCCGCGCACAGCGATTTGGTGACTTCACTACTTTCGAATCAGCCGCTGCAAGCCACCCATTGGCTGGAATCAGGAAAGATATTCAACGACACCGATCCACAGCCACATGATGAATGGGGCAATATTGTGCGCGATACGATGTCAGCCGTCGAGCAGGCGGCACCCAACCGAAAGCGCATCTATTCTCAACAGATTACCGCCAAGAACACCTGTTTTGACGGTCGCCCGACATCCTGGTCAGCAGCCACGGACCTACTCTGCACGGCGCGAGGGGAAGACCCGGTGGTTCCGCGCCTAGTTTTCGTCAGCGGTGGCAATTACCCGCCCAAGCGATACGGAGACCACCCAGCCGCGAATCGTGATTGGTCGATCCAGGACCCTGCTCAGGCGTGGAACGCGGTTACCGTGGGGGCATGCACCTCGAAAGACAGAATCACTGATCCGCAATTCTCGCAGAAGCGATTAGCGTCGCCGAGCGGCACCTTGTCTCCCATGTCCGCAACTTCCTGCCTGTGGGACAGCGAGTGGCCGGTAAAACCTGAGATTGTTTTTGAGGGAGGAAATCGCGTTGAGGACATCGGCGGGGCACTTCTTCGCCACCCGGACCTTGAGCTGCTCACTACGAATGCCGCGTTCAACCAGCGTCCACTGATTACCGTCGATGGCACAAGTGCCGCGTCGGCCCAAGCAGCACGCCTGGCCGCCATCTTGCAAGCGGAGTATCCAAATGCGTGGCCCGAAACCATCCGTGCCCTCGCTATCCATAGCGCCGAATGGACTCCCGGCATGGTTCAAGGTCGCGACCTTTCAAGGAAGGCAGACGTCCTCGATCTGATGCGCCACTATGGCCACGGACAACCCGACCTCCTAAGGGCTTTGCGAACAGCTCGCAGCGCGGTGACTCTCATCGTCCAAGACGAATTTCAACCATTCAAGAAGGAGAACTATGACTACAAGACGAATGAGATGCGTTTTCACAGCCTCCCGTGGCCAAAGGACGCGCTGGAAGCACTCAATGCGGCTGACGTCGAATTGCGCGTGACGCTATCGTATTTTGTAGAGCCGAATCCAGGAACACGCCTCTCAACCGAGCGCTACCGTTACGGTTCTTGTCACCTGCGGTTTGATGTGCAGAGACCGCACGAATCAGAGCAGGTGTTTCGTGAGCGCATTAACAACGCCGACCGACCTGCAGGCTATCGCCCTGCCAGAGGCACTGACTCAGACGAGTGGATTATTGGGAGCGACGCTCGCCACCGCGGGTCGATCCATCAAGACACCTGGCGCGGCAGCGCGGCAGCCCTGGGTAGCAAGCCGAGGATTGCGGTCTATCCGGTCAGCGGATGGTGGAGACTCCGCCCATTTCTCAGACGATATGATTCACGCATCCGCTATTCATTGGTAGTATCTTTGCGTTCTCCGGAACAACCGGTCGATCTCTACACCCCGATCATGCAGCAAATCACTGTCCCAGTTCCGGTGGAAATTCCAAGGAGATGAAGAATTTCGACTACCAGGTTTCTTCGCGCAGTAAACCGACGCAGCGTCAACTGGCAGAGCTCGATGTCCTAGTAGTCGAATTCGTCGCACACTGCCGGGAAACCGGTCGTGAGTTTCTGTTTGGTGGGACACCCCAATCTGCATTCACCTTCAGCCTATTCTTTGAAGAGCCAGGGCGCATGTGCATCAATCAGGTTCGACTACACAGCGCGTGGGAGGGGCACGGTGTTTTTGCTCGTTTGGTCCAGCACCTTAAGGGGCAGCCACATTTTAAGGGCATTGGCATTAAGTCTGTTTCTGTTGGTGCAGCGCGGATGCGGCAGCGCGCAGTGGAGCATGGATTCAAAGAATATGGCGATGGGGACTTTCTCTTTCCCCCTCGATAGACGCCTTACGGCCACTTTTCAAAATTGTGAGCAGCTCGGATACAAGGCGCCGAATGAAGAATTGCATGTAACTCGCGCACAGCTCATTCGCGCGATTGGAGTCAGAGTCTCACGGCTTCTAGCACACCCTTTTCCCGATTGGGAACCATGCGGTAGAGGAAAGGGTTGGCGCCACCAATCTTGAGACACTCTCGCATCCGTTCGATTGTTTCATCACTCGCGCGACAACCAAAGAAAAGGCCCGTCAGAAAGCCCGGTGGAAAGGCGACTGGACCGGGAGGGGTCTTGAGTCGAATGACCCGCCACTCATCTTCGTATTCCCACTTTTTCTGCTTCCACAGGAACATCGCCTTGGTGAGCGCTCCGTCGAATCGATTCCGCAATTCAGAGTAACGAAGTTCCGGCGGATTGTCCCCGTAATCTACCATCAAAGGCACGCCAAAGGCCGCGCGCGCATCTGGGGAAAACTGCAGACAGACGCCTTTGTGATTCTCTGAATAGTGTGCATACATCGCGCTATTGTCCGGGCTGGTAGCAAAACAACAAAGACTGGTTTCCTGCCTTAGCTGGTCGATGAAGGCGTGGATCTTCTCTTTCCACTCTTTCTTGGCCGCGGGCGTAAGATTCGCCAAACGGCGCAGCGCCTCGGCGGGCGAAATGCCGTTGGCAAGGGCCGCCTCGGCTACGATCTCCTGCTCCTTGTTGGCCGACAGTGAAAGGTCGATGGCCAAGTCAGTATCGAGCGGATCATTAAAGTCTTTGGCGCGGCCAAAATACAGTGAGTTGGTTTTCAGGATTTCCTCGGTCCATTTGCCCGAATCCCTGTATTTGTAGATATAACCAATGGTCCTCATTTTGCCGCCAATCCTTCCTAGCGCACCGCCCCTACTGTGCGAGGGCAAAGACTGCAACAGGGACAGGCACACCTCCCACTTGCTTCGACCTAAACGGGGCGTTTTCCGTGGCTAATTTGCAAGCACGATGCCTACCTTCTTGAATGCCCCGGGAAATCTACGAAGCCTGCTTCTCCGGCACCTGTGTCCCGGGACACCCGGAAATATTGCACCACCTCTTCGAGGTGGAATTTCAGGACGGCCAGACGCGCCAACCGCTGCGGCGCGCGCGCTTCTATGTGCAGGGCGATGACCGGACGCAGGCATTCCTTGCAGCTCATCCGCAATGGAAGTTGGGTTGCTGGCCATTTGGCTTGTTCGCCCTCAAGGACTGGATGTGGAAGGTGAAGTTCATCGACGTCGAGGGACGTCGCCGGGTGCTCGAAGGCGGGGTTGACGACCCGAAGATCGGGAGGATCACCATTCGCGCCGAACTCGAGATTCTCGAGGGTCCCGACGGCTGGATGCTCCCCTTATTCAATCTGGCGAATACCCATGTCCTCGATCAGTTGAAGGCCTTCTACGAAACGAATCCCAAGGCCGCGCCCCAAACGGCTCGCATCGACACAGTTCTGGCCGAGCACTTCGCGAAGCAGGAAAAGGCGCGTCAATATCACCGTCGCGAGCAACAGGAGCGGGCCTCCGTCGTGCCGCCGCAGTCGGGGCGATCCTGGGTGTTCATCGACGAGTCTGGCGACCCCGGGGTCAAGAACCTGCACTCAGTCTATGTCTTCACCGCCGTCCTGGTGCCGGACTCGGCTGCGGCGACGGTCCGCGAGGAACTCCTGGCGGTGCTTCACCGCTGGCCGAACAACCCGCCGCCCGAGGTGCATCTGACGGCCGTGCCGGAGGCACTGCGCCCCGCGGTCACCGACGACTTGGCGCGAGTAATCAGCCGGCACGATTTGCGGGTCATCGGCTTCGTCGTGAACAAGTGGCACTTCGTGAAGAATCTCCTCCGTCGCCACGCCGAGGCCAGGCGGCAGGATGACAACCCGCTGCCTGTGAATTGGGAGGAATACGTCAAGAACCCCACTTATCGCTTCCGATTCAACTTCCTGTCAGTGATGATTCAGGAGGTTGTCTCCCACCTGAGCCTCGATTTCACGCTGAAGGGTTACGCCGGCGACTTTCGACATGACCGAAAGCATATTCAGTGGATGAACGATGCTTTACGCCACGGCTTCACGACAGGCCTGCAGCTGGCGGCCCAAGATGCCGACGTGATCTTCGGCAAGAACTTGGTGCCCGCCTCGACGTTCGACATCATCGATTCCCACACGGAGCCCTGTCTGTGGCTCGCGGATTGGATTAGCTGGGAGATGCGAAACTGGAGCGTAAATCCCAACTTCGATTTTTCCTCGGGCTTCCGGAGCGCACTGCCGAAAATGATGTTCGTTAGCTATGATGACAACGGAGTAAAGGTGGTAGGCCGCAAGCCTGGTGGTCACGCAGATTTCAGGTTGCCGGACTTCCCCCGCGAATTTCCTGCCGACAGCACCATTTCCAGCCCGGCAGAGCCAGTCTCCTCATCTTAGTTTCAACACGCCGACTTGGGTCTCGGCGCAAACTGAGATCGGTTGCCAAAAGTTGCCACCAGACCTGCATTTGGCTTCACTTCGCGAATTCTCGCTGCTCTTGTTTGCACGTTCTAAATCATTAACCACAAACTAAGTCTGCGTTGTTCCAGCAACTTAGCTTCGGTTGGCTTCTCACTTTCGAATCCCCGTGGGGACGCCAACGAATAAGCCCGCCAGCAATGGCGGGTTTATTTGTTGGGTGACGTCCCCACGGGGATGAGAAGCGCTGGCGTTCAGCCAGCGCCAGTTGCCGAGCAACTGCCCCTAGGTTCGACGAAGGCCCGCAGGGCCGAAGATGGGCCGATGCGTAGCATCGATCGCGCAGCGATTGGCCTTCGGCCAGCCAATACCCGTGGGGACGCCAACGGATCCCCAGTTAAGCCCACGCACCAGTCGCAACGCCCTGGGGGGTAGCGTTCCACCTAGGCATGCCGGGTGGGGGCACCCGGCCCACAGGGAGGAGAGGCAATGTTTGGGGGTTATCGGCTGGCGCCGTCATCTCCGAACCGTACGTTATCTCTTCAACCCCACCCATCGGCCCTGACACCTCTGGTGCGGCCGGTTCCGCCCCAAGGCATGACCAATCTCGATTATTCCCGCATGAAGCGCCTCAACCTCGTCCTGGCGCTCGCGCTCCTGGCGCTTTTGCCCGCGCACGCTTTCGCGCAGTTGCCCACGCCGACGTATGGTTGGAACTTGGGCAACACGCTCGAACCGCCCAGCGGGGAGGGCACGTGGGGTCCCGCGGCCACGCAGAACCTGATCAACGCCGTGGCCGATTCGGGCTTCAACGTGATCCGCCTGCCGGTCGCGTGGGACAGCCACGCCAATCCGTCGACCCACCAGATCGATCCGGCGTGGATGGCGCGGGTCAAGCAGGTCGTCGATTGGTGCTACGCGAAAAATCTCCAGGTCGTGCTCAACTGCCATTGGGACAACGGCTGGTTGGAAAACAACATCACCGACACGGTGAACCCCACCATCGACGCGAAGATGCACTCGTACTGGACGCAGATCGCGACGGCCTTCGCCGGTTACGACCATCGCCTGCTCTTTGCCGGCGCGAACGAGCCCAACTGCGATACGGCGGCCGAGTGGGCGACCTTGCGGAGTTACTACAACACCTTCATCAGCGCGGTGCGGGCGACCGGCGGCAACAACGCGACACGCTGGCTCGTGATCCAGGGGCCCGACACCAACATCGACAAGACCTACGACTGGGTGAACACCCTGCCGGTGGATTCGACGGCGGGCCGGCTCATGGTCGAGGTGCATTTCTATCCCTATCAGTGGACGCTCATGACGACGGACGAATCGTGGGGAAAAATGTTCTACTTCTGGGGGCAGGGTTATCATTCCCCCACGATGCTCGATCGCAATTCCACGTGGGGCGAGGAGGCGTACGCGGACGAGCAGTTCCAGAAAATGGCGACGAAGTTCGTGAGCCGCGGCATTCCGGTGATCCTGGGCGAATGGGGCGTGGTCAAACGGACGGGCTATGCGGACCTGACGGGCACGGAGCTGAACCGGCACCTCGCGGCCCGGACCTACTTCGCCAAGACGATCACGGACAAGGCCAACGCCCTCGGCCTGAAACCGTTTTGGTGGGACGCGGGCGGCACGGGGAGCAACACGATGTGGCTGTTCGACCGATCCACCGCGGCCATGACCGATCCCGACATGATCAACGCCCTGACGGGTGGGCCCGCGCTGCCGCCGCCCGGCACAGCCGCCGGCGCGCCCAGCAACCTGGCGGCAACCGCGACGTCGTCGACCCAGGTCAACCTGACGTGGACCGACAACTCCGCGAGCGAGAGTGGATTTGAATTGGATCGGGCCACCAATGCGGGCTTCACGGCCGGCTTGGTCACGACGACGCTGGCGGCGAACACGACCAGTCGCTCGGTCACCGGGTTGAGTCCCGCGACGACGTATTATTTCAGCGTGCGGGCGGTCACGGGCAACGGATTCAGCGGATACTCGAACAGTGTCAGCGTCACGACGCCGGGTTCCACGCCGGTTACGCCGCCCGTCGGCGGCACGCCGCCGTCAACTGGCGGTGGTGGCGGTGGAGGTGGTGGCGGGGCGCCGAGTGGGTGGTTTTTGGGCGCGCTCGCGGTGGCGGCGGGGTTGAGGTGGGTGAGGGGGCGGGACGGGCGGGGCACCCGCGGTTAGGGTTAAAAGTGAGGAGGGGTTAGGGGTTATTGGGGACCGCTGGCTCGTAGGGGGAGCGAGGCCGTACTTCCGAGCGAGTTTTGCCCGCGTTTCGGCGCGGTCGAATTGTTCCGTTGAAGGCGCGTGGCTCGTCCGCGGCCTTTGGGTTCGCTGCGAAAGAAGGGCGCGGTCGAGCGCGCGCCCCTGCATCGATATTAGTTCCGACCTCGTGCATGAGCTCGCCGCGGGCGACGACCCTGCAGAAAGACCTAGTCGGTGTGTTGGGTGCGGGGGTCGGTGTCGGGGATGTCTTCCTCACCGGGCGCGGCGCCGAGGCGGTCGGGGGCGAAGTCATCGTCGGGCTCACGACTGGGTTTGGCCCGCTCCGGGGTCGGGGGCTGCGACGGCGGCGCAGGGATCTGGCGGGAAACGGGAATGTTCATGATGCCTGGTCCTCCATCGGGTTGCCCATTTGATCGCTGCCGGAGGAATGCGAGCGGCGCGCGCGCCGGCTGTCGCCGGACTGGTCCTGGGCGCCGCGGCGGCTGCCGGAATCCGGCGCGTTGCCACTTGAGGACCGGTGGGCGTTGCCGCCATTGCCGCGGTCGGACTGCGCGCTGCGGGATCGGTTGGATGCGGATGTCTTGGCCATGATTGGTTTGGGAGTTTCCCGAGAAACAGGATCGCGCCGCCATGAATTGTTTTTCGGGAAAACAATCCGCGGAGAGGCGGCGCGGAGGAGCGTCGAGGATACGAAACGAGGGGCGCGGCGGGCATGAGGCGGACGGAGGGCGGCGG
>JAEZDN010000028.1 GCA_023433275.1 Verrucomicrobiota bacterium
CGCCGGAACGATGCAGTTGGATGTAGGGGCGCGGCTTGACCGCGCCCTTTTCTCGCTGCGGGAACCGACGGCGTGGACGAGCCACGCCCCTTCACCTGCATCGTTCGACCGTGCAGGCTGCGAAACTACATTCCGATTGCATGAGTCGTCCGGCTTAGAATCCCCACCCCCCACCGTCATCCTGTACGCAGCGAAGGATCCACGGAATCGTCGCACGTCCGTCCTTTCCCTTGGATCCTTCGATCGGCTGCTGACGAACTGAACGAGCTTAGAGTCTGTGAGCCGCCCTCATCTTAGCCGGAACGATGCAGTTGGATGTAGGGGCGCGGCTTGGGCATGGTGACAGACATCGTTTACAGTTTGGGTGACAGACATCGCTTACACTTTGCAGTGGCGAGCGACTCGCCGCCAAGCCACTCGCTCCAGGCATCCACGCCATCTACTTCCACCAACACCTCAATGGCATGCTGCACGATACCGATGCCGCCGGCATGCGTGCGGTCCGCCCTAGAAGCGCCTAGCTGCATAGCGGGAGGGGTTGCGCCCCTCCCAGCACCCGCCCCGATCTAATTGGATCACCACTCAACACCTGTAAACGATGTCTGGCACCTCAAGTGTAAGCGATGTGTGGCACCTCGCCCAAGCCGCGCCCCTGCATCCCACTGCATCGTTCCGGCTCAGCGACTGCGGCCGCCCCTTACGGCGTCATCGTCGAACTTTTCACCCGAATCACCGCCGGGGTGGCGCCTTCGGTCGGTTCCACCGAGACGCCGATCCAGCCTCCCGGCTCCGCCGTCCAGGCTTGGAACTCGAAGGGACGCTCATGCGACAGCCAGCCCTGTTGGAGAATTTGGACGCGACCGCCCTTGTACCAGAACACGCGCACCGCCGGCGCGGGCCCGGAACCATCCGGGCAGGTGATCTCCCCGCGCAGCACGCCCGTCGCGTCAGGCGTATGCACCCAGAACTCGCCGCCGGGCGGAAGCACCAGGCCATGCGGCGCCGCCCATCCGCCCCGAACCGCCAGTTGCTGCGGGCGCCACGTCACTTCGGCCAGCAGCGCCGTCGCGTGCTCCGCGTCGTTCCGCGCCTCGGCCAGCCGCAGGTCGCGCAGCTGGGGCGCCTCGGCGACCTGCTCGAACGCATGGGTGATTTCCAACTCGCGCACGCCCGCGAGCGCGCGACCGGCCTGCTCCTTCGGCTGCGTGATCCAGATCAGCAGCTGTTTGCCATGGCCGTCCAACTGGAAGGGAACCGTCGCCGATTGCTCCCCCTCCGCGAGTTCAAGCCGACCTGACCAGCGGACTTCCTCCGGGATTGCCCCGTGCACGATCACCTTGATCTCCACCGCCAGCGGACCGGTTCCCGCGCCGGGCAGGCGGTCGATGATGGCCTTGCCGCCGAAACGATAGGTGGGTGCGCGCAACAATACATGGCCGGCCGGACGGGATGTGCCGAGCACCAGGCGCCCGTCCGAAATCCGCCGGATCGCCAAGGGCTGGCGCTGGAGGTGAAGCATCCGGCTGTCGACATTGCCGCCGAGCGCGCTGATCGCCTCCATTGAATCGGCCAGGTTCACGCGATAGCCATCCTGCCGCGTCCAACGCCGCACGCGCGGGCCGATCATTTCCTTGATGTAGTGCCGCTCGAGCACCGCCCGCAGCGGCGCCGGCCAGACGTCGAAGGCCTGCAGGATGAACACCGATTCAAAATGCTGCTCGCGCCCCAGGTCCTCGGCCAGCTTGTCAATCTGCGTCGGACCATAACTCGTTCCCCAATGACTCCACAGCGGCTGGCCGCGGCGCTTGAGGCTCGGGTACAACCGGTCCAGGAATTCCAGGCCCGCGCCATAAAACACCGGGCGCAAGCCCTGCGCGTCCGGGTCCGGCAGCGTGTGGTCGATCAACTCGAGGCTGAGCATCAGGTCGGGGGGCACGCGCAATCCCGCGAGCGGCGCAAAGGCCGCGCCCGCCGCCTCCGCCGGGACATATTCCGCGCGCGGCGCATCGGAGAACCCAAATTGCGAGCGCTGCCCGCTCCATGCGGAAATCCATGCCGTCACGCCCAGCAACAACGCCGGCACGACCAACCCTCCGACGAAAAGACCGCGCGGCTTGCCGCCAAAGCCCAGCCAGAGACTCGTGATCAACACCAGCCAGGCGCCAAGTCCGACGTAGGCGATTTCGAAATTGGTTGCCAGCAATGCCGCCGCCGCGCCACCGGCGCTGAACACCGCCACCACCACGAGGGTCCGCCCCAGCCACGTGGCGCCTTCGCGCCGCGGCCAGCATCCCGCCAGCGCGAACAGCGTGATCAAGCCCCCCAGCAATCCGCCCTGCGGCAGCAGGAGCGGCCCGTAGTAATCGTGCACCGGCTGGAGCCAGAACGCGGGCAGCAGCAATCGCTTCAATTCATCGAGCCGCGATCCGCCGGCCAGGTGCACCACGTTATCCGCCCAAAGCGACACCGAAGCCCCGGTCCAGGCGGTCTCGACCGCAACGGGCGCCACCACGCCAACCATCATCGCCGCCATGGCCGTCGCCCCCACGCGACGCCAGCTGGCTTGTCGCAGGCAACCCGCCCGCACCGCCCAGCCAAGGGCGGCGGCCAGGGCCACCAGGTGAAAATTCAGCTTGTTGATCCCACCGAAAAAAAGCCCGAGCGCCGCGATCGCATGCCAGGGCCACGTGGTGCGACGCAACACGGGGGCACAGGCCGCGGCCCAGCTCACCAGCGCGAGACAGCACACGCCGAGCGCATTGTGCCAGAGAATCGTATGCTGCGCCGCGCTGGCCACGGTCACGGCCATCCCCACGATCAGCGCCGCCCACCACGGCCACCGGCGCGACAGCATCAGCGTGAGCAACACCCCCGACGCCACGATCAACAGCGCCGCTCCGCGCGCCAGGGCCGCGTACGTGCCGCCGCCCACCCGCTCGATCAGCCAGTTCAGCCCGAGGAAACCCGCCTGGATCGGCGTCGTGAAATCCACATACGGCAGCTCCCCCCGGTCCAGGCGGCCATTCGCCGCTATCACCAGACCATAGTCGTACAGGTCACGCAGGTAACCGTGGTTCCGCCACCAGGGCAGGAGCGCCAGCAGCACCGCCGGGACGATCAGCCAACCGAGAAAACGCGAAGCGGTGCGATGGTCAGACATGAAACCGGTTATTCGTTGCCTGCCCCCGTGCGGCCAAACGGCCCCGCCGGCTGCTCGCGTCCCGCCGCGATGCCGTAAGCAACCACGCCCGCCGTGCTCGGTGAACGGAGAGGGCGGGATAGCGATGCATGTTGCGCGAGAAAACATCCCCTCCAACGACGGGCAAGAGTCTTCTGGCCATGGGCTTTGCTTGCATCCCCTTCGCCAGCTCCTAGGGTCGCCGCTCCTCGCCATGCAGCCCGTCCTCGCACCGCGCCCCACCTTGCCCGCCGGGTTGTCTTTCGTCGTGCCGGTCTACAATAGCGGCACCATCCTGCCCCAACTGGTGGCGCGCCTGCACCCGGTCCTCCGCCAACTTGGCCGGCCGCATGAGCTGATTCTGGTGAACGATGGGAGCCGGGACGACAGCTGGGACGCGATCCGCCGGCTCGCCGCGGAAAACCCGTGGGTCCGCGGCCTGCAGCTGATGCGCAATTACGGCCAGCACAACGCCCTGCTCGCCGGCATCCGCGCGGCCCGCTTCGACACCGTCGTGACCATGGACGACGACCTGCAGCACCCTCCCGAGGAATTGCCCGCGCTCCTCGCGGCCTTCGTGCCGGGCACCGATGTGCTCTACGGCACGCCCCAGCAATTGCAGCACGGTTTTCTGCGAGACGTGAGTTCCGCCGTGACCAAGATCGTGCTCCAGCGGGCCATGGGCTCGAAGACCGCCCGTCTCGTCAGCGCCTGGCGCGTGTTCCGCACCGACGTGCGCGAGGGCTTCGCCAATTACAACAGCCCGTTTGTGAACATCGACGTGCTGCTCACCTGGAGCGCCAACCGTTTCGCCGCCGCCGCGGTGCGCCATGAACCCCGCGCGAGCGGCAGCTCGAATTACAGCGTGGCCAAGCTGATCCGGCATACCCTCAACATGATGACCGGCTTCTCCGTCCTGCCCCTCCAGCTGGCCAGCGTCGTGGGCTTCGTATTCACCGTGTTTGGCATGGTGGTGCTCTGTTACGTCGTTGGCCGGTACCTGCTCTTTGGCAGCACCGTCGCCGGATTCCCATTTCTCGCCTCAATCATCGCGCTCTTCTCCGGGGCGCAGCTCTTCGCGCTCGGCATCATCGGCGAATACCTGGCCCTGATTCATTTCCGCACCATGAGCCAGCCGGCCTACACCGTGGCGGAGCTCACCGCCCCTTCCTCCCATGGCGAAAGCTGAACCGGACGAATCCCCCGGCACCGTGCTGCCGTGGGATTCCGAGTTTTTCGGCTTCCGCATCGGGCGCCTCGCGACGTCCCGGCTCACCCCCGGGTCGCTGCGCGCCACGCTCGCCTGGGCCGCCGCGGAAAAATTGCGCTGCGCCTACTTCTTTGCGCAAGCCGACGACGCCGAAACCCTCGTGCTCGCCCACGAAGGCGGTTTCCGCTTCGTCGACATGCGGATGGAACTGGCCGTCGACCTCCCTGCCGCCCTGGACCGTCCCGCCTCACCCGTCCTCCGCGCCGCGGTCGCCGCCGACCTGCCCGACCTCGAGGCCCTCGCCCGGATCTCGCATGACGACACGAGGTTTTTCAAGGACCCCGCTTTCCCGGCCGACCGCTCGGCCGAACTCTACGCCGCGTGGATCCGCCGCGACTTCCAGCGCCACCGTATCCTCGTGGCGACCGACGAGTCCGGCCACATTGCCGGCTACGTGACCTGCCAGACGGAGAACGCGCCGGCCATCGGGCGCATCGGCCTGATTGCCGTGGCGGAGACCGCGCGACGTCGCGGTCTCGGGCGCGCCCTCGTCACGGGCGCCCTCCAGTGGTTTCACGGCGAGGGACTCCGGCACGTGCGCGTCGTCACCCA
Organism: Verrucomicrobiota bacterium; assembly: GCA_023433275.1. GTDB lineage: Bacteria > Verrucomicrobiota > Verrucomicrobiia > Opitutales > Opitutaceae > Lacunisphaera. The sequence continues at coordinate 5,001 of JAEZDN010000028.1, forward strand.
GGCGTCCAACGTGCCCGCCCAGCGCGTGTACCAGTCCCTGGGCTTCCGCACGGCGGAAACGGGCGCCACCTTCCACCGCTGGTTCGATCCCTCGTGAATCCCTCCATTCCCTTCAACCATTCGACCGTCGCCGGCGCCGAGTACGAATACATCCGCCAGGCCATGGCCAGCGGCCAGGTCGCGGGCGACCGCACGTTTTCCCGGCGGTGCCAGGCCGTCCTCGAGGAAACCCTGGGCGCGCGACGCGCCCTCGTGACCACCTCCTGCACCCACGCACTGGAGATGGCCGCCCTGCTGCTCGACATCCAGCCGGGTGACGAGGTGATCGTCCCCTCCTTCACCTTCGTCTCCACCGCCAATGCCTTCGCGCTGCGCGGCGCCCGGCTCGTGTTCTGCGACGTGCGGCCCGACACGTTGAACCTCGACGAAGCCCGCCTGCCCGCCCTCATCACCCCCCGCACCCGGGCCGTCGTCCCCGTGCACTACGCCGGCGTGGGATGCGAGATGGACGAGATCGGCGCCATCGCGCAACGCCACGGCCTCGCGGTCGTGGAGGACAACGCCCATGGCCTGTTCGGCAAATACCGCGGCCGGTGGCTCGGCACGTTCGGCGCGTTCGCCACCCAGAGTTTTCACGAGACGAAGAACATCACCTGCGGCGAGGGCGGCGCCCTGCTCATCAACGATCCGCGTCATGCGGAACGCGCCGAGATCATTCGCGAGAAGGGCACGAATCGCGCGCGCTTCTTTCGCGGCGAGGTCGACAAGTACTCGTGGGTGGACATCGGCAGCAGCTACGTGATGAGCGATGTCCTCGCCGCGTTCCTCTTCGGCCAACTCGAGAAATGGCGGGAAATCCAGGCCCGGCGCCGCGCGCTCTGGGAACGATACGACACCCGGCTCGCACCGTGGTCGGCCCGGCTCGGGGTCAGCCGCCCCCATGTTCCGGCGCATTGCGAGCAAGCCTGGCACATGTATTACCTGCTCCTCCCCGATCTCGCGATGCGCACCGCGCTGATCGCCCACCTCAAGGCCCGCGGGATCATGGCGGTCTTCCATTACCTGCCGCTGCACCTTTCCGAATACGGCCAGCGCTGGGGCGGGCGGCCGGGCGACTGCCCGGTCACGGAATCGGTCAGCGACCGGCTCCTGCGGCTGCCCCTGTTCTACTCGCTCACCGATGACCAGCAGGCGCGCGTGATTGACTCGATCATGGAGTTCTGTCCGTGAAGTGGATTCCACTTTGCTGAACCGACTCCCCGGATGCCGCCCGTCCCCATCTCATCCCGTTCCCGCATCCTGCCCGCCGTCCTGGCCCTGGTTGTCAGCGTCGTCGCCCTGCTCCCTTGGTGGCGCAATCACGATTACCTCCGCGATTTCTACGACTACGGCCTGTTCATCAACGTAAACGCCCGGCTCGCCCAGGGGCAGCGTCCGTTCGCCGATTTCACCACCCCGGCCCAGAGCGCGACCTTCCTCCTCAACTACGCCGCGGAGCGCGCCGGCGGCGGCACCTACCTTGGCCTCACCTACGGCGCGGCGGCGGTGATCATCCTCGGGGCCGTCCTCCTCACGCTCCTGCTGGCCCGCCGGTTCAACCCATGGGCCGCCGCGCTTCTCGCGCTGGCCATTGTCATCGGCAGCGCCTCGCAACACACCATTGTTTTCTACAACCCGCTCGGCGTGCTCAGCCTGGCGCTTGTGGTCTGGAGTTTTGCGGTCGCCCCGCTGTTGCGCCGCGAAACCTTCGGCTGGCACTTGCTCGCCGCCGCCGGCCTGTTCCTCGGCGGCATCAACAAGATCAACTTCCACCTGCTCGCCTGCGTCATGGCCCTGGGCTGGGTGGTCCATGCGTGGGCCGCACAAAAAGCGCCCGCGCCCCGGGCCCTGCTCACCCTCGCCTTCATCGCGGCCTTCGGCTTCATCCTGCCCATCGGCACGGAGATCGCCTGGACCGGCGCGGGCTGGAACGGGTGGTACTACAACGTCGTCCAACTCCCCCTGGGCGCGCGCGGCGGGCGGCTCTCCAGCCTCCTTTCCCCCGGGCTCTATTTCACCACGCTCCACAATTACTACGGCCAGCTCCGCGTCCCGCAGGTCGGCCTGATCGGCGTGCTCATGCCGCTGCTCGCCATCGTCGCGGCGTGGCGGGCGATGCCCCACGCGCCCGCGTGGCGCCGGGTCTTCCTCATTCTCGCCGGCGTCCTGGCCGCATTCGCCAGCTCCGCCTTGCTCCTGACCAACAATGAAATTGCGTACGTCACCTTCGCGGCGGCCCTGGTCATCACCGTTGGCTTATGGCTCGGCTTCGGCCCCGCGCCGCGGGGACCCTGGTTCGCCGCGGGAGCGCTCCTCCCCGCCTTCATCCTCGCGGCCGCCGGCGGGGAATCCGCCTGGCGCGGCGACCGCTCGCAATTCGGACACGACCGCGAGCCGCGCGCGGTTTATTGGCGCGGCGAAGCCTGCGGTCCCGACTACGCCTACATCCGCGGACTCCATCTGCCTCCCGGTCTGGCCCAGTCGCTCGTCGGCGTCGCCACCTGGCGCAACGGTCTTCCCGGCGGCGACTCACGCGGAGTCTTCTACGGCCCCGGCGCCGAGTGGCTGGAACACGTCTGGCCGGAACGAAAGGTGAAGGACCTGCCGCTGGTGGCCGGCGCCTTCGACGGCCCCCGGGAAAGCGAACTGCTCCAGCGCGAGGTCCTCACCGGCACCGATTTCAAGTACCTCCTCGTCGTCGAGGCCTGGGACCACTGGGGCTACGAGGTGGAAGCCCAGCTCAATGAGACGGCCGTGAAGGAACGGCTCAACAGTGTCTTCAAGGTTTATCGCAAACTCCCCCCCGGCACCGTCTCGGCCCGGCCCCTCGAGTTCATGTACTCGGGCTTCGGCGGCAACGTCGACAGCATGCGCGTGATCAGCGGCCTCCCCCGGCAATCCCTGCCCGACCAGCGACTGTTCCTCGGCCTCGCCGGGGGCACCGGCACGGTCGAGGTCGGCACCCCCTGCAACCGCATGTCCGCCGAATATGTGGTCGCGCGCGCAAAGCCGGGATCGCCCGGCACGCACACCGCCACGCTCACGATCCATGCGCGCATGCCCGATGACGGCCGGCTGCCGCGCTGGCAGGCCGACATCACGCTTCCGGAAGGCGTCGACGAGATCGTGGTGGCCACCGATCCGGTGGACGGCAGCGGTCTCCCGCTCAGCTTCGGCGTGTCCATCCCGCCGGATTCGTCCGGAAAAATCATCGCGGGCTGGCGCGCCTTCCGATTGCTGGACACGCCCAGCCGCGGGGAACCTCCGCCCATTCTTCGGCCCAGCGTGGCGGATTTGGTGGGCGCAAGTGACGACGTGCGCGCCGCCTTGCTGCCGTCCTCCCTTCAGGACACCTCCGTCCAACTGCGGGGAGGCTGGGTGCAGGATGGCCGGCTCTTGCTGCCTTATGGCACCGAGGCTTGGATCCAGGCCACCGGGTTGCTCACCGACATCAGGATCTCGACCCAGCTGAACGATCCGCAAAAGGACGTCATCCCCAACATCCAGGTCGTGTATTACAAGGCCGGACGGCTCGAACCCTTCATGCCGGTTCGCGACGACTCCACCTCCACCGTGCGCTTCAACTGCTGGACGCCGGAGCCGGGCGGCTGGATCGGCATCCTGGCCGATCATCAGGCCGGTTCGGCCGCGATGCTGGTGAAGGTGGAGGCAGCCACCCGCCACTAAACCCATCCCCTTGCCGCAATCGCGGGCACGAACAGAATGGCGGGTCCCGCGCTGCGGATGGTCAAAAGCGTCGACCCCGGCACCCTGCGCGAGGGATCCCGATTCCTGCTGACAGCGGCGACGCCAACCCTGTTCTATTCCCCGCCCATGAAGATCCTGCACGCCCCGGATGCCCGCCGCCCCGCGAGCACTCCCGCGCGCTCCCGCCTCGGCGCGCCCGTCCGATGAGCCTGTCCTCGCGCAACTCCGGCATCCTGGCCGCGCTTCTCCTGCTGGGCCTCTCGCTGTGGCTGCGTTGGCCCACCTTTGGCTTCAGCCTCTGGAATGTGGACGAGGCCATCCACGCCGCCACCGCCCGCACGATCCTCGACGGCGGCGTGCTTTATCGCGACGCCGCCGATATCCGCAACCCGCTGACTTATTACGCCATGGCGGCCATCTTCGCCCTGGGCGGGGAAAACAATCTCTGGGCCGCCCGCTGCGTGGTCGCGCTGCTCGTCGCCGCAACGGGATGGATGCTCCTCCTCGCGGGCCGCGCCCTCGGCCGCACGATTGCCGGCTTCACCGCCGCCCTGCTCTACGTCCTCCTCGCCACCGGGGCGCTGTTCCAAGGCGATGCCAACGCCACGAACACCGAGTGGTACGTCGCATTCTTCACGAGTGCCGCCGCCGCCGTTTTTCTGCGGGGCGGGATCGATCCTTCCCCGCGACGACTGTTCGCCGTGGGCGCGCTCCTGAGCGGCGCCTTCCTTTCGAAACAACCCGCGCTCCTCGAGGTCGCCGCACCCGCCGCGGCGCTGCTCTACGCCGCCTGGGCCCGGCGGACTCCCGCGCGCACGCTCCTGCGCCAGCTGGGCGCGGGCATCGCCGGGTGGTGGATTCCCGTGCTGCTCACCGCGGCCTACTTCCTCGCCCGCGGCGCCGGCGGCGACGCCCTGTTCTACACCTGGACCTACAACCTCGCTTATTATGGCCCCGAGGTCACCACCACCGAACGCGTGCTCTCGCTGGCCGGTCCGCTGCAGTTGATCGGCGGCACCCAGCCCTTTCTGCTGGTCCTCTGGGGTGCCGGCGCCCTCGCCGTGCTTCACCGCCTGCTGCAACGGGTGCCACGTCCCGACGAGCTGTCGCTCAACCCCGGCCTCCTGTTTCTGGCCATCTGGTCCTTGGCCGCGCTGGGCGGAGCGGGTTCCAGCGGACGCGCTTTCGACCACTACACCATTCAGTTTCTCGCGCCCTTCTGCCTGGGTGCCGGTCTGGTGGCAGGGCACCTGGCCAACCACGCGCGGCGCGGCACGACCCATCCGGCACTGCGCGTCGGCGCCGCCATGCTCGTGGCGGCGATCATCTACGGGCCCGTGACCTCGGCCCTCCGGTCGCGCTCCCGCACGCTCCCCGACGATCCCTCGCTGCGCGTCTCCGCCTACATTCGCGAGCACAGCCGCCCCGAGGACCGCATCTTCGTTTGGGGCTACCATCCCGACATCTACCTCTATGCCGACCGCCGCCCCGCCAGCCGCTACAGCATCGGGGCGTTTCTCACCGGCATGATTCCCTGGACCAACGTCGCGCCCGAACGCGACACCGCCTACGCGATCGTCCCAGGCACTCGGGAAATCCTGCTGCGCGAACTCGCGGCCCGGCCACCGGCGTTCATCGTCGATTGCAGCGCCGGCCCCAACCGCCACTGGCAGAAATACCCGCTCGAGACATTTCCGGAACTGCAGGCCTTCGTGCGCCAACGCTACCGCCTGGAGGAACCGCACTATTTCATCCCGCAGGGCTTCCGTTTGTATCGCCTGCGCGCGGCCAATGAACCGCCCGACGAACGCGAGGCCCCGCCCCTGCCATCCTCCGTGGCCGACACGCTGGCCCTGCGCACCCTCGGCGCGCCACTCGTGCCGCTCTCGGTCACCGCCCGACATGGCGCCGCCCTCCAAGCGGCGGACGGACACTTGGAATATTTCGCCCACGCTCCGTCGTCCCTGCTCTACCGTCTGCCGCCTGCCGCCGCCGCGCTGAGCGGGGGGTTCAGCATCCGGCCCGCGGCCTACGCGCCGGAAAACACCGGTCCCACCGACGGCGCCGAATTCATCATCCGCTGGCGCCCTGCCGGGGGCCCCGAGCATGTCCTGCTGCGCCGGCTCCTCCGCCCGCGCGAGGAGCCCGCCGATCGCGGTCATCACCCATTCCGCGTGGAGTTTCCGCCGCACCACGGGGGCGAGCTCGAGCTCGAGATCGCCATGGGCCCGGCCGACAACTCGGCCAGCGACTGGACCTATTGGACGGACCTGCTCCTCGAAAATTCCCGCTAGACGCTTACGCCGCCGCCAACTTAGGTAAGCCCGCCCTTTCATGGATTCCGCCCCCTCCCTTCCCGCCAAGGCCACCCCGCTCGACTGGACTTTCCGCGTGGTGGGCTTTCTGGCCCTCACCGCCGTCGGGTTTTCGCTGCCGCTCTTTCCCGCGCTGGAACTGGACGCCTCCTGGCGCATGGCCCTCGGGAAGTTCCTCATCGAGGGTCGCCAGTTCGGCCCGGAGGTCGCCTTCACCTACGGGCCCCTCGGCTACGCCATGGGCAAGACCTACTGGGGCGGGCAATGGGCGTCCCTCATCGGCTGGCATTTCGCCCAGGCGCTCGTCTGTTCGGCCATGATCTTCTGGCACGCGTATCGGGTGCAGGGTTACTACCGCGTGTTCTGCTTCCTCTTCTTCTTTCTCTTCGGCCTCAGCTACCAGGACGCCATCCACCAAACCCTCATGCTGCTCGCCGGCATGGAACTGATCCGCCGCAGCGACACGCCCTGGCGCTGGAGTTCCTCCGCGCTCGTGGTCCTGCTGGTGATCCTGTCCCTGGTCAAATTCACCAATCTCCTGCTCGGATTCTTCCTCGTGCTGCTTGCCGGTGCGCTCGAGGTCTGGAAAGTGCGCCGCTGGCCCGCCCTGCGCGTGCCGGCCCTGTTCCTGGTTTTGTTCGTGATTGGCTGGATGGCCTGCGGACAGAACCCCCTCAATCTCCCCACTTATTTCCATGCCTCATGGGAAATCAGCCAGGGGTATCAGGACGCCATGGGCTTCTCCTGCCCGCCGGTGCAACTTTACCTCGGACTCGCCGTCGCCGCCCTCATCGTCGCGTACCTGCTCGTCAATCTGGCAACCAGCGCCGACCGCGTGCGCGGGCTCGCCCTCACGCTCGGCGCCCTCGCCTACCTCTACCTCAACTGGAAGCACGGCTTCATCCGCCCCGACGGTCACCAGATCGGCTTCTATTTCGCCGTGCTCACCGTCGCCGCCACTTCTCCCCTGCTGCTCGGTGACTCCGTCCGGCTCCGCGCGGCCAAGTCCCTCCTGCTCGCCGTCGCCGCCGTGGTTTCCCTCGTCGCCACCGAACGCGTCCTCCCTGGCCTCGTGCGCGGCATCCTCGCCGCCGTCCAGGACCGCGTGAACCTCAACGTCGCCTTCGCCTTCGGCAACGCGTACACCCGCGAGCTCTACGACGGCAAACTCCAGGCCGAACGCGACACCGTCGATCTCAAGAAAACCAAGTCCGTGGTCGGGCAGTCCTCCGTCGATGTGCTCGGCTACGAGCAGGCCGTCGCAATCTACAACGGGTTCAACTACCAGCCGCGTCCCGTCTTCCAGGGCTACTCCGCCTACACGCCCTACCTGTCGCGCCTGAACTACGACTACTACGCCTCCGACCAGGCGCCCGAGTTCGTCCTGTTCAAGCTCCAGACGATCGACGGCCGTCTCGCCACCATGGATGACCCGCATGCGCTGCGCCTCCTCGTCCAGCGCTACACGTACGAGTTTTCTGAACAGGGTTACACCCTCTGGCGCCGCAAGCCCGGCGCCTTCGATGCCGCCGCCTTCGAGCCGCGGCGGATCCGCGAGGCCACCCACCGGTTTGGCGACACGATCAGCGTCGCCGACATCGCCGACCAGAACGTCTGGGTCGAAATCGATTATCGCTTCAACCTCCTGGGCAAGCTGCGCCGCTTCCTCCTTCGCCCGCCCCTCGTGCAACTCCACATCACGGACGACAAGGGCGTCGAGACCGCCCACCGCCTGCCCCAGCTCATCGGCCGCGCCGGGTTCATGCTCAATCCCATCGTCGACGACATGATGGCCTTCATGCGTGCCGCCGGCGGCGTGCCGGCGCGCCGCGCCGCGTCGATCCGCATCTCGATCGCGCCCCAGGACGACGACTGCCTCAGCGATGACCTCAAGGTCTCGTTCTTCTCGCTGCCGCCTTCCGACGCGGGCAAGGATTACTTCAAGAACGCGGACAAGGCGAAGTTCCACATGTTCATGGACGCCCCCATCTCCTACGAGGCGCTCAATCCGCCCAACGAGGACGCCATCGACAAGCACCGCGTGATGATCATGCACGCGCCCAGCCAGATGGTCTTCGAGGTGCCCGCTGGCGCCACCATGGTCGCGGGCGGCTTCGGGTTCGTGACCGGCGCCTACCTCAATGGCGGCCGCACCAATGGCGCCCAGTTCACCGTGTTCTGGAGCGACGGCAGCGAGAACGTCGTGCTCTACGAACGCTACCTCGATCCCCTCACCCGCTTGAACGACCGCGGGCTTCAGACGTTCTCCAGCAAGCTGCCGCGGCCCAAGGGCTACGTCACCTTCCGCATCGACCCCGGCCTGCACGGCGAGTTCGCCTACGACTGGACCGGTTGGAGCGGGATCGAGTTCAAGTGACGGTACCGCTCCCAGCCCGCTCCTGATGCCCGCCGACGCCGTCAACCGCCGGTTGCTCTGGGCGGCGCTCGCCCTGACCGCCGCGAAGGTCTGGCTGACCGGCGGGCAGACGATCTACGCGATCGGTCCCGCGATCCACGACGACAAGCTGTTCCTCCAACTCGCCGACCACCTCCTCGCGGGCAACTGGCTCGGGCCCTACAACCAGTTCACCCTGGCCAAGGGTCCCCTGTTCTCGGTGTTCCTGGCGGGCGTCTTCTGGCTCGGTCTGCCGTTGCTCCTCGCCCAACAACTGGTCTACGCAGGCGCCTGCGCCGCCGTCACGCGCGCCCTCGCGCCGTGGCTGCGCTCCGGTTGGAGCCAGTTCACGCTGTATGTCGTCCTGCTCGCCAACCCGATGAGCTACGACGCCGGCAACCTCAGCCGGCTCATGCGGCAGAACATCTACACGCCGCTCGCCCTGCTGGTGTTCGCGGGCCTCGTCACGCTCTACGCGCGCCGCCGCGAGTCCGGCCGGAGACAAGCCGGACCCGCCATCCTGGCCGGCCTCGCTCTCGGTCTCTTCTGGATCACCCGCGAGGAAAGCGTGTGGCTGCTGCCCGCCGTGGGCCTCGCGCTCCTCGGCCTCGTCGCCTCGCTTCGCGGCGAGTGGTCGATCCGCTGGCGCCCGCTGGTCTCGAGTTTCTCTCTCCTGCTGCTCACGGCGCTTCTGCCGCTCCTGGTGGTGTGCACGCTCAACTGGCGTCACTACGGCTGGTTCGGCTCCGTCGAGTTCCGCGCCTCCGAGTTCAAGGCCGCCTACGGGGCCCTGACCCGCCTCCAGGCCGGCCCGAAGGTCGAACACGTCACCATCACGCGCCAGATGCGCGAGGCGGCTTACGAGCACAGCCCTGCCTTCGCGCGCATCCGCCCGCATTTCGAGGGCGAGATCGGCCAGCACTGGTTCGATGCCAGCGTCGCGCCGCTTTCCGAACGGCAGATCCGCGGCGGCTGGTTCATGTGGGCCATGCGCGATGCCGTGGCCGCGGCGGGTCTCGCACCCAGCGCAGGCGAGGCCCTCCGGTACTACCAACAGGTCGCCGACGAAATCAACGCCGCCTGCGACGCGGGCCGCGTGCCTTCCCTGCCGCGCCGCTCCGGCTTCCTGCCGCCGCTCGATCGCGATTCGTTCCGTCCCATCCTCGACGGCGCGCTTCTCTACGCGGACTATTTCATCGGATTCAAGGGCTTCACCGCCCACTCGCTCGACAGCGTCGGCGACTACGCGGAGCTCAAGCCGTTCCGCGACCTCGTGGGCACGCGGCTCAGCCACGCCCCGCGTTCGCCCGATCCCTTCCCGCCCAACCAGGGCGTCCTCGCGGGTCGCCAGGTGCAATGGCTCCACGCGCTCGGGCTCGGCACCGCCACCGTTCTCCGCTGGCTCGGTCCCGTGCTCCTGCTGGTCGGTCTCGCCCGACTTATCGAAGCGCTCGTCACCCGCCGTGTGACTTTCCTGCTGGGTCTGGCCGCGGCGCTGCTCGCTTCGTGCCTCGCGTACTTCGCAATCAACGTCCTCGTTCACGTCACCTCCTTCTACAACATGACCCCGGCCGCCATGGCCGCCGCGTACCCGCTCTACCTGCTGGCCTTGGTCGCGATCGGGGCCGATGCCGCCACCGCGTGGACCGCCACACCCGCGCCCGGGTCCGCGGCCGCACCCGTCGCCTCTCGACGCTGGCGCGGGCTGATCGCCGCGGGCGCCGCCCTGGTCGTCATCGCCGCCCGGTTGCGCGAGATCCATCTCTTCGCCTCCGATGTGCCCTTCAACGACCAGTGGATCATCGAGGCCGAGCAACTCATCGCGCCGTGGCTCCACGGCGTGCTTCGCCCCTGGGTTTTTCTCATGCCCCACTTCGAGCACCTGCCGGTCTGGACCCGGCTGCTCAGCTGGGTGCAGGTCGCGATCACGGAACGCTGGGATCCGCTCGTCCAGATGACCGTCAACGCCGCACTCCACGGCGGCTTCATCTGGCTCGCGACGCGCTGGGCCTGGCAATCCTTCTCCCCGCGCCCCGCCGCGTTCGCCACCGTCGTCCTCCTGCTCGGGGGCGCCCTGCCCTTCGCGTGGGAAAACATTGCGTGGGGCTTCCAGTCGCAGTTTCCGCTCGCGCTCATTTTCCTCGTCCTGCACGTCGTCGGCGCGTGCACGCATCCGGCCGGTTCTCGCGCCTGGTGGTGGGCCCAAGTCGCCGGGTTGGCGGGCCTTTTCACCCTGGCGAGCATGTGGCTCGCGCCGCTGGCCGTGGTGGCCGCCCACCTCTGGTCCCGCCATGACGACCGCCGCGAATGGGCCGTGCCCGCGGCCATCGCCCTGCTCGGCGCCGCGTTGCTCGCAATCATCCATCTGGTCTCGCCGGCGGGTCATTCCTTCGCCCACGCCGCCCGCTCACCGCTCGAACTGGTTCACTCGGCCCTCCATTTGCTGGGCTGGCCCAGCGTCCTGCCCGGCGCCGCCGCCTTGGTGCAGCTGCCTTGGCTGCTCCACGCCGTGCGCCTCCGCGCGTCCTTCCGGGCCAGCGACGCCGATCGCGTCATCTTCGCCCTCGGTCTCTGGAACGCCGCCCATGCCCTCGGCCTCGCCTTCGCGCGCACGGGCGATTCCGCCGACCATGTTTCCCGCTACGGCGACCTCTTCTTCATCGGCGTCCTCGCCGGCTCTCTCGCCCTCGCCCGCCTCGTCGCGTCCACGCCGCGCCGGCCCATTTATCTCCTCGGTGCGTTCGTGTGGTGCGCCCTGGTCGCGGCCGGGCTGGTGGAACGCGCCACCGAGGGCCACGCCCGTTACTTCCATGAAAACGCGGCCAAGCACGCCGCCCTGCGCCGCGATGCCGTGCAAGCCTACCTCGCCCGCGGCGATCGCACGCTGCTCGAACAGGAGGAAACCCGGTGGGTTCTCACGCAAAGCACCGACGTGCTGACCACCCTCCTCGACCAACCCGCATTCCGCGTCCTGCTGCCCGCGTCCGTGCATCCCGCCAACCCCGAACACGCGGCAGGCCGGTTGAGCCGGGGTCTCCAATCCCACTGGCCCTGGCTGGCCGGCGCCGGCGTGCTGCTTCTGCTCGTCGGCGTCGGAGTAGTGGCAACGCGCGGTTCTCCCGCGCCCACACTCGCGACCTTGCCGATCTGGGCCGGCCGCGGGCCCGCCTGGTTCGCCCTGGCCGTCGGCGTCGCCAGCGCGCTCGGACTCTCGGGCTGGAACAGCCCCCTGGCCTTCGACCGCAATTCGCGCTGGCAGGAACTCCTGGGCGGCAACGCCGCCATCACCGGCGTGACCTTCGCCTTCACCACGCCGTCGGAATTCGGCCCCGAGCGCCTGCAGGGCGCCGCGCCCCTCAGCCCGATCGAGGTGCGCAATCGTTTCTACGGCACCGCTCCCGCCGGGCCCGCCTTTACCGGCACCGTGCTCAGTTCCCCCTTCGTGCTGACCAAACCGCGGCTGGTCGTGCCCATCGCCGGTTATCCCACGGGCGATGGCAACGGGCTGCGCCTCCGGCTGCTCGATGCCAACGGCGAGTGGCACGGCGAGGAAATCGGTTGCCCCGGCCCGAACCAGGATGGCATCGCCTACTGGATGGTCGATGTCACCGCCCACGTCGGACGAAGCGCCCGCCTCGTGCTCTACGACGGTCGCGCCGGTGTCCAGGGCTGGGTCGCCGCCGCGCCACCCATTCCAACCGATAATCCCGCCCTCGCCGCGCAACTGGCCCAGCGCCTGCAGCTTGAAACCCATGGCCGGTTGCACGCCTCGCTCGGCGTGATCGCTCTCGTTTCCTTCCTGGTCGCCTTCGCGTTCTGGCGGTCCCGCCCGCCGTCGGCTTTGGAGTAGAGGGTCTAAACTGAACTGTAGCCGCGTGGGTGAGGCTTTTTGGAGGGTCGCCGCTTGCGACGGCCTCATGCGCGAGGGAAAAACTTGGCGCCCCGCTAGCGGGTCCGATGGCGAACGTTGTCAGGATCGGATGAAGTGCTATCTGATATGACCATGTCCGAGCCGCCCCCCTCCAAGGATTTCACCGGACTCTACCGGAAAACCGTGGCGCCGCTCCGTCGTCACCTCGCCCGGATCCTCGGCAACACGGCCGAGGCCCAGGATGTGGCCCACGACGCCTACCTGCGCGTCTACCCGACCGTCGCCCGCCAGGAGGCCGAAAAGCCCGAGGCCCTCCTCTACACCACCGCGCGCCGCCTCGCTTTCAACCGCCTGAAACGCCGCCGCATCGCCCCTTTCAGCTCCCAAGCCGCCGCCGACGCCCAGCTGGTTTCCCCTGCTCCCGGCGTCGCCCAACAAGTCATGGCCCGCCAGGAACTGCAGCAATTGGAACAGGCCATCGCCGCCCTGCCCGAGGGCTGCCGCACCGTCCTGCTCCTCCGGAAGATCGAGCTCCTCTCGCACCAGGAAATTTCCCAGCGCCTCGGCATCGCCATCAGCACGGTCGAGAAACAACACGCGCGCGCGCTCCGCCTCCTGCGCGCCTCCCTCCAGGCCCCCGCGGCCGAGCCACGCACCGCCCCCGTCCAGGAGGCCCAGCCATGATCCCTTCCTCTCCCCTTTCCCCGACCCGCGACGAGCAGGCTTCGCTCTGGGCCGCCCGGCTCGATGGTTCCGTGCTCTCGGCCGAGGACCGCTCCGCCCTCGATGCCTGGCTCGCGGCCGACCCGGAGAACCGCCGCCTCCTCTCCACCTACTGCCAATTTTCCGCCGATCTCGAACAGCAGCTGCCGTTGCTTGCAGGGGTCAGGGACGAGTTGGCGGAAACCCAAATCACCGCAAAGGCTGCCCGATCGTCTCCCTGGTTGCGCTGGCCGGCATTGGCCGGGGCAACGCTGGCGGCGGCCGCCGCCCTCGCGGTTTTTCTGTGGCCGGTCCGGCCACAGAATCATTTCCAAAACCTGGCCACCCCGGTCGCCGCCCGCCAGTCGCACACGCTGGCCGACGGCTCCCTCGTCGAGCTGAACGCCCAGACCGCCGCCGCCATCGAGTTCAGCGCCACCGAACGGCGCGTCCGCCTCGCCGGCGGCGAGGCCTTCTTCCGCGTCACGCCCGACGCCGATCGCCCGTTCTTCGTGGAAACCCCCGCCGGCTCCATCCGCGTCACCGGCACCCAGTTCAATGTCCGTGCCGACTCCCCCGGCCGCCTCGAGGTGACCGTCCAGGAAGGCTCCGTCCAGGTGCGGGCCGGCGCCGCAACCACCACGCGCCGGCTTTCGCCCGGGGAACGACTCGTGCGGGCCGACGACACTGTGAGCGTCACCACGCTTTCCCCTTCCGAACTCGAGGAAAGCCTCGCCTGGCGCCGCGGCCAGATCGTCTTCGCCGACACGCCGCTGCGCGAGGCGCTGGACCACTTCGCCCGCTATCACGGCCGAACCCTCACCGCCTCCGACGCCGCCGCGCGGCAACGCGTGGGTGGACGCTACAGCCTCGATGACCTCAACGGCTTCCTCGCCGACATCGAGGAACCCCTGGGAATTCGCTTCACCCGCGGCACCGACGGCAGCATTCACGCCACGCCCACCCGCACTCCCTGAACGTAGCCGTTCCCCCGGTCGTGCGTCCCTTCCCCGTCCTCCACCGCTTCCTGATCGCGGCGCTAGGCCTGATGCTGGCCACGTCGACGATGGGCGCGCCGGTGAAGTTCGACCTGCCCCCGCACGCCTCCGGCGCCGAAGCCCTGCTCGCGTTCTCCCGCCAGGCCGGCGTCGAGGTGCTCTACTCCTTCGACGATCTCCGACAGGTTCCCACCCCCGCCGTCGGCGGCGAGCACGAACCCGCCGCCGCGCTGCAACTTCTCCTCCGCGACACCGGTTTCTCGGCCCGCCGCAACCTGCGCGGAAAATTCGTGATCTCCCGGTCCGCGCAACCCACCGGTTCCCTCGAGGGCACTCTGCTCACGCCGGACGGCGAACCCGCGCGGCACCTGCCCGTTGCCCTGGCCGGCACGCGCTTCCGCACCACCACGGACGAACGCGGTGCCTTCGTCTTCCCCGCCCTGCCACCCCAACGCTACCGCCTCTTCACCGGCGGCCCGGGCTTCCGTCTCCTGGAACATGCGGATCTCGACGTCGCGAGCGGCCGCCCGCTCATCCTTCCTCCGCTCCGGCTTCAGGCCGCGGATGATATCACCGTGCTCGATCCCTACGTCGTGCGCGAACGCCACGATCGCCTGCCCATCGGCGAGGGCGCCGGCGCCGCGCCCCGTCGCGCGGCGGGCAACCTCGACCTTCCCCGCACCGCGGACAACGCCATGCCGTTCACCCTCTTCACCCGCGAGCAAATCGCCCGCAGCGGAGTCGTGCAGCTCAACGAGTTTCTCCAGCGTGAACTCCTGGAATCCACCACCGCTCCGCCCCCCGAGCAGAATGGCAATGCGGGCAGCATCGTCACCGGCAGCTCCAACCTCAAGATGCGCGGCTACGAGTCCGAGGACGAAACCGTCATCCTCGTCAACGGCCGCCGCCTGCCCGAGACGTTCACCAGCTCGATCGGCCAGCTCGGCGCGCCCGACGTCAACCTGGTCCCCCTCGCCCTCGTTCAGCAGATCGAGGTCCTCCCCGCCTCCGCCTCCGCCCTCTACAGCGGCAACGCCGTCGGCGGCGTCATCAACATCGTCCTTACCCCGGAGACCGACGGCACCGAGCTCCGCACCACCTACACGAACGCGCTGGACGGTTTCGATGCCGCGCAATCCTCCGTGTCCCTGTCCCACGGTCGCACGCTGCTCGACGGGAAACTTCGCCTGCGGTTGAACGCCACGGTCACACGCACCGCCCCGCCGGTCGAACGTGACCTCGGCTACCAACGCGCCCGGCTGGCGCGCACCCCGCCATCCTTCGAGCCGCGCGAAACACCCAACGTCACCTCCGCCGACGGTTCCCCCCTCGAGGCCCTCGGGCCGGGTGCGAGTCCATTCACCTCCGTCGCACCGGGCGCCGACGGCCTCGGCGGTCTCGCCGCGTTCGCGGGCCGCAACGGCCAGTACAGCACGGGCCTGTTCGACGCGCCCGGTGGTTTAGCCACCTCGCTCAACTCGGTGGACTACGTCTTCGGCCGCCGGCAACGCCGCGCGTCCTGGTACGGCTCCGCCGTCTGGGATGTCACGCCGTGGCTCCAACTGGGCCTCGACGCGACCCACGGGCGCACCGTGATCCATCGCGGACACGACGTCTTTTCCGCCGCCCTGGATCTACCGGCGAGTTCCGCCTTCAATCCTTTCGGCGAGGACGTCCGCGTCGCGCTCCACGAAACCGCGCCCCGGCTCGGCGGAAAATACAACGAGGCACGACTCGAATCGTCCTCGCTCGTTGCCGGCGCGTTGCTTCGGCTGCCCGCGGACTGGCGGCTCACGCTCGATGCCCAATACGCCCGCAATGTCGCGCGCTACCGCGGCCTCGTCGGCGTCGATCCGGATCGCTGGCAGCAATTGGTGGACGAGGGACTTTATCAACCCCTGCGCGACACGCAGCGCCACGGTCCGCCGCCGGAATTCTACGACCGCGCCCTCATCTATCACCGCGCGCCAGGCGAGTTTGTGAAGCTGGGCGACTATCATGCCATCGAGGGCGCCATCCGCGTGACCCACGAGGCCCTGCAGTTGCCCACGGGCGAGGGCACGGTGAACCTCGGCACGGATTACCGCCTCACCGACCTTGCGCCCTACACCGCCGAGCCGCGCTACGCCGACGGTTCCCCGGCCGGCGAGGTCGTCCGCTGGACGGGACGCACGCTCGAGCGCATGAGCGTCTTCGGCGAGATCCAGGCGCCGCTGGTGCCCGCACGTCACCTCCCCCGCGCCATCACGGCCGTCGAAACCGACACCGCCGTCCGCTACATCATCTCCGCCCAGTCCAATGAAACGAGCGTGGCCCCGACGTTTGGCCTCAAGGTCGATTTCCGCGCGGGCTTCGCGCTGCGCGCCTCGTACACGACCTCGAACCGCTTTCCCACCGCCGTCATGGGCCGACCACTCACGGAGGGCAGCGGCGGTGGCTCGGGCGCCGATCTCATCAGCATCTTCGACCCGTTGCGCGGCGAGCGCTACCTCACCGAGGCGCGGGTCGCGATCAACCCCAACGTGCGCCCCGAATCGGCCGCGACCCAGACCGCCGGCATCATCTACACCCGCGGGCGCTCCCATCGTTTCCGCGCTTCGCTCGATTTCGCCGACACCACGAAGACCAACGAGTTCATCATGCTCGAGCCCGAGGGATTGCTGAATCTCGAGTCCGCCTTTCCCGATCGCGTCCTCCGCCGCCCTGCCGGCACCGGTCGCATCACCACCCTGCTCACGGGCGCGGCCAACGCCGCGCGACGCCACTCGCAAAACTGGAATCTCGCCGCCGAATACGCCGTCCCCGAACTCGCGGGCGGCGTCCTTGAACTCCGCGGCCGCTGGGTCTGGTTCCAGCGCTACGATCGCCAGCTGTTCCCCAACTCTCCCGTCGTGGATCAACTCGGCCGTCCCGACGGCACCGCGCCGGGCCTCCTGCGCCACCGGCTGACCTTCGGCGCCGCCTGGTCCAAGCCGGCCTGGGGCTTCGGCGTGGACGGCCATTACCTCGGCGCGCGCACGTTGCCCGCGAGTGTGCACGCCGCCCAAGGCAGCGATCACATCCGGCCCTACTGGCAGTTCGACGCCTTCACCCAGGTCGACCTCACGCGCTGGCTCCCGCCGCTGTCCGACCGATTCCGTCTCCATGCCCAGGTGCGCGTCAACAATCTCTCCGGTTTCGACTTCCCCAAATACGTCAACGACATCTCGGGCGCCGGCGTCCAGGCCTACGGCGATTGGCGCGGCCGCACTTTTTCCCTCAGCGTGACGGCGAGCTTCTAGGGCAACTTAGCGTGCCTCCGTGGCGTTGGATCTCATCCGCATCACCTTGTGGGCCGGGTGCCCCCACCCGGCATTCCCCCGCATGGCTCCCGCTCCGAAGGGACTTCCGATCTTCCCTGCCCTGCTCCCCTTCATTGCAGGGGCGCGGCTCGACCGCGCCCTGCTCTCGCGGATGAACGCTGATCAAGCCCACGTTGGGCCACATCCGCATCACGTTGTGGGCCGGGTGCCCTCACCCGGCATTCCCCGCATGGCTCCCGCTCCAGCACGGACTTCCAACCGCCCTATCCTGATCCCCTCATTGTAGGGGCGCGGCTCGACCGCGCCCTTTTCCCGCTGCGCAAACCACCGGCGTGGACGCGCCACGCCCCTACAACGGAACAATTCGCCCGCGCGCCCGGCAAA
>JAEZDN010000068.1 GCA_023433275.1 Verrucomicrobiota bacterium
AAAAAATAAAATCGCCGGGGCCCGTAAACGGACTCCCGGCGACTTGCCGCACGAGGCGGACATTCACCGGACGACCTACCCCTAAGCCGTCCGGTTGATTGGTTTCTCTAAAAGCTGATTCCGTGCCGAATCCCGAAGGTTTTCGATTTCCGGCCCGGAAAGTGGTCAGTTCACTGCAATCTTGCGCGGCTTGACCGCCTCGGTCTTGGGCAGCGAGACCCGCAGCACCCCGTCCTTCAACTCGGCATGGATCTTGTCGGCATCCACCGTGTTGTCGTGCTGCAGCGTGAGCTGGTACGGGGCATCGAGCGACTCGCGGTAAACCGCGGTCCAGCCCTCGGGCTTCTGCCAGTTCCGCCGGCCCCGCAGCGTGATGAGGCCGTCCTCGACGGACAGCTCCAAGCCTTCCTTGGTCACGCCGGGCACATGCGCCGTCAGGCCCCATGCCTCCGCATTCTCGGTGAGCTCATAAAGCGGCTTCACCGTGAACTCGGGTTCCTGGGCCGCCGGTGCGGCGGTCTCCGACTGGCGGGCAAACGAGCGCGAGAGGCGCGGGACGATCTGATTGAAGAGGGACATGGTAGGTTTCTCCTTGGTTGGTTGGTAATGGGTTTAGTTAACGGCGATCGCGATCTTGCGCGGCTTGGCCTGCTCCTGTTTCGGGAGCGTCACCGTGAGCACGCCGTTTTCATAGGCCGCGCTGACCTTGTCGGCCTGCACCGCCTCGGGAATCGAGATCGAGCGGTTGATGCCGAAGGACTCCTCACCCTGCTTGCGCGAGGCGGAGATGTTCAGGTAACCATCGACCATCTCGATGTTGATCGCATCGCGGGCCACGCCGGGAAGCTCCGCCCGGACGTAGGTGTTGTCCTTGTCCTCATAGAGGTCGACCGGGAAGCCGGCGGCATAACCCGGCGCGCTGAAGTTCGCCAGGGCGGACTCGAACAGGCGATCGACCTCGCTCTCGAGGCCCGACCACACGCTGCTGCGGTTCGCGAACGGGCTGACACTGCGCGGGTAGGTATAGCGAATGATACGGTTCATGATTTTTCCTTTGTTGGGTTGGTTGGTTATAAAGACTGTGTGCCACCATCATGCAGGGTGCGTGCCCGTTGGGATCCGCACGCAACCCGCGAAAAATGCGGCACTTGCTGTCCGCCCGCACAACCGGGGTGTGAAATCCCGCCCCACTGTGCGACACACCCGGCGGGAAACTCCGTCACGCTTTAGCTTTTTCCGTGGCTAGTGCCCGCCGTCGCGGCTTCACTGGAACCCTGCCATGACCTTTGACTTCGACACCGTCATCGACCGCGCCAGCAGCGACAGCCGCAAGTGGCGCAAATACGCCGGCCGCGACATCATCCCGCTCTGGATCGCCGACATGGACTTCGCCGCCCCGCCGGCCGTGATCGAGGCCCTGCATCGCCGGGTGGATCATGGCATTTTCGGCTATGCCGGCCCGCTGCCTTCCTTGACCGAAGCCGTGGTGAACTACTGCTCCTCCCACTACGCATGGAAGATCGAGCCCAGCTGGATCGTCTGGCTTCCCGGCCTGGTCACCGGTCTCAACCTCGCCGCCCGCGCCATCGGGGTCGAGGGCGACGCGGTGCTCACCGCGACGCCCATCTACCCGCCGTTCATGAGCGCGCCCAAGAACCAGGCGCGTGAACCGGTCATGGTCCCGCTCGTGCCGCGCGCCGACGGTCGCTATGAGTTCGACTGGCCCGCCATGGAACGCGCCGTCACCCCGCGCACGAAGGTGTTTTTCCTCTGCAGCCCGCACAATCCCGTCGGCCGCGTCTTCACCCGCCAGGAACTCGAGCAGGTCGCCGCCTTCTGCGCGCGCCACCATCTCGTCCTCGTCTCCGACGACATCCATTGCGATCTCATCCTCGACGACCTGCCGCACATCCCCGTCGCCGGCCTCTCCGCGGATGCCTCCGCCCGCACCATCACCCTGCTCGCGCCCAGCAAGACCTACAACATCGCCGGCCTCGCCTGCTCGCTCGCGGTGATTGCCGATTCCCGGCTGCGCCAGCAATTCGTCCGCGCCATGGCCGGCATCGTACCGGAAATGAGTCCGCTGGGCTACGCCGCCTGCGAGGCCGCGTTCCGCGACAGCGAGCCCTGGCGCCAGGCGCTGCTGTCGTACCTGCGCGGCAACCGCGACTACATCGCCGCGTTCCTGCGGGAACACCTGCCGATGATCAAGATGACACCCTGCGAGGCCACGTACCTGGCTTGGCTCGATGTCTCCGCGCTGAATCTCAAGGACCCCGGCCACTTCTTCGAGGAGCACGGCGTCGGTTTTGCCGACGGCGCCCAATACGGCGTACCCGCCGGCCAGTTCGTGCGGCTCAATTTCGGCTGCCCGCGCGCCACCCTGGTCGAGGCCATGAATCGCGTGAAGCGCGCCGTCGCTTCGCGCTGACGCCCTCCCGATGCGTCCGATCCAAGTCCTCTTCTTCGCCCTCGTGCTGGCGACGCTCGGCCAGGCGATCTGGCAACACGACCGCCTGCCGGACCGCGTCGCCGCGCACTTCAACGGCTCAGGCCAGCCCGACGGCTGGATGACCCGCGGCCAGCAAACGGCCTGGCACGTTGTCACCGTGCTTTTCCTCACGGCCGTATTCCAAGGCATCGCCCTGCTCCAGCCACGCCTGCCGAAGGAATACGTCAACCTTCCGCATCGCGACTACTGGCTCGCTCCCGAACGCGCCGCCGTCACGCACGCCTGGGTGACCGGCGTGGTCCTCCGCATGGGCTGCGCCGTGCTGGTCTTCTTCCTCGCGCTCTTCCACCTCCTCTATCGCGCCAACCTTTCCCCGACTCCCCGCCTCGATGGCACCGTCTGGTGGCTGACCGGCGCACTCCTGGCCGCCGTGGCCACGACGCTCATCGCCGGCGTGCTCCGCTTCCGCCGCCCTCCCGGGACCTGATCGCCTCCCCGCGGGCGGCATCGCCGCCCCCCTTGCCCTTCCCGGCAGGGTCGGTGCTCGCGCCGACCTCCCCCCGACGGCACTATCATCGCCTGGAGCCATCGTGGATGGGGCTGAATGAGATCCTTTTCGCTGCGGGCGAGGAGGGGCTGCAGTCGCTTCGAAGGAAATTCCGGCGCCGGCGGTCCGGTTCGTACAAAACCATCCGGCCGGGGCCTTTCACTCCCCGATGGAATGAACTTCGCATCGCGCTGCGGTCCGAACTCAAGCCCCACGGCGCCAAGGTGCGACTCGCTCGCTACCTCGAAATCCCCAAGCAACGACTCAGCGACTTCCTCGCCGGCCACCGCCGAATGCCTGACGCGGAACTCACCTTGCAGCATGCAATGGCTGGCCGCCAAACGGGCCGGCAGCGATCTATCCCCGGGAAACCCGTCGCCCCGCTGAAACCGTTTGCCACGCGCGCCGCGCGGCGAACCATGACGGTGTGCGCATCGGTCCCTACGAGCTGGGCTCTCCTCTCTTCCTCTCCCCCCTGGCGGGCTACACCAACCTGCCCTTCCGCCTCGTCGTGCGCGAAATCGGGGGCCTCGACTGGACCACCACCGACCTCGTCAACGCCCGCTCGCTCCTCGAGAAAAACCCGCGCGGGCTCTCGCTCATCCGCACCTGCCCCGCGGAAAAACTCCTCGCCGTGCAACTGTTCGGCTCCGTGCCCGAGGAAATGCGCGACGCCGCGCAACTGGTCGAGTCCCTCGGCATCGCCTCGGTCGACATCAACATGGGCTGCCCGGTGAAGAAGGTTGTCAACGTCGGCGGCGGCTCGGCCATGATGACCGAGCTCGACAAGACCGCCGCCCTCGTCCGCGGCATGGTCGCCGCCGTGAAGATTCCGATCACGGCGAAAATGCGGCTCGGCTGGGACGAGAACAACCTCACCGCCCCCGACCTCGCCCGCGTGCTCGAGGACGCCGGCGTCGCCGCGATTTTCATCCACGGCCGCACCCGCGCCCAGGGTTTCGGCGGCACCGTCAACCTCGCCGGCATCCGCGCCGTGGTTCAGGCGGTCAAACACATCCCCGTGATCGGCAACGGCGACGTCACCACGCCCGAGGCCGCGAAGATGATGTTCGACGAAACGGGCTGCGCGGGCGTCAGCATCGGCCGCGGCGCGTTCTACAATCCGTGGATTTTCCGCGACACCCTGCACTTCCTCGCCACCGGTGAACTGCGCCCCGAGGCCGGCTACCCCGAGCGCGCCGCCGTCATGCGCCGTCACCTCGAGTTGATGATCGAGGTCTTCGGCGAGGACCACGGCTGCCGCCTCTTCCGCAAGCCCGCCTCGTGGTACGCGAAGCGCTTCGGTCCCGCGCGCGAATTCAAGAAGGGCGTCACGTCATTCCGCACGCGCGCCGAATTCGAGAGCCTGCTCGCCCACTACGAGAAGTGGCGCACGCAGTTCCTCGACGAGCACGGCGAGCTCCGCGCCCAATACCGCCCGGACCCGATGGTCGCCTCCTTCATGCGCGACGACGACGATCCCGCCGCGCTCCGCCGCGACGCCATCCCCGTGCCCAAGGGCCCGGTGGACGTGTGGTAGGCACCAACAAGGCCCACGCCTCTTCCGTCATCCTGAGGCTCGCGAAGGATCCAAGCCCGACCGCGCCCCCGTGACGGAACGCGGAAGCGTGTTGTCCTCCGCGCGGCCCACCGTCTACCGGCCCCGTCCCCCGCGCCGTCCTTCGCCACCCCGTGTCATAAGCGAGACTCGCCAAACCCGCAGGCCTGCTCCACGTTGGCCGGATGTCGAACCTCCTCGACCTTTGGGGCATCTATCTCGGCACGTTAATCGGCCTGCTGCCCATCATCAACCCGCTCTCCGCCGGGCCCACTTTCCTTGCGATCACCGAGGGCGACAGCGCCGAACGGCGCCGCGAACAGGCGCGCAAGGGTTGCTTCTACATGGTGGCCATCCTCGTGAGCTTCCTCATCGGCGGCACGTTCATCATGAATTTCTTCGGGATCTCGATCCCGGGGCTCCGCATCGCCGGTGGCATCCTCCTCACCGGCATCGGCATGAACATGCTCTCCGCCCCTCGCCCCGACGCCGCCACCGAGGCCGAACAACAGGAGGCCGCCCGCCGCAAGGTGGACATCTCATTCTCACCCCTCGCCATGCCAATGCTCAGCGGCCCGGGCTCCATCGCCGTCACCCTCGGGTTCACGTCATTCGCCACCGACTGGATGGACTACGCGGCCATCATCGCGGGCATCGTCACCGTCGCCCTCCTCACCTACCTCGTGCTCCGCATGTCCGGTGGCTTGGTGAAGTTCATCGGGCCCGTGGGGGTGAACGCCATGACCAAGATCATGGGCTTTCTCATCATGAGCATGGGCGTGCAGTTTGTCGTCAACGGCACCCTCGCGATCGCCACCAACCCCGCCCTGCTGCGCACCATCCGGGATGCGCTGGCTGGCGGCTGAGGATGCGGCCGGGACGTCCGCCTACTGCCGCTTCTCGACCGTCGCACCCGTCTTGTCGCGAAACAGGATCGTGCGCGTCGCGTCGTTGTAATCCTCAAACGTGATGCCCAGCTGCGGGTTGATCAGGTCGCCCTTCTGGTAGGCGGTCCCTCCCACGAAAATGCGCGGGCTGCTTCCGCCGCGCAGGCCGCTGATTTTCAAATCCTCTGCCCACGCACGGAAGGCGACGCTCGGCGGCGGGGGCGGCGGGGGCGCCTCGACTCGCGCGGGCTCGGCCGCCGGCGTGACAGGAGCAGCCACGGTTTCGACCGGCTTGGTCTCGGGCGCTGCCACGACGGGCGCTTCCGCCACGGGTGCCGCCGGTGTCACCGGCGCCGGGGCAGGTCTCGCCGCCGGTCGTTGCACGGGCGGAGGCGGCGGTTCCTCGGTGAACATGAGGTAGGCGTAAGCGCCACCACCGAGCACCAGCACCGCAGCCAAGCCGCCCAGAAGGAGAACGCTCTTCTTGCCTTTCCTGCCCTTGGCCTTCTTGCCGCCCCTCGCCGCCTCCGCGCTCGCCTCGGCCAGCGCTTGCTTGAGGCCCGGCGGCGCCGGAAATTTCCCTGGCGGCGGCGGAAAGGGCGCACTCGAGGCCTGCCGCATCGCGGTGATCTCACCGGGTTCGCCGTTCTCCCCGCGATCGGTTTGCGGCCCAGCCGGCGGCGGCGCATCGAGCAACGGAGGCTCTTCGCCGGACCCGACAGGCGGCGGCGCTCCCGCCCCGGTCGCGGGCGCGGCGGACGCCTTCGGTTTGAAACTGAATTTCAACGCGGGCTTCGTCGCATCGGCCGCTTCCGCCGCGGGAGGCGCGGACCCGGCGGACGCTTCCGCCGCGGGTGCCGTCTCGCGCAAGGGGGATTCGGCACCCGCTTGACTCGGGCTCGGTACCGGAGCCGGTGCGGCCGCCGCTGCGGGCGCCGACGCTTCCATCGGCGGCGCTGACAACTTCGGCCGAAGGCGAACAGGAGCCGGCGCTGGTTCCGGCGAGGCGGCCGCGCCTGCCGTCGCCGGCGGCGGTTCAGGCGCCACGCCCGAAGCCGGGGTCGACGCCGCAGCCGGGGTTTCCTGCACGGGCGCCATCGACAGTTTGGGCTTTAGCCGCACAACCTTGGGAGCTTCTGCCGAGGTCTCCGCCGCGGGCGCCGGGGCCGCGGGCGCCGGCGGCACGCTGGCGGGAGCGTTTTGCGGAGCGGCGGGAGTGTCGGTTCCCAGCTTGGGCTTCAGGCGGAGCTTGGGCACGTTGTCGTCGCTCATGGGCTGGCACCGTAGCAATTTACCTCGCGACCGGAATCAAAAAGATCAGGTCAGCCCAGGGGTCTCAGCTTGCGACGCCCTACCCCGAATCAAACCCCCATCGCCGGCTTCCGCGGCCTCATGCCCACCGCTTCCCGGAGCCAGCTCCACGCCTTCCGCAATCCGACCTCACACGTGCCGGAAATATGATAGGTGCGGGCAAACAACTCCTCATGCCCGAGATACCGCGGCGGCAACAAGAGCAGCGTGCGATTGGCATCCGTCTTGGGGTTGTGGCCGAGCACTTCGGAATAGAACACGCCACAACCAACCACGAGTCCCTCCCGCGGCACCGGCACCTCGCGCTCCGGCAAGACCAGCCACGGCCGGAAGCGCAATACCAGCGCGCCATCCGCCCCCTGGTAAAGCCGTCCATAGGTGCGGGGCGGCACGCCCTCGAATTCCGCGCCGGTGAACAGCTTGTTGCCGTCAGCCAGCACCTGGAACCGCTTGCGGCGCAGCGTGAAAAAATCCCAGCAAAACACCGACCCGCAGGTCATCAGCCGGAACGCCCACCCGGCCGTGAAATAGGCGATCACGATGATCAGCACCGACAGCGTCGCGCCCACCACGGGGTCGATCCACGCGGTGGCGCTCACCAAGCCCAGCACCGCCGTCCGCGCGCCTTTCAGCGCGGCATCGATCGCTCCCCAAGGGCTGAGCAGGATCAGCACGTTGATCGCATGCGAGGTCAGCCACACGACCGCGAACACCGCGACCGACAACGGCACCATCAACAGGCTGAGCAACCACCCCATGTCGAACGCCGCCACCGGCAGCATCGCCAGCCCGGTCACATGAATTTCCCCCACGCCGTTGATCCCCGCCGAATCCATCAGCATCCTCGAACCAAAGGTGATGAGCGAGGGAATGACCGCACCGGCGGCCACGAGCCCGCTCGCCTTGTTCTCAATCGTCTCCAACACATCCAGCGGTTTCTTCCAGCCCGGGGGCAACGTGGCACCGGCCGCGTCCTTGAACGCCACCGCCGCCACCACGAGCAATCCCAGGAGCCAGAACGATGGCCGCGCAAACCACGGCAAGGCCTCCTTCTCCGCCGGCGTGTCAGCGCGAAAATATTGGTACGCCCCGACCGCGCTCACCCCGAGCAAAGGCGAGATCGCGATGCCTGTCACCTGCGTCGCCATCGCGGCCAGCTCGAGCCCGGGCGTCTTGCCCGACGCGGGCGCCGCCTTCGTCACGCCCTGCGCGAGCAGCGGCAGGCTCAACAACGTCAGGCAAAGCGCCAGGGCGACCAGGGGAGCGTAGCGTTTCATGCCGCGCAACCTAGCCGTGCTGCGCTTTTTGGAAAGCCCGCAAATCGGCCCCCCGCCACTCGCCCCCGCCCGGGCGCGTCGGCCGCCACTCCCGCGATTGCCATCCCCAGACCAGCCCTGTTTGCTCGCGCCGTGCCCCTCACGAAATCCGAGATCACCCGCCTGCGTTCCCTGCAGGAAAAGAAACACCGCGACGCGCTGGGCCTCTTCGTCGTCGAGGGCGAGAAAGTCGTGGGCGAACTCCTCGCCGCCGCCTTTCCCTTCGTGGAAATCTATGCGACCGGCAACGTGTCCCACGAACTGCGCCTCCAGCTCGATCCCGCCCGCACCGACCCCGCCGTCAAGCTGCTCGACGTGACTTCCCTCGAGATGGAACGCATCAGCCACTTTCCCACCCCGTCCACCGTGCTCGCCATCGGGCGCATCATGCGCCCGCCCCTGGCCGACGGTGCGCTCAACCAGGGTTTCACCCTCGCGCTCGACGGGATCCAGGACCCGGGCAACGTCGGCACGCTTTTGCGCATCGCGGACTGGTTCGCCTTCGACCGGGTCGTCCTCTCCCCCGACACCGCCGACCTCTTTTCCCAAAAGGCCATCAACGCGAGCATGGGTTCCTTCGCCCGCGTGACTTCCCATACCACGCCCCTCGCCCCCGCCCTGGCCGGCGTGACCGCACCGATCCTGGGCTGCGACCTTTCCGGCGAGAATGTGCATGCGCTCGAGCCGCTCCGGCACGCTGTCGTCGTCATCGGCAGCGAGGGCCGCGGGCTTTCCCCCGCCGTCGAGTCGCTGGTCACGCGCCGCGTTACCATTCCCAAGTTCGGCGGCGCGGAGTCGCTCAACGCCGCCGTCGCCGCCGCCATCGTGTGCGACAATCTCCGGCGGCTCGCGCCGTGATCACGGGATCAGTCCAACCCGTGTGACGCCACGCGCTCGAGCGCGGTGAGTTCCGACTCCCGGATCGGCACGCCGTAACCTTTCGGCGAGAACGTCACCCACCCCGATCCGGGGCGGGGATGAAACGCCTTCACGAACACGCTCGTCCGACCGTATTCATCCGTTGCGAGGGCGGTCGCACCCGACGCGGATTTCAGCGACGCGAACGTCGCCTTGAACCAAGCCGGCAGCCCCCAGTTGCGTCCGGTCTGCGTTGGCCGGCTGTAGTAGTTTCCGGAATCCTGGAAATCCACGAACTCCAGCCCGAGCAGGCGCGTCGCGACGCTGGGATCGTAAGCGAGGAACTGGCCTTTCTCATCAAACGTCACCAGGTTCGGCCGGCCCCAGGTCCAGACGACCTTCCCGCCCGCCTCCAGATATTTCCGCAACGGTCCCGCTGCCGGATCGGCGCCGACGACTTCCGGCGGAATCTGGGCGAAACCAAACACCACGACACTGGGCGCGCCGTCCGCCGTGCGCGCGTTCACCCAGTCCGCCAGCGCGGTGGCGGAATCGATCCATTGAAATGCATGCGCCACCAAGTACGGCGCCAGCGCCTCATCGATCACGAATCCACGCAGCCCGGCGGGCACCGCGGCCGGAACATACACGGCCTTGTACGCGGTTGCGTGGCCCTCCGCTATCGCGAGCATCCGGCCGTCATCCGTGCCGAGATAAAGCACGCCGTCCGCCTGGACCGGCGAGGAATACAAATCGCTCCCGACGTCGTACGTCCATTGCAGCTGGCCATCCCGCTTGCCCAGCTGACGAATTCGGCCATCGGCGCTGGCCCAGATGATTGCCTCCCCCATCACCAGACCTGTCGTGTAGGTGTGCGAACCGGCGTTGAACTCCCATCGCTGCGCACCGGTCGCGAGATCGAGCGCATTGATTTTGTTGTTGGTCGACCACCCCGCGTAAACCGCGCCGGCCTCGACGGTGGTCGACATCGCCCACGTCGAGTCGTACGCGAAGCTCCATTTCTTTTCCCCGGTGGTGGCATCGACCGCATAAACGTTGGCGTCACGCGAGCCGAAGACCAACAAGCCATCCTGATATGAGGGCCGCGTGAAGATGTCGCTGCGAATGAATCCCTGGCTCAGGTCATACCCCACGCCCGCCGTGGCAAACTTCCAGCGCAACGCGCCATGCGCGGCCGCCAGCGCATACACGTGGTCGTCTCCGCTCGGTTGATAAATCACGTCGCCAACGACCAGCGGCGCCGCGCGCAGGCTGTCGCCGGTTTCAAACTTCCATCGTTCGGCACCGGTCCGGAGATCCAACGCATACAGATGGCCGTCCCCCGACGGCACCAACACCTGGTCGCCATCCACGACCGGCGGGGCCGTGAAGAAATTCCACTCCGTCGGCGTCGGCAGTGTGGGCTTCATCCGAAAGCTCCATCGCGACGTACCATCGGCCCGATCAAGCGCGTGCACCATCTCACCGCGCCCGGCCACGATCACGAGGTCATCCGCCACGGCGGGCGCGCCCGCGATCGCGCCGCCAATCTGGAATTTCCATCGGAACGTGCCGTCGGCCCGATCGACGGCGTAGAGAAATCCATCCGCGCTGCCAAAATAAAGGGCGTCGCCGGCGATCGTCGCGGATCCGCGGATCGGTCCCTCGGTTTGAAAGACCCATTGCACGCGGGGATGCGAGATGGCCGCGACGCCGGGACTGACGAGGAACAGGCCCGCCAGCAGGACGGCGGGTAACATACGGTGACAGGGGGATCGTTTCATGGGCTTGACCGTTTAACCCCGCGAACCGCCGCACTCCTTCACCTCGTTGTCTCGCCACCTGGCCCACGATTCCCCCCTTCCGTCGCAGAAAGTTTGTACCCCTTCCGGCCGGCGACAGAATCATCGCGTGAAACACCTTCTCCTGTTGCTCGGTGCCATCGCGTCGCTCCATGCGGCCGCAGCTACGCCGTTTGACCCCACCCTCTTTGACTACGATCGCTCGGCGCCCCTGAACGTGCAGGAGAATGGCCGCGAAGTCCGCGGCGACGCCGTCGTGGTTGACCTGACGTTCACGCCGGCGGGCCGGCCGGTGGACGCCTACCTCGTCACGCCCGCCTCGGCGACCGGTCCGCACGCTGCCATCCTGTTCGCCCACTGGCTCGGCGAACCGGCCACGACCAATCGCACGCAATTTCTCGAGGAGGGCGTGGCCCTCGCCGGCCGCGGCGTCGTGTCGCTCCTCGTCGAGGGCATGTGGGCGGAACCGGGTTGGTATAAGAATCGCATCCCCGAGGAGGACCATGCCCACGCCGTGCGCCAGGTGATCGAACTGCGGCGCGCCATGGACCTGCTCCTCCAGCAACCCAACATCGATCCGCGACGCGTGGGCTTCGTCGGCCACGACTTCGGCGCCATGTACGGCATGATGGCCGAGGCCCTCGATCGGCGCGCCCGGACCTGCGTCTTCATGGCGCCCACGCCCCATTTCGTGGACTGGTTTCTCTTCCGCCAGCAGCCCAGGGACCGGGCGTCGTATGAGGCCCAACTCGCCACCATTGATCCCGTCCGGTTCGTGGGCACGCTGTCCCCCGCGTCGGTGTTCTTCCAATTCGCCAGCCGTGACTTCTACGTTACCGCCGAGGAAGCCGCGGAGTTCTACGCCGCCGCCCGTCCCCGCAAGCACCAGGCCACCTACGACGCCGAGCACGACCTCGGCTCCCGCGAAGTCGCCGCCGACCGCCTCGCCTGGCTGGCGCGCGAACTGGAATTGGAATGATTCCGCAGGGGCCGGGCTCGCTCGGTCCTCGCCGGCCTCCGCTTCGGATTTCTGGTTATCTGACTCTCGCTGACGCTTTCGAATGCGCAGGGCGTTGCGTGCGTTGGCGAAAATCAGGCCCGGCCCTAACCCGAACCGGCTTCCCCGAGGCGTCGGCCGCTCCCCGCCCTCGATCACCGGCATCCCGGCCGGATCGGGGAACCCGGCTCATAGCTTTTGCTGCGCGATCCACGCGCGGACGTTTTCCTCCAGCAGGTTCAGCGGCAGCGCGCCGTTCTTCAGCACCAGGTCATGGTAGGTCCGCAGGTCGAACTTGTCGCCCAGCTCCCGCTTCGCGAGTTCGCGCAGATCGAGGATTCGAATCATCCCGATCTTGTACGAACAGGCCTGGCCGGGCCAGACGATGTAGCGGTTGGTCTCGGAAAACAGCTCGCGCTCCGGCGTCGCCGCATTGGCGCGGAAATAATCCATAACCTGCGCCCGCGTCCATTTCTTCGCGTGGATGCCCGTGTCGACCACCAGGCGCACGGCACGCAACAGTTCGTCGGACAACCGGCCGAAATCCTGGTAGGGATCCTGGTAGAACCCGAACTCCTTCGGAAAATACTCCGCGTACAACCCCCAGCCTTCGGCGTAGGCGGTGTAACCGCCGAATTTCCGGAATTTCGGCATGTTTTCCAGCTCCTGCGCGATGGCGATCTGCATGTGGTGCCCGGGAATCGCCTCATGGTGCGCCAGCGTTTCCATTTCCCAGATCGCCTGCGCCCTCATGTCGATCGTGTTGATGTAATAGATGCCGGGCCGCGTTCCATCCGGTGACGGCTGGTTGTAGAACGCGTTGGACGAGCCGCGTTCGCGGAATGGTTCGACTTTCTTCACCTCGAGGGGCGCGCGCGGGAACACCGTGAAGAACTCCGGCAGTCGGGCGCGCATCCGGTCGATGATCTCGTTCGCCCCCTTCATGTACGCCTCCTTCCCCTCCTCCGTCTGCGGGTAATAGAACTGCGGATCGTTCTTCATGAACTTCAGGAACGCCGCCAGGTCGCCCTTGAAGCCGACCTGCTCCTTGATCGCCGTCATGCCGGCATGGATCCGGGCCACCTCACGCAACCCGAGCTCGTGAATCTCCTCGGCCGTGAGCGCCGTGGTCGTGTGCTGGCGCAGGGCGAAGCTGTAATAATCCCGGCCCTCGGGGAGCTTCCACACCCCGTCCTCATCGGTCGCCCGGTCTTCCATCGCCTCAAACAGGGCGATCAACTTCTCATACGCGGGACGCACCGCCTCGAGCAGCGCCGCCTTCCCCTCCGCCACCAGCGCGGCCCTGGCCGCGTCGTCGATGCCCGGCAACGCGCTCACCTTGCTCGTGAAATCCTCGAACAACGGGCTGCGTTTTTCCTGCTCGTCGAACGGCGCGCCACTGAGGATCTCCCGGCAAGACTCGATCAACATGGGATACACAAACCGGGGTGGCAGGATGCCACGAGCCGCCTGGGCTTCCGCGCGCGCCATCAATGGCTCGAA
The DNA here is from genome assembly GCA_023433275.1 of Verrucomicrobiota bacterium. GTDB lineage: Bacteria > Verrucomicrobiota > Verrucomicrobiia > Opitutales > Opitutaceae > Lacunisphaera. Next base: position 13,232 of record JAEZDN010000068.1, read on the forward strand.
CATCGCGGGCATCGCGCGAAGGCGCGTCACGTAGGCGCGGGCATCCGCGACCTCGTCCACCGCATGAAAGTTGATGAGGAAAGCCGCCGCGTCCGCGTGCAGGCCGTCCATCTGGGTGAACACATAGCCATGGTTGCGCCACTTCCACGCCTCGATGGCCTGCTCCGCCTGCGCGACAAACAGGCGATGACTCATGCGCGTCTGCTCATCCAGCAGGTCGAAATCGATCGTGCTCTGAAGCTCGGCGAGCTCACGGACCGTGATCGCCAGCTCCCGCACCCGGTTGGCCTCCGAGAAATCGTCCCACTTGTCCTGGTCCTTCTTGATGCCGAGATAGCCCTGTGAGATCGGGCTGCGATCCACGCTCGCGTCAAAGACGCGGTCGAAAAACGCATTCGCGCGGGCCGACTCGGCCGCCACGCGCTCGGCCATGACGGCATCCTTGGTGATGGCCGACGAGGCCGCCAGGTTCAGGGCGAGCACGCCTGCCAGCGCCGTGCTCTTGCAGAGGAAACGGAATTTCATTTCCGCCGAATCTGGCCCGCGCTCGCCCCGTCGCAAGCCCGCTGCGACGAACGGTCGCCCGACCGGGCGAGCGGCCGCCTCTTGGCGCATTCCAGTCATTACCCGCCGGACTTGCGAACGCCCCACTTGGAGCGCGGGCGACCTCGCCCGCGTCCGTCGTCTCCCTGCTGTCAGGGATACGTCACACCCACCGCCGCCAGCCACCGGTCCAATACTCGCGCCGTTCCCAGCGTGTCCGCATGCGTCGCCAGCGGCACCTCCCGCTCACCGCGCTCCAGCGCCTCGGCAAATGCGTCGGCTTCGTACGCATACAGCCCAACCCCGGGACTGCGAATGACCAGCGGCTCGGGCGCGGCACCGCGGCGGTGCAGGACGATCGTCTCGTCCTGGCCCAGCAACCCGGGCACGAACGGCTGCGGCACGTCAATCCATCCGGTGGTGCCGTAAATCTGCACCGAATTGTCATTGAGCATCGTCGCCCCGCACGAGAGCTCCGCCACGATGCCCCCGTCAAATTTCGCCACCGCGGTGGCAAAGTCATCCGTGCCCATCTCCGGCCGCACATGGCCGGTGCCATGAAACTCGACCGGCTCGACAAACTCCTTCCCCTGCACCGCCCCGGCAATGTGCCGCGAATACGTCACGGGATAACATCCCAGATCGAGAATCGTGCCACCCCCGAGCGACTTCTTGAACATCCGGTGCTCGGGATTGAAATCCATCTGGATGTTGAACGAGGCCCGGATCAACCGGACCTCGCCGATCGCCCCGCTCCGCACCCATTCGACCACCTTTCGCGTCTGCGGGTGGAAACGGTACATGTACGCCTCCATGAGCAGGACGTTGTGCTGCTTCGCCGCCGCCAGGACCCGCTCGGTGTCCGCCAGGCTCAGCGTGAGCGGCTTCTCACACAGGATGTGCTTCCCCGCGGCCGCCGCCTTGATCGCCCACTCCGCATGCCACGGGTGCGGCGTGCCAATATACACCGCCTCCACGGCGGGATCGGCCAGCAACGCATCGTAGCTCCCATGCGCATTGGCCCCGCCGAAATCCGCGGCGAACTTCTGCGCATCCGCCAGGCTCCGCGCCCCCACGGCCGCCAATTCGCCGGTTCGGGATTGCCGCAGGTCCGTGACAAACTTCCTCGCGATCCAACCCGTGGTCATGATGCCCCAGCTCAGTTTCTTGGCCATGGCGAAAACCACGGCAGGAATACGCCAAAGGTCCAGACTCCAAATCATCAACCCTCTCCGCCGATCCCCGCGGTCGCGGCCCCCACTCAGGATTCCAGCACATGTTTCTCCGTGAATTCTGTGCCCCCTCCGTGTTCTCCGTGACGAAACCAATTATTCAACTTCCCGCCCATTATCCTCATTCGAATTTCTTCCCCATCCGCCATTTCCCGATTGCAGGCCGCTTCCCGCCCGTTCCACTCGGCGGTTTTCCACGATGGATTTGCCCAACCCCGATCACGTCCTGCTCCTCGCTTCGGAGCTCAAGCTCAAGGTCCACCAGGTCGCCGCCACCGCCCAACTCCTCAAGGAAGGCGCCACCGTCCCGTTCATCTCCCGGTACCGCAAGGAGGCCACGGGCGAACTCGACGAGGTGCAGGTCACCGCCATCCGCGACCGACTCGAGCAGATGGCCCAACTCGACGAACGCCGCGCCTCCATCCTCGCCTCACTCAAGGAACGCAACCTCCTCAACCCTGCCCTCGAGTCCGCCATCGCCAACGCGGACACCCTGACCAAGCTCGAGGACATCTACCTGCCCTACCGGCCGAAAAAACGCACGCGCGCCACCATCGCCCGGGAAAAGGGCCTCGAATCCCTGGCGGAACTGATCTGGGCGCAGGACCCGGTGACCGACGCCACCGCCGCCGCCCAGGCGCACGTGGGCCGCGACTACACCCTCGACGACGGCAAGGGTACGGTGGGGAAAATCGAGAATGCCGAGGAAGCCCTCGCCGGCGCGCGCGACATCCTCGCCGAGCGCATGAGCGACGACGCGCAGGCCCGCGAGAAACTTCGCCTGGTCTATCGCGCGCACGCCACCGTCTCCTCCAAGGTGATGTACGGCAGGGAAACCGATCCCGAGGCCGCCAAGTTCAAGGACTACTTCGATTGGTCCGAACCCCTCGCCAAGGCCCCGTCCCATCGCATCCTCGCCATGCGCCGCGGCGAGAAGGAAGGCTTCGTCATCATGCGCATCACGCTGGCCGACGAGCTCACCGCCGTCGCCGAGGTCGCGCCCCTGTTCGTGAAGAACAAATCCTCCTGCGGCGAACAGGTCCGCCTCGCCGCCACCGACGCCTGCAAGCGTCTCCTCGGCCCCGCCATCGAGACGGAAATGCGCCTCGAGTCGAAGAAGCGCGCCGACGAGGCCGCCATCAAGGTCTTCACCGAGAATCTCCGCGAGCTCCTCCTTTCCGCGCCGCTCGGCCAGAAGGCCGTGATGGCCATCGACCCCGGCTTCCGCACCGGCTGCAAGACCGTGCTGCTCGACCGGCAGGGCAAGCTCCTGCACAACGACGTCATCTTCCCCGATCGCCAGGCTGAGGAGGCGAAGGAGAAACTCCTGGGCTTCGTGAAATTCTTCAACGTCGAGGCCATCGCCATCGGCAACGGCACCGCCGGCCGCGAGACCGAGTCCTTCGTGCGCGCGCTCGGCCTGCCCCCGCACATCCCCATCGTGATGGTCAATGAGTCCGGCGCCTCCATCTACTCCGCCAGCGACGTCGCGCGCGAGGAGTTTCCCGACCACGACCTCACCGTTCGCGGCGCCGTCTCCATCGGCCGCCGGCTCATGGACCCGCTGGCCGAACTGGTTAAGCTGGATCCGAAATCCATCGGCGTCGGCCAGTACCAGCACGACGTCGACCAGTCCGCCCTCAAGCGCTCGCTCGACGACACCGTCGTGAGCTCCGTGAACGGCGTCGGCGTCGAGCTCAACACCGCCTCCAAGCAACTCCTCAGCTACGTCTCCGGCCTCAACGCCACCACCGCCGCCGCCATCGTCGCCCGCCGCAACGAGAAAGGTGCGTTCAAGGCCCGCGCCGAACTCCTCGAGGTGCCGCGCCTCGGGCCCAAGGCCTTCGAGCAGGCCGCGGGCTTCCTCCGCATCCGCGACGCCGCCCACCCGCTCGACGGCTCCGCCGTCCACCCGGAACGCTACCCGCTCGTCGAAAGGATGGCCGCCGACCTCGGCGCCACCGTCGCCGACCTGACCCGCGATGAGAAACTCCGGAAGCGCATCAAGCTCGAGAACTACGTCACCGCCGAGGTCGGCCTGCCCACGCTCAAGGACATCATGGCCGAGCTCGCCAAGCCCGGTCGCGACCCGCGCGAGAAGTTCGAGGCCTTCAGTTTCCAGGAAGGCGTCAACAAGCCCGAGGACCTCAAGCCCGGCATGAAACTCCCGGGCATCGTCACGAACGTCACCGCGTTCGGCGCGTTCGTCGACATCGGCGTCCACCAGGACGGCCTCGTCCACGTCTCGCAGCTCGCCGACAGCTTCGTGAAGGATCCCGCCGAAGTGGTGAAACCGCTGCAAAAAGTCACGGTCACGGTCACCGAGATCGATCTACCGCGCAAACGCATCGCCCTCTCGATGCGCAGCAACCCCGTCATCGGCCCCAAAACCTCTGGAGCCGGGACGCCCTCGTCCCGGTCCGGCCCGGGCGGAACCCGACCACCGGGCGGATTGGATCGAAACGCCCCCCGCGGCGCACCTCCCTCCTCACGCCCCGCCGCCAACCAATCCCTCAACAACGACTGGTTCACCGCCGCGCTGAACAAGAAGCGCTGACTGGATGGTGAATGCAAACCGCGAGCTCTTAACCGCTGTAAGCCATTCTGCTTTGTGTTCATCTGTGTCGATCTGTGGTAATTCCCACCGAATTATTCCGGCTCAGGTTTCAGGTTTCAGGTTTCAGGTTTCAGGTTTCAGCTCTCAGCTCTCAGCTCTCAGCTCTCAGCTTTGAGCTTTCAGCTTTCAAGTTTCAGACTCCGGGCACTTTGATTCGCGACGCGTGTCCCTTTCGGTATGCCCAACCCATCTGATCGCTTGACCGACGACTCAAAGTTCCTGCTCCGCGGCATTCATCTCGAGCTGACCGACGCTCTCCGCCAGGCCGCCCAGGAAAAGTCCGCGCGCCTTTTCCGCCACAACGAGCACATCGATCGCATTCGGATCGATGTCGAACACGACCAAAGCCGCGGCGCGGGCGACCGGTTTGTCGCCAAGGGCCGGCTCGAGATGAGCGGTCCCGACCTCGTCGCCAGTGCGCACAGCGAGGATGCCTACAAGTCCATCGATTTGCTCGTCCACACCCTCGACGCGCTGCTCCGCACGCGCCAGGGCCTGCGCAAGGACCGCCGCAACCATCCCCACGCCGTCGAACTCGAAGCCGATCTGCCGAAAGTCTGACGCCCCCTCCCTGTGCCAAACGCCCGCTCCCGCGCCCGGTAGGGGCCGAGCTTGCTCGGTCCTTTCTCCGAGCGCGGCAACAGCACTCCGCACCCGTCATCCTGAGCGCAGCGAAGGATCCAAGGTGAAGGACTGACGCGCAGGCACCACGTGGATCCTCCCTAGCCTTTCTGGAGCCGGCCCGCCCTCGGGCCGGTTTCTGAATCCCCGCCCGGCCGAGGGCGCAGCTACGCGTAGCCGGCACAATGTAGTTTGATGTAGGGGCCGAGCTCGCTCGGTCCTCTCTCCGAGCGCGGCAACAGCACTCCGCACCCGTCATCCTGAGCGCAGCGAAGGATCCAAGGTGAAGGACTGACGCGCAGGCACCACGTGGACCCTCCCTTGCCTTTCTTGGAGCCGGCCCGCCCTCGGGCCGGTTTCTTAATCCCGCCCGGCCGAGGGCGCAGCGACGCGCAGCCGACACGACGTAGTTTGATGTAGGGGCGCGGCTTGACCGCGCCCGCTCCTCGCTGCGGGAACCAAGGGCGTGGACGAGCCACGCCCCTGCAACCGAACCGTTCGACCGCGCACGCTGCGGAATCGCATTCCAACTGCATGGTTCCGGCTCAGGACGACAGCCGCGCAACTCCCCGCCAAGGCACTTGCCGCCACTCGGGACCTCGCTTTCCGCGCAATCCCCTCTTCCTCACCGATACGGCTGGTTCAGTTCCACCGGCTCGGTCTTCGTCCGCATCCGCAGGTTCAACATCTCCACGCCAAACGCGAAGGCCATCGAGAAGTAAATGTAACCCTTCGGAATATGATGCCCGAGCGAGTCGCCCACCAGCATCACGCCGATCAGGATCAGGAAACTGAGCGCGAGCATCTTCAGGGTCGGATGCCGGTTCACGAAATCGCTGATGGCGCCCGCGAAGGCCAGCATCACCCCAAGCGCGATGGTCACCGCGGTGATCATCACCCACAACTGGTCGACCATGCCCACCGCCGTGATGACCGAATCGAGGGAAAAAACGATGTCGAGGATCAGGATCTGCACGATCGCGGCCTTGAACGAAGCCACCTTTACCCCCTTCGTGGCGTGCCCGTCAGGCGCTTCCAGCTTGTCGTGGATTTCCATCACGCTCTTGCCGATGAGAAACAAGCCGCCAATGAGCAGGATCAAGCTCTTGCCGGTCACATCCACATCCATCACGGGCATGACAAACAGCACCTTGGTCAAACCCATGACCCACGAAATGCTGCAAAGGAGCATGATGCGGGTGACCAGCGCCAGCATGAGTCCTGTCCGCCGCGCCTTGGCTTGTTGCTCCTTCGGCAGTTTGCCCGCCAGGATCGAAATGAAGATGACGTTGTCGATGCCAAGCACGATCTCGAGCGCCGTCAGGGTGAGGAGCGAAATCCAAATTTGGGGATCAGCGAGAAATTCCATTTTGTGCGCGGGTGGGCCGCAAAGTCAGCTGGAAGCAACCCCCGGCGTCAATCCGCCAGCCAGTGGAAAAGCCTGAGCTGTTTCTAGGAGATCACGCGGTAGAAGCCATTCCGACGACCGAAGCCCCCAAACAGCTGGAGCCGGGGCGCCCCCGCCCCGGTCCCGGTGGGTGGAGCCTCCCTTCGCCCTTCCCCAGCGGAGCGACGCCTCCGCTTCTTACCCGCTCACGGCGCCAGCCCCGCAAACGACATCCCAAATTTGATCCAGGCCGGGATGGTGAAAACCGCGAGCGACGTCGTTCCCACGATGATCTGCACCGCCACCAGGGGCTGCCCGCCATAGACGCGCGCCACGATCACCGAGATCGCCGCCGCCGGCATCGCCGCCTGCACCACCAGCACCTGCTTCAACTCGATCGACACCGGCGCCCAACGCGCGGCCAGCAGGAAAACCCAAGGCAGCACCGCCAGCCGCAGCAACCAGGCCGAGAGGATGATCCGCGGATTCGCGAGCTGCCGCGGGTCATTCATGTGCGGCGCTATGCTCGCCCCCGTCATCAACAAGCCGAGCGGGATCGCACACACGGCCAGCATGTGAATGAACTGCCAGATCACCCCCGGCACATGGGCACTCAATCCCGTCAGCCGGAATATCAATGCCAACGCCAGCGCCAGCAGGGGCCCGTTCAGAAGTTTCCGCCAGGCCGCACCGGGCGAGGCGCCCGTCACGATCAACACGCCCACGCTCCAGATCGCTGTTTCCACGCCGGCATTGTGCATGAAGAGAAACGCGCGACTCTCCGGCCCAAACAGCGCGTCGAGCAACGGCAGCGGCAGATAGCCATAATTCGTGATGCCAACCGCCACGGCGAAGGTCCGGAGCCCGTGACCCACCGTCAACCCCAGCACCCGCGCGACGTACCAGCCGATCCCGAGCGAGAGTGACGTCAGGACAAATCCCGCCACCGGCGGGATCAACACATCGGCCGCCGACCCGCTCGACGAGCGTCCCGCCACCGATTCAAAAATCAGGCACGGCGTCAGGACATGGACGATGAGTCCCATCAGATTCTCCTCCCCGGCCTCCGACACCCAGTTCATCCGCCGGAGCACCACGCCCAGCGCGATGATCGCCATCACCGGCGCCACCGCGAGGAGTAACTGCCCATACGACATCATGTGAATCGACAGGGGAAGCCCCCGACCCGGCGGAAACAACCTTCATTTTGCCCGCTTCGTTGATGTGGGCCGGGTGCCCCCACCCGGCAATTTCTCAAACTCATGTTTCCATCCCCGCCACCATCGCCAACCCCGCCAGCCGCCCCGTGGTCCAGGCATTCTGAAAATTGAACCCGCCGGTGATGCCATCGACGTCCAGGAACTCCCCGGCGAAATGCAGACCGCTCACGAGCCGGCTTTCCATCGTCCTGAAATCCACCTCCGTCAACCGCACGCCGCCGCACGTCACGAACTCCTCCTTGAACGTGCTCTTCCCGTCCACCGCGAACTCCGCCTCGCACACCTGCGCCGCGAGCGCGCGCAACGGCGCATTCCCAATCCCCGTCCAAATCGCGTCCGGTGCGAGCCCAGCGGCCGCCACCAGCTTTTCCCACAGCCGCGAGGGCAGCCCCACCGGACACCACGTGGTGATCTGCTTTTTCGGATTCGCCGCGCGCGCCTGCTCAAGCGCGGCCCGCGCGGTCTCGGGATTATACCGGGGCGCCCAGTTCACCCGCAGCGTGAATTTGTAGCCCGCGTCGTGCAATGCGCGCGCCCCCCACGCGGAAAGCTTCAGAATCCCCGGACCACTCAGCCCCCAATGCGTGACCAGCACCGGCCCGCGCTCCTTGAGCTTGAAGCTCGCGACTTCCGTGACCGCTTCCTCGACCGACACCCCCGCCAGCCCCTCCAGCCGCGCATCCTTGATGTTGAACGTGAACAATGACGGCACCGGTGGCTCGATCGTGTGCCCAAACCGTTCCGCGATCGCGAACCCCGCATTCGACCGATTCCCGCCCGCCGCCAGCAACAGCCGGTCAGCCTCCGCGGTCTCCCCCGTGGTGAGCGCGAGCCTGAATGGAGCCGGGGCGCCCCCGCCCCGGTCGGCGGTTTTCACCCCGCAACTCGTCCGAATCACCACGCCCGCCTCCCGCGCCGCGCGCATCAGACAGTCGATGATCGTCTGGGAAGTGTCCGTGACGGGAAACATCCGCCCGTCCTCCTCGCTCTTGAGCGTCACCCCGCGCGCCTCAAACCACTCGACCGTGTCCCGCGGTTGCCACCGCGAGAATGCCCCGAGCAGCTCCCGCGCCCCGCGCGGATAACGCTTCACCAACTCCCGCGGCTCGAAACAGGCATGCGTCACATTGCAACGCCCGCCGCCGGACACCTTCACCTTCGCGAGCAAATGCGCGGTCGCCTCATAAATCGTTACCGTGCAACCCGGCGCCGCCTCCGCCGCGGTGATCGCCGCGAAGAAGCCCGCCGCCCCGCCCCCCACGACTGCGATCTGCCGTTTTTGCATGTGCCCCGCCGAGCGTGCAACCCACCCCCGCCGTTGAAAGCCCAAAACCTCCCCCTCTCCTCCCCAACGCGCCTCTCCTCCTCTCTTCCCCCACACTTCACCGCCACTTCCCTCTCACCACGCCCGCCGCCATCCCCCAACCACTC
>JAEZDN010000109.1 GCA_023433275.1 Verrucomicrobiota bacterium
CCCCTAACCCCGGCGCCACCCCGCTCCGTGCCCTCCGAGCATCCTCTGGTTTTCCTCTGGGTCGAAAATGAATGCCCCCAATAACCATTAACAAATAACCAATAACCATAGCGGAACGCCGCTACCACACGGCCCGCGCCGGCTAGGCCTCTCCCCCCTCGCGCGCCGGGTTCTCTTCAAGGCACAGAGCGGGTCCACGCCCCATGGCCGAGCGATGAGTGATGGTGCATACTCACTGCCCGATGCCGGCGCCACCCAGACAACGTGGGCGGCCCGGCTCTCCGCCCTGCCATGCCCGCCCGCCCGCTTCGCCACTTTTGCATTCCTGCGTCCATCCTCTTCGCCGCCGTGCTGGTCAACGCGGCGCTGGCGGCCCCTTCGCATCGCAACATCCGCGTCGATGCCACCGCGCAACCCGACGCCGCCCGCGATTTGTTCTCCTACGAGATAATTTCCCGCCCCACTTCCAGCCCGGACCGGCCCGAGTTTGATGAGGCCGTGCGCCATATCCGAACGGCGCTCTCGGGCTGCGGTTTCTACGAGGCACCGGATGGCGTCGCGCCCGACGTCGCCATCGAGGTGGAATGCGGGATCCTCCTTCCGCGCACCGAGACCCGCACCCGTTCCGTCCCCGTCCACGCCATGCCCACCAATGGTGAATTGTTGCGCAATGTGCCGCTGACGTTCGTCACGGAACAGTATCAGGTCTCGGTGCGCCTCAAATACCTCATGGTCACGGCCCGACCCCGCGGCTCCAGCGATCCGCTCTGGCGCGTCCAGGCCGCGATCGACGATGACACCCCCGCCCTCACGCCGTGCCTGCCCCTGCTGGCCGCCGCGGTCATGAACCACATCGGCTACGACACCGGCGGCACCCGCACCATGAAACTGTCCTACCACGACACCGACGTCGCCTTCATCACCCAAGGCCTGCCGTGACCGATCGCGCCTGCGACGCGCTATCGTCTGGAGGGGCGACGCTCGTCCACGCCCCGCCGTGAGAATCATCCGCGACGCGAACAACCCATACTGATGCCTGCATCGTTTTGTAGGGGCGCAGACTTGCTGCGCCCTGAGGCATGTGCCGCGAGCTCACGCAACGGGCGCAGCAAGACTGCGCCCCTACCCCCTTCCATCCGGGTCCATCCGAGATACCCGTGGTTAGGATCGGAACGTCTCGAGCGGCTGGAATCAACCCGCTTCCAGCCCACCCCTTAAAACCCGTCCGCGTCCCGATACGCGCGGATCACCGCCTCCTCGCCTTCCTTGCCGGACTGCGCGTTGCCGTGCTCCATGCCCACCACGCCGGCGAAACCCTTGCGGTGGATGTGACGAAACACATTGCGATAATTGATCTCGCCCGTGCCCGGCTCCTTGCGGCCCGGATTGTCGCCAGCCTGGAAATACGCGATCTCGTCCCAGCACCGATCGATGTTCGGGATCAGATTTCCCTCGGTGATCTGCTGGTGATAGATATCGAAGAGGATCTTGCACGACGGGCTGTTGACCGCCTTGCACAGCGCATACGCCTGGTCCGAACGCCGCAGGAACACCCCGCCGTGGTCCCGATGCCAGTTCAGCGGCTCCAGCACCATGACCAACCCGTGCGGCTCCAGGATCGCGGAACACTCGCGCAACAGGGCGATCGCGTTCGCCATCTGGTAACCTTCCGCCAGTCGCGGTCCGCCGTAGCGATTCCAGCGCTCCGTCTTGTCCGACTGCTGGTCCACCGAGCCGGGCACCACCGTGAACCATTTCGCCCCGCAACGACCCGCGACTTCCACGGCCTGACGAATGCTCGCCAGAACCTTCTCCCGGTATTCCGGGCGCGCCACGGCGAAGGTGGGCTCATCAAAACTCGCGTGCGCCACGAACACGCCCATCTGCATCTTGTGCTCCGCGAGCGCGCGCCCGATGGCCTCCTGCTCCTCCGCCGGGCGGCCCGGCATGCCATTGTCCTCCCACGCCGTGAATCCCTGGTCGGCGGCAAACTTGATCTCGTCGAGAATGCCACCAGGCGCGTGTGCCTTGAACATCCCCGGGTGCGGCCCGTAACCCAGCTTGAAGCGCGGACGGGACGTGTCGGCGGCGAGCCGGGTGGCCCCGGTGAAAAGGACGGCGCTCGTGGCCAGCGCCGAAGAAACAAACGTGCGACGATTCATCATGGGATTGTTGGATTTTGTTTTTTGTAGGGGCCGAGCTTGCTCGGTCTGCTCCGCGCAGGAATCGAGCGAGCTCGACCCCTGCAGGGCTGGAGACGTTACAAGCTCTTCAAATACGCGACCAGATCCGCCACCGCTTGGGCATCGAGCCCGAGTTGGTCGGCACTCAGCATCAGCGACCGATTCAGTCGATCATGTCGCTCGATCCGATCACGCGGGATCAGCTGGACCACGCCACCCGTGCTCTGCACCACGAGCGGATCCCCGCTCGAGAGCATCCGGCCATGGACGACCCGCCCATCCTTGAGCCGCACCGTGGTGCCATCATAGCCGTGCGCGATGTCCGCCGACGGCTGGGTGATCGCGCCGATCACCACCTCCGTCGTCTGCATCTTGGCGAACGAGCTCAAGTTCGGGCCGTAATCCACGCCCTGGTCGCCAATGCGATGACACAGGTAACACGAGGCCACCAACGCCGCGCCGCGCTTCGCATCACCCGGGAGCGCGGCGATCTCGGCCGGCGACGGCAGGCTGCTGTCCGGCGCCGCCGGCACGACGATTTCGTTGACCACTACTTTCTCCGGGTCGTAAAGCCCGCGCGCTTTCAGCTCCTCGTTGAGCCCGTGGTCCGCCCAGCGCGTGTCCTTGTAATTGAGCAGCCACCAGAGCGCATGCTGCTGCACCATCCCGCTGCTCTTCTCCGCCAGGTCCGCCAACGCCAGCGCGGCCTCCCGGCTCGGGATGAAACCCAGCGCCGTCACCGACGCCAGCCGGTCCTTCTCCGCCAGGCTGGCCGCCGCGGCCCGCGCCGCGAAACCCGACACCGCCGCCTCCGGCGTCAACCGCCAGACCAGCTGCGCATGCGCCGCCGACCACTTCAGCGGATCCTTCTCCGGCTGGTTCTTTTCCAGCATCCCATAAATTTCCCGCTCCTTGCCCATGCAACCAATGCCCCACGCCTCGAGATACATGCGATCCTTGCCGTCGTAACCCTGCGCGAGCGTGAGCAGGATGTTGGCGGACTCGCCATACGGCACGTCCCGCATCGCCACCGCCACCTCGCGCCGCACGGCGGCGGAGGGGTCGGACGCCAGCTTCGCGGCGTGCGCGAGCACGCGGTGATTCTGCCGGCGCAAGGCCCGGAACGCCGCGAGCCGCGTCCCCGCATCGTCGGAACCCAGGAGCGATTCCACCCGCGCAACGCCATCGTTGCCCAACTCCGCCAGCAACCACACCGCCCGCACCCGGAGGTAGGGGTTGGCCTCGTTGAGCAATCCCGCCACCGCGGGAATCGCCGCGGCACCCTGCGCCTTCAACGCATTGTAACCCAGCGATCGCACATTCACCGCCGGGCTCTTCAACGCCGTGAGCTGACCCTCGGTCGTGGCGAGATCGAACTTTGGCACCACCGATTTGAAACCTTTCGGCGCCACGCGATAGATCGCACCCGCCGTGAGATTGTCGAAATCCTGGTGACCACCCACGCGCGGGTCGAACCAGTCGGCGATGTACACCGCGCCGTCCGGCCCGACCATCACGTCGGACGGACGGAAGAACGTGTGGAGCTCCTTGCTCGTGCGTCCGCGCAACGCATCCGTGCCGGCCAGCGCCTGCCCCGGATTGCTCGTCGTGAAATGAAAACGCTCGAGCTTGAATCCGGCGCCATCCGCCTCGGGCCGGTAACCATAGATCATGTTGCGCGCCGCCTCGGCGCTCAGCAGCGTGCCGCGCCACTCGGGCCCGAACGCGTCGCCCTCATAAAAGGCAATGCCGGTCGGCGCCCCCGCGCCATAGACGTCGCCCGCGGGCATCACGCCCGGATCGTCCTGCCGCCACTCGGCCGTCGGGATGTCCTGACCCGGACGCCGGTCGGCGTTCCAGATGCGCTTCCCGTCACGGGAGAAGAAGCCCGCGCTGCCGTACTCCAGCACATAACTCGTGCGGCTCGCCGGCGGGTCGTCGTTGTCGTTCTGAAACACATCGCCGAACGACGTCACCGTCTGCTCATAGCTGTTGCGGTAATTGTGCCCGATGATCTCGGTGCCCGTGGCGTCGGGCTTCATGCGCACCGTGAATCCGCCGACGTACACGTGGCCGTCGTCGCTCTTCGCGCCGGCCAGCTGCGTGGGCCGCCAGCTGTAGGTGAACGGCGCCATGTTGCCCTGCGCGGGCTCGTAGGAACTGCCAACCCGGAAGGTCTTCCCCGCCCGGTCCGTGAAATGCGCGCTGTTGTTGCCCTGGCTGAAATACCAGCGGCCGTCCGGCCCGAAGGTCACCGAGTGCAACGAATGGTCATGGTTGCGCCCGTTGAAACCCGTCAGCAGCACTTCCCGCTTGTCCACCGCGGGATCCCAGCGGGCATTGCGGTCCACGTCGGTGTACACGATCAGGTCCGGGGCGTTGGAGACGATGATCTTGTTGTCGAGCACGGCGATGCCCAGCGGCGCGATCAGCGCCGGCTCCTGGATGAACACGTGGCTGGAGTCGGCCGCGCCGTCCCCGTCGGTGTCCTCGAGCACGACAATGCGGTCGCCGGCCGGGTCGCGATTCTCGTGACGCCGATAATTGACTCCCTCGGTCACCCAGATCCGGCCCTGGTAATCGACGTCCATGTTCGTCGGGTTGCGCAGCATCGGCGCCTGCGCCCACAGCGTGATCTCAAATCCCTCGGGAACCGTGAATCCCTCCACCGGCACGAGCGAGGGCGCCGGCGGCGCCTCCGCGGGTGGGGTCGACGGGGCCTGGGCCAGAGCGACGGACGAAAGCGAGACCAGCATCAAGCCGGCAACAAAACGCGTGGATAGCATCATGAACAATGGGGGTCGGGGTTGCGTAACGAAAAGACCCCAAGAGCCAAGCGCCCCGCCCTTTCGATGCAAGGCCCGCGTGCCGCAAATTGCACGACCGTAAAGCGACCACCGAACGATCCACGCACCATCCGACGATCTCCTTCCCCCGGTAGGGGCCGAGCTTTCTCGGTCCTTCGATCACCGCGTGACCCGCCAAGAATCACCGATCCCCAAAGTTTCCTGTAGGGGCGCGGCTCGACCACGCCCTCTTCTCGCCGCGGGAACCGAGGGCGTGGACGACCCACGCCCCTACAAAAGAACAGCTCGACCGCGCACGCGGCGGCATCGCCTCTGTGTCTCTGCGTCTCTGTGCGCCTATTTTTTTCCCGGCTCTTCCGCCATACAGACCAGAACCGAGATCATCCCAAACAATAGTTCGCACAGAGACACAGAGACGCAGGGTCGGAACCGAAGGAATCAGGTTTCCCGCACCCCCACCACAACGTGGACTCCCGATCGCGAGCCGAGATTCCCCTCTTTGGATCCGAAAACCGCACGTCTCCTGTAGGGGCGCGGCTCGACCGCGCCCTCTTCTCGCCGCGGGAACCGAGGGCGTGAACGAGCCTTGCCCCTACAAAAGAACAACTCGACCGCGCACGCGGCGGCATCGCCTCTGTGTCTCTGCGCCTCGTGCGCCTATTTCTTCCCGGGCTCTTCCGCCATACCAACCAGAACCGAGATCATCCCGGCAATAGTTCGCACAGAGACACAGAGACGCAGAGGCGGAACCGAAGGACTCAGGTCGCCAACCCACAACAACGTGGACTCCCGATCGCGAGGCCGAGATCCCCCTCTTTGGATCCGGAAACCGCGCCTCTCCTGTAGGGGCGCGGCTCGACCGCGCCCTCTTCTCGCCGCGGGAACCGAGGGCGTGGACGAGCCTCGCCCCTACAAAAGAGCAGCTCGACCGCGCACGCGGCGGCAGCGCCTCTGTGTCTCTGCGCCTCTGTGCGCCTATTTTCTTCCCGGCTCTTCCGCCATACCAGCCAGAAAACCGAAATCATCCCGGCAATATTTCGCACAGAGACACAGAGACGCAGAGGCGGAGCAAAAACTCTGGTTTCTAAATTTAAATCCTGGAGGCATCGGTCCGAAAAAGTCGGGCAAGGTCCGCGCCTCCCTTCTCAACGCTCGACTGTCCCGAACTCCCGCCACTAGGTATCTCGCGTCTCCATGAACTTCGCCAAGCACTGGGCCGCCTCCCTCGACGACTACGCCATCGATCTCGCCTGGTCCCCCGACGGCACGCTCCTCGCCGCCGCGTCCGCCGCCGGTGGCATCACCGTCTATGACGCCGCGACGGGCGCCGTGAAACACACGCTCCCGGGCCACGCCGACGGCACCAATTGCCTGGCCTGGGCTCCCACCCCAGACCCCAACCCCCAGACCCCAGACCCTGCCCCCATCCTCCTCGCCTCCGGCGGACAGGATGGCTGCGTTCGATTCTGGAACGCCGCCAGTGGCGCCCAAGCCGCCGAAGCGAAACTCGGTAACGCCTGGGTCGAACACCTGGCATGGCGGCCCCACGGCTCTCAGCCCCCCGCTCCCGGCCCTCAGCTTCTTTTCGCCGCGGCCGGGAAAAAGCTCGTCGCTCTCCACCCCGACGCGTCGATCGCCCATAGCTTTCCCGACGCCCCCAAAACCATTTCCGCCCTGTCCGCCCGCCCTTCCGCCAACTCCGCCGCCGTGGCGGCGGCTTGCTTCGGCCACGTCGCCATTTGGGACACCACCACCTTTGCCCTCCAAAAGGAATTTCCCTACGGCAACGCCATCTACGCGCTCACGTGGTCGCCCGACGGCCGCTGGCTCGTCGCCGGTTGCCACGACAACTCCGTCCACCTCTGGGTGCCCGACGAGGATCTCGAACTCCACATGAGCGGCTACGAGACCCGCCTCAAGGAACTGTCCTTCAGCCAGGATTCCAAATGGCTCGCGACGGGCGGCGGGCGCGATGCCTGCGTGTGGGACTGCTCCGGCGCCGGACCCGAGGGCCGCGAACCGATGATGCTCCCGCACAAGGCGCGCGTGTGCGCCCTCGCATTCCAGCATTCCCACGGCCTCCTCGCCTCCGGCGCCGCCAACGGTGAGTTCATCCTCTGGATGCCCTCGCGGAAAAATCCCCTGATCGCCGAGGTCACGATGCCCTCGCCCGCCACCAAGTTCGCCTGGCGCCCCGACGACGCCCTCCTCGCCGTCGGCACCGCCCGAGGCCAGGTGTACGTCTTCCGCACCGCGTGAGGGTTCGACCCGGCTGGGGCGCGCTCTCCGGTAGCGCCACTTCTCCTTTCTTCAAGCCGGCGTCCCTTGCTCTCACTGGATGTCACCGCCCGGGTCCGGTCCACCGCGCCGGCGCCCGCCCCGGATTGAGTTGAGGGTTGCCGCGTCCGCCTCTTGCCGCCACTTGTCCGCGGCGTGCCGCGCGTCCTCCCCTCCCTTCCCTGGCTGCTGGCAGGCGTCGTTCTCCTGGCCTTGACCGTGCTGGCGGCGCTCGGGCCCAACTTCGCCGACGTGCATCGCGGCTCGGTACCCCTGCCCGATGCCAGCGGCTCCTCCGTCGAGTACGCCACCGATCGCAACGCCTCCATGGATTTCGCGGCGATGCGGGCGCTGCCGGAGCAAGCCTGGCAGCGCTGGGATGGCGACGGCTACGTGCATTGCCCCCGCGACGAGGCCGTTTGGGTTCGCATCACGCTGAAGAATTCCTCCCCCCTGGCGCTGCGCGGCATCCTGGCGGAGGCCGAGGTCCACACGGATCGTCTCGATTTCTGGACGCAGGATCCCGACGCGCCCGGGGGTTGGCGTCACGCCCGCTCCGGGGAATGGGCGACCCCCGCCGAAAGATCCCTGCGGGGTCCCGCCTCCGCGTTTTTCATCCGCGTCCCGGCCCAAGGCGAACAGGTCGCGTATCTTCGCGTGCAGGACCACTTCGGCGTGTGGTTCCGCCCGGTCTGGTGGCCCGATGAACGCGCCTTTCTTTCCGCGCAGCTAAACGGCGCCATCGCCGAGGCACTTTACTTCGGGGTGCTCCTGGCCTTGTTCGTCTACAACGGCGTGCTCTGGCTCCGCCTCCGTTACCCCGACCTCGGCCACTATCTGGGCTACGTGGCCTGCTTTGGTGTTTTCATGTTTTTCTCCCGCTCGCTGGCGCCATTGCTCGGCCGGGCCCTGGGTTCGCCGATCATGGAAATTCTCGTCACCGTGTCGCTCGCCGGGAGCGGCGTTTTCCAGATCCGCTTCGCCCGCACGTTTCTCAACCTGGCCGGCGTCGCGCCTCGCCTCGACCGGTTGATGCGCCTGCTGGGCTGGATTGCGGGCGGCCTGGCCCTGGGCGGGCTCGCCTTCCCGTGGTTCCAATCCACTGCCTGGTTGCATGTCACGGTGGGGGGCATGGCGACGATCCACGGGTTCCTCATCCTCGGCGGGATTCTCGCCTGGCGCGCGGGCGCCCTCCATGCCCGCTACTTCGTGCTGTCGTTCGGCCTGCTCCTCCTCGGGATCCTGCCCATGGTGCTCCGGTGGCTGCTGGCCATCCCCGTCGGCCTCTCCCCACTCGCGGTGCTGCTCGGCTCCGCCCTCGAAATGCTCCTGCTGTCCCTGGCACTGGCCGACCGTTTCACCCGGTTGCAACGCGAGCGCCATGCCGCGCAACTCGCCGCGGAATCCGCCCGGCTCGAGATGCTCCGGTATCAGCTTAACCCGCACTTTCTCTTCAACGCCCTCAATTCCCTCTACGGACTCGTCTATCCACAATCCCGATCCGCCGGCGACCTCGTGCGCCGGCTCGCCGACTTCTGCCGCGGAATCTACGCCCGCGACCTGCGTGAATTCCGTCCCCTCCACGATGAACTCACCATGCTCCGCACCTACCTCGACATCGAACAGGCTCGATGGCGCGAGCGCCTGGTCGTGACGTGCGACTTCGATCCCGCGGCGGACGACTTTGCGGTGCCGCCCTATCTGCTGCTCCCCTTGGTGGACAATGCCATCAAACACGGCGGCCATACCAGCGCCGGCGTGCTCACGGTGCGGCTGGCGACCCAGCGCGACGGCGACGGCAGCCTCATATTCACTCTCATGAACACTGGTACCTGGTCGGACCCCGGCGCGCCGCGCCCCGCCGCCGCGCAGCCGCAAGTCGCTCACGTCCATCGCCAGCTTCGGCGCCTATCAACGCGACTGGTTCAAGGGGCTGCGCGATGCGGTTGCAGCGGGCGCACCGCTCGCGGTCGTCAACGCCAACTCGCCGCAGGAGATGTTGCGCGCGATGGACGTGCCGTTCGTCGTCAACCAATGGTGGGCATCGATCGCGGCGGCCAAGCAGCAATCGCAGCGCTATTTCGGCCTGCTTGCCGAGCGCGGCTATCCCAGCGACGCCGAATCGTACAGCGCGCAAGGGATCGCCGCCGCTTTCGACGAAGATGCGGAACAGGCGCCGTGGGG
>JAEZDN010000137.1 GCA_023433275.1 Verrucomicrobiota bacterium
GGAGGGCGGAGGCCGGTTGCCGCCGGTTTGGTTGCGGAGGGGCGCAGTCTTGCTGCGACCGTTCACCGAGCCGCGGTCAGGCCGCGTGGGAACGGAGGAAACCGCGGACGTCCTCGGGCAGTTCCGGCGCGAGGTTCAACACCACCCACTGGTAGAGGCGGTGAATCTCATCCCGCTTCACGCCGGTCGCCGAGCTCGCCGACCGGGCCTCGGGTCCGGCGAAACACTCGACGGCGTCGCATCCCGCCAGCCCGCGCACCACGCACTCCTTGAGACGGAATTCAAACGCCGCGATCTCGCGGCCGACCATCTGTCGCCAGATGATCAGGCGGGACAGGGGTTCGCCCTCGAATTGTTCCACGAGATAACCCGAGTCGTCCGGCTGCAGCGGCTTGGTCTGCTTGAGGGTGGAACCCAGGGCGACGATCTCCACGAGCTGGCGGTAGGCCGCTGCGGTGCTCGACGCGGCCAGATCCAGGGCCAGTCCAAACACGAGTGAATCGCGGCGCTCCGCCACATGGGCGATCGACCCGGGCACGGTCAGCACGTACCCCTGCATGTCGAGCTTCAGCCGGCAAGAGTCGCCCCGCTCCGCAATGATAGTTCGCGGCATCTGCACCTGGGCGCCCGAACCCGAGAGGTTGATCAATCGGCCCGTCCAATCGATGATTCTCCCACCCGTGACCTGACCGAGCTCATCACGCCCGGCGACGCCGATCATGGTTTTGAGGGGAAACCCGGCCTGCAACGTGTAGCGGGCCGTGCCGCGCCGGTCGGTCGCGGGCTCGGCCTTGCGGGTGGAGAGGATGCGTTTGAAAAACAACATGGCAGCAGGAAGGCGGGCGGATGGCGTGTCTGGGGCCAGGTTCAGGGCGCGCGAGGATCGGTCGCAGGCTTCTCCTGACTCCGGGGGCAAGTGGTGCAATTGACCACCAGGCTCTCGCTGTCGAGGTTCTTGATCACGGACCATGGCGCGGGCCGGCTCATCGGGATGGTTCTCATGGGCGCTAATTCAGGTTCTTATCCCGCCAATACCGCGTGCCCTGCAACGTTGCCTGAACAGCCAGTCCGCTCTTCGTGATCTGGTAAACCTCCAGATCCGGGCTGGCCGTCCGGGCCACGGCAGGCACCCCTCCTTTCTCCTCGGACTTGGCGGCGGCGTCCAGTTGACCGCCGAATTCCCAACCCTTGCGCAGGAACGCCTCGAGCCGCGCCTGCGAGTGAAAAACAAACACGGCGCGAAAATCCTTCACGCCCAACCCCAGCCCCAAGCCGGCGGAGCCCATCTTCATGTACGATCGCCGGCCCGGTCTCTCGACCACCACGCCATGTCCGCCGGCGAAGCTGGCAAGGAGCAGGTGGACGCCGACATTGGAAAACACCGCGTAACCCGCCGCCTGGCGGATCCGGTCCTTGGCGTCCGGCTTGAGCTGGTAGAGTTCATCGAGGATCGCGTCCGCCATCACATCGATCTCGCCCCGTTTTTCCACGATCGCGTTCGCCGCCCCGCCGACCGGTGCCCCCATCAGCCCGGTCACTCCCAGGGCGAACGCAACCCATGCCTGCCACACCGTCCGGATCTTCATGCCGGGAGCGTGCGGGCCGGAATTTCTCCTGTCAATCAGCGCACCACGGCGGCCCGGCCCCGGGAATCCCTGCAACTTGCGCCCCGGCCGCGGGGTAATCGTGACACCGCCGGCGCTTCCGCCGACGGCCCTCCCCGTTGCCTGCGCGGCGAGGAAGCTGCGGACCATGAGGCCGGCCCCGGCGAGCAACACGACGGCGAGGGCGCTCATCACGGCGCTGCTCGTCACCATTGGCGTGACCGCCTGCTGGTTGCCCGCCCGCCGTGCGGCCAGGATCGCCCCGACCGAGGCGCTGCGAACGGAATAGTTCATCACCGTGCCGCGGAGATTCCCGTCGGGCACCGGGTTGCCGGCGAGCCGCGACCCTGCGTCGGCGATTTCCGGGAGAATGGACGCCGCCGCGCTGTCGCATGCTTCGGATTCGAAACATTGCCTCCTGCTGTAATGATGCGCGTCTTGCGCACCTCGCCCGCGGCTGGCATGGATATTCCGCCATCATGAAAAAGGTCCTCCTCGTTCTCGGGATTCTCGCCGCGCTTGCCGTGGTCGTGGTCCTCTTTGCCACGGGTCAGTACAATGGCCTCGTGAATCGCGCGCAGGCCGTCGACGCGCAATGGGCGCAGGTTCAGAACGTTTACCAGCGTCGCGCCGACCTCATCCCGAACCTCGTCTCCACCGTCTCCGGCGCGGCGAATTTCGAGAAGTCGACGCTCACCGAGGTGACGAACGCACGTGCGTCCGTGGGCCGCGTCCAATTCAACGGCACGCCCAATTCCGCGCAGATGGCCGAGTTTGACCAGGCGCAGGGCGCCCTCTCCTCGGCGCTGTCCCGCCTGCTCGTCGTGGCCGAGAATTACCCCACGCTCCGCGCCACCGCGAATTTCCAGGACCTCCAGGCTCAGCTCGAGGGCACCGAGAACCGCATCAGCGTCGAGCGCGGCCGATTCAACGAGCTCGCCCGGGATTACAACAGCGCCATCAAGCGCTTTCCCACCGTGCTTTTCGCCGGAATCTTCGGCTTCGCGGAGAAACCCTATTTCACCGCCAAGTCCGGCGCGGACACCCCGCCGGAAGTCCAGTTCGATTTCTCGAAGAAGAACTGACGTGCGCCCCTCTTTCCGGGTCCTCATCCTTCTTTGGCTCGCCGTCGCGGGCGCGGCGCTCGGCGCCGCCGAGCGCATCCCGCCGGCGCCCGCGCGGTATTTCAACGATTATGCCGGCGTCGTCCCGGCCGGGACGGCCCAAGCCCTCAACGCGCGGCTGGAGCAGTTCGAGCGCGAGAGCTCCAACCAGCTCCTCGTGACCATCTACCCGAAGATGGAGTCCGACTCCTCGGTCGAGGACTACACCGTGCGTGTCGCGGAATCCTGGAAAGTCGGCCAGCAGGGACGCAACAACGGCGCCGTGCTCTTCGCGTTCATGCAGGAGCGGCAGCTTTACCTGCAGGTCGGCTATGGACTGGAAGGCGCGATTCCCGATGCCCTCGCCAAGCGGATCATCGAGCGCGACATCATCCCCGGCTTCCGCGCGGGCGACGTCGCCGGTGGCCTGACCGCGGGCGTCGACTCGATGATCGCCGCCGCCAGGGGCGAGTATCAAGGCACCGGCCGAACGCAGGCGGAGGGCCGGCGCGGGAGTTCGGTCGGCACGCCATCCGTTGGCCTGGTCATTTTCGTCATCCTGCTGTTTTTGTTCCTGCGCGGCATCTTCCGCCGCGGGCGCGGTCCCACCATTTTTTCCAATCCCTACCGCCGCGCCGTGTCGCCGCGCAGTCCGTGGTGGATGGGCGGCGGATCCGGAGGCTCCTGGGGCGGTGGCTCGTCGAGGGGCGGCGGATTCTCCGGCGGCGGATTCTCCGGCGGCGGGGGCAGCTTCGGCGGCGGCGGCGCGGGAGGAAGATGGTGATGAAGAAATCCACCTTCATCGAAAAGCTCGACCAGGCCGCCATCGCGGCTGCCATTGCCGATGCGGAAAGAAACACCTCGGGCGAAATCCGTGTCGTCCTTTCCCATCAACCCGCGCCCGAGCCCGTCGCCGCGGCCAAAGCGGCCTTTGTCCGGCTGCGCATGGAAAAGACCGCCGATCGCAACGGGGTCCTGATTTTCGTCGCTCCGGAATCGCAGACCTTCGCGATCGTGGGCGACACCGGGATCCATCGCCAGTGTGGCCCGGACTTCTGGAAGGATGTCGCCGCAGCCATGTCCGCCTCCTTCGCCGCCGGCGACTTCGGCGCCGGCCTCACCGCGGCAATCCGCCAGGCGGGCGAGTTGCTCCGGCGGCATTTCCCGCGCCGGCGCGATGATCTGGACGAATTGCCCAACACCGTGGTCGAGCAATAAGCCGGCATCGAAATTCCCGCGGCAGGCCCGCGCGGAAAAATGGGTTCAATCAATCCTTCCGTTCCCGCGTCTTCACGCCGGCATCGCGCAACAGGTCGTCAAGATGGGACGGCGCCTTCGGCCGCTTGGGTCGCTGGGTCGCCGCCGCCAGCCGGGTGCCGGGAGCCTGCACGCCGCACGGCGTGATGTGCGGAGGCGGCGTGACGTCGACCGTCGCCTGTTTTCCGTCGAGCAGGCGCGCGGCCATGTCGCCCAGTCCGAGGCGCGTCATGGATTTGCGCAGGACTGATTTCATCTCCGGTCGATACCAGAAAAAGAAGCTGCGCTGTTCCTGCTTTTCCTCGGGGGTGCGCGCGACACACACCTCCTCCGCGTTGTACGGATGGACGCCCGTGGCATAGATCTCCGTGGCCACCGTCATCGGGGTGGGCGTGAAATCCTGCACCTGCTCGAGGCGGAAACCGAGATCCTTGGTCTTGAGCGCGAGCTCGGCCATGTCCTCCGGCCGCGAGCCGGGATGCGAACTGATGAAGTACGGAATGATCTGGGTCTTCTCCTTGCCTGCCCGCTTCGCGGCGCGGTCGAACTTTTCCTTGAACTTGTAGAAGAGCTTGAACGACGGCTTGCGCATGACGCGCAGCACGTGGTCGCTGGTGTGCTCCGGCGCGACCTTCAGCCGGCCGGACACGTGGTGTTGCGCGAGCTCCTCGACGTAGCGCTCGTGGCTGGCCTTGGCCTCGGGCGACGCGCCCTTCTCATGCAGGAAGAGGTCGTAGCGGATCCCGCTCGTGACGAACGCGTGATTCACGCCCTCGGTCTCGCGCACGGATTTATAGATGTCGAGCAGCGCGGTGTGGTCCGTGTCGAGGTTGCGGCAGACGTCCGGCCAGATGCAGCTGGGGCGGACGCACTCGTCGCAAATCCACTGCTCCTTGCCCTTCATCTTGTACATGTTGGCGGACGGGCCGCCCAGGTCGCTGATCGTGCCGCGGAAATCCAGCATCTGCTTGATCGTCTCGACCTCGCGCAGGATTGACGCCTTCGAGCGCGAGGCGACGAACTTGCCCTGGTGCGCGGAGATCGTGCAAAAACTGCAGCCGCCAAAGCACCCGCGGTGCATGTTGATCGAGTGCTTGATCATCTCGTACGCCGGGATCGGTCCGCGCTTGCGGTACTTCGGGTGCGGCAGGCGCGTGTACGGCAGGTCGAAACTCGTGTCGATCTGCTCCTCGCTCATCGTCGGGAATGGCGGGTTCACTACCAGCAGGCGGTCGCCGACCGGCTGCATGAGCCGGCGCGCCTTGACGCGGTTCGACTCGGTCTCGATGTCCTTGAAATTTCTCGCATACAACGCGCGGTCCCGGCCGCACTCCTCGTGCGAGTGCAGCACGAAATCGTCCCAGTTCTCGTTCTTGGGCGTCTTCACGCCGGGCGGCAGCAGCACCGCGGTCTGCGGGATGGTGCGAAGGGAGGAAAACGGCACGCCGCGCTTCAACAACCGCACGGTCTCGCGCAAGGGCATCTCCCCCATCCCATAAACCAGCAGGTCGGCGCCGCTCTCGGCCAGGATCGATGGCTTCAGGGTGTCGGACCAATAATCGTAATGGGTCACGCGCCGCAGGCTGGCCTCGATGCCGCCGATCATCACGGGCACGTCAGGAAAAACCTTCTTCACGCACTGCGTGTACACCGTGGTGGCATAGTCCGGACGGTAACCGTGCTCGCCTCCCGGCGTGTACGCGTCCTCGCTGCGCAACTTCTTGGCGGCGGTGTAACGATTGACCATCGAGTCCATGCACCCCGCGGTCACGCCGAAGAACAGGCGCGGGGCGCCTAGCTTCTTGAAATCGCGCAGATCGTCGCGCCAGTTGGGTTGCGGGATGATCGCCACGCGCAGTCCCTCGGACTCCAGCAACCGCCCGATCACGGCCGTGCCAAAGGCGGGATGATCCACGTAGGCGTCGCCGGAGATGATGATGACGTCGATGTAGTCCCAGCCCCGCGCGGCCACCTCGTCCGCCGTCGTCGGCAGCCAGCGCTTCGCGTCCCACACGGGTTCGTGGGAATAGACTTTGGCGGAAGCCGGTGCAGGCGCGGACATGCCGGGCACCATTGGTGTTTTCCCGCGACACGCAAAGCCGGATTTGGAAATGGATGGGTGAAGGGCCGCGCCCCTGCGCAAGGCTGACACCGCCGCAAGACCGCCTGGCGGGAGTTCGGACCTGCCCGGCAAGGCTCTTTCCATCTCGGGAGTTGCGCTCACCGCCTTGTTGCCTCTCTGTGGGTCCCCTTGATTCCCATGCCTGCCCAAGTCGAAAACGTCGTCATCGTCGGCACCGGTTGCGCCGGCCTCACCGCCGCCATCTATACCGGCCGCGCCAATCTCTCGCCCCTCGTCCTCGAGGGCGTCCTCCCGGGCGGGCAGCTGACCACGACCTCGGAGGTGGAGAATTTTCCCGGTTTTCCGGAAGGCATCGACGGATTCCAGCTGATGCAGAACCTGCGCAAGCAGGCCGAGAAGTTCGGCACTCGCTACGAGAGCGGCAGCGTCACGGGCCTCGATACGTCGAGCTGGCCCTACACCCTCAAGCTCGCCGACCGCGAGATCAAGGCGAAGACCGTCATCATCGCCACCGGTGCCTCGCCGCGCCTCACCGGCGTCCCCGGCGAAAAGGAACTCTACGGCGGCAAGGGCGTGACGACCTGCGCGACCTGCGACGGCGCCTTCTACCGCAAGATGGAAGTCGCGGTCATCGGCGGCGGCGACAGCGCGGCCGAGGAGGCCCTCTTCCTCACCCGTTTCGCCAGCAAGGTTTACCTCGTCCATCGCCGTGACTCCCTGCGGGCCTCGAAGATCATGGCGGACCGCGCCACGTCCCATGAGAAGATCCAGCCGGTGTGGGACAGCGTGCCGGTCGCCGTCGAGGGCGTCGAGCAGGGGGCCGTGACCGGCCTGCGCATCAAGAATGTGAAGACCAACGCCGAGAGCGTGCTCCCGGTGAAGGGCATTTTCGTCGCCATCGGCCACGTGCCGAACACCGCCCCGTTCAAGGACGCGGTCGATACCGACGAACAGGGCTACTTCGTCCCGGCCGGCCACAGCCAGGTGAAAACCAAGACGCCCGGCGTGTACGTCGCGGGCGATTGCGCCGACCATCACTACCGCCAGGCCATCACGGCCGCGGGCATGGGTTGCCAGGCCGCCATCGAGGCCGAGCGCTGGCTGGCGGAAAAGGAAGCCTGAGCCCGTCTTGTAGCGTCGCTGCTCCTGGCGACCTCGCGCCCGAGGGCTTCAAGAAGCGGATCCCCATGACGCTCCGGGAACTCCGCAAGCTCTGGTCCCGCCTCGACATTCCCGATGACGTCGCCGCGCGTGCCGCGAAGCGCCTGCACCCGGAAGCGAAACGCCTCGTATCC
Organism: Verrucomicrobiota bacterium; assembly: GCA_023433275.1. Lineage (GTDB taxonomy): Bacteria > Verrucomicrobiota > Verrucomicrobiia > Opitutales > Opitutaceae > Lacunisphaera. The sequence continues at coordinate 7,343 of JAEZDN010000137.1, forward strand.
ATCGGCCGTGCCCCGGACGATCGGCGCGTCCTCCGTCTCTCGCCCGCGGCGGCGCGCTCGTGGCGGAAAATGCAGGCAGCGGCGTCTGCCGATGGCGTTAACCTGGTCGCCCTCTCCGCATTTCGCAGCGTCGCGCGCCAAAGCCGCATCATCCGGCGCAAGCGGGCCGCCGGGCAAACCATTGAAAACATCCTGCGCGTGAACGCCGTGCCCGGGTGCAGTGAACATCACTCCGGCCGCGCGCTCGACCTGGCGACGTCCCGCCGCCTGCGGCTGGATGCCTCGTTCGCGCGCACCCGCGAGTTTCGGTGGCTGGTCCGCCACGCCGGGCATTTCGGATTCCACCTCTCCTATCCGCGCGGCAATCCCCAGGGCATCGTGTACGAGCCCTGGCACTGGTGCTGGCGCGCATCGGTCAAGTCGGCGCGGCGCAATCAGGACCGCCCGCCGACCTGAGCGCGCTCATGTAGCGGGAGGCGGCGTGACTTGACCTTAAGGCGCTGGATCGGAGCGGGTTCCCCCGCGACGCGCCGGGCCGCGCGTTCCACCCTTCCTCTTAGAAAAATTAAGATTCATCGATCCACGTGCATGAGTCTGGTCGGAGGGGGACCAACTCCCGGTCCGGCGGTCTAGGAAGGGCCCGCCATGTCCCGCATCCTTCCGGTCCTGCTCATCGCGTTCGTCTTGCCTGCCACGGCCGGCACCGTCGCCGAAGAGGCGCCCGTCCCGACCATCCGCGCCCGCCACGCGGGCGTCTTCACCTTTTATTTTGAGAACGACTATTTCGGGGGCACCGATCGCCACTACACCAACGGCATGAAGGCCGCCTGGCTTCTCTCCGACCTTTCGTCGTGGGGCCGCGAAGGCACGCTGCGCCATGCCTTGGAATCCCTGCCCTTCGTGAACCGCCCCGGCGGCCAGAAAAACTTCGGCTTCGCCTTTGGCCAAAACATCTACACCCCGCAGGACCAACGCGCCTCCGTGCCCGATCCCACCGACCGCCCGTATGCCGGGTGGAGTTATGTCGAGTTCACCCTCCTCACCAAAACCGGCCATCTGGCCGATTCCCTTTCCCTCCAGGTCGGCCTGATCGGACGCCACAGTTATGCCCAAGACTTGCAGCGGGTGATGCACGCGTGGCTCAACGATTCGCAACCCAAGGGTTGGTCCCACCAGTTGCGCGACGAACCCGGCCTGAACCTCATCTACGAGCGGAAATGGCGTTTCCACGGCCGCGCGCCGAACGACGTCATGGGCTACGACTTCCTGCCGCACGTCGGGGTCAGTCTGGGCAACGTGCAAACCCACGCCAACGCCGGGGGCACCCTGCGACTCGGCTATAATTTGCCGCGCGACTTCGGCGTCCAATGGATCCGCCCCGGTGGCGCGGGCAATTCCCCGGTCGACGACCGAGATCCGCGCGTCGCCCCCGGACGACATTGGGGATACTACGTGTTCGCCGCCGTCGACGGCCGGGCGGTCGCGCGCGACATTTTTCTCGACGGAAATACGTTTCGGGAGGGCCCGCGCGTCGACAAGCGGCCCTTCGTCGCCGATATCAGCTACGGCTTCGGGATCATCCGGGGACGCTGGCAATTCACCTTCACCCAGATCTTTCGCACGAGGGAATTCCGGACCCAACCCTACGACTTCAACGATTTCGGGTCGGTCACACTATCCCACGCCTATTGAGCCGAACGTTACGCGCCGCCGCGTGGATGGACCATTTTTGCAGGGTCGTCGCCTGTTCGTTCGACGAGATCGAGCCATCGCCGGTCGCCGTCATAAGCCAGGCGTCGACGAAGTTGGGCCAACTTCGTCGTAGGGCGCAGACTTGCTGCGCCCCTTGTCCACGCGCGGCGCATCCCTCCGGGCGCACCAAGACTGCGCCCCTACTGCCGTTTTGCCCATCATCACGCCTCTCTCAGCTGCGTTTGGCTGACGACCCCGGCGTCGGAACGCCCTAACCCCCTGCGATGTAATGCCAGTCGTTAGTAATTAGAATAATTCTAATTCCTACTTGAAACCGGGTCGCGACTGCGTTGGGTTGCCCAACTCATCTCTCCATGTCCGACCTCACCGACAAGCAAGCCATCCTCTCCGAACGCCTCAAGGCCTGCGACGTGCGTCCGACCCCCCAGCGCGAAGTGGTGCTCAAGGTCATCCTCGACAAGCGCGACCACCCCACGGCCGACGAGGTGTTCGCCCGCGTGAAGTCCGCGATGCCCACCATCTCGCTGGCCACCGTGTACAACTGCCTCGATACGCTCGTTTCCTGCGGCCTGGTGCGCTCCGTGAACTTCGAACGCGGCCCCACCCGCTATTGCCCCAACCTGCACCCGCACGCCCATTTTCACGATGTCCAAAGCGGCGCCACCTACGACATCGCCCTGCCCGAAAACATCCTTCAAGAAGTGAAGGCCATTCTCCCGCCGGGTTACGATGCCTCCTCGGTCGAAATCGTCTTCCGCGGAAAAACCAACCCCGCCACGAGCAACTGACCGCCCGCCGCCACGCGCCACGCTTTCCCCTTAACACTGAACGCCAACTCCCAACTCCCCTCCCCCTTTCCGTCATGAGCAAACTCGAGATCAAGGACCTCCACATCAGCATCGGCGACAAGCCGATCGTCAAGGGCTTCACCCTGACGATCAACCGCGGGGAGGTGCACGCCATCATGGGGCCCAACGGCACCGGCAAAAGCACCCTCGCCAAGGCCATCGCCGGCCACCCGGACTACACCATCACGAGCGGTGAAGTGCTGCTCGACGGCACCTCCGTCCTCGGCATGGAACCCGACGAGCGCGCCCGCGCCGGCCTCTTCCTTGCCTTCCAGTACCCGAGCGAGATTCCCGGTGTCTCCATCGCCAATTTCCTCCGCGCCGCCGTCCAGGCCCGCATGGCCGAGGGCGAGGAACTCGATGCCACCGGCTACTACAAGCGCCTCTACTCGAAGATGGACCTGCTCAAGATCGACCGGAAGTTCACCTCCCGCTCGGTCAACGAAGGTTTTTCGGGTGGCGAGAAGAAGCGCTGCGAAATCCTCCAAATGGCCATGCTCGAGCCCAAGATGGCCCTGATGGACGAGACCGACTCCGGCCTCGACATCGACGCGCTGCGCATCGTCGCCGAGGGCGTCAACGCCCAGCGCAACGGTCCCGCCGCACCCGGCATCCTGCTCATCACCCACTACCAGCGCCTGCTCGAATACATCGTGCCGGACTTCGTGCACGTCATGCACGACGGCCGCATCGTGAAGACCGGCGACAAGTCCCTCGCCCTCGAACTCGAGGCCAGGGGTTATGACTGGGTCAAGCAACCCGCCACCGCCTGATCACCCTTCCTCCTGTAGGAGCCTGTTTACAGGCGACCCTTGAACCATCGCCTGCAAGCAGGCCCCGATAAAATCCATTCCATTTCCGTCATGAAACCTCCGAGTGAACTCGAATCCGCGCCCGTCGAAAACCCGGTCGTCGGCATCGACCAATCCAAAGGCGACTTCCAATACGACGTCGACTACGCCTTCGACGCCGGCACCGGCCTGAACGAGGACACCGTCCGCTACATCAGCAAGGTGAAGAACGAGGCGCCCTGGCTCCTCGAGTTCCGCCTCAAGGCGCTCCAGACCTTCCTCGAAAAACCCATGCCCACGCACTGGGCCACCAAGGATCTCGAGAACATCAATTTCGACAAGATCCGCTACTACCTCGCCCAGGGCCAGAAGCCCAAGCGCACGTGGGACGAGGTGCCGGACGACATCAAGAAGACCTTCGAGCGCCTCGGCATCCCCGAGCAGGAACGCAAGTTTCTCGCCGGCGTCGAGGCCCAGTTCGACTCCGAGGCCGCCTACTCGAACATCAAGGACATCGTCGCCAAGCAGGGCGTGATCTTCGTCAACTCGACCGAGGGTCTCCGCGAGCACCCCGAGCTCTTCAAGAAATTTTTCGGCAAGGTCATCCCGACCGGCGACAACAAGTTCTCCGCGCTCAACAGCGCCGTGTTCTCCGGCGGCTCGTTCATCTACGTCCCCCCGGGCGTGAAGGTCGCCCAACCGCTCCAGGCCTACTTCCGCATCAACGCCGAGAACTTCGGGCAGTTCGAGCGCACCCTCATCATCGCCGACGAGGGCTCCGAGGTCGTGTACATGGAGGGCTGCACCGCCCCGAAATTCAGCACCTCGACGCTCCACAGCGCCGTCGTCGAGCTCGTCGCCCTCAAGGGCGCCAAGATCCAGTACATCACGGTCCAGAACTGGGCCAACAACGTGTTCAACCTGGTCACCAAGCGCGCCGTCGCCCACGAGGACGCCGAGGTCAAGTGGATCGACTGCAACATCGGCAGCCGGCTCACGATGAAGTATCCCGGCGTCGTCCTCAAGGGGAAGCGCGCCCGCGGCGAGGTCATCTCCATCGCGCTCGCCAACGACGGCCAGCACCAGGATACCGGCGCCAAGATGATCCACGCCGCCGACGACACCACCTCCGTCGTCGTCTCCAAGTCCATCTCGGTGGGCCAGGGCCGCTCCACTTACCGCGGACAGGTCCACATTCCGAAGCACCTCAAGGGCTGCAAAAACAACACCGAGTGCGACGCGCTGCTGATCAATACCAACAGCCGCACCGACACCTATCCCGCCATCACCGTGCGCGGCGACCGCAACGCCACGCAGCACGAAGCCAGCGTGTCCAAGGTTTCCGAGGACATGATCTTCTACATGCAGCAACGCGGCCTCACCGAGGCCCAGGCCATGAGCCTCGCCGTGAACGGCTTCATCAACGACCTCGCCCGCCAGTTCCCGATGGAATACTCGGTCGAACTGAAACGCCTCATCGACCTCGAAATGGAGGGCTCGGTGGGTTGATCCCAAACAGGCAACACCGAGAACACGGAGGATGCACAGAGTTCACTGAGCTTCTCCCCTCTCTCTGTGCATCCTCTGTGACCTCTGTGACAAAATCATGACCTCTTCGACCGAAACCAAATCTCTCACCGGCTCCTTCACCCGGGAAGCCTTCCAAGCGCACCTTGCTCGGATCGCCCATCTGCCTTCGTGGTGGCTCGCCCGCAAGCAGGCCGCCTACGAGCGCTTCGCGTCGCTCCCGATGCCCAAGCGCACCGACGAGGGCTGGCGCTTCTCCAATTTCGCGTCGCTCACGCTCGAAGGCTTCGGTTTCCCCGCCGCCCCGGTCAAGCCCGCCGAACTCGCGCTCAAGGCCACCGCTTCCCTCGCGTTCGCCAACAATCGCGTCGTTCACCAGAACCAGCTTCCCGCCGAACTCACGCAGCGCGGCGTGATCTTCGACACCTTGCAGAACGCCCTGCTCAAGCACGGCGACCTCGTGAAGGCCCACCTGCTCGCGCAGCCCTCCAAGCTCGGCTCCGACAAGTTCGCCGCCCTGCACGAGGCCTTCCTCGAGGACGGCGCCTTCATCTACGTCCCCAAGGGCGTCGAACTCACCGAGGTCCTCGCCGTCCACCACCAGGCCGACGGCGCGGGCGCCGCGGTCTTCCCCCACACGCTCGTCGTTGCCGAGGAAAATGCCCGGGTCACCGTTGCCGATTTCTTCTCGTCCTCTGGAGCCGCGGCGACCTCGCCGGCGTCTTCCGCAGGCGATGTTCCCCGCGCGGCAGCCCGCTTCGGCGCCTTCGCCTGCGGCGGCAACGACCTCTACGCCGGCCATGGCGCCCAGGTCACGTACGTCGCCCTCCAGGATTGGAGCCGCGACACGCTCTCCTTCCAGTTCAACGCCACCGTCGCTCGCCGCGACGCCAAGGTCCTTTCCCTCAATCTCCACGCCGGTGCCCGCCAGGCGCGACACGAGAGTTTCTCCCAGCTGTCCGCGCCGGGCGCGCATTCGGAGATGCTCGCGCTCACCGTCGCCCATGGCACCCAGGAATTCGACCAGCGCACGCTGCAGATCCACCAGGCGCCGAACACCGGCTCGAACCTCCTCTACAAGAACGCGCTCCTCGACCAGACCAAGACCATCTTCTCCGGCCTGATCGTCGTCGATCCGGACGCCCAGAAAACCGACGCCTACCAGAGCAACCGCAACCTGATGCTTTCCGACGAGGCAGAGGCGCACTCGCTCCCCGGCCTCGAGATCCAAGCCAACGACGTGCGCTGCACCCATGGAGCCACCAGCGCCCGCATCGACCGCGAGCAGGAATTCTACCTCGAGGCCCGCGGCATCAAACCTGCCCAGGCCCAGGAGCTCCTCGTCTTCGGTTTCTTCGAGGAAGTCCTCGGCAAGATCGAAAACGAATCCCTCCACGACACCCTCACCGAGATCATCCGCCAGAAATTCAAGCAATGAAGAAGCTCTCAGCAATCAGCCAAACCGGCCGGATGCCTTGGCTGATCGCTGATCGCTGAAAGTTGACCGCTCTCCTCCCATGTCCGACCACCGCGAACGCACCCTCTCCCGCGACGTCACCGCGTCGCAGATTCCCTCGGGCGACAAGCACACGCTCTTCGCCAACTCCAAGGTCTTCATCCACCAGGTGCTCGGCGGCAGCTACACCGTCCAGACCGACACCGGCCTGTACCGCCTCGACGGCAAGGACGCCGACGCCATCGGCGAGACCGTCAAGGACCAGACGGTCCAGGCCGCCACGCTCGCCGACGGCGCGCCCGATCCCGATGCCGTCTGGGGCCAGCTCCGCCAGGTCTTCGACCCAGAGATCCCCGTCAACATCGTCGACCTCGGCCTGGTCTACTCGATGGACATTTCGAAACAGGACGACGGCGGCCACAAGGTCGACGTCGCCATGACCCTCACCGCCCCCGGTTGCGGCATGGGCCCGGTCATCGCCGAGGATGCGAAGTCCAAGATCCTCCTCGTTCCCGGCGTCGCCAATGCGGATGTCCGCATCACCTGGGAACCACCCTGGAACCAGAGCATGATCTCCGAAGAGGGGAAAATGAAGCTGGGCCTGATCTAGCAGGTCCGGTCTTAGACCGGCTCCGCCGGCCCCACTCTCGCGGCCTCGTCCTCGAATCCTTCCCGCCGGGCCCGCTCCGGCTGTCCTCCGCCTTCATTCTTCCCGTGGGGACCGCGCCCGCGCGATCCTCGCCCCAATCCTCTATTGTAGGCGCCGCGTTCGCGCGGCCCTTCGTCGTCTCTCCCAAACCAGGTCCGCGCAAGCGCGGCCCCTACGAACGCGTCGCGCATCCTTCGACCAAGCCCCAGCCCATCGCATGCCGCGCAAGTCCAAGTCGCCCTCCGGCCTCCGACGATTCCTTCGGCGCCTCTTCTGGACGGGCGTCATCCTGCTTGCGCTCGCGGCGACCTTCGTCGGTCTCGCCAACTGGCACATCATTCGCGCCAACCGCACCCGCCTCCACGACGACCTCGCTTCGATCCCGCCTACTGACGTGGCCCTCGTCCTCGGCACCAGTCCGTTTATCCGCCGCGGCGTGCCGAATCTCCATTTCGAGGGCCGCATGAATGCGGCCGCCAAGCTCTATGCGGCCGGCAAGGTGAAACACGTGCTCGTCAGCGGCGACAACCGCCACCGCACCTACAACGAGCCGGTCGAAATGCGCGCCGCGTTGATCAAGCGCGGCGTGCCCTCCTCCGCCATCACCCTCGACTTCGCCGGCTTTCGTACCCTGGACTCCGTGGTGCGCGCCAGGAAGATCTTCGGCCTGGAACGCGTCATCATCGTCACCCAGCGCTACCATAACAGTCGCGCCCTCGCGATCGCCCGCGCCCATGGCCTCGACGCCCGGGGCTACTGCGCGCCCGACGTCGCCTTCGCCCACTCCTTTGTCACGGAATGCCGCGAAGTCCTCGCCCGCACCCTGACCGTCCTCGACCTTCACGTCCTGCACCGCCAGCCCTATTTCCTCGGCCAACCCGAACCCATTCAAGTCACATCAGGCGGACCGATCTGACCGAGGCCGCTTGGCTCAACGCTACTGGAGCCGCGGATCGATTCAATTCCCCAAGCCCGCGAACTTCCACTCGTTCGCCTCATCCTCGGGCGCGCCGCTGTAACGCATGAGCGCCTTCAGGAAGAACGGTCCCTTGATCGCCTCGGGAAACGACTGCGCGAGCAGCTTGGCCAGGCCGGGATCCTCGTTGCGCGTGACCAGGCACACGATGCGCTTTTGGTTTCCCGAAACCGGCACCGCCTTGTAGACGGTGAAACCGGAACTGATCATCGTGCGCGGCACCGTGCCGCCGATCACCACGGCGACGTCATAGGTGCCCGTGCCCAGGCCCCAGCCCGCGCGCTGGGCGTCGAGCTTCACCGGCTTGATCGGCGTGGGCATGTTGCACAACTGGCTCATCTCAAAACTCAGGCTTTCCTTGAACGCATCGTGCAACGCGTCGCTCGCCGGATTCTTCCGGTCGAGGTCCACCACCGCCAGCGAGAGCGCGCGGCTGGCCGCGACCTTCACGACTTCGGTGTCACCCGCCACCAGCTGCGGGAGCGAGAGTGCGGACAGGAGGGTTAACAGGCAAACAGGGCGAAGAGTGTTCATGACAGGACGGGGTTGGGGTTTTGAATACCTGCTTATCGGCACGATCATCCCCGGGCTTAGCCCGAATCCCCGCGCTCCCGGGTCGCCGGCCCGTCAATTATTATAACGGCATGGCGCCCCGATGCCACAGCCCCGGCTGGACTTTCCCCGGCGCCTCGGCGTTCCTTGCCCACCCCCATGATCCGACTCTTCAACGATTCCCGCGGCCTCATCCTCGAACAAGCCGGCGCCGCCCGACGCGCCGCCGACCTTTCGCTCGATTCCGTGTTTCTCGCGGATGACCCCGCGGCCCTCGTGCGCTCCGCGTGGGAGACCGGCCAGCCCGCCGAACTGCCCGCCCAACCAGGCGCGCCCATCGGCACCCAGGAAGTCTGGGCCGCCGGCGTCACTTATCTTCGCAGTCGCACCGCCCGCATGGAGGAATCCAAGGACGCCGGGGGCGGCACGTTCTACGACAAGGTCTACCACGCCGACCGCCCCGAGCTGTTCTTCAAGGGCTCACCCCACCGCGTTGCCGGACCGGGCACACCCGTGCGCATCCGCGGCGACTCGAAGTGGAACGTCCCCGAGCCCGAGCTCACCCTCGCAATCAACCATCGCGGCAAAATCTTCGGTTACACGGTCGGCAACGACATGAGCTCGCGCGACATCGAGGGCGAGAACCCCCTCTATCTCCCGCAAGCCAAGGTGTACGATCGCTCCACCGGCCTGGGCCCCTGCCTCCTCATCACGGAAGAACCGCTGCCGCCGACCACCACCATCGCCATCGAAATCCGCCGCGATGGCGCGGCCGCGTTCAGCGGCTCGACCCAGATCAGCCAGATCAAGCGCACGTTTCCCGAACTCGCTGAATTCCTCTTCCGCGACAATTCATTCCCGCGCGGCGCATACCTGATGACCGGCACCGGCATCGTGCCGCCCGATGCCTTCACCCTGCGCGCCGGCGACGAAATCCGCATCACGATCGAACCCATCGGGACGCTGGTGAATACGGTGGCGTGAGCGCCAACCCAGCCTGGATTGAAAACGCTTCGGGCCGTCCGCCGTCGGCTCATTTACGATTTATGATTTATGATGTACGATTTCCGGAGCGCTCGCGTTGCCAAATCGTAAATCATAAATCGTAAATCATAAATTCCATGGACCCCATCCTCGATTCCGGCGACGACGCGATCTACACGTTGCGCACCACCGCACCCGGCCCGACCGGCAGCCTGCCGCTCGATGCGGAGCGCCTGCGCCGCATGTCGAGCGGGGAACTCTTCGGCTGGACCCAGAACGCCGGCATGGGCTGGTCGCCCGCCGCGATGCTCGGCAAGCAATTCCTCATTCTCAGCACGCAGGGCGGCATCCGCGCACCCGACGGCTCGCCGATCGCGCTCGGTTATCACACCGGCCATTGGGAGGTCGGTCTCCTGATGGAGGAAGCCGCCCGCGAATTCACCGCCGCCAAAGCAATTCCTTTCGCAGGCTACGTCAGCGATCCGTGTGACGGCCGCACCAATGGCACCAACGGCATGCTCGACAGCCTGCCTTACCGCAACGACGCCGCCATCGTGTTGCGGCGGCTGATCCGCTCGCTGCCGACTCGCCGCGGCGTGCTGGGAGTGGCCACCTGCGACAAGGGCCTGCCGGCGATGCTCATGGCCCTCGCCGGCTGTTCCGACCTTCCCACCATCCTCGTGCCCGGTGGCGTCACGCTGCTCGCGGAGGAAGCCGAGGACACCGGCAAAGTGCAGACCCTCGCCACGCGTTTCGCCCGCGACGAGATTTCCCTCGAACATGCCGCCGAGATGGGCTGCAAGGCTTGCGGCTCGCCGGGCGGCGGCTGCCAGTTCATGGGCACGGCCGCCACCAGCCAGGTCGTGGCCGAGGCCCTGGGCCTTGCCCTGCCGCACGCGGCGCTCGCGCCGTCCGGCTCCCCCATCTGGCGCGACGTCGCCCGTCGCTCCGCCCGCGCCCTGCTCGCCCTCGACCGGGCCGGCACGACCAATCGCGATTTTCTCACCGACGATTCCATCCACAACGCGATGGTCTGCCACGCCGCTTTCGGCGGTTCGACCAACCTGGTGCTCCACATCCCGGCCGTCGCCCACGCCGCCGGCCTGCGCCGGCCCACCGTGGACGACTGGGCCCGCGTCAATCGCGCCGTGCCGCGGATCGTGGACTCGTTGCCCAACGGCCCGCGACACTTTGCCACTGTCCAAGTCTACCTCGCCGGCGGCGTGCCTGAGGCGATGCTGCACCTGCGCGACCTCGGCCTGCTCAAGCTCGACGCGCGCACCGTCACGGGTCGTACCCTCGGCGAAAACCTCGCGTGGTGGGAAAAGAGCGAGCGCCGCAGCCGCCTGCGCGAGAAACTTCGTGGACTCGACGGCATCGATCCCGGCGAAGTGATCATGCCCGCCGCCCAAGCCCGGGCGCGCGGCCTCACCAGCACCGTCACTTTCCTCCGCGGCAATCTCGCGCCCGAGGGCGCGCTCGTGAAGAGCACCGCCATCGCCCCGCAGCTGATCAACCCCGACGGCATCTTCGTCCACGAGGGACCGGCGCGCGTGTTCACCAGCGAGAACCAGGCCATCGCCGCGCTGAAGGCCGGCTCCGTCAAGCCCGGCGACGTCATGGTGCTCGCCGGCATCGGTCCCGGTTGCGGCATGCCCGAGACCTACCAGGTCACCTCCGCTCTCAAGCACGTGAAGGACGGGCAACGCATCGCCCTCATCACCGACGGACGATTTTCCGGTGTTTCCACGGGCGCGTGCATCGGCCACATCAGTCCGGAAGCGTGGGCGGGCGGTCCGATCGGACGCCTCCGCGACGGCGACACGATCCGCCTCCGCGTGGATACGCGGAAGCTCGAGGGATCCGTGGACGTCATTTCGCTCACTCCCGCGGAACTCTCGGCGCGCGCCGTCCATTCCGGCTTGGTGCCCAATCCTCACGTACCGTCGGATACCCGACTGTGGTCGGCCCTGCAGAATGCCAGCGGCGGCAGCTGGACCGGGTGCGTCTACGACGCCGACCGGATCAGCCATCTGCTCAAACTGGGCCTCGCAGCGGAAGCATCAGCCGCAAAAGCACCCGCTCCCTGATGTGCCCGACAGGAGTCCACCGAGGCGGAGGGTCCCCCCGCGCGCGTTGCCCCGGCTCCTGCCCTTGATTTGCATTTCACGGATCCCAGGGATGCGCGCCATTTCCGCCGCAATCGGATTTACAGCAGCGAAGTTTTGAAGCGTAGTCTGCCCCGCCATGTCCAACCCCAGTCAGCCGGAGTTCTGGAACAAGCGCTACCTGCATGACGACACGCCCTGGGATCACGGTGGCATACCGGCTGATCTCCGCGCGTTTCTGAAAAAGAAGGGCAAGGGCGCCAGGGTCCTCATCCCCGGCTGCGGCTCGGGATATGAAATCAAGGCATTCGCCGAAGCCGGCTACGACGTCACGGCGATCGACTTCGCTCCCTTCGCCGTGGAGCGCGCCCGCCGCCTCGTGGGTCCGGCGCTGGCCGAACGGGTGTTGCACGGGGATTTCTTCCAACACGATTTTCCCGGCGAATCCTTTGACGTGATTTATGAGCGTTCGTTCGTGTGCTCACTGCCGCCCGAACGCCGCCCCGCCTATCGCGACCGCCTGGCCCAACTCCTCAAGTACCGCGGCCTCCTGATCGGCTATTATTACTACAACAAACCCTCGCTCCTGGAGGGCCCGCCGTACGGCTTCGCCTGGGGCACCGCGGACGAATTGTTCCAGCGCTATTTCCTCCTCGTGAAGGACGAACCGGTGAACGACTCGCTCCCACTCTTCGCCGGCCGCGAACGGTGGCAACACCGCCGGCGGACCTCGTTCCAGGATTAAGAGACGCTTCGCGGGCGAGACCTCCCGCGCTTCAGAGAGGGGCCACGGCGACCCCGCCGGGGTTGTCCTGGATCGAACCTGCGGGGTCGTCGCTCGCGACGACCCTGGCACGAGGTCGAACCCAGGTCCGATCCCACAAGGAATAATGCCAACAAGTCCTACCCTTCCACCACCGGCACGAAGCCCCACTTCGTCGCGGAAAACAGGCCCCGATCGCTCAGCTTCAAATCCGGGATCACGAGCAGCGCCATGAACGAGAGTGTCATGAACGGCGCATCCAGCCGCGAGCCCAGGCGCTTGGCCGCGCGGTCCAGTTTGGTGTAGTTCGCCGCCACGACCCGGCCGTCGTCGGCCGACATCAATCCCGCAATCGGCAACGGCAACACCTGGTGACCGCGCCGGCCCACGACGCTCAGCCCGCCGCGCGCCCCGATCACGAGGTTAACGGCCGCGGCCAGCGACGCATCGTCCACGCCCACCGCCACGATGTTGTGCGAGTCATGCGCGACCGTCGAAGCCAGCGCTCCCGCCTTCAAGCCGAAGCCACGAATGAAACCGAGCGATACCGGCGCGCGCGGCGCGTATCGGTTGATGACGGCAATCTTCAGGATGTCGCGCCTCGGGTCGGCCTGAACCGCGCCGTTCACCACCCGGAGCCTTTCGCGGCGGTGCCGCGTGATCAACTGACCATTGAGCACCTCGATGATGTTGCAGGTAGGGCGGGTCGTCATCGCCGACGAGCCGCCGCTCGGGTGGAGGAGTTGCCGTGCCGACACCGCGAACTCCTCCGCCTTCCGCGGCCTGGCCTTGAACCGGTTTGGTGTCTTGGACCGCTGACGCGACATCAGGCTCCGCCCATCCCGCGCCACCAATTGCCCGCCCAGATAGGTCCGGCGCACCTTCAAATTCCACCAGCCCTCGAAAACGATGAAATCCGCCGGGTCTCCTGGTCGCAGGAGTCCGACATCCAGCCCGTAATGTTCCACCGGGTTGACCGACGCGCAGCGCAGCACGTCGAAACGATCCGCTCCGCCGCGAATCGCTCGCCGCACGTGCTCGTCCAGGTGCCGGCGCATCAACAAATCCGGATGAAGATCGTCGCAACAAAACATCAGGGAGTCCGCGTCGGTTTTCAGCAGCGGCGAGAGGGCCGCAAAATTCCGCGCCGCCGATCCCTCGCGAATCAACACCTTCATCCCCGCCGCCAACTTGTCCCGCGCCTCGGGGAGCGTGAAACACTCGTGATCGGTCGTGATGCCCGCCGCCGCGTAGTTTTCCGCGTCCCGCCCGCGCAGGCCCGGCGCGTGCCCGTCCACGGCCTTGCCGAGTTCTTTCGCGGCGGCGATCATCGCCATCAGCCCCGGTTCGCGCGCGAGCACCCCGGGGAAATTCATGACCTCGCTCAGGTACCGGATCTCGCGCCGGCCGAGCAACCGGCGAACCGCTTCGACATCGAGCGTGGCGCCCGCCGTTTCGAAAACGGTCGCCGGCACGCACGGCGGCGCGCCAAAGTTGAACTTGAACGACGTCCGCCGGCCATCGCGGATCATGTAATCCACGCCGGCGGCGCCCAGCACGTTGGCGATCTCATGCGGGTCCGAAACCGTGGCGACGGTGCCGTGCACCACCGACCAGCGCGCGAACTCCGCCGGCGGCAGCAAGGAGCTTTCAATATGGATATGCGCGTCCACCAGCCCCGGGGCGATGTACCACCGCTCGCGCACGGATTGATCCTCGCTGACGCTCGTGATCCGTCCGCCCGCCCACTCCACCACCCCGGGAAAAATCCGGCGGGCGTGCAGGTCGACGATCCGTCCCGCGAGTCGTTGCGTCCTTGCTTTCACGTGGGCCGACGATGCCCGGTGCGCCGGGCGAGGCAATCCCTCGGGTCGAAAAACTACTCGCAAAACCGGCCTGCCGGTATTCCCTCTGTCCCCATGTCCGCCCATAATCTTTCCCGCGACTATATGACCACCATCGTCCCGCGTCTCGATGATGACGATGACGACGAGCGCGATGCCGAGACCCCAAAGCCCACCGTCACCCCGGTCGGCGCCCTGATCCAAAAGAAGTTCCTGGAACAGCGTAAGATCTTCCTGTGGGGCGCGGTCACCGACGAAACCGCCAAGGATCTCACGGAAAAACTGCTCTATCTCGAGGCCGTTGCCCCGGGCAAACCGATCACCTTCTACATGAACACGCCCGGCGGATCCATCACCGCCGGCATGGCCGTGTACGACACCATCAAGTTGATTTCCTCCCCGGTGACCGTCGTCGTCACGGGCATGGCCGCCTCGATGGGCTCGATCCTCCTCTCCGCGCCGAAGAAGGGCAATCGCTACATCTACCCGCACGCCCGCGTGTTGATCCACCAGCCGCTGATCACCGGCCGCATGGTCGGTCCGGCCTCCGACATCAACATTCAGGCCAAGGAAATGGAAAAGCTCCGCACCGAGCTGAACCAGATCCTCGCCGCCGCCTCGGGCCAGCCTTACGAAAAGGTCGCCAAGGATTCCGACCGCGACTTCTACCTCAATGCCGAGGAAGCCATCGCCTACGGCCTGGCCGACCATATCGTGGACAAGATCTAAAGGGAGCGAGCCGCCCCGGCGCGCCGCGATTCACCTTTTATGGGGCGGGGTTCAGACCCCGCCCTTTTCTTTGCACGCAGCCGATGGGGCCAAGCCAGGGACCGGTCTCCGATCGATCCGCGCGCACATCCCCCGCAAACCCTTCCGCCGCTGCCTACGGCTTCTTCGCCGGGGCGGTTTCGAGCTCCGTCAGGAGCCTGGCGAATTCCAGCGACGCCGCGAGATTGCCCGCCGCGTCCGCAACCTTGCGCGCCTCGAGCAGCAACTCCCTTCGCGCCTCCGGCGTTGGCGCCGGGCTTTTCGCCAGGCTGCCATAAACCTTCAGCGCGGTCGTCTCGGACCCTCCGCTGGCCAGAAGCCCGGCCGCCTCGCGCATCGACGGCCAGTCCCCCGCGCGCACGTCCTTCAGAAATCCGGCAAATTCCAGCACCCGCGCCGCGCCCGGCGCATCGGCCTCCGCCGCCAGCCACCGCGCCAATGTCAGCGCGGCCGCTAGCGAAGGCGTCTCGCGGAGCTCCGTCCGCAGAAGTCCAATCGCCTCCGCTTTCTGCCCCTTGCGCGCGAGCAGGTTCGCTTCCCGCATCACCGCATAGGGCGCCAGCGCCGCGGGCAGGTCCTTCGCTGCCGCTCGCTGGGCTTCCAACGACACCTTGAACGGACGATAAAGCGGGTCGCCAATTGCGACCGCCTGCCAGCTCAGCGCGGGCAGCGCATAATACGCGGCGTCGCCGAAATTTCCGCCGAGACTGAGCGCGCGCAGCAGGAGGTTCGGCCGGTGGGTCAGCTGCAGGTACGGCTCGAACACATTGCCCACCGTTGCCGCCACGCCCCGGGCGACCAATGGACCGCACCATGCCGCTTGGTCCGACTGGAGCGTCTGCGCCGAGAAACTGTGGATGTGCATCGCAATCGCCCCCGGTGGAAATTGAAACCCTTCCCGCGCAAACGGTCCGTTCAGGTTGCCCGCATACCAGCCGAAATAGAGAGCCGGCGCATCGAACCGCGCGGCGGGCGAAAAGCTGCCGGCGCCCGGATGAGCATCACCGTCGAACCCCAGCGCCTCAAGCTGGCTCCGCGTGGACTCCAGCCACTTGTCACCATCGGTGTGCGGGCCCCCCAGGTCGACGTAGTACCGCCCGATCAGCCCCACGCGCTCGGCCTCGAGCGCGGAGGTCACCAATCGGCGGGCGCTTTCCCAACTTGGGCCGTCGATCCGGGCCACCTTGATGACCTGTGCGCCATCGAGCGTGGGCCGGCCATCCTGGGCGAACAGCGGGTTCGCGATCAGCGCCGCCGTTTCATAATTGCCCATCGCAAGCAGGCTGAGCTCCGCATCCACCGCCGCCTCATTCTTGTTGAACTGGTCGCCCATCTTCCGCGCCGACGGCGCCGGCAGCAACGTGGGATCGTTATAGATTCGCAGCGGCACGCCGCGACACACCACCAGGTACGAAATGGAATGTCCCGTGAGCGCCACCCGCCGGCGTCCGAACCGGTCGAGCAGGTCGCTGAACGTGCCCTCGATGCGGTCCCGCCGATGGAGCTCGTCCTGCAACGGCTGCCAGACCTGGTCGACGAACTGCCGCCAGGTGATGCTTTCGGTCTCGGGCAACGGCAGCGCGATGATGTTGGCCGCCGGCACGCCGCGACGTTCCGCATAAAAACGGGCGAGGGCCACGGACTCCGGCTGGCGCGCATTGGCCAGGATGATCAGCCGATCCGACAAATCATCGGGCCTCGCGGTTTCTCCAGTCAATGGGGCCGGGACAAACACCAGCAACGCCAACAAGCCTATCGGAGCCTGTTTACAGGCGGCTCGAATAATCATCGCCTGCAAACAGGCTCCTACGAATTTCATTTCCACGCTCTGCCCAAGTTAAAGCCCAGCCAGACCGCCAGCAGACACAGGAAAACCGATAGCAGGACATTGGCAGCCGCCGCGCCCCACTCGCCCTTCTGCATTTGCTCCAGCGTTTGCCAGCTAAAGGTGGAAAACGTGGTGAAGCCGCCGCAAAATCCCACCGCGCCCAGGTTCACCAGGCGCGCCGAAGCGGGGCTGTCGGTGCCGCCGAACCGCACGAGGATCCAACCGATCAACAGCGACCCCGCCACGTTCACGACCAAGGTCGCCCATGGGAAACGAGTGGGCAGCGCGAGTCCCACCGCGGCACGCCCCACCGCTCCGAGCGCTCCCCCCAGGGCAATCCATGCGAAGGCGGGGAGGTGACTCATCGGCAAGCGCGTGAAGGCGTCTGGTCAGGGATTCGCGCGAGGCTTGGCCGACGCGGCGCGGCGCGCCAGCTGGCCCCGCAGGTAAGTGTCGACCGGCGCCGATTGCCACGCGGTCGCCCACAGCGACGCGAGCATGCTTCCCCCGCGCAGGAGCTGTCCTTCAAAGAGCGCGCGCCCCTCGTCCGAGACCGGTCCGGGGAATTGCTGGTCCCGCACCAATTTCTCCTGCTCGTTGTTCAACTTCCCCTCCTTCTCCAGGCGGTAAAGCACTTCGACCTGGGCGTGCTGTTCAAGAAACCAATCCATCACCGCCACGAAGATCGGATCACGCCCGTCCGGCCGCGGGCCGAGCGGCTTCGGTGCGGCGGATTTTACCCGGGACTTGAGTCCGTCGTAATGGATGCCGGCCTTGTTCACGAAGCCGGAATCCGACCAGCTGTGCATGCCGCGCCACGTGGTGTAGCCCTCGGGGTTGGGGCCGGTCCAGCCGTTGTAATGCTCGGTCGTGTGCAACGGCTGCGCGCAATCCCCCACGTAATGTCCGAGAATGCCCATCGCATAGATGGCGTTTTCGCGGGCGTTGCGAATTTCCTCGGGCGTCCCGCCCATTTCCTCGAAGGCCTTCAGGCAGGCAAACGCAGAACGCAGCTTGTGCGTCCACTCGGTGATGGCCCAAGGCGCAAACCCCGGCCATTGCCGTACCCCGTCCGTGTTCTTCGCCGGGTCGATCACCGGGAATCGGTCCGCGTGGGCCGCGCGGCCAGCGGCGAAGGCCTGCGCAAAGTCCAGCCGCAGCGAAGGCACCGTGCGGGCATCGAGTCCCGCCCAGTCCAGCTGCTCCACATCCAGGAAGTGATCGGTCCAGCTCGCGCCCGGCTGCCGGAGCCACGGATCGACATTGCGCCAGCGGTCGGGTTCACCCGCCAGGAACGCGATCCGCTCGGCGGCCTGGGCCTCATGCACGAACGCGGGAAAATCCTTGGGCAGCGAGGCCAGCCCCAGGCGGTTGACAATGCGGTGACCTTCGTAATCCCAGGCCTGCAGGGCGAGGGTCGGAAGGAAGACGAGGAGCAGGCGGAGGTGACGCATGGATTTCATTTGTCGGAAGCCGAAGCCGGACGCAATGCCGCGAGTGCGCTGGCATAATCCTGCACGCCGTGCGCTATCGCCTCGGCAATCTCCTGGCGGAACGCTGGGGCGCCGACCCGCGCGGCCTCCGTGTCGTGGGATAGGTACGCGGCCTCGATCAAGGCGCCCGGACAATTCAACGTCCGGAGGACGGCATACCGGTAACGCTTGTAGCCCCGGTCCGAGGTCTTGAGTTCGGTGACCACGCGGCGATGCAACTGGTAGCCCAGGAGCGCATTCGCGGCGTCGTGGCGATTGCCTGGATTCTGCTCCGCCCGCATCGCCTTGTTGGACTCGGGTTGCGTGGACGTCATGTACTGGGGCGTCAGGACGTAGGTTTCCGAACCCGTGACGCGCTGCGCGTTGGCGGGATCGACGGCGTTGAAATGAATGCTCAGGAACAGATCGGCGCCGGCCTTGTTGGCGAAATCCGCGCGCAACGGCAGGTCGATCACCGGGCTGTTCGAAAAGCGCGTGTCCTTTTCCCGTGTCATCAGCACGCGGTAGCCGCGCAACTCCAGGATCTTTCGCAGGCGCCACGCGACATCGAGGGTCATGTCCTTCTCGTTCAGCTTCAGCTTCGCATTCTGCATGCCCGGGTCCGTCCCACCATGGCCGGGATCGATCACGATCAGGCGGGGCGGAGCGGGCAGGTGCGCCACTAGGTCCTCGGGCCCGAGCAGCGGGGACAGCGTCTTGATGACGTCCAGCTTGCTGACCCAAAGCTCCTTCTTGTGCGGCAGGACGGGCGCGCCGAAAAAGATCCGCACGCCGTCGAGGTGGGCGTCGCGCTGGCTCGCCTCGAACTTGAGGCGCACCCCGCGCGCGTCGGAAAGCGTGCGCTCCAACCCCGGCCGGGTCCAATCGGCCTTGAGCCGATAGCGAGCGGCAATATCAGCCACGCTGACGTAATCCACCTCGCCCAGCCTGATGAATTTCCAGACGTGCGCGGGCCGCGTGGGCGCGGCGCGGACCGGCGCCGCCGACGCGGCAGCCTCTCCGGGCTGAGCCGCGGCCGCTTCCCCGG